>CALUUN010000035.1 GCA_944323995.1 Candidatus Gastranaerophilales bacterium | reverse complement strand
CTTTTTGCCGATTTCAATCATAGTATGCTCCTTTCAAGCTACACCATTCATCACTCTTTCAGTGCAAAACATCAACTATATATGTCTAAAAAGTATCATTCCAATACAATAATTTTTGAACACGATTTGAACACCGATTAAACACCTTTTAAACGGCATTTAAATTTCGACATCTTTTTCGTGGTCTATAAAGAATGCATTTAAGACATCCGCATCGTTGCGCAAGTGCTTAACTACCGGCGCAAGATTATAACACTCTTCAATCTCAGGCTGATTAACTACAAAGTAATCAATGACTACGGCAGTATTATAAATATTTTCCGCCCACTTGCTTAATTGCTTAAACTCTTTTGGAGTAATATTCAATCCGACTTTTTCCATACAACCTCCTTCAACGTGTCGTATTCATTACTTAAAATCAGATTAAAATCAAGCATATATTACACATATTACTAAATTTGTGTTTTTTAATATTTATGCTATCATTCTCATAGATGATGTATTAACAATTAAACCATGGGATCATAATATTATATGTTTTTGAATTGGCTATATACTGTATTAACTGAAATTGGCATTGATTTTAATGCTTTTACTGGAAATAAAGATGAAAGAATAAAAGCTCAAAAATATTGTTATATTTTAGGTAAATTTTATAATTTACCAATTGATGGATCTTTTTCTTTGTATATTAACGGACCATATAATTCAAAATTAGCAGATACTTTATATGGTATTACCAGAAAAAAAAGTACTATAAATACTGTAGAAATTGATGAAAATTTAAGAGGAGTAATAAATAGAATTACTGAAGTTTTTCCTGCTAATGATCCTAATATTGTCAATATATTAGAGATTTATACTACTTATGACTTTATATCTAATCATTATCCTAACTGGACAGATGAACAACGTAGTAATGAGTTACAACGTTTAAAAGGGCATTTACCTGAATTTAATAATATAGTAAATAATCTAGTATCTTATCAACAAAGACTTGCTGCTTAATTTAGAATTTTATTAAAATCGTATACTTTAAATGATTTTAACTCTTTTATATTGTTATTTTTGCCATCGTTATTTTCAGCTTGGTGGTCAAATAGAAATAATTGAAAAAATTGATTTTTAAGATCCATGATATTCTTACAATTATTTTTTTGTACTATTATGTTTATCTGCTTGTCATCTTGATATTCTTTTGCTATAGCCTCAGGAGCAATACTTTTTTCTATACAAACACCAAAATATTTCTGCCCATCCTTATTAAACTGTGATATTTTTTTATTAAATTCATCTAATCCATTCTTAAATTTAGTATTATTAGATAAAATCTGACTATAATTTACTAAAATCTCTGATTTAAAATTATTGCTAAAAAATGTATCATCTTTAATATCAGGGAAAGTTCTTTTAATTAGCGAATTTGCTAGTTTATATACCAAATCACCATTATTTTCTTTAATGATATCTTGAATTTTTTCCCAAAAATAGTCATCGTTAAAAAAGAAAAATTTTTCTGGGTTATTGTTTAAAATATTTTTAAAATTTTCGATTGTAGTATAATCCGAATCTATCTTATTATTAATCAACAAATGTGAATATATTCTTTGTGCAATATTATTCACAATATATGCCTTATTATAGAATAAAATATTTGCATACCAATAATATTTTGATAACAAGAATTGTTCAATTACTTGAATTGCTTTAACATTAAATGCTATTGTTTTACGTTTGATTTCGTCCGGGTATATTTTTTCACAAATATCAATATTATTTATGATGTAATCTAAATCAATAGAAGCATTTATACCTGTATTTATTGTATCTCTCATCATATAATCCATTTGATCAGCATCTAAACGAGAATTTATCAACTTTGATGCAATAAAATATTCATCATTTATGTATTTTCCGGTTATTAATTTACAAATTATGTCAAGATCTTCATCATTTAATTTAGGAAATAATTTAAATAAAATCTTTTTAAAAGGTTCGCTTTCAATAACAAATCTTGCAAATTCTTCATGATTAATTTCAGAATCTTTACTTTTTGCATAGTATTTTAAAAATTGATTTATATCTTGACTATCACAAAAATCTTTCAAATTATTATTTTCTAAATCAGGGATCGTCATTTTTTCCTTTGAACTAAGGAAGTGAGAGAATTCCATATATGACTTCTCAATTGTATGAGATAAAGGATAGTGCCCAATATCATGAAGTAATGCTGCTAATCTGACAATTTGGTGTTTTTTAGAATCATTAAAGTCTTTATGGCCTTTTTTCTTTATATGCTGAATGAGTTTTTCAGTTATATAGAGAACTCCTAGGGAGTGCGAAAATCTCGTATGCACAGCTCCTGGGAAAACAAAATATGATAGGCTAAGTTGTTTTATATGATTTAATCGTTGAAAATATAATGTACCTAATAATTTCTTTTCAGCTTCATTAATTGCAATGAAACCATGGATATCATCATATATTTTCTTGGTCAGTGAATCTTCAAATCTTTTCATAAGGAGATTTTACCATGAAAACATTTAAGCATATTATTTCTTCCGATAATTTGCCTTATGAGAAGGTGGGTAAGAATGAGCCAGTATGCATAGCAGACGAAGT
>CALUUN010000034.1 GCA_944323995.1 Candidatus Gastranaerophilales bacterium | reverse complement strand
AGCTCAGGTGGTTAGAGCACTCTGCCGAACAAAACGATTAAGTATCGTTTTGAGAGAGGCCTGATAAGGGTCAAGCCCGAGGTACATTGAATAAGAAATATTACGTGATAGAATGAAAATATACGGGCTGCTAGCTCAGGTGGTTAGAGCGCACCCCTGATAAGGGTGAGGTCGGTGGTTCGAGTCCACTGCGGCCCAGTTTAAAAGACACATCCGAACACTAGCGGGTGTGTTTTTTAATTGTTCGGTTAAAGGAAATATCCATATCGCTCTTAATTTAGAGCAGGATAATAGGTTTCTGGGACATTGAGACAGAGAAAATTTAATAAAAAATCAAACAGACAGCACGATTGAGGCTGTTTTTTAGTATTGAGATGTAGGGGACATTTTTTGCACTTAAGTACTCTTTTCTTGCACTCTTTTGCACTCCAAAGTCAAAAATTAAAAATCATTTTAGCCTAAAATCGCCTTGGTATTTAAAGTTTCGCCTGGTGCAAATAGGTGCAAAAAAGTGCAATTTTATTTTTGCTTACAAATTGAGATACCCCAAATTATCAATAAGATTTGGATATTTACGCAATTTCTAATTCATATCCTAATTCATGGAATATTTTTACAATGGTTGAAAATTTAGGTTCTTTTTCATTTTTAAATAAACTATATAAATGAGTTCTAGACATTCCAATTTTCTTTGCAAAACCTGAAATTGAATTTCTTGATTTGATGGCAATTTCTAATGCTCTATAAAAAGAATTAAAATCACCATCTTCAATATAATCTTTTAAACTTGTATTTAGATATAATTTAATATCTTCATCAGTTTTTAAGTCGTTAACTATATAATTTTCCAAATCTATTGTATGTTTTAATTCTTTCATTGTAAGTTTCTCCATTCTTGAAGTATACTTTTTGCTTTTAGGATATCTTTACTTTGTGTTGATTTATCGCCACCATTAATAAGTAAAACTATTATATTATCTATTTCAGTATAATAAATCCGATATCCGGACCCAAACTTAAATCTTAATTCGGATATTTCATTGTCTATTTTCTTATGGTCTCCAAAATTATTTTCCAATAACCTTGTTAACCTGCTTTGTACTCTTATTTTTGTATTTTTATCAAGCGAATTCATCCATTCAATAAATGGTGCCTTGTCGTTTGCTAACTGGGCAATTTTTACAATTCGCGTGTTCATATTAATAGTGTAAACTATAGCAGACACTTTGTCAATTTTGTGGTGTTTATTCTTAATAAGTTCTTAATAAAAAGTTTTGAGCAAATGACTTGACTTTTATTGCTACAAGAGCGATTAATGTGTATGTAAAAGTTAATAAGGAGGTATTAAAAAAGAACAAATTAAGATAAATTACATTTTTAACTGAATAGATATGGGCTGATGGTCCCAGTCCACTGAGTGCATGTATAAATATATAAATCTATATATTATGAACCTTTATTGGATGCGAAATTTTTGCAGGTAATTAATAGTAATAGGTTTCTGAGACATTGAGACAGGGAAAATTTAATAAAAAATCAATAATAGGTTTCTGGGACATTGAGACGGGGAATTTTTAATAAAAAATCAAACACACCGCCGATTTGAGGCTGTTTTTTTGTATTGAGATGTACCATTCTTTTCTTGCACTTAACTACTCAATTCTTGCACTAAATTGCACTAAAATTTTGTCACCCTGAATTTATTTCAGGGTCTAACCCGCCCACAAAGCCTGTTTAAAGCCAGTGTAATTAAGTGCAACAAAGTGCAATTTTACTTTTGCTTACAAATTGAGATATTACAAATTATCAATGAGATTTGGATATTTAAGCAATTTCCAGTTCATAACCTAATTCATGGAATATTTTTACTATGGTTGAGAATTTAGGCTCTCTCAAATTCATATTTTATAGTTAGTTCAATATGAAATTTATTTCTCTAGTTTTTTGATTTTATTCTCTAATTCTATTTTATTAATAATTGATTTGACATATTTATCAAGTTTTTTCCCTTCTCTATAATCAGCATTTGCACATATGTTAACTCTATCTTCAGTAATTAACTTTTGTGCTTTATTTTTTCTATCCTTTTTTCTAGAATTATATACAGCTACAGAATGTCCACCTGATAATTTGACTAATTTCATACATGGGATATCAGTATCACCATCACCTATATATACCATATTTTTATAAGGTATTGCTCGATCTTCTTCAGGAATATATTGGTTAATAATTTTATTATCATTAATATCACAACAGCCTTTATTTATTCTAAATAAATATTGAGTTTTTGCCGTATAATTTACTGCATTTGCTGGCCAATAAGCAACATTACTTGGGTTATACATAAAAGATGAAGCAAATATGCATTTAAATTCTTTTGCAATAGCAGTTCCTTCAATCATTTCTCTCAGCCCAGAAGATATTATGTAGTGAGAAACTTCTACGCCTCTTTCTCTTCCATAATTATTAATCCTTTTAAACCATTCAGCAACACCAGGGAAAAATTCTACATTTTTTCCGCATTTGTTAAAATAATCTTTTGTTACAGGTAGACCTTTATATTGTGCTTCCTCTAGCATAAGTTTCATGTATGATAAAATTGGATCAGCATTCTGTGCTTTAGAAAATTTGAGCGATTTTTTCCAAAACCACATAGCTTTAACTCCAAGTTTATCCATAAATTCATATTCTTGCATGTTACCAGGTGATAGCGTGCCGTCAAAATCATAACATATAGCCATAGGTATTAGTTTTTTACTCATAAAAACTCCTTGTTACTCTTCAAAATTAATATCTTCTTCTGCAATATTGTGTATATCAATTCTAGTTTCTATATCGATTTTATTTACAAACCATTCGTTTAGCAAACAATTTCGAATAAAGTCATCAATTCTATTAACACCATTCAATTCTTTTAAAGTAACGATAATACTAAATTTTAATCCTTTCCCATCTTCTGGATTTAACCTATTTTTTGTTTTCAAGCTTATTCCCCATAAACCTTTTGGAGTATATGCTATTTTTGGCATATTTCTAGTTTTTAAAATTTCTCTTATGTGTTTTATATTATCCCATTTTCTAAAATATTGGCGTGCATCTTTTTCCTTGATAAATATACCTTTTGAATCTTGATAGTTATTATCAATAGATTTAATTTCTTTATCTTTTATTCTTCCAATTTTTATGTCAAGCTCTGTGTTAGTATAATCTACTCCTTGATTTCTAGAACATTTAGGAAAGTAACATAGTGTTGCTTTTGCAATGAAGGGATGTTTATTTTGATGTATAGGAATTGGAAGTTTATAATTATATGTATCATATTCTTCCGAAACACCTGATATAATAAATTGGATTTCATCATCTTTAGTGTTTACAATATCTTCAATTCGCTGCGGGATAATACCATGTCCAATTTTAAAAATATCAAATTGTTGTTTTTGCCATGTTGTAGAAGAATGTATTAAAAGAGCTTTTGCTTCTTCACGTGATAGTCCTAATATGGACATTAAATAACACAACTTTCTTGCTACCCAAGGTGCTGAAAATGATGTTCCTTGCACAAATTCAATACCCTTATTTGTACACACACGGATTTTACTTAAATTATCTCCTCCGAAGTATGATATGTCAGGTTTTATAAAAAACGATAATACCGGACCTGTTCTAGTATAAGGAGTTGGATCCCCATTTCTTGTAACTGAATTGACAACTAAAGAATTAATTGAATCTGCAGGTGCACCTATTGCTTTATCTTTTTCATTATCTTTTTTGTTTGTTCCAGAAATAACAAAGATAACATCATTTTCACTTTGGATTTTATCAAGAATTGCGGCCTCTGGTGATATAAAATTAGAATTTACTTCCATTTTTGATCCCAATGATAAATTCCAAACTTTAATCTCTGGATTCATTGCTACAATTTTTTCAATATTTTTAATTATACTAAAAGAACTAAATTGACTTCCAGCTGCTACGGTATAATGCTTTACTTTGAAGTGTCCACAACCATCATCTAAATCTGGGTTTAAAGACGGACCATCTACAATAATAGAACATACAGCTGTTCCATGAACATAATCACTATCAGAGATAGGAATATCTTTAGATAATAGATTTGTAGTTTCTACCCACTCTGAAAAATATACACCTTGATCAAAGGACGTATCAATTACTCCAATTGTAGGTTCATTTTTAGGTGATGCAATATATCTAGCCTCAGTTTCCCCAGCAAATTCAAAATCATTTTTGGTCAATTCAGATAAATCGTGCACTGCCATAGATATTAAATATGGTGCTTTTGCTTTTAAGAGGCTTAGCTCATCAGGATACAAATATATTGTAGTTTCATCTATTATTCTGTTGTTATCAATTCTTATACCTATTTTTTTTAATAAACTTTCAGTGTCAGAAATCGTTTTAAAAATAGTAATTATTGAAGCTTCTTGCAAAACAGTTTTATCTTTTAAAATATCAAATTTTTCAACATAATAAGCATCTACAATTATTCTTAAAAAATTTGTTTTACAAAGGTTAGAATTTTTAAACAAAACTTTATCATTAAAACCTTTTGTAGTAATTTCTTTTATTTTGTCGTAAGAAATTAAACCGTTAAATTTTTCATTTAGTATAGATATTGCTTCTTTAACTTCATTTATTGATTGTTCTAATTCTTTCAATGATACATAATGCGTAATTATATGTCTCAAGGAGTTACTATTATCGTAACGAGCACCTCTTATACTATTATTACCAGATGATAAAATCCTTTGTATTCGGTTACTTTTGGCAGCTATCTTGTTATAATAAACACTAACTAAAGCGCCTGGTACAGTATTGTCTTTTTGCCAAAAATCATATAATCTTTCCAAATCAGAAAGCAATTCTTCTAATTTCTCAGAATTTATTGATTCGCCTGCTGGCAAGTTTGGAGATCCAAAAGCTGCATCATTTTTTCTTTGTTCAAAAGTCCCTTTTAATTGAAGTGTTGAATTCATTTTATTTTATCTCCTTAAGTTTTCTTGATACTTGGCTTTTTGATACTCCTGTCAAAATTTCAATTTCTCTTACTGTAAAACCTTTATCTTGAATATTCTTTAGGGAATTACTATTTTCTTTATTAAGTGAATTATAAATTCTTTTTAAATAATCATATTCATAACTAGGATCACTAAAAGCTAAAGATGTTTTTAAAATATTTTTTAACTCTCCAGGATAAGGTAATTGATCGGCTGTATTAAGTATTTTCCTAAATAACGTAATATTGCGTCCTGCTGTCTTAAATCTGTTAAGCAATTTGTTTAATATCTTTTCTGCTGCTTCTACTAGATCAGCTTGTGTATATTCACTAAAATTAACAATTGCATCAAATCGTCTTATTAAAGCCTTATCAAAAGCTTTATACAAGTTGGTTGTTGCAATAATAACAATATTATTATCAAGTCCATCAAACCCTTTTAATAACGATGAAGTGGCTCTACCCATTTCTCGTAAATCATTTGAATTTATTCTGTCGATAGCTAAGGCATCGATTTCATCAAACAAAATAATAATTTTTTGTGGTTGAGAAATTTTATGTAACTCATTAAATAACGCAGAGATATTTTTTGATGTTTGACCTAATTTGCTATCAATAATATTATCAAAATCAACCATATACAAATCTCTATCCAATATTCTTGCGATTTGCTTAACACTCTCGGTTTTACCTGTTCCAGGCGGACCTTCAAATAAAAATTTATTAACTCCAGCATTATGTCCTATCGCATTTATTATACCGACAATATTATCTTCTATAATACTTGGTAGTGGTAAAGGCTCATTTCCAAACTCAACCTTTTTTAAAAATCGACAATCTTCTTCTTGAAACTGCGGACAAAAATTATTTGCATCAGACAATAAAGAGACTATATATTGAGCCAAGCTATAATCTTTCTCATTATCAAAATCCTTAGCTATTATATATGCTTCTTGTCTAAATGCAGCTTCGTTTTTTTCTGCGTGATATTTTATTAAGTTTATGACATTTTTCTTTTTCATGATTTAATTACCTCAAATATATCATATGATACTTGGGACAAAAAGTCAATAGTTGGGACAAATTTATTAAAATTAAATATGGAAGATACTTATAAAATTTGTTTATATATTATTTATTTGAATTAAACTATAGATTAAGTATATTTTTAATTTTACATTTTATTATAATTTCAGGACTTGACTTTCTTTGAAACAAGAGTGATGAATGTGTTGCACAAGGCATTACAAGGATTTTGAGACAATGGAAAACCAAGTTGAGACAATCAAATATACCCCTGAGAAGGCAAAACAAAACGCTCTTGCAAAACTTGATTTAATCCGTAAATGGCAAGAGTTTCGCCGTAAAGCTGTCAACAAACTTCAAGCAGACTATGATTTTGTCAAACTGCATAACAGTTCAGATTCTTACCTTTTCAGTGTTTTAGGTAAAATCTCACGAGGAAGCCTGCATCGTTGGAAAGCAAGTTTAGACGGGACAGAAGATTATACAAGATTAATCCCTAATTACAAATATGTTTCTGTGAATGAATACAGAACATGTCTAACAGATGAAGAAATCAAAATATTTATGGACTTGCTCCTGCACCCGAATAGAATTTGTATCGGCAAAGCAATCGCACTTACAAAATACAAACTCAAAGAGCAAGGTCAAAGTTTTATCCCTGCGGATATTACATTTAGACGCTATGCAAAATGGTTTAAGGATAACAATTACGACAAATGGGTGCTTGCTCGAGATGGTGAAAAAGCTCTTTCTGACAAAGTCGAGCCTTATATTAAAAGAGATGCAAGTCTGCTTGATGTCGGGGATATTTTAGTCGCAGACGGGCACAAACTGGCGTTTCAGGTGATTAATCCGTTTACGGGCAAGCCTTGTCGGGCGACTTTAGTCGGATTTTTAGACTGGAAATCAACAGCACTGGTCGGGTACGAAATTATGCTTGAAGAAAACACCCAATGTATTGCAAGTGCCCTAAGAAACGCAATAATAAACCTCGATATGGTACCCAAAATTGTCTATCAAGATAACGGTAGAGCATTTAGAGCAAAGTATTTCACAGATGATAAAGGGTTCGGAGAATTAGGCTTTTACGGACTCTATGCAAAACTCGGGATTGAAACGGTATTTGCAAGACCATATAATGCAAGGTCAAAGGTTATTGAGAGGTTCTTCAAAGAATTTCAAGAAGGATTTGAAAAACTAATGCCAAGTTATGTCGGCTCATCAATTATCAACAAACCTGCATACTTGAAACGAAACGAAATTTTTCATAAAAACTTACACCAAGATTATATCCCAACTATAGAAGAAACAATCAAAATGATTGATATGTGGCTTAAGTTCAAGAACTCTCAGCCCTGCACAAATGCACCGAATATGACAATCACAGAGGTTTTAGAAAATCGAAAGAAACAAAATATTGATATAAGTTTGCTTGACGATTTGATGCTGGCAACTGAAGTCAAAACAATTCAGCGAAACGGCGTAAGGTTCTTAAATTGTGACTATTTTGACGAAAGACTATACGGACTGAGAGGAAAAGTTCTGGTAAAATACAACCTATTTGATCTGACTAGTGTAAAAGTTTTTACCCAAAAAGGTGAATACTTATGCACCGCGAAGCGAGTAACCGAAACCCATCCAATGGCAAAGATTTTAGGAACGGTTGAGGATCTAGAGGATTACAAACAAAAAATCCAAAAACAACAAAAACTGAAACGGAAAACGATAAACTCAGTTAAAAAATTATTGACTAATGATGAAATAAAATTTTTAGAATGTCATTCTGAATTTATTTCAGAATCTGCAACACCAGAGACCCTGAAACAAGTTCAGGGTGACAATAAGTTCAAGCCTCGTTTAAATGGTGTTCAAAAAATAAACAACGGAGAAAAATCACTCCCTATTTTCAAAAACAATTCAGAAAAGTATGAATATTTAATAAAACATAACCCAAGCGACACTTGGATTGCAGAATTTAAACAAACAAAGGAGTATAAACTGTTATATGAATAGCGGATTGCAAGCAGTGGGTCTAAGGCAAAGCCATACCCGTTTATTGCGAGCAACCAAGAAAGGATAAAATGAAAAAAATCTTTATAAAAACTCGAAATGTAAGGAATTTTATAGGCTTAGTTGAAGCCCTGAAAAGCAAACCCAAAAACATTCCTAAAATGGGACTTATATATGGCGAGCCGGGGCTTGGAAAATCTCAAACGGCACTCTGGTTAGCCTGCAAATATGACGGGATTTACATTCGAGCCTCAAACCTTATGACAAGCAGGTGGCTTGTTGAAGAAATTGTTAGGGAAATGGACGAACTCCCTCGGTATTTGACCTCTGACAACTTTAATGTCGTAATTAGCAAACTTATTCAAAAGCCAAAAATTATTTTTGTAGATGAAATCGACTACCTGATGAACAATTACAAAAGTGTTGAAACCCTAAGAGACATCCACGATAAAACCGATTGTCCGATAATCTTTGTCGGAATGGGCTTGGCTCTTAGAAAACTTGAAAGATACAAGCACCTGTATGACAGATTTAGTGAGATTGTAAAATTTGAGACCTTTGAAATAGAAGATTTGAGCCAAATTTTTAGCCAACTATCTGAAATACCGTTTACCCCAGATTCGATAGAATATATCCACAAAAAATACAATAGGTTCAGACAAATAGTACAGCTTATAAGCAAACTTGAAACTATTGCAAAAGAAAATGGTCTAACAGAAATTACATTTGAAATTATAAAGGAACTCGTATGAATATAGAAAAATTAGCTAAGAGATTAAAAGAATTTACCCTTGATGATATTGAATTGATAGCAGAATGCGATTGCAAAACAAAACTTGAACAGCTTTTGAACAGCAATAAAATACTTTTTGAAAACGGGATTTATAAATACAATGAGGAAACGAAAACGGGTGAAAATTATGAAATATTCAGCCCGCTAAAGAATAAACACCTGAAAATTAGTATAGAAGATGCAAAAGAATATTTTATGAAAAATTATGTCGAAAAATACTGCAAATTCGAGACCTATAGGAACTATAACGCTATTTTCAATTTTAATATTATACCTTTTATAAACTGCTATTACCTGCATGAAATTGATATTGAGTCGATAAAAGAACTTTTTAAAGTCTGCGAATCAAGACGCCTAAAGCCTCGCAGAATTAAAAACACAATGGCACTTCTAAATCAATTGATAAAGTATTTCCAACACCTTGGAGTGATTGATAGAAGTTGCGTTTATCAGGTTAAAAAAGTACAAGACAAAAACCATTTTGGAATAGAAAACTTAATTTTTGAGGGATTTTAATGAGCAAAATAAAATTATTTAAACAAGCAGAGCAAATGTATTTAAAAGGCTCGACCGTTAGTGAAATCTCTTTAGAACTTGGGATTGCAAAAAGAACTTTGTTTTACTGGAAAAAGCAATATGATTGGGATAAAAAGCGAAAAGAATCAATGTATGATAAAACCCAGTTCAAAGAGGATTTGCAAAAGTTTGCCCAAAAGCTTATGAATAGGATTTCAAACAGCAAACAACAAGAAATCCCAATAAGCCAGGCTGAATATTATTCACTGGTGAATATCTTGAAATTATTCCCGGAATTGAAAGAGCTTGAAACACCATACGAAACTCCCCAAGTCAAAAAAGAACTTTCTTCAGACTTCATCCGCCAAATCGAGCGTGAAATTTTAGGTATAGAATAAATCCCCAAAATTTTTGTGCTATGCTTGTAGAAAAGGAGTGAAGTATGGTTGATGAAAAAGACCTTAGAAGGGAATTTAAAGATTATTTAAATGATAAAGTAAGTAATGGTAAACTTAGTGAAATTGATGCTAATACGCAATATTCAGATGCAGACTATCCCAGAAAACACGCTCAAGAATTAGGTTTAGATTATTTTGAAATGTTTAAAACAGATAAAGATTTTAAACAAGCCTTAGATTTAATTAAATTAAACTTTGAAAAAAATGGCAAAAAAAGTACAACTTTTTTGGCATATAAAAGAGCATTATTATCATTTAGAGATTTTTATTTAGAATATTTGAAAAATCATACAAAAAAATCATCGGTGAAAGCATGGTTTATAAGATCAAATAATGGAGAATATGTACAAGATTTTTTAGAAAAACAAGTCGTTGCTATTGGCTGGTTACGCGAAAGTTATGAAGGAAAATCCCGTGAAACAGTAAAAAATTGTATTTTGAAAGAGTACCCTAATGAAAAGCAAGGAACAATTGATCAATGGACAGGTTGCTGTTGGAGATTTGCAAATGAAATCGAAATAAACGATTATGTAATAACTAATAATAATGATCGAACTATATATATTGGAAAAATTACAAGTAATTACGAATATTTTCCAGATTTTTATAAAGAAAATCCACATATAAGATCTGTTAAGTGGCTTGAAAAAATAAAACGAAATGCATTACCAACAAAGATTCAAAGTTATTTAAAGTCCAACTTAACAGTAACTAGTTTTGAAGATTCAGAGGCAATAAAATGTTTAGAAAAGATTTGTAAACAAAATTCAAATAAGGAGGCAGATATGACAAAAATTCCTCGCAATCAAATTCTATACGGCCCTCCAGGAACCGGAAAAACTTATAATACAGTTATTAGAGCCATGGAAATTATAAATAATGAAAAATATAATTCTGTAGATAATAAAAAATACAAAGATTTAAAAAAGCAATTTGATAGCCTTAAACAACAAGGTCAAATTGAATTTGTAACTTTCCATCAATCCTACTCTTATGAAGAATTTGTTGAAGGTATTAAACCTGATTTGAAAAATAACAAATTGATGTATACATTAGGGCGTGGTATTTTTAAAGAAATTTGTAATAGTGCAAAAGAGTTACTGGAAACTAAAGTTAAATATAATTTTAAAAAAGATAATATTAGTGTTTATAAAATATTAATTCCTGATGAGTCAATATTTCAATATTGTATAGACAATAACTGTGTTGCGATAAATTGGGGAGATGAAATTGATATCTCTGATTGTAATACGCAAGAAGAAATAGCCAATAAAATACCTGAAAATTTCGAAAGCAGAAAACAATGCATCTCGCAGTTAAATTTATTTAAACTCTGGATAGATAAAGATATAAAAAATGGAAAAGATGTTATTGTTGTAATACCTGGTTCTATTAATACCATAAAAGGGATAGCCAAAATAGCAGGTAATTACTACTTTAACTCTGAAACTGAAAATGGGCATCAACAACGAAAAGTAGAGTGGATCAGAAAAAATATCAATATTTCATCAGAGAATATTTATAATTCAAAATTTGTTTCACCAACTATTACAGGAATGTTCAATGACAAAATTAACTGGGAAACATTTTTAAATTTGATAAATAACAACAATACTTCACAATCATCCAATGCAGTTCTTATCATTGATGAAATCAACAGAGGTGATGTTTCAAAAATATTTGGCGAGCTTATAACTCTTATTGAAGAAGATAAACGTATCGGTGCAAAATATCCAATGACGGTTACTCTACCATACTCAAGAGAAACTTTTGGAGTTCCTAATAACCTTTATATTATTGGAACTATGAATACAGCGGATCGTTCTATTGCTCTTTTAGATACCGCCTTAAGACGTCGTTTTGATTTTGAGGAAATGATGCCAAAACCTGAACTTCTAAGTGGAAAAAATATTGAAGGTGTTGACTTAGAAGAATTATTAATAAAAATAAATGACCGAATCAAAAATGAATATGATAGAGATCATCAAATTGGTCATTCGTATTTAATGGGGGTTGAAAATAAAGAGCAACTTGAAAGAGCTTATAAAAATAGAATATTACCACTGTTAAATGAATATTTTTATAATGACATTGACTCAGTTGCAAAAGTTTTAAATTGTAAGCCTGATGAAATTAGTTCAAAAGAAAACTGGTTTAATGTATTGAAAGAAGCTCAGAAACCTACTAAAAAAGAAAATGACTAATAATTCAATAATTGTTTACGAAAATAAGAATATTTATTCCTGCAAGGAAGAATGTAACAGTTGTAATTATCAAGATGGCGATAATTTGTGTTGTGTAAATTATTGCAAACCTGATTATTTTAGAGAATTAAAACAATACTGTTTGCTAGAGAATCAAAATTGCGGGCTAGATTATTCTGCAAAAGATAATTGTATCAGTATAAATAAATACACTGGAATTATACAATTAAAAGATGGAACTTATTTGGAGATTTTACCAAAGCTTAGCGGTAATACAATAGGTGACAGTCGTAAAATTTTTGAAAACCTTGTTTTGGCATCTAAAAATTTAACCCGAGAGTATAAACACAATAAGGATGTTGTTTCACAGACTAAAAAAAATAAACACATTGTGGAAATACTTATATCAGTATTTTGTGATGATTTATGTGAAATCTTAAAAAAAGGTCTTAAAAAAGCTTACATTAGAAAATCAGAAAATTTAAGTAAATATAAAGGTAAATTAAATTTTGCAGAACACACAAAACATAATCTTGTAAATCAAAGCAGATTTTTTGTTAATTACAGTGAGCTTTGTTTAGATATTGCAGAAAATAAAATTTTAAAAACAGCTTGTTTATACCTAGTTAAACAAACAAAAAGCGATAATAATAAAAAGATTTTGCGAAGATTTTTAGTGGAGTTGGATGATGTTTCTGTTTCAACAAATCTTGAAAAAGATTTGCAGGAAGTAAATATTAACAGATTAAATTCCTACTATGAAAGACCTCTGTTATATGCAGAATTTTTCTTGAGAAAGCAAGTCTTTTTCCCTAAAAAGGGTCGGTCAAAGCTACCAGCACTGCTATTCCCCTTAGAAAAAATGTTTGAAGATTATATAGAATCAATTTTAAAATCCGCAAACATTTCTTATAATTCGCAATATTGCCATCATTATCTTCTTAAAAATAATCTTTTTCAGACTAAGATGGATTTTGTTATTTTTAAAGATAATAAAGCTATCATACTTGATGCAAAATGGAAAGAATTAGATTCAACCTCTGACAAATTTGATGTAGCACAAGCTGACTTATATCAACTATTTGCGTATTCTGAATTAATAAAAAATAAAGAAACAGAAGTTGAAGAGGTTGAAATAATGCTTCTTTACCCTGAATCAAATAAATTTAAAGAAGTAACAAAATGGGAATATTTTAATAATACCCCAGTAAGTATTGTTCCTATTAATGTTGTTGAGAAAGATAATAATTCATTGTTTATTAAAGCATTAGAAAAAACTCTCTTAAATCAGCAACAATAAACTTGATATCATTATAATTCTTCATAAAATCAGAAATATGCTTTTATTAGTTATATAATAATATGAAAGATTATATAAACTAATTAGCAACTATAAACAAATTTAAAATTAGGAGTGGTGGATATGGCAAAAAAACAAAAAGAAGAAGTTTTAAAATATTTACAGGATGAACCTATAGAATTAGAAAATTCTCCTATTGTTGATGCCATTTCTAATGAATTAAAAATAGCTGATGGAAAAATTATAGGACTCCTTGGTTCATGGGGGAGTGGAAAATCATCGATAATTGAAAGTATAAAAAAAATGTCTGCATTTGAAATTTTAGAATATGATGCTTGGAAAAGTGAAGGATATCCTTTTAAACTTGGATTTTTAAAATATTTAAATAATTGTGCAGTACAAATGGGTTGTAATGAAGAAGCATTAAAAAAAATAAAAAATGAATTAGATATGTTACAACAAATAAAAGATGTAAAAGAAGCAATTAATTATTCGATTATCAACATTCCAAATGCTTTAATAGCTTTTTCATTTTTGTTCTATCCTTTAGCATTCAAAATGATAGAAACAAAGGAGCTTAACCCATTGTTTACATTTCCTGATGTGAAGTTCTGGATTTTTAATGCATTTGTATTAATATCGGTATTTATATTGGGTGCAACTTTATTACTTTTAAATGATTTGATTACTACCAAACAAAAAACATTTAAACTAAGTTGCCAAAGAATTTGTGTATTAATTAAAAAAGTTTTTAGTAATCTTTTATATCCTTTAGTTATTGCATTAGTTACAAGTATATTTTTTGACAATTTAAGTGCTACTTTTATACTTGTATTACCTATAATTATTTGGTTAATTTTTAATGCGAAAAATTTTATAAGCAAAATTTTAGGCAAAACTGACGAATTTTATTTATTTGAAGGAACTAAACCGCACACTGAAAGCATTATTACTATTAATAAAACACCAGAACCTAATTATAGCGATTTTAAAGATTTATATATACAAATCCTTAACCAAATAAAAGAAAAGCAAAAAAATAAAAAGGTAATTATTGTCATTGATAACATAGATAGAATAGAAAAAGATGAAGCTCAAAATATATGGTCTTGTTTAAAAGGTATGGTGCTAAAAGATAAATCTATAAATATAATTATTCCAATTGACGAAAAACAAATTTCAGAAATATATAAAGATACTTTAAATCAAGGGCAAGAAGACAATAAAGCAGTTTCTTTTATACAAAAGACCTTTGATATTACATTTAGGGTTTCACCATTCATAATGACAAAGGCAAAAGATTTTTGGAATAAAAAATTAGATAAAGCATTTAATAATAAATTATCAGAAATAGATAAAGATGAAATTATTAGTATTTTTGATACTCGCAATGATTTAGTTAATAATAAAGCTTCTGATTATTCAGGGAATTTAACACCTAGAAAAATTATTAAATTAATAAATGAGGTTATTTCAATTCAAAAAATTAAAATTTTTGAAAATATCCCTATTGTTACAAAATTCGCATATTCTTTACATTATGCCAATATAAGTGAACAATTACAGAAACATCAATTATCCAATTTGTTTCCTAAAACAAACAGTATTCTTAATAATATTGCTCAAAACTGCCAAAGCGATATTGCTGCGTTATATTATGCAGTTTCACCCAATGATGCAATTGCGTATGTAAAAGAAGAAAATTTATGTAAATTAATAGCAGATGATGAATATAAAATTATTGAAGAGGATGCAAAAAGTACCTGGATTTGGGATATATTATTTAATGGTTTAGCTAAAAAAACAAATGAGCCTTATTCTATTTTGATAAATACACTATCGAATTTAATAAAACTCAATGAGATAAATCCAAGTAAAAATAATTATTTATATGAAAAAATATTAGATAAAATTATAAATTTAGAAACATTAGATAAAATAAGAAAAGGTGATAGTGTAGTTTTATGTAATCCTAAGATCGAAGATTATCGTGATAAAATTTTAAAAATTGTGAGAATTATAATAAACCAGAAAGATGATGATAATTTAATTAATTGTGAAAATTGGATAAGTGTTCTAATAGCATTGACTAGAAAATATAACATTACAAAGCAAGAATTCTATGGATTAGTTAATTATCATATCCCTGGCAAATTATACAAAGATGCAATTTCATTATTAAAAGAAGAAGATTATGGATTATTTGATAGCTATATTTTTGAACCCAATAATTTAGAAGATGTGTTAAAAGATGAAACTAATGAAAGTTTATATAAACATCTTCGTTTTATTATCAAATGTCCGCCAAGTCAAGATTATATTAAAAATTGGGATAAGAAGATGGAAAACACTGTATTTCCTCTTATTCAGAAAAATATTAATACTCCTAAAATGTATATTTTATTGGCAAATGCTTTATCTAAAAAAGTAACAGAACCAATGAAAAATTTTATACAATCAGATTCTTTTTTACAGCCAATTCGAAATATAAAAGATATTGCTGAGTGTGCCGTAGCATTTGCAATATATCTTGCATTCTGTCCAAATACTAATATTAGCGTTTGGCGTAATTATCAACAAACTTTAACTCTTTGGAATAATTTGAATTCTGTTGATGAGATTTTTATTTCCGAATTTGTTAAAACATATTTATCTTATTTTGACAACAATGTATTAAAGTTGTTAGAATTACCAGATGTTTTACAAAATAAAGAAAAAATGATTATTTATGCCGTTAGTAATATTTCAAGTTTTAGTATAGATACTATGGAATATTTTACAATTTATGATCAATATATTGATAAGTATCCAATAGTAAAAAATTTATTAAATGAAGTAAAGCAGGAAAATAATTTTATAAAAGTAGTTAAGGCTCTTAAATTTTCTGATAAAAATAAACAACTTTTATATGTACTTGCTCAAGAAATTGACCAATCTACTTTGAAGGAAGAAGCTTTTGCATATTTTGAAACTATACCAGAGGAAACATGGCTATCATATTTAAAATCAAATAACTTAAATTTCAAAAATGCTTTAATAATGCAATACGATGGTGGTAAGTTTGTAAACACAATAAAACAAAATTTAATGAATTTGTTTAAATCTAGTCCTAATACTTTTGTAGATAATTACAAGAATGAAATTCCTTATTTAAACCAATTTGATAAGAAATTAAAATTTATAAATGACTTTTTAGACAATGATTTAACTCTTGATAATTATGATCTATTGATCGAATATTTTAATGATTCCGTAATTGCTTGGCTTAAAAAAACATCTCATAAAAACGATATAGAAACTATTTTTACTAATTTCGTGCGAAAAATTAATAATTCTGATTGGTTAATCAAAAATAGAAATATCATAAAGAAATTTATAACAACAGATGATAATAAAAATAACTTTAGAATGAAATGGCAAAATAATAAAGATGTTTTGGAAAAATACAAAAATATATTATTAGATGAAACTAATATAAAATAGTTACATTCTCTCAATATACCCATTCGAATTTCCAAAGTGGTTGAAGTTCCATTGTAATTGGAAGTAGAAATTGTATTCCATATAATTATCATCTTTAAAGTTATAAGAATACTTATTTAATTGTGTTCTGCGATAACTTTCAAAAGCAGTCCTGATTTCTTTTGCAAACCTTTTTCTAAATTCAGGATAAGTTATTTCTAAGGTTTCTCTTGTAAGTTTATTTTTCACTTTCATTTCGCTATGCTCCATTTCAGATGCAGGCTCACAAGTTTCACCATAGCTTCAACTGTTCGCTTTGCAAAAATCATCTTCAAAACCTCTTATATTATCAAGTTCTATATTGTATCTTTTGCCTTTCTTATCAACACAAGTCGCGTAATCTATCTCAGTATCGGCAAACTTATTTTTCCAAATACAAATTAGCAAGCCGATTTCTTGTGTTTTTAAATTCAAAACCTTTGTGCCATAAAGTGCATAGTCTTTTTCTGTCATTATTCTTTCCTTTCAAGTATCAAATCTGAATAAATATCCTCAGGCTTTTGTGGATCAATTAAAAACTCCTTCATAAATATAAATCTTTCTCCGCAAGTGTTTTCACAAATTACAGTGTCGAAGTTGTAGAAACCGATTACTTTGTAATACTCATTATCAGAGCTCTTAAAACCTTTAATCTTTTTAAGCTTGTATTTTTTGCCTAATTCAATCATTGTTACCTCTTATCAGCAATGACATTCATCACTCTTAATGAGTAAAATATCAAGCAAACTCTTTCAAAACGTATCATTTAGACACAATTTATTTTTTGAACACTGTTTGAACGGTATTAAAACAGGTTTTAAATACCATCTAAAAATTCTTGTTTTCAGGATAATTTATAAAAAATGCGTTGACTGTATCAGTATCTCGCCTTAAATTTTCGACGATTGGGGTAAGATTATACAGCTCTTCAATTTCTTGTTGCGTCCTGCAAAAATAATCAATTACATTGACAATATTATAAATCCGCTCAGCTAATTTTTCTAACTTCCTAAAATCTTTTTGTTTAATCTTGTATTTCTTGCTGTTACTCATACGACCTCCTTTTAAGGTGTCGTATTCATCACTCAAAAGTTAGATAACATCAAGTTTAGATATAATATATTATTAACTATATTTAAATAATTTATCTGTTTATTCAATATAATCTAGTATAATATTTTTTACTTCTTCAATTTCATCTAAAGCAATATCTAGGTATTGAAAGAAAACTCTAATTTTCTGCATCTTTTCGGCTAGATTTTCTATATTAATTATTTCATTGTTGTTAAAGATAAGACAACCATTATTATCTATAGGATATCTAAAATTAAAAGATGTACTATCTATAGCATCGAACTCAAGTATAATCTGTTCTATTTCCTGAAACTTACGTCGTAATTGTTTAAATTCTAAATTTTTATACATTTGATATGTATTGCTATTATACATATTCATATAATTGTCTTTTAAATTTTTAAACAAAATTCTTAGAGAATGTTCAGCTTTAATTTTAGAATTTTCAAGCTTACATTTCTTGATTCTCATGTAAGCTTTTTTTATTGATAATTCAATATAATGTCTATATAAGAAAAATATGGGGAAAATAAAGGTGTTTTTACATGTTGAAAATAAAGGTTCTCCAATTTCTTTATTTTTACAACACAAATATTTCTCATTGATAAACTCAGGGCAAATGGTACTTCCCACTAAGATATTAGCAGCATTAAAATAACCGTCCGCCATCATATCCCAACTATAATATCCATTAGACCAAATAGCGTTATCTTGCCAATTCCCATTCTGAAATTTTTTTGATGCTTCTTTTGTATCCATAAATATTTATGTTCTCAAATATGTTATCTCAAATTTTTTACAAGGTCTGTACTTTTGTAATCTTGTTGTGAATTGAAATGCATCTTTTCTTTCACAATTTTGGAATATATCAAGTCCTCTATCTAATAAAACTTTCCATCCAGTATCAGTAACAATACTTCTTGCATGAATACTTGAATCGAATTGATAACTAAATTCAATACCCATTTGTAAGCAAGATTCTCTTATGGTATTTAAGTTTTCACGCTGTATTTGTTCATTAAATTCATCAGCAGAAGTTATTAATTCAACAGTAACAATATCTGTTTCAGATTTCGCTTTATCTACAACTTCTAATAATTCCATTAAGTTTACAGTTTGGTAGAAATTTCTTATATAAGGGTCAGTAATAACAATATTTTTTACCCCTTTAAATAATCTTCCAAACAGCTTTTCAAACGTAACCCCAATTTGATTTTCTTCAATTACAAAATGATGTTCTTTAATTTCTTCTTCATTAGTTGCAGTTTCTTTAGAACTATCATTTATTACTTCAACAACTTCTGGAGAACTTATCATAACTTCGTCTTCGGAGTCTTCCATTTCTCCATTATATAATCCTTTATATTGAATTTCTTCAGTTGTTTTTACTTTAACTTCGACTCCAGAATTACTTGTATATGAAAAATCTACTTGTGGAAGAGTCGAGTCTATTCTTAAAATCTGGTCTTTGACTCTTTTTCTTCCTTCCATTGCAAATTTTAATAATTCTTCAATTTCGTCAGTTGAAGCTTTTTTATCAGGATAAATAATTTTCATAAGTCCGGAGAATGTTTTCATTACGCCTGCTCTATCGCGTTCTGAAATACTTCCAAGAGTAAATTCTTTTTTGTATTCATTAGAAAAATCATAGTTTCTCAGACATTTTAAAGCTTCCGAATAATAATCAACAACAAAACCATAGTTTGTTGTAAATAACTCCGGTCTGGTAATATCAACTTCCCAACCCGGCAAATAGAAATGAATTCTATCCAGGAATGCAGAATCCAGATATTGAGGAGGTAATTCTTCAAATAAATTAGAATGTTTTAACATGTAAGGAACGTTATGCTTTGTATTACCTATAAATGTCATTGATGCTTCTGCGGTTAGAGTTTCAACACCTCTAGAGAATGACTTGTTAGCCATATACCCTTTCATTATATCAACAAGAGCTTTATCAACTTTTTTTGAGCTGCCTGCAAATTCATCAAAGGCAATATTGTCCCAGTATCCGACTAAACCAATATCGTGTTTTCTTGAGTTGTTTACAAATAATTTTGCAGCCGATACTTCACCACCAGAAATAAGTGTTCCATGAGGTGAAAATTCTGTATAGATATGACTTTTACCAGTTCCTTTAGGGCCAAGTTCAATAAAATTATAATTTCTTTCACAATATGGAATAAGCCTAACAAGCTGTAATAATTTCTTTCTTCTACTCAGCATCTCAGGGTTAAAACCTATGCTTTGCATAAGTAAATCAATCCATTCATCGGTGGAAAACATTGCTCTTTTAACTTTGAAATCTTCAAAATCAAATTGTGCAAGCTGAATTGGTTTAATGCTCTGCAATAGCCAAGGACATGCCTTTGGGTCTTCTGTATACTGATATTCAAGGTCTGCTAAACACCAAACCCCTGAAACCAATAATCTAGGATATTTTTTATACGCAATTTCAGACGGAACATTAATGCCGGTTATGCCTAGATTTGAAAATGTTGCAATATAAGAATCTGTTTTTTCGTTGAATTGAACACTAACCTTATCAATAACTTTGTAGTGTCCTTTTTCTTTGATAGTTGATTTGACGTACTCTGCCTGATTTCTATTAACATAGTGTTTAGCTAGGATTTCTTTTACGGATTCAATTCCTGATTTAATTACGTCTTCATCACTTGAAGCACAGTATTGCCCCAGTAAATATTCTAAGACGTATGAAGGAACAATCGCATTCCCCTTAACTTCTTTTACTAAGTCTTTTCTAACAACACAACCTTCAAAGGTTTCCGTAATTTTTTTATCTAAATTATTCATTTTTCACCTGCCTTAAAAATCTGACTGGAACATTAAATTAATTGTGAATGGTATTTTGGCGTATGGTTCGCCGACTTCATCCACATCTTTTATAATCAAGTAATAATCTTTATTTTTATCTGATTTAAAACTTTTTAGTTCTAATACTTTCTTGAATATTCTATCTTCCATTTTATCAGAACTAATATTTGCATCTATAATAAGTTCATTAGATACTTGCATATTATTTTCTTCATCCCATAAAGAAACGCTAAATACTCTTGGTTTAACAAGCTCAGAAATGCTTTCTTTTTGCAAGAATGATAATGTAAACTTATTATTGGTAATCTTTCGAGAAGAGTTTTCTAGTGAAAGTTCTACTTTCTTAATTTCTTGTTTACGGTTTTGCTTAACTCTCAAAAGAGGTAATACTATTTCTTGAGGGCTTGCACCGCCGTGAACGTAATTGATACCGGCTCCTGACGTTTTAAATCTATTAATATTGCAAGGCAATGATAATTTTAAATAAGAATTTTGGAATACATAATTCATATCAAAATTAACGACACCTTGTTTTTCTATCGGAGAATCTGCAATAATATATCTTTTTTTACACTCAAGAGCCTCAATAGTGCCTATAGAAATCTTTTGATGTTCTTCTAAATCACTGTATTGGTATAAGAATCCATGGTCTGTTGTAATTATAATATTGCTGCATAAAGAATTATTAAATAAAAACTTAACTTTTTCTGAAAGTAATTTTATGGTTTTTTCGGCGGCATTAAACACGTCTTTTTCGTTATGTTCGCCGGCTTTATCAATATCGTCATGATAGATATAAATTACCTCTAATCCGCTGAATAAGTTTCTTAAATCCTCTCTCGACATATCTTCTAAATCGCTTAGATTTAGAACTTTAGAGCTTGGATTATGTGCTTGCAATATTTTTTCTCTTGATGCAGAATCCTTTGCAACTACTCCATCTACAACAATTTCAGCTTTATTATTCATAGAAACTTCTTTATGAGGAAGTAATGATGCCATCCCCAATCTTGTATAAGAAGGAATTGAAGCGACCATACAATCCAGTTTAACATCGGCTTTAATTGAATAGTTACTTCTAATTGCCTCACTTAATTCTTCTGCAATTTCATATCGTAATGCATCAGAAATTATAACAACAAGTTTGTTTTTAGAAGAACGCACTTCATTATAATAGAAATCTTTTTGCATAGGAAGGTTTGAAAAAGTCCAGTTAGGGGCAATTTCTTTTACTTGGTTAGAGAATTTCAAATTAATATCATCAAGATATTTGTTTACATACAATTTCTCAACTTTATCTTTAACAGAGTCAAGTTTTCTATCGTTCAATAATCCACAATAGTAATAGAATTTTCTATATGCTTTATCTATTTTGTAATAACTTTGAGCATAGCTTTTAATAGATGTTTCAATTTTCTGCTCTGGAATCTGAGTGTTTTTCACTAACAAACTTAATTCCAAAGCCCAGAAAAGAGCATTATAAACCTTTTCATACTCATTATAGAATAGTGTTCTTTTTCTTTTTTCAATAAGTATTTTATCTTCATCTTTTAACGAATCAAATTGAGCAATCAAGTAATTAACAAGGAATCTATCATATGCTCTAAGAGTTTGGAATTCAGGTTCGCTTTGTAATATATCAGACCAGTCTGTAATATTCTCATCTATTTTGAAATCATCTCTTTCAAATTCTTCTATCAATTCTTTATAATAAGGCATAAGCTCTGTATCACGATACCAACTTTCTAAGAACGAATTACATTCAGCATCTTTCATATTCTTACTAATATATTTTTTATAAGTATCAGGGAAACTTGAACCTCTGAGTTGTTGTTGCAGTTTTTTGAAGACAATTCCTGCTAACAGATATTTTGCTTCTCGTTCTCCCAAGTAGCCAAATTCTTTTTCTATTAATTCCCAAAACTTATCTTCCAATCCATACTTAGCAAATTCTTTAGATGGGGCATTTTTATCAACAATTTCTTTTATAATAAAGGTTTGAATAATTTTGTACTTATCAAATATTTTGCACTCGACAAGAGTTCCAAACATTGCTAAGTAGAAATTTTCTACCGACTTATTAGATGGTAATAAAGATTTAAAGCTATTGAGTCTTTTTTTATTATTAAAGAATTTTATATGGTTTTTGAACAGGTTTTTGAGTGCTATATCATAGACTTCAAATTCTGAACATAAACTATCAACCTCATCAACAGATAAAACTTGTGAATAGAGCTGTGTATCAATAAACCAGTTGTCTTCAATTGACGGCATTGCAAAAGGTGCATAGATAAGGTAATTGGATTTTGTATCATCTTTTTCAAGCAGCTTTTTGGTCAAAAGGTTGTTATTCTTCGTGAGCTTGTGTATTTTGATATTCGGAAGAGATAACGAATCCAGTTTTTCTTCATTTTCTCCTGCTTCATCATACCAGAATACAATCTGTCTTTCTTGCTTGTTAAAATGTTTTAGTATAAGTTCTTGTAGTTTATCTTGTTCCATTATCTATTTACCTATAAAGTAATTAAATCCATCAAAAATTTGTTCACAAGAACAAAAGTTTGTTTTTGTTCATTTATTATTGCAATATCTTTTTCCCCATGAAAAAGATTATTTCTTAGTCTAAAAATAATATATAAAACAGCTTTTATTTTATCTTGATGAGAGCATTGAGTATCTCTAAATTTTTCTATTACAAAATTTCTGTAAGTATTTTCATTACGTCTCCATAATAAGCTTTCTATATTGTATATATTATCAACCACTTTATACCTATCTTTGAAATAATCAAAAATTATATTTACATCCAGATTTAAATTGGAAGGCAAAGTATTAACAAAATCATCAACAGTGGAAATTTGAGCAAAATTATCCATACATCTATCCTCAAAAAGATTCCAAATCATAGCAAAATTAAATATAAATGAACGTTTTCTCTTAAAGACAGCTACTGTTTCATTACAATTTAGAGTTTCTATTAATTTTTCTATTGTTTGGCTTTCGGAATGTGGCATTTTATCCTTTCAGAATAGGTATTACTTTTTTTTATTATCTAATTTGAATTCTTCTTCTATAATATTTCTAAGTTTTTCTATAGAATCATTCATTTGATTAACATCATATTCTATATCTTTTTCATTTTTATAATATGCTAACAAATCATCAACGCAATAAATTAATCTTTTCTCATTTAATTCCGTAATAAAATCTTTTTTATATTTTTCTTCTCCTCTTTGTAAATACCATCGATGTTCTGCAATTTGTCTTACGGTGAAACAATATATATTAATAAATTCTTCTAGTATTGAATCAAAGCCTTTCATTTTTTCCGCAAATCTAGCATTTATATTGCATAAATGTGTATATGTTTTTCGGAACTTTCTAATATTATATTCAGAAGCAGAAAAAGCATCATCGATTGTTTTACTCATAATGCAATCTTCATCTTTTTCAAAGTAATAAGTCAATTTATAAATAGTTTTTAACTCTTCGCTTAAAACATCTAACGTATCAATATAGTGTTTATACCTAAATTCATAAATTCTAGCATCTTTATCAAATTCAGCTGTCTTATAAATAGCATACCAAGTTATGCCACCAGTTATAATCGCTCCAAATAATGTTGTTAAAGGATTCCAGTCAAATGAACTAAATGGAGACGGAATAAACCATAATGAAAATAATGGAAATACTAGCCATAGTATAAGCTTAATCCCAACGATAATTAATGCTATCGAAAAGATAATTTTCACTATTATCCAAATCCAATCAAGTATCTTTTTAGCTTTTACCATTTACCCTATTTCTTATCCTTTCCTACAATATCTTTTTCTGCTTCGAGTAGTCCTTGGAATTTTGCATAGTTGACTTTTACACCGTCATCAAGGTCTAGTTCTATCTGTTCATCTGCTAAATCTTTAATCTTTCTATCAAATTCAAGGCATTCTGTTTGGTATTTTGAATATAGTGATGTTAATTTAACATTTCCTTCGTTTTCTGCTCTTTGTATTGCATTATCCAATTTGTTTTGGAACTCGTGCAAATAATCTTTTCTTATTCTTGATAATGTTGTTTTATCATACCTGTGCAGGTATATTAGAGCGTTGAATGCTTTTTCTTTTCCACTTGTAAACATCCAATAAATAGGACGTTTTTTATAGATTTGCAAATGGTCTTTGTAGAAATCTTTTAAGAAATATGTTCTAATCCTATCTTCTGCACTTTCAGAACCTTTGCGACCTAAAACATCTGCTATATATTGCATGTTTTCATTGAAATATAATTCGCCAAATGCTTTTTTCAAGAACCTTTTGAACTCTTCTATAATATCATCATCAAACCAAGTATCAGAAAGAATCGGTAAAATACCATCTTCATCAACTTCTAAGGTTTGATATCTGCTCTTGTCAAATTCTCCCCCAGCATATATTAAACCTTTTTCATCAAGAGAATATCTGCCGAACATACAGCCAACAGCATAAGATAGAAGTGATTTTATATCCCTTAATTCATCAGCTAAAGCGACTGTAATATCTTTATCATCGACCTCTGGAGTCATTTCATCTTGAAGTCCATAAATTTCAATAAACAATCTGTTCAATTCTTCTTCATTAGCTTTTAGCTTGTTGAACTGTTCTTGTTTATATTCTTTCCATTTGTTGAAACAATCTTGAACTTTATCTCCTGCTGTAATCGGTTCAACTTTATGAATATTTTTGTAGTCAACAAGACCTTTATTTCTATTAGAGAATCTCAACAATGGATGTTGTTCAAAATCCCAAGATGTTTCAAAACTATCCCAATCGTCTTTTGATATTTGAATGGTTTGTTCTAAAATTTCATTGACTTGATTCTCAAACTTTTTAATTAAAGGAATTTGAATAACATCACCTACTTTAAAATCCATTGTTGGAGATAAAAAACTAAGAAAACGCATAGCTACATTACTATTTAATAAAGCTAATGAATAGAATAAGTGAACATCAGAATAAGCAAATCCTTTCGCACCTTTTGAATCAAATAAAAAACCTTCACCAGAATATCTTATTGAAATGTTTCCTGAAGAAATAGAAGACCAAGTTATTCCTTTTTTAAACATGTATTCGCCATTATAGTTATGTGAACGAATACGCCCTGTTGATTCATCTCTATTATTTTTTATTTCATAACCATCATTTTCCCAGTTAACAACATATTCATTATTCCCATACCATTTCCTAAAATCGCCGCCTTTATTATATGGAAACCATTTTGAAGTTATATCTGATGTAAAACAAATACGATTGAAAATAATTTCATGCCAATATCTTAAAAAACGGTCATTATCGGCTGTTGCCATCCCTTCCCTAGTTGTTAAAATATTACTAATTGTCTCAGGAGAATCATATGATTCTATAATTTTCTTGCTAGCCCAGTATGCAATCGGCGACCCCGGTATTGAGTGGAAATCCTTTGAATATGTGGTATATCTGTAACTAACATCTGGATTAGATATAGCTTCCAAAGTTTTAATTGGCTGATTTTCTGCACCTGTAAAATCTGACAATTTGATACATTCAGCAGGATAAGAAACCCTATAATTTCTTAATGTAAAGGTCGCAACTGGCACACAAGCTGCTTCAAAAGCGTTATATTCTAGTTGAATAATGGAACTTAAAGTGCTATTGTTTATAATTTGATTTCTTAATTCTTCATAAGATTTTATAAACATCCAAACAAACGGAGTAACTAAACCAATTTGTCCATTTTTATTTGTTTTTCTTGGAATATATTCCATGAAAGCTGAAAATAAATCAGATTTTACATCTTTATATTCTTTTTGTATGAATTCTGCTAATCTTGGTTCCATATACTTATTACCCATATACGGAGGGTTTGTAATTACACATTCATATTGTTGTTGCATAATACGAGCTTGTTGAATAAGAATTGGAAGTTTTGTTTTTAAATCTTGAATTACATCTGTGTATAACAATCCCATATTCAAGGACTGAATATCTATCAAACGTTGTTCCCAGAAATCAAAATCAAAGTCTTTAACTTTAATAATTGAGCCATATATTTTAGCATCTTTGAAGGTTTCAACGAGGTTGTTTATTTGTTGTTGAGCCAATAATTGATTAGCAACATCTTTCATTAATGCTTCTTTTACTCTTTCGTCAATCCAGTTAGTTTCTTGAATTGACATAACATTTATAGATGTTATCTTATTTAAAATATTTCTATCGTCTTGATATGCTCTCATCATGACTGCAAATTGAGCTAATTGAACAGCTCGATTACATATATCAAGACCAAATAAATTGTTTTTTAATATTAGGCTTGGAATATCGCTCTCAATATAGCCTGATTCTTTATACATCAAGTACAATAGACTATAAGCGTAAACCAAAATGTGTCCAGAACCACAAGCAGGGTCAAAAACTTTTATTTGTTCAGGTAAAATACCTTTCATTATATGTGATTCTAGTTCTTTTTTATCTTCATCTGTAAGATGTCTTGGTTCAAGATAAAATTCCATTGAATCTTTTAATTTTGAAGTTGAGTGAGCTTCTTGCCATAATCTACCCAAAGAATTTTGAGTCATATATTTTACAATCCATTTGGGTGTAAATAATTGTGTAGCATAAGGAATTTCATTTGCCTTATATCTTTTCTTTGCTTGAATTACTCTGTCTTTTTCTGCTTGATTATAATACTGATAAAGCCAGCCGATAATTTCTACAACTTGCCAGTTGGATTTATCAAGAGATAGCATTTCTTTTATTACAGAATCAGAACTATTCATCCCTTGAGGGAATAATAGTTCTGTATAGTCTTGGATTTGTTCAAACAAGAATGGAAGTTTTTTGTTCATTACATTACATTGATGAATTAGTAATGTCTTGAAAATTACATCCTGATTATTATTTTGAACAGCTGATATAACAGTTTGTTTTTCTTCAGCATTCAACTGTGAGGATACAGATACTGCAAATTGGTTAAGGTTATCTATATTGGAAATAATATTAAAATTATTTTCGCTATATCCATTAACCTCCATATAATATAGGGCTATGAATCTGTTGAACCAAGTATATGCAACTTCATCAATCAAGTTTTCATAACCTTTTGACTTAATTTCTCTTTGTAAGGTCTCTACTTGTTTTTTGCTAAAGAACTCTCCATTTATTTTCACTTGTCTGTCGTCTTCAAACTCATAATTGACAGCTCTATTATCTTCATAAAATCCCATCAGTTTTGCTTGAAGCTCAACTCTTTCTTTAAGTTTTCTTCTTGCTTTTATTGCAAAGTCTTTTAGTGCTGATTTATCTAATGTTATTTCTTTTTCTAATCGTTCTGTCATCAATACTTCCTTTATCGTTTGAAAAGTTCCAATATTTTAGGGATTAAGTTTATCCTATAATGGTTACTCCTATTTACACCATTTACCCCTAGCCTTGAAGTTTAATACGTTTATTGTTCCTGATTCTGTTTTTCAACTCTTCTGACAGTTTGTTGATATAGTTATCAACATCTTCTTCAGTCTCAAGAATTTGCATACTCTGAACAACATTTGTAGGATTTACGAATACTAATTCTTTCTGAATCATTGGTTCAGAGTCTGGATGTTCTTCTGTACCTGTTTGTTGTTGTAATTCTAAATTCTTTTTTGCAATGCTATCTTCTGAAATTTGTTTCAAAAGTTTTTCATAATATAATTTTGCTTTTTCTTCAATAGCCTTTAACTCTCCAAAATCAGTTGCTCTTTCATACAAATCAGTAACATTAATCTTGAATAAATTGCTATATCTTTCAGAATCAAGCCCCTGCTTTAATGCTTCTTCTGCTAAATAATAAGCTAAATTACTTATAACTTCTCCTAATGCTTGTTTATAACCTTCTAATACATTATTAACAATAGAAATTATATCCGAATTTAAGATAGGAAGGTCTTTAATCATAGAATATGGTTCAGGAGAATCTATTATCAATTCAAGTTTAGAAATTAGTTCATTTAATTTAGCAACCTCTTCTGATTCAAAAGTTGTTAAATAAACTTCGTTTCTTTTTACTCTGTCATATATTTTCAATGATTCATCAAAAATACCAACTTGAGTATTAAAGAATGATTTGAGAAGTTTATATTCTTGTTTCCAAGTTAATAGATTTTCTTTTTGTCTTATTAATAAATCAAATAATCCGTTTACATCTGGCTCATTCTTAAGCTCTTTTAATGTAGAAAGACCAAGTTCAATAACAGTCTTTTTAGGATATTTGGGGTTATTATGTCTTCCATTAAGCTCTTGTAAATCTCCAATCATATTTTGAAGATTTTCTCTTATTGAATTTGCAAGTTTTTCTCCATCATCTACAAAGTCTTGTTTTTCAAATAGTTCTTGTGCTATTGCTATTACTTGCTGGATTTTTGCACTATCTATTTTTTCTTTCAATTTGATTACAGTGCTTTGGATTTCTCTGTCATTTGTCAAATATTTTACTGTATTATAATCCTGATAATTGCATTGAACACCATTATAGAGAATAGAAATATCTCCCTTTACAGCTAAATCTGCTACAACACCTGCAATATCATTTATAGACCAACCAAAAGGTTTTCTTGTATATTGTTGTTTTAATCCCTGCATTGTAACAGTGCAACTCATCGAGTTATTTAGTTGAATAAATGCTAAAACATCATCAAGAGCTTTTTTGTTTCTTTCATCCAATTTACCTTGAGGAGCAATGAGTTTTGCATGGATTTCTTTTTCATCCCTAACTCTTTCTTGGATAAAATGAAGATTCGTATATGTATTTTCTACAATTTGTTTCAATGCATTTTCAATCTTTGCAGCAGCACTTGTTGCACTAACTTCCATAATCTGACCGTTTGTGTAGAAAGTAGATTCAAGAATAGCTTGTTCTAATAAAGTTTTTACCCTTTTCTTGCGTTCTATTAATTCAGCACCTCTGTTTTTTAATATCATATCCTGCATTTCAGACTGTTTTACACTGCTTTTTTGCTTGATATACTTATCTGTTTTTAAGATAGTTTCAAGCTCTTGTAGGTAACCGTTTTCATTCAATTTGATAAATAATGTATTTCCTGCAAGGAACTTCATTTTTAGCTCAGATTCGCTGAATTTATAATCAGAGTTCATAGAAGTAATAAATTTAACTTCTATATCTTCTGCTTGGCTTCCTCTTACTACATCATCAACTTTTCTTACAAAATAATAAGACTGTCCTTGAGGATATGGAGTTATTGACTTTTTAGTATAAATTTCTTCATATATATTTCTATAGACTTCATTTAATACATCGCTAGAATCAATCTGAGTGTTTTTTATGCCTCTTGTAACATCTTGTTCTTCGTTTGTTAAGAATGAATATTCTTCTCCATTTTGTTGTATTAATGTAGCTTGTTTTAATCTTGTTAAAGCTCCTTCTATTTTGGATTTTAGTGCATTTTTGCTTTCATTAATATTTGATATCATTAATGTTGCAATATTTTCTACATCACAAGGAACTTCTTTAATGTATTTAATCAAGAATAAAACAGTTAAGACTTCAATATCAAAATCTTCTATATCTGGATTACCCTCTTTTGCTTGTGCAATTATTCTGACAATATCTGTATCTATAAAGGTTTGAATCGTAGAATAAAAAACATTAAATGGAACTAATTCTGTAATCTCTTTGTCCCCATACTCTTTTAATGCTGTGTGGAATGCATTAAGCATAGAACGCTCCCCTGAAGCTAAGTGAGCCCCAGCATGAGAGAAGTTTCTTAATTCTGTAAATACACTTTGCAACAACTTGAATTGATATGGGACAAATGGATAACAATCAACAAAATCATCTGAGTTCTCATACATTTTCATTCCAGAAGTTTGGCTTGAAAATGTTATTAAATTCGCCAAAATCTTTTCTTGTTCGTTGTAGTAATTAGAAAGAAGAGTTCTTGCATCTGTTCTCTTTTCTAATAATCTTCGTTTGATAACTTCATCAGTGTTTGAACCAGATAAACTTAATTTTGTATCAAATCTGCCTTGGATTTTTGAGAAATCTTGGTCTCTGAAACGTTCTTTTGTTATAGAATCTATTGCTTCTTGAGATGTTACCATTACCCAAGCTCTTCCATTACACATAGTACCCAAGTTTTCAACAACTGTCTGTAAACTAAGCATAAGGTTTGTATTATCGCTTATAAATTGCCCAATTTCATCGACTAAGAAAATAATTCGATTCTTACTACCTTTACTTTCGAGATATTCTTTTATTAGCTTTGCAAACCCTTCTGGTGTAATCCCCGAATCTTCAACAACATCTTTAAATAAGTCTTGTGTACTTTGTTCTGTTGTCCCTGTAACTTGAACATATGCCTTTATAAAGAAGTCTTTAAAGAATCCAACTGCATTAGATGCTTCTTCCCAAGATACACCACTTTCTGAGGTTATAATTTGTTTGAATTCTTCATATTTTCCATTTTTATCAAGGTATCTTTCAATATCTGCAAGTTTAGGGTAGTTTGCAGAGTAACCCTGAGATTCGTTAAAGACCTTTAAAAAGACTTCAACAATACCATCTTTTCTTTGTTTTGTATCTTTTGAGCTCTTAGAATCAATGTTGAACAAAATAGTTTCTGTAGGAACAGATGTAGCTAATTTCATATCAGCAAAAGTCCAATCATCTATATTAGATTTCCCTTCAAAGAATTCTATTGTTTTTTTACCTTTTACTTCTTTGTTGGCAAGTAGATATGATAGCATCTTTAAAAAGTGAGATTTACCAGAACCAAAGAAACCAGAAATCCATACTCCGATTTTATCAGTCCTTTCTTCAAATGAGTTTTTATAATTACTATAAAAAGTGCTAAAATGCTTAGAAAGTTCTTTTGTAACGACAAATTCGTCCAATTCTTGATAAATAATAGCTTCGTCATCAACTTGCTCAACTTTAACAACACCATTAATGTTCCTATTAATATCTTTCTCAAATAATTCTCTTAGCTTCATAACTACACCTTTACTCATTTGCAACAAGCCTAAATGCTCTGTAATAATTATCATCTTTTAAGCCATCAAAGTTTGAACCTTTAAATAGCCTTAATTCTTTTTGGTCATATGTACCAGGATAGAACATAATAACTGGAATCTTATCTAAAACTGCATGAAGATTATTTAAGACATTATGCGACCTTACCAAAGGATATACCTTTCCTACACCAGATAAAATAACAAGATTACTATCTCCTAGCTCTTTTTTTATCATATTTACAAATTCTTCTATATTAATAACCCCTCTAAGAGTATTAATAAGACTTTCTGTTCCTTGTCTTTCTTCAGTTTCTATTGCTAAATCAAGATAAGTTTTACTACCAGCAGTTTTATCAGTTAGGATTTTTAATAACATCTCAAATAAATCAAATTCTATAGGTTTAATCTTTGAATTGGCATAAGAATAACTGCTTACAAAATCCTTGATATATCTCCTTACAATTAGTTCATCTGATGGTTCATAATCAAAGATATGAAAATTTAACTCTCCACCCAACGATTGTTGATTGAAAAACGAATCCTGTTCAATTATTGCTTTAATTTTATCCAGTCTTGCTCTAAGTTCCATTACTTATCCTAACATTGCTTTTGCATACCTTTTATCACCAATTTCTTCTAAATGATTAGTAATCTGGTATATACCTATAGGGATTGTTAATTCTGCATTATCTCTATTTGTTCCTATATATCCAGCTCCACTTAGAATCTCAAAATACGCTAATCTAAGCCTTTTTAATGTTGTTTCTTTAAAGTTAGCCACAGTTTCACTCTGTTCTGCTTTAATCGAAAAATAGTTGGATATATCAGATTTAGAAACTTCCATTTGTCTTGAAAACACTTTATCTATTAAGACTTCTTCCATAAATTCAAGAAATAATCTGTCATATTTTAAAATTGCATAAAAATTAATAAGTCTTCCTATTTCATTAGGTTCAGTTAATAGCACTTCAATCAAATAGTCATCTAAATAGTTTGCTCTTTCCCATACAGCACCAATATGTTTGTTTATAGCCTTAAAAGAACGATATTCAAATAAATTCTCATTAATAATTTTATCGGTTGCTTCTTTTTTGCTCAAGCCTTCTTGTAGTAATTTAACTGCAACCTTAAACTCTGGATAAAGAAATTGATTTCCTGTCATCCTAGCACTATATTCTTTAGAAACAGAATTACAAACATCTCGTTTAACCATAGTATAATCTTACTACAAACATGCTGTTTTTAACATCTTTAGCGTATTACTTAATAAATCAAATAACAAGTAAATTGTTCAAAGTTTTGTGCTATACTACAAAAGTAACAAATTATAATTTGAGGTGTTTATGGGATTATTTGAGTTTTTATTTGGGGATTCTGGTAATCAAAATAGAAAGTACAGAAATAAGGCTAGAGACCAAGAAATGGCGAATATGTACGAATCTGGATGGGATGAAATGGAAGATTCTAAATATGACAGAAAAGCTTTAGAAAGAGAAAAATGGTCTAACTATGAATATGATGATGAAGATGAAAAATATTAATATTTGAACAATTTTCAGCCTTATTTCGTTATGATTATAAAGGAGTTGTGTATGAAGAAATTTTTAGTTTTATTGTTGATGTTATTCTTTGCAAATGTTGCTTTTGCAGTTACTTCCTATGATAGGTATGGTCAAAAGACAGGTTCTTACAGGCAAACAACTTCAGGCTACAATTCTTATGACAGATACGGTTCTAAAACTGGCTCATACAAAAAGACAACCAATGGATACAACAAGTATGACAAATATGGTCAAAAGACTGGAAGTTACAAAACAAATTCTAATGGCATAACTACAAAATATGATAAGTACGGACAAAAAGTAGGTTCATTTAAAAAAGACTCATCCGGTAGAATTACCGAATACGACAAATACGGTAGAAAAGTCGGAAGCTATAAATAATTACTTTTGATTCTATTATCCACTATGACAGTTTTACAAATAAAAATTCATATAGCTTTCGTCAATGGTGTCTTGTTCGATGCCGATGTAGCGAAGTGTTACTGAGGGTGAGGAGTGGTTAAAGATTTTTTGCAGGAGTACGATATCATTATATTTTTTATAATGATGATACCCAAATGTCTTCCTTAGCGTATGTGTTCCGATTCTTTCCTTCATACCAACGGCTTGTGCGGCTTTATTCAAAATCCTATACGCCTGTGCTCTATCCAGTCTGCAATGTTTTTGTGTATAAAATAACGGCAGCACAGGCGGTTTATCTTTTACAAACTCTTCTATCTCCGCTTTTAAAAACATATTAAGCGGAAATTTCTTATACTTATTCGTCTTTTTCTCTCTGATTTCAATATAATCTCTGTCTTTTACGCCCCCAACATTAAGCGAAAGAATATCCGATATCCTTAGTCCTGTATTTATCCCAAAGCTGAAAAGTAGTGCATTCCTTGGCTTTTTTGCAAGATATTTTTTAATCTTTTGAATATCTTCTATCGTTTTTATAGGTTGTACTATGTTCATTTGAAATCCGTTTAATCCTAGACAATGATTACTTCTTCGGTACAAAAAGTAAAGTCCAATGACACAAAATTTAAACACCTTTTAAACAGCGTTTAAATATCGCTTAAATAGCATTCAAAAACTACCGCCTGAAAAAATCCGTTCACCCCTACCCACATATATTTACCCTCAAAATACAACATAACTTCATTTTGTTGTATTTTGTTTTGGGGAAGATTGTATATCTTTTTAGATAATATATTATCTAAATATTGACTTTTTAATAAAAATAGTATAATATATTATCTATGAACAGTTTTTTGTTTAACCCTAAAACTCCTAATGAAATAGCAAAAGAATTAGTTGAAAAAATTAAGCAGCAACGTAAAAAACTTAAGATTTCACAAATTCAGCTTGCTTCAAAATCGGGTGTCAGCCTTGGTTCTATCAAAAGGTTTGAATCAAAGTATGAAATTTCTTTGAATTCTTTTATAAAAATTCTGATTGCTCTCAATTTAGAAGGGGATTTGGAAAATTTGTTTACACAAAAAAATTACACTTCCATTGATGAGGTCATAAATGGACAATTATAAATATTTAAAAGTATTTTATAACGATATTTTAGTCGGAACTCTTGCAAAAACTCACGAAAGAGTTGTTGCTTTTGAATATGATTCGGACTGGTTGAATAACGGTTTTAGCATTTCACCTTTTAGCCTGCCCCTTGTCAAGAAAGTTTTTGTCCCCAAATACGAACCTTTTGGCGGATTGTTTGGCGTTTTTAATGACAGTCTGCCTGACGGTTGGGGACGGTTGCTTGTTGACAGATTGTTTTTGAAAAACAAAATAAATCCTGCTGAAATTGATAATCTTAATCGTCTTGCTGTTGTTCAGAAAAGCGGGATGGGTGCCTTGACTTATAAGCCTGAACACATATTTGAAACGGAAAACAAAATTTGCGATTATGACATTCTTGCTCAAGAGTGTTCCAAAATACTGGAATCACAAGATTCGGCTAACTTAGATGAACTTTTTCAACTTGGCGGTTCATCCGGCGGTGCAAGGCCTAAAATTTTAACTTCTATAGATAACGAAGACTGGATAATTAAATTCCCGTCATCTTTTGACCCTAAAAATATTGGCGAAAAAGAGTATCAATATTCATTATGCGCAAAAGATTGTGGAATAACTATGCCTGAAACACGCCTCTTTCCATCAAAAATTTGTTCGGGGTATTTTGGAGTAAAAAGGTTTGACCGTAAAAATGGTAAAAAAGTTCATATGGTATCAGTTAGCGGACTATTAGAGACAAGTCACAGGCTTCCTAATCTTGATTACAATACATTGATGAAATTAACACTGGAATTAACAAGAAATTATAAGGATATTGAACAGTTATTTAGGTTGATGTGTTTTAATGTATTTGCACACAACAGAGATGACCATTCAAAAAATTTTTCTTTTCTTTTTGATGATACAAAAAAAGAATGGCATTTATCTCCTGCGTATGATTTGACTTATAGTTTTTCATTTAATGGCGAACACGCAACAACAATCAACGGAGAAGGCAAAAATCCAACTTTAGATGATATATTGGCGGTTGCCCAAAATATAGGACTCAAGGAAAAATTTGCAAAAGATGTTGCATTAAATATTCAAGAAAAATGTTCTAAATTATTTAATTAATCTCATATTTTTGTGCATTTAATCTTTAAACAAAAGTTTCTTTATAGTGGTTCGAGCGGATTTGCGGACGGACGACACGAACGACATTGAGTTAGTCCGGATTGCGAACAGATTGAGCCAGCTTAGCCGCAGGCTTTAAGGCGAAACTCTGTGAGCGTGGAGCAAATCCAAGACAGTCCACTGCGGCCCAGATTTTACAACAAGAGCCGAAAAGGCTCTTTTTTGGTGGCTTTTAGCTGTTATGTATCAGGGATTTTGAGAAAAAGTATCGCAAGTTTGACATTTAAGTCAGAAAAATTATAACTTTTGCATTTTTTGCAGTTTTTCCAGTCCCGATACAAAATAAATTACCTGAGTAATATTATCGGAATTAAGCGTTGTTTTAGTTGCCAGCAATTCCCTTAATTCGTCTTCAAACGTTTTTGGAGGTATATTTTTTTGCTCTTTCGGTTCAAACAAAATATCCGCAAGAACAAATAATTCGTCATTAAACATTAATGCATCACTAAGTTGTTTAATCGTAATAGCTTTTGGAAAATTTGCCATTTTCCCGTTTTCAAGTTTTGTGATTAAAGCAGCACTTACGCTGGATAGTTTCTCTAAATCTCTTAAGCTGAATTTTAAAGCCAGACGTCTTTGCTTTATAACTGTACCGAATTTTATTAGTTGTGTTTGTTTATCCATAATTTACCTCAAAAAAATTGTATCATATTTAAAATTATAAATCAACATAGTTGACAAATTAACAAAATAATGTTATTATAATATTATTCAACATTAATTGATAAATACAACTTTACATGCTGAGGAGAAATATAAATGGCAAATTTGAAAAACTTTTTTAACACAATTTCAAACAACAACAAAATCTACACTGCAGAAGACATAGGAAAAATGTCCGCAGAAGAATTTATGACAAATGAAAAAGCTATAGATTATCAAATGGAAAATTTGGGTATTCCAAGAGAAAGCGACCTTTCCGGTAATCCTGACGTTGTCTATGTTCATGCATACACCCGTGATGACGGAACTGAGGTAAGAGCACATTATCGCTCCAAACCTGATGGTGTTGGGGGGAATAATTATGAACATAGTGGAACTAATACCGGTGCTGCTGAGGATATTGAACCAACATTAAAATTAGACGGCGGTATAACTTATAATAATTATCCGATAAATAAAAATGCAGGAATTAGAAATTATTTTGAACGTAATATCAATAGCACAGATGGTTTATTAAATGAAAAAACTCTTAATCTTTTAATTAATGCGGGAGGCTATCCATTAAATCAAAATGATGCTGTAGCGTTATGGAATATGGCGTCTGATTCTACAGGAATTTATAATCATGATTATATAAGAAAAAATGGTACTTTATATAACGATGTAGATTCTTTAACCAGTGAGTATGCACCATATAAAACAAAAATAAAAAATAAAATAAAATCACAATTTGGAGATGTAAATGTTCCTGGTGTCGTTTTACATGAAAATAGCAATGTATCTAATGTAATAGCTCATTCTGAAGAACTTGAGAGTTTTATAAGAAATAATTATGCAGATTTAAAGTCAGGGAAAGAAGTATCCGGATCATTCAGGTTTAATGGATTTACCAATTTACATAATGCTTTTGGCAGTGTAGATGTGTTATCTGCAAAAGTTCGTGGAAATTATGTAGATGTGACATTACTTGATACATATGATTTTAATAAAAATGATTCTAACCTTCTTGTAAAAATGGGACGTCAAGCACAAGAAACAGGAAAATTAAATCCGTACTTTACAATTGTGAGATGTAGGTATAAAATGAAATAAATCAAAAGGATTTGTATATATGAAAAAAGATGATTTTTATTTATGTTTAAATATTTTAAATATATTACTTTGTTTATGTACATATTTAACTCTACTTGTTTTTTTTGTAATTTTTAGTATTGCCGAAAATAGTTTTATTCCAATTTGCTTAATATTTTTAAGCATACTTATAAAAATTATTCTTTTGTACGTATTATTTAATACTTTTGAAAAATTTTTCCCAAATTTTACATTAAGCAAAGTAGCAATAGAATTAAAAACTAATATAAATAGCAGAAAATCAACACTGTTATTAGCGTTTGTTTATGATGTGGTTATAATGTTATATTGCATATTATTTTTTTCAATAAAAGAATATCGTTTTGAATGGGCTTATATTCCAGTGTATGAAATAATAACATTTGGTGGAATATGCATGTTCTATATCTCATTATTTCTTATATGGAAAATTCAAGATAAGAAAATCAAAAAAACTAAATAGCAAGGTTGTTACATCCCTACTTTACAATTGTAAAATGTAGGTATAAAATATAAAGGATAAAAATGAGCAGTTCAAAGTTTTATATAATTTTTAATATCTTCAATATATTATTAATAGGTTTCATAATATTATGTATGAATATTAGTCTGGATTTAGTTTCAGATATTTCCCAAAATGCGAATATTATGCTTCTTTTGGGATTACTTTTGCAGATTACGTATATTATTGTAAAACTCTATTTGCCAAAGTTGTTGGTAAATATTGCCAAAAAGCATACGAAATCAATAATAAGCGAGTATATTCAATTTATAAAAAACACCCCTCAAAATAAAAAGAAAATCCTAATAATAGCCTTTTGTTATGATTTACCATTTTTGATTTATTGTATATATATATATATTGACTATTTTTTTATATGGACTGTTATTTTTACATTGATTGCATATATACTATTTTATGCAGGAGGAATCTTGCTTTTTTACTTGATGTTGTATAGAGGCATTAAAAAATATATAAAATAGTTAAATAATTTGACAATCTTAAATCCACGGATAGAAAACGGAGAATTTAAAGGGATATTATTTGATAAATATGACTACAAATGGTTAAATAAAGAAGAATTACCTAATTCAGAAATCCGAATACTCAATAATAGCGCCTATACACTGCAAACTATTAACAAACTAAGAAATTTATTATGTTATAATACCAGTACAATTTAGATTAAAGGATTACTAATGAGAGACATATTAAAAAATATTTTATGCTTACTATTTGTTAATGTGGTTGCCGGCATAGGTTTTTTTGTAATAATTTTGTTAGGAATAGCAATGTTTGAACCTTATGATAATTTAATAGCAAAAATATTTTATGAATATTGGATTCAAATAATATTATTAATAGTAATAGGGCGATTATTCATCTTGCCTTTTGCGTATAAAAAATTAGAGAATTCCCAAAAATATAAATTGGTGTCTCAATTCATCCACAAACTAAAACAATCAAATTATTTAAAATTGACAGTTCTGATAATTGCATATTTTATATTTTGGCCTTTTGGTTTTCCCTATTTTGATAATGGTTTTTACGGGCAATTAATCCAGAGTGTACTTTTGGGATTAGTGGGGAATTATATTGTCTTATATATCTACTGGTATATAGAGGATAAGATAAAAAATAGAAATTATTGAATAAATAAAAAACAGAATACTTTTTTAGCGATTTTTTAACACCCTGATTTTTTCAGATGATTTTTCGATATTTAGAGCAAGCACTTTATCTTTTTTTGCTTTTTTTACAATGGTTTCGATTACATCAATAGTTTCCGGTGATGAATTTCTGTAGATAAACATATTCAAGCCGGCGCGGATTCCTGTTTCAACTGCTTCAACAGCGCCGAACTTTGCAACGCCTTTCATTATCATGTCATCGGAAATTATTACCCCCTTGAAGCCTATTTTATTTCTGAGGTATGAAATCGCATTTTTGCTTAAACTTGTCGGGATTTCGGATTTGTCAAAACAGGTGCAGTGAAGATGTGCCGCCATAACCATTTCTGCCTCGTTTGCCAGCGCGGCAAAAGGTTTGATATGCACGGCCTCCATTTTTTCAAGCGGCAAATCAATTTCCGGTAATGTCAAATGGCTGTCTGAATTTGCGTCACCGTGTCCCGGATAGTGTTTTAAGCAGGGAATAATACCGTTTCTGCGGTAAATCTCCATAACCTGTCTGCCGGCTTCAATAACTTCATCAGGGTTTGAAGAAAATGATCTTTCGCCGATTATCGGGTTATCAGGATTTGTATTAACATCAACACAGGGGGCAAAATTTAAGTTTATCCCGTAACTTTTTAATTCAAGTGCAATTTCGGAGGTTTGTTTTTCTAAAAAGTCCAAACCGTTTTGATAAGCATATCTTGCCGAAAGATGTTTTTTATGAATGTTTTCCGTTCTTTCCACACGGCCGCCTTCTTGATCTATTGACAAAAAGGGCGGAATTTTTGCAAACGTTTTGCACCTTAAAATCAATTCTTTGAACTGCTCTGCGCTTTGGATGTCGTGCGTAAAAAATATCACGCCGCCAAGCCCGTTTTTCAAAGCATCTATGTACCCGCCGCCGTCTGTTCCGAGTATAAACATTTGATAAACTTTTTCACGCATTACAGGTGCTCTCTCGTTTTATCTTTTTTAAGAACTTCCATCTGATAATCTTTGTCGTAATTAAATCTCATGCCTTTTACAAGACTTTTTACAACCGCGTTTGCAAAAGTGTTGCGGGCACTCCAGTATGATGTGTGTGCAAACATAAACGAACGTTTGCTCCATACCCCCGAATTATCATAAATTAATCCGGAAGGTGATTCAAATTTTACGCCTGCCACCTGCTCCAATTCCTCTATGGTAAGATTTCTTGTGGTAGGAAATCCGAGCGGATCCTCTCTGAAATTTACCGTTAACCAGAATAAACCCTTCTGGATTATATATTCCATCATTAGTTTGTTATAGTAGGTAAATTCATAGTCAGGATCTGCAGCATCGGAATAAAAAAGCACCAGCGGGCTTGCAAAATTTACTATGCCTTTTACGGCGCCGGAAGGTGCGCAAACCTTTTCCGTTGAAGCGTTCAAATTCAAATAATTCTTTTTAAAATCTTCCGACGGATCCAAAAGCAAATGGCCGTCTGAAGATACCACACCTATGTTTGCATCTGCCAGAGCGGAAATGCATGTGTTATTCATCGGGTTCGCCTGTATAAAATTTCTCGTGCTTTCGCTTACGTTTACAACATCAAACAAATCCTCAAGATTAAGATACGGAAGTTTATTCAGCAAATAATTGTATGTCACAAAAGTTCCGGCCGAATATCCGTATAACACAACCTCATTGCCTTTTGCGGCTTCTTCTTTTACGGTATCGTTAAGGTTGTCAATAATCGGGTTCATGTTGTGAGTTTTTTGAACCCAGATTGCGTCATGAAGATATTTGGTCAGCATGTTCCTTACCTGATAAGCAAGTGTCGGACTCAAGGCCTTTGAAATATCAAGCTGGCGTTTTACAAAATCAAGGTCTTTTTTGCTTCTGTCGCCCCAGAAAAATATAACCGGCTCCTCATTTATATGATAAATCCCTGTTTCTGCATTGAACCATTTTTTTGTGTCACGGTTTTTTTCAAATTTTTTCTTTAATGCGGGATGAAGTTTCTTAACCCCTTCTTCATACCAGTTTTTCATTTTTTCATCGTTATTATTTGAACCGTTTATATAAATAAAACTTATATTTGTTTGTGCGGCTGATGCGATATTTTGCATTAAAATTACAGCCAGAAAAATAAGTAAAAATCTTTTCATGACCATATACTAACACGGTTTGCCATATTAGACAATGTTTTGTATAATAAAAATATGTTTTACTTTGATAAAATTAACGGCAAAACTGTTTTAAAATCGGATTTTTTAGAAGATATAACGGCGTTTTTTACAACGCGTGAAAGTGTTATAAAAACTAAAGAACCCGAATTTGAAAACCTCGTCGAAGAAAACAAAAAAATGTTCCGTGAATATTTGCAAGTAACCGAACTTGTTTCACCTTCTCAAACACACAGCGCAAATGTTGACTTTGCGGTTGTCGGGAAAACGGATTATCCAGAAACCGACGCTCTTATTTTAGATAATAAAAAGCAGGCTGTATTTTTGAACTTTGCGGACTGCACGCCCGTTATTCTTTACGATAAAAAACAAAAAATAGCTGCAATTTCGCATGCCGGCTGGCGCGGAACCGCACAAAAAATTGCGCCCGAAACAGTTAAAGTTATGAAATCCGCTCCCGAAGATATAATTGCCGTAATCGGCCCCGCGATTTCTTTATGCTGTTATGATGTCGGTGATGATGTCTTTGAACAGCTTAAATCAACCGTAAAAAATTTTGACGGAATGTTTAAAATCAAAGACGGAAAAAAGTTTGTGGATTTAAAAGCGATAAACGCACGCCAGCTTGAAGAAATCGGAGCGGACAAAATTGATATCTGCCCGTACTGCACATACTGTGATAATGACATGTTCTTTTCCTATCGCAGAGAAAACGCAACTACAAACCGCCACAGCGCCCTGATAAAGCTCTGAATTTGACAGACAAAACTGCTTTAAGTATAATAAAAACCGTATCAAGGAAAGAAGGGGTGAAATTCCCCCGCCGGTCCGCGGCCGTTAAAGTCGGAATGCTTGATATTGTTACAACCTCGAGACAGGAGCATGGTGATGATTAAAAGATTGGTTTGAAATTTTCCCTTCGTACGGCGTTAAGATTTTTCAGGAAGGGAAAGCAATGAGAATTAAGAGGACGGTTCTTCTTATCCTTTTTTTGCTTAATCCGGCTTTTGCCTTTGCAATACAGGATACTGAAGACAATGGTGCCGTTTTGTACGGCGGTTTAACGGAAAAGGAAGTATACTCGCTCGGCAATTATGCCGAAAATATAAAAACATCAGGTGCAAGCGTTGATGTTATTACTCTTGATGAGATAAAAAATCAGGGCTCGCCGGTTTTGACTCAATTGTTAAATCAGGCGGCAGGCCTTACGGTGCAGACAGAATCTTCGCCGGGGTCGCCGTCATCTTTGAGAATGCGCGGAACTGACAGGGTCAGACTTACAATAGACGGAATCAGAGCGGACAGACCGTCTATGACCTCGCCGGGGATGGAATTTCAATATCAGCTTACGGATGATTTGGAACGTGTGGAAATTATAAGAGGCCCGCAGGGAAATGTCGGCGGAGTTAATGCCTCTGGCGGTCTTATTGCTCTGCAAACAAGACGGGGCAGAGGCCCTATGTCAATTGAAATGGGTTCTGAGATGGGGAATTACGGCTCATATAAAGAAAGATTTGCGATAATGGGCGGTGATGACAAAAAAGATTACTATATGGGTTTGACCTGGTTTAAGACAAACGGCGGAATGCGCGCAACGGGGCTGGGAACAATAGACAATAACGCTTATAACAATTTGAGTGTTGTTACAAACACAGGCTTGAGAGTTCTTGACGGCAAAGCGGAAATAAGAGATATTTTCAGGTTTTCAAGGGCAAGAAAAGATATTGGCATAAATTTTCATAATGATTACCCCTACACCAGATATCAGGCGCCATACGGAAATTACGGTACAAATATTGACATTATGAATGTCCTCTCGTTTGACCATACCCCGACCGAATGGTACAACTACAATACAAAATTCGGACTTTATCACAATCAATCCAATAACTTTATCTATCCGGATTTTATAAATACCGACCCGACTATGCAGTCGCTCTCTAAAATCGGAAGCACCCGTTTGAATTTTATGACGCAGCATAATTTTAATTACCGTGAATGGAATACATTTTCGGTCGGATATAATCTTGAAACGGAATTTATTGACAGTAAATCAACCATGGTTAATTTCGGCATGACCGATGTGAACAATTTTACGGGAAGCACAATTCAAAATGACGTTTTTGTTAATGACTCAATAAATATTAAAGATAAATTGTTTATACGCGGCGGCGCAAGGCTGGTTAACAATTCAGCTTACGGTACGTATGTTTTGCCGAACGCATCCGCGGCACTTGTTCTGCCGACATTTAAAATCAAAGGTGCAAAGACCAAATTCAGAGGTTCCTGGGGGCAGAGTGTAAATACTCCGACGCTTTATCAAAGATTTGCAAGAATGAGGTCTATGGGATACGATATGATTCCGAACCCTAACCTTGCGGCGGAAAAGATGACCGGCTGGGATGTCGGAATTGAACAAAGTTTTTTCAATGACAAATTGACTTTTGATTTCGGTTATTTTAATAATGATTACAGAGATTACATAAATTTTGAATACGGACTTACAAGTTATATGTATACAAACGTTGACAGCGCGCGTATTCAGGGTTATGAGGCACGTATGACCTGGACTCCGAATGAGAAATTTAAGGCAATCATGAACTATACATACACGGATTCCGAAAACGACGCAACCGGAACGGACTTGCCGGCATGTCCGAAAAACAGACTCAATACAACTCTTTACTGGACACCGCATGAAAGATTTAACGGATATGTAGGACTTGAAGCGGCATCAAGCAGGGCAATGGATTCATCCGTAACCGCGGTGAGGACTCCGGGGTATGTGGATGTGAGAATAGGCGCAAATGTACGGCTTTTCAGCTTTAAAGGTGCGCATGTTTATCTGAAAGCTATGATATATAATCTTCTGGATCAAAAAATTTCAATGTACAGACAGGGCGATGTGTATTATTACGCACCCGGAATTCAATTTATGGCAGGTGTTTTTGTTAAGTATACACTGCCGGAGAAAGAGAATATTTAATGGCTGAATCAAAGAAAATTTATACTTTAATAATTTTGACAATTGTATTTTTAATTGCGCTGTATCTGGCTTTGTTTGCCGGATACAAGGATTCGGGAATACATTTGCTGTTTAAAAGTTTTGATCTTTCAAACGACGCCGACAGCATTATACTGACTGTTTTGAGATATCCGAGAGTTTTAAAAGGATTTATTGCAGGGTCTTGTCTTGCACTTGCGGGACTTTTTATGCAGGCGGTATCAAAAAACCCGCTTGCGGAACCTTATCTTACGGGTGTTTCTTCCGGCGCAGGGCTCGGGATTGTTATTTCCGTAATTTATTTTAACAGTATGAATTATTCGCTTTTCGGTTTTGCGGGGGCGCTTATTTCGTCGGCTGCGGTAATTTTATTTGCCGGAATAAGCAGATTTTCGGCAGCTAAAATGATTCTGACGGGGTTGTCGGTTAATCTGTTTGCAAGTTCATTGATATCTCTGTTTATACTTATGCATGCCGATAAATCACACCTGATAATGTTTATTTTGTCCGGCGGGTTTAACAGCGGCGGACTTGTTCCGGATAAAACACTTTTTGCGGTATTTTCAGCTGCACTTGCGGCAAGTTGTTTTGTGATACCGAAGTTAAATTTTTTAAGACTTGATGAAAATATGGTTCCATCTTTTAAAAAAGAGGTATATTTAATCATAATTTTGTCGGCATTTTTGACATGTTTAAGTGTTTTTGCCGCAGGGATTTTGGGATTTATCGGTATCATTGCGCCGCAAATTGCAAAAAAACTTGTCGGAAACGATTACAGGTATTTATTTTTCGCAAATATATTAATCGGAGGATCTTTTATTTTGTTTGCGGATTATCTTTCAAGAACGCTTGTTTATCCGCTGCAAATTCCTCTCGGGCTTGTAATTGCGTTTATCGGAGCACCTGTTTTTGTATTCTTCTTAACCAAGAAAGGAGATATTTTTGATAGAAATTAAAGATTTATCTTTTAATTTTGAAAATACGAATTTCTTTGAAAATATCAATTTATCTTTGAAGGAAAGTTGTATTAACGTAATAATAGGCCCCAACGGTGCCGGAAAAACCACTTTGATAAAACTTATTGCAGGAATTTTAAAACCTGATTGCGGTGTTATCAAATCCGGTAAAAAAATGTTTTATCTGCCGCAAAAAATTACATACACCGGCGCAATAACACTCTATGAGTATTTGACTTCAATATTTTTCAGAAAAAATTGGAAATGGCATATTACAAAAAATGAAAAACAAAAAATTTTTGAAATTATGCAAAAACTTGAAATTTATGACAAAAAAGATATTACGGTTGAAAAATTGAGCGCCGGAGAACTTCAAAAAGCAAATATTGCGCTCGGGCTGCTTTCGGAGGCTGAAATTTTTCTTCTTGATGAACCGACATCAAATATGGATTTGATTAATCAGGTTAAGGTTCTGGATATTATAAAAAAATTATCAAAAAACGGGATTACAAGTGTTGTGATATTGCATGATTTGAATCTTGCGGCCTTTTACGGTGATTATTTTATCGGTATAAATCAGGAAAGAAAAATTTTTTCAGCCGGTAAAAAAGATTTTTTGAAAAGTGAAATTTTGAAAAAAATTTATAACATAGATTTTAAAATTCTAAATGACAACGGGAGTTATAATGTGCAAATTATTAAATAAATTATTTTTAATTTTATCAGTTTTTGTTCTCGGCTTGAATACGTCGGCGGCAAAAGAAGTTTCAAACCCGAAAATTATCAGCCTTGCGCCCGCAGTTACCGAAATTATTTATGCGCTTGATGTTCAGGATAATCTTATAGGGGTGTCAACCGCATGTAATTACCCGAAAGAAGCCATGCTTAAAGAAAAAGTCGGCGATGCGTATTTTTTAAATAAGGAAAAAATTATCAGACTTAATCCTGATTACATTTTTGTTCCCGACAACTCTCACGGACTTTTAAGCGATTTTGAAGGAATAAAAATCAAACCGGTTATTTTTAACTTTGAAACAATTGACGATATTTACAAAAACATATACAAAATCGGCGAAATGACAAATTCCGGACAAAAAGCCGATTTGCTGGTTAAAGATATAAAAACCAAAATTGCAAAATCAAGTTCAAAAAATCCGCCTAAAAAGATTTTTTACATGATACAGACCGACCCGATTATAACAGTCGGTAAAAAAAGTTTTATAACCGATGTTATAAAAAAATCAGGCAACATTCCGGCAGCGGAAGATATAGATCTTTTTTATCCTCCGGTATCCGATGAATATGCAATCAAAACGGAACCGGATATTGTGGTTGTCTGTTTTGCCGCAAATAACGCAAGAATAAAACAGCTTTTTCCGAAATCAAAAATAATTTTTCTCACTCAGGAACAAATTGATATGATAAACCGCCCGGGCCCGAGAATTTACAGAGCAGTGGAATTTTTTTCAAAACTCAATTAATTGCCGAGTTCATGTGCTTTTTTGGCGGTTTCACTTATTACATCATAGAACAATTTGTCTGAATTTTCTTCGTTCATAACGCTTATCCCGACAAATGTACAGCCGCCTTTTGTTGCCACGTTGTCAATCAGGTTTTGAACGGTTAATTCGCCTCTGTTAAATACCATTGCGGCAGAACCGAGAGCGGTTTGTGCGGCAAGCAGCAAGGATTTTTCATAATCCAGTCCGAGTTTTTCTCCCGCACGCGCCATATCTTCTATAACCTTATAGAAAAATGCCGGGCCGGAACCTGAAATTGCGGTTACGATATCCATTTGCTCTTCGGTAACTTCAATGCATTTTCCGATATTTGAAAGCAATTTCATAACAAATGCCGCATCTTCATCCCGTGCAAATTCACCCTTGCAGATTCCGCTCATACCTTCAAGAACAAGAGCCGGAGTGTTCGGCATAACACGAACTATGCGAGCCTGATGAAGAATTTTTTCAATCTTTGATGTGCTGACACCTGCCGCAATTGATACAACAAGTTTATCGGGTGTGATTTCGTCTTTAATTTCTTCAAGAATTTGTTGAACATAATTGGGTTTTACCGCCAGAAAAATTACGTCGCTGTCCATGACAAGCAGTCTGTTATCGGTCATAACCGGAATTTGGAGTCTGTTTTGCGCAAGTTCGGCTATTTCGCAATTTATTTCCGATCCTTTAAGTTCATATTTTTCACCGCAACAGGATGATGTAATCCCTTTGATAATGGCGCTTGCCATCTTGCCGCATCCGATAAAACCTATTTTTTTGTTCATATTATTTAACCTCGCATTCGTTTTATATTGACTAATGACTTTTTTTTATTTAACATAAAAATCATACGACAAATATAAACAAAAAGGAATTAGAAAATGAGACGTACACTAGAAGGAACTAAAGTAAAAAGACAGCATGTGAGCGGTTTCAGAGCAAGAATGGCTACCCCGGGCGGCAGAGAAGTTTTGAACAGACGCCGCGCTAAAGGCCGCCACAAATTGGCTATCACAGCTAAAGAACGTGCTTAATCGGTTTTAAACCGGTAACAAAATGAAAGGCGGATTTTAAATGTTACCAAAACAATACAGATTGAAAAACAGATCCGCATTTAAAGCAACATATAAAGTCAGAAACTCCTCCCACAAGGGCGGAGTGACTTTGTTTGCAGGCATCCTTAAAAAAGACGATTCCCCAACAAAAGTCGGGTTTGTAGTGAGTAAAAAAGTTCACAAACGCGCGGTTAAAAGAAACCGCTTAAAACGTCTTATGCGGGAAAGTTACAGACTTTTGTTAAAAGAAAATAATCTCGGAAATTCCCAGAAATATTTGTCGCTTGTATTTGTCGGAAGCGAAAATGCGCTCGGCAAAAGTTTTAAAGAAATAGACAATGCCGTGAGAAAACTTGTATCGGGGATTGAATAATGCTTGAGGGGTTGTATACCGAAACAATTTTGAATTTCAAAGAAATCCGACCGTATCCCGTTCATCCGCAGGAAACTTCCGGCGTTCAGCTCGGCTCGCAGGCTATTTACAGGTATTCTTTAAAAGATTCCGATTACCCCGTGCTTATCATAGTTGATAAAATCGCGGACAGCCAGGGAAATACTATTCCCGCGGGACATTATGAACTTGCGCTTTCGGACGAACGTGATTTTTTAATACTGATGCAAACCAAAAATCCTGTTGCGATTATTCCGGTATTTAAAGTTGAGGAAGATAAAGAAGCCTTCAACAAAGACCATGACAAAGAGTATCAAAAAATAAAAAAGAAACGTGAAAAAGAACGCGAAAAAACAAACAAAAAGCGCGCCGAAGTAGGTATGCCGCCGGATGAAGAAAAAATCCATATGAGTGCTACAATAGAATATGTAAAAGAAGGCGACTATTATCTTATCAAATACGAGCGCGGTACAATTCGCGCCTGGGGCGCAGTCAAAAGTTATTAAGGGGAATTTATGCAGCAAAATATTCAAAAACCAAAACGGCAGATGCTTAATTATATAAATGTTTTCAGAGGACTCGCAATATTGTTGATTGTTGTCGGACACACAATGCAGATGGGTAATTCCGGCACATGGCTTAATAATATTGCGTTTGAAATTTTTACCGGCGGAACGGCACTTTTCATATTTATTTCCGGTTTTTTGTTTCAGCATTTGTCTGACAGGTATGAGTATAAAACTTATTTGAAAAAGAAATGGACAAACGTTATCCTGCCGTATATTATCACGGCAGTTCCCGGTATAATACTTTGTTTTGCCATGCCGCTGGCTTACGGAAACCCTTTTGACGGTTTGAATCCGTTTGCACAAATCGGGGTGTTTTTAACAACAGGACGTGTTCACAATGTGCCGACCTGGTATATTCCGATGATTTGTATTTTCTTTTTGCTTGCGGATGTATTTTTGATTTTGGAGCGGAAAAAAATTCTTTACAAATTACTGCCGCTGCTGTTTCTTGTAACGTTTTTTATTACGCGCATGACGCTTGAACCCGAAACTGTTGCGGGATTAAGTTATTCGGCAAAATATGTTGAATACTTAAAATATATTTTGAACGGATTTGTACATTTTGCATCAATGTATGTTCTCGGAATGTATTTTTCAGCATATAAAGATAAAATTGATTTGTGCTATAAATTCAGATGGGGATTTATCGGGCTTATGCTTCTGACCTCCGCGGTTGATGTTTATCTCTTGCACACGTATAATTTTGCAAACGGTACTATTTCAAAAATCTTTTTGACGCTTGTTGTGCTGGGGTATCTGAAACATTACGACGAACCGGTTAAAAATTGCAAATGGTTTAACACAAGTGCTGATTTGATTGCAAAATACAGTTTTTCAATATTCTTTGTTCACTGGTATATCTTTTTTGCTTTCAACCAAATTTTTAATTTGCCGAAAGTTTTGCCGGTAAATTCACCGGAGGAATTTTTGACGGCAAGTGTTATTGCCGTTTTAAGGTTTGTCGCGGTTACGGCAATAAGCATGGCAATACTTGTTTCAATAAAAAAACTGCTTGATAAATTACAGGTCAAAAACACCCGCTCTGTAATCGGGGTTTAGTTACAAAGTAAATAAGTGTTGTAAGCAATAACTCTGCCGCCGAAACCTTCTTTTTGTCTTATTAAGCCTTCATTAAGATATCTGCCGTTGTTTTCGGTTGAAATTCCGAAATCAAAATACTTTTTGTCTTTATATATCGTTAAAAGTTCACTGATTACAAAATCCAGCGCACCGACTTCTCTTGCTGTATCGTCCGCTGCAAGATACTGTGTATGCACAAGATTATCATAAATAAACAAGACTGTTCCGGCTATCATTTTATTGTTGAGTTTTGCAACATACAACTCTATATTTTCGGGAAACCGGCTTTTTAAAAGCATAAGCTCTTCGCCGGTATGAACAGCTGTTGCGTTATGAAATTTTCGGGTTTTGATAACGTGTTTTGTGTATTTGAATTTTGTATAAAATTTCCGTAAATAAGGTATTTAATCCGCCGGAATTTACCTATCCGGTTATAAATTCTATCAAATAGGTAAATTTTAGTCAATATATTACCTAATTTAGCATTTTATATATTTAAAAAACTTAATAAAATTAAGTGAGAGGTGAAAAATGACCGGTATAAAAATACTGTTCGGGAAAAAAATTAAAGAATACCGTAAAAAGAAAAAATTGACACAAGCACAGCTTGCCGAATTTGTAAACGTTGATGATAAACATATAAGCTGCATAGAGAGCGGCAAAAATTTTCCTTCGCCGGATTTAATTGAACGATTAGCAACATCTTTAGATGTTGAACCTAAAGACTTGTTTGAATTCTATTACCTGCAGGATCAAAAAGATTTGAAATCTGATATTATAACAATGCTTGATAAGCTGAATAATGATGAACTGGCACTTGCACATAAATATGTGCGGACATTTTTGTTAAAATAAATCATGGGTCTTGATTTTTGTTTTTTAGCGTTTAATAATGGGATGGGGGTAAATGATAATGGTGGTTGTCTGAACTCCAAAATTAAATAACGCGGGATGGAGCAGTCTGGTAGCTCGTCGGGCTCATAACCCGAAGGTCGTTGGTTCAAATCCAGCTCCCGCAACCAAGTGAAAAGTAATAATAGCAAAGTCTAAAAACTTTGCTATTATTTTTATTTGCGCGAAAACTCTGACCGATATACTAACTAACTTCAACCGTGTGCTCGTTTAATATTTTATCAATTTCGTTGCGGGCTTCAAGTTTTGATGTCAATTCTTTTTTTTCAAGGTTATATTCTTTACAGAGTTTGTCGTAATAGTACAATTGTTTTTTTGTCGGAGATTCTTTTGACATTTTTACTTCACGCAGAAAAGCTCGTTTTTTCTTTTCAAATTCTTTTTGCGCCTCAATTATCGGCTGCTGTGATTTTTTGTAATCGTAATATTTACGGCATTCGTATAAATATTTTTTTGTTTCGTTCAAAAATTCTTCATCGTCCAGTTTTTCCGCCAGAAATTCAAACCGCGACGCGTTTATATCCAGATAATATTTTTCATCGTCAATAAATTTTTCCAGAATCTCATCTGCGGAATATTCCGGCGATTTTTTAACCAGTGCACGCAAATAATTACACAGAGCGGATTTCTGTGTTTTGGTTAAATCAAGATAAATCTGTTTTTTAATCTCGTACATACACTGCCTGAAAGAATAACGAAGTATAACTTTCAGAATTTCGCAAACCGGCAGATCATTACGCTGCCGTGCGGTCCTCATAAAACCGTGCGCATATTCCTAACGCGTGAACAAATCTTTGACCGAAAATTTGTGTGTTAATTCGGCTCTGCCAAATTTCAACAACTTTCTAACAATAGGATTTGTCTGGCGAGACAAACGAATTTGCTCAGAAACTTCATTTCCTCTCATCTCTTGAGAATTCTCTATTACTCTTAAGTTTTGATCGTTTCTCTCATCCATAACGTAATTATACCTCGTTATACTTTATTTAAAAAATTTGTTAAGAGAAAATTGCCTTAAAAGTATATAATCTTTATATATCGTTACAATTTATTTTTGATATAGATTTATAATTCCAGTTTTGCGATTTTGACATTGAAAACGCTTTCTATGTCAATACCGGTCAAAACATTTGAGATTAAGTCATTCGGGTTAATTTTTTTCAAATCTTCTATATGCGGCATGACACCGAGGATTTTAGCGTCGGTGTATTTTTCAATCAGTCTGGGCATGGATTTTATATTCAAATCCTGAATAACTTCGGGGCAGTCGTTTATGATTACGCCGCGGATTTTTATACCTGCGGCAAAAGCCTGATTGACGCTTGAAATTGTGTTATTAACGGAGTTTTCGGAAGGTGAAACCACAAGCAAAACGGGTATATCCAGCATTTTTATCATGTCCTGTTCCAAAAAGCCTTCACCCAAAGGTGTTGCAAGTCCTATTGTGCCGTCAGTCAAAATGCATTCGTATTCTTTTTTAATGCTCGCGTAATCCTGATAAATTATTTCTTTGTCTATCAAAGTGTGTTCAAGTTCGGCCGCCACAGCAGGTATTGCATCACTTTTTAAAAGATATGAAAAATACGTTTTAATGTACGGATCAATGAATTTTACAAAGGCAAGATCCGGTGCCTGAATAAACCCGCTTTTTTCTATAGCGCCCGTTTGCACGGGTTTATAAACACAGGACGAATACCCCAGGCTCTGCATTGTTGCGGCAAGTCCTGCCGTTATAAATGTTTTTCCGCTGTGTTTTTCCGATCCGGATACAAATAACTCTAACATAGCTCTATACTAGCATAAAAGAAGTTTTTGCAAGCGAATTTTAAAAAATATTTTTCGGAATTTAATTATTTATTGCGAAATAGACTTCTTTCAGACGTTTTTTGCTTATGTGAGTGTAAAGTTGTGTTGTTGAAACATTGCTGTGTCCGAGAAGTTCCTGTACAACACGCAAATCGGCTCCGTTTTCCAGAAGATGTGTCGCAAAACTGTGGCGGAGCGTATGAGGAGATATAGCTTTGTGAATTTTTTTGCCCTGTTCATGAATAAAATTATAAACATCCTGACGTGTCATTTCTCTGCCGTGTTTATGGATTAAAAGCCGTTTTGTATCAAGCCGGAATTTTTGCAGCAAAAAATCCCTTTCGGGCAGGTAATTTTTGATTGCGGAAACAGCCTTTGACCCGAGCGGAATAATTCTTTCTTTGGAACCCTTGCCGAAACACTGAATATATTTTCCGCTTAAATCGTAATCGTTGATATTAAGGTTAACAAGCTCTGATACTCTCAAACCGCAGCCGTACAAAAGTTCAATAATAACTTTTTCGGATTTGGAAAGATTCCGGTTCAAGATGGTTTCGATTTCATTAACGGTCATAATTTTGGGAAGTTTTTTGGGTGCTTTGGGCAGTTCAAGGGTTAAAGTGGGGTCAGTGTTACAGTATCCGTTTACGCAAAGCCATTTGAAAAATCCGCGCAGGGCAGCTATTTTTCGCATTATGCTTGACGGGGAATAATTTTTTTCATGCAGATTTCTTATATATGTTGTAATTTGACTGCGCTGAATATCCGAAAAAGGAATCAGGCAATTTTCCATAAAGTCGTTCAAATCACGGCGGTAAGCTGATGTGGTATTTTCACTCAGGCCTTTTTCAACATCCAGATATTCAAGATATTCCGATAAAAGCTGCATGTTCATAATTCAGATTATAAGCCTTTTTAGAAAAGTTTTAATGCTTTAAATGAATTATTTTCTCGGCAGCGTAAAAATAAACCGTGTAAATTTTCCGACTTCACATTCAACATAAATGCGGCCGCCGTGTGCTTCTACTATTTCTTTTACAATAAAAAGCCCGAGGCCTGACGCAATTGATTTGGAATTATCGTTTAGAGAAACAAATTTTTCAAAAATTTTGTTCGGATCCCGCGTATCAAAATTGCATCCTGCATTTTCAATTGATAATCCGAGAGAATTTTCTTTTTCAAACAGTTGAATAACAGTGCGGGTATATGCCGGTGAATATTTCGCGGCGTTGCTCATAAGATTATTAATTGCTCTTTTTATTTCAAGAGCATCAAGACTGATTGTGTTGTTTTTAACATCGGAGACAAATTTTACACTTTGATGTTTATCAAGAAAAATATACTTTGATTCTTCAATTACTGAACTTACAAGATCGGTAAAATTCACCGTACTTTTGTTCAGCGAATAAACTTTGTTATTGACTTTATATCTGTCAAGAAGGTTATCCAGCAGGTTTTGCATATAATTAAAAGCAACCATAACGTTGTCAACAATTTCTTTTTGATACGGATTAAGCGGAGAGAGTTTTTTATCCTGCAGTAATTTTACAGCCAGAATTCCGGAGCTGACCGGATTTTTCAAGTCGTGAGTTACCATTGCAAGCAATGACTCCTTGTCAGGAGGTTTTGTTTTATCTTTTAACGGATTGGTCATTATTACCCGATTTGTAACTTCATTAATTAAATTTTACAAATTTTTTCGGAATATGAATATTACCCATGCGGGTATAATTTTACTAAAAAAAATATTAATGCTAAAATGGAAGTATGGCAGACACACTTGAAGAATTAATTTCGCAAATAAAAGACCGGCTGGATATAGTGGATGTAGTATCCGAGCAGGTTGTTCTCAAAAAATCCGGAAACCATTACTGGGGTTTGTGTCCTTTTCATAAGGAAAAAACACCTTCTTTTTCGGTAAATCCCCAGATGGGTATTTACAAGTGTTTCGGCTGCGGCGCAGGCGGAGATGCGCTTTCTTTTATCATGAAAACCAAAAACGTTGAGTTTATGGATTTGATAAAAGATCTGGCGCAGCAATTCGGGCTTGAAATGCCGAAAAACCTCAGACACGGCGAAGGTTCTAAAGATATTAAAGAACAGATGCTCAAGGCCAATTCCCGTGCAGTTGATTTTTATACTGACAGATTGTTAAAAAATCAGGATTCCGATACTGAAAATGTCTTAAAATACCTTACAAAACGCGGAATTTCAAAAGATGTTATCAAAAAATTTCATCTCGGATTTGCACCCAAAACCTACACGGCGCTTTATGACGAATTAAAAAAAGATTTTTCGGATGATATTCTGGAAAAATCAGGACTTGTTATTGCAGGACAAAAAACCCGATTTATAGACCGTTTCAGAGGCAGGATTATAATTCCCATACAAAATGAGTTCGGGGATTTTGTTGCCTTTGGCGCAAGAGCGATTGAAGAAGGCCAATCACCGAAATATCTGAATTCACCGGATTCGCTTATTTATAACAAGAGTAAAATTCTTTACGGACTCTATACCGCAAAAGAAGCCATTAAAGAGCAGGACAGCGTAATACTTATGGAGGGATATTTTGACGTAATATCCGCTCAGGCGCACGGCATTGAAAACTGTGTTGCATCCTGCGGAACAGCTTTGACTCAAGAGCATGTCAAACTTCTTTCAAGATATACAAAATCAAGAAAAATTTATCTCTCGTTTGATACGGATTCAGCCGGACAAAAAGCAACCGAACGCGGTGCGGAAATTATCAAAGAAGTTTTTGAAGGTGTCGGCAACCTCAAACTCTTTGACGAAAGCTATATTTCGACCTCAAGCGACAAATATGCCTGCGAAGTAAGGGTTATATCACCTCCGGAAGGCAAAGACCCTGACGAATTTATTCGTTCGGTAGGTGCTGACAGCTACAGACAATATATTCAGCACGCTCCGCTTCTGGTTGATTTTCAGCTTAATAATATTTTGAAAGATAAAGAAAACTATAAAACACCGACTGAAAAAGCCAGATTTGTAAAAAAGATTATTCCGGTTCTCAGAGAAATCGGGAATAAAATCGTCCGTTCAGAATACACTGAAATGGTTGCACAGGCGCTTAATATTGACGGAAATGTTCTTGAAAGAGAAGTTAATTCGTTTTCGCAGGCTGATGCCGCTTCGGAAATTTTTGTTAAGAATGTAACAAAAAACATATCTGTATTACAAAAAGCGCAAAAAAATTTGTTGAGCGTTTTTTTAGTACCAGAAAGCCCTTTAAGTTTTGAGCAAATCAAGGCTATAATAGGCGATACGGCATTTGAAGATAAAACGTTAATAATTGTAAAATCTACAATTGACAAATTGATATGTACCGTAAATAATGTAAAGGAATTAATTGAACATTTATATACGGAATTTATTCAAAATCCTGAGCTGCAGGCAATTGTAACGGATTTGGCAAGTATTTCCGAAAGTTATAAAAATTTAAGCCCGAAGGACTTTGAAAATATAATCAAAGAAAATATTAACAAAATAAATCAATGTCAGCGGGAAAAAGAAAAAGAACAAATGCGGAATTTATATAAAAATGTAAATGACGATGATACAGAAGCCCTGAAAATTCAAATGCAATTAAGAGATAAAATAAATAATCGGAGAAAAATTAATGACTAAAAAAAGACAACCCAGTTCCTCAGTTGTAAGTGTTATGGAAGATGAAACCCTGGATTTACATGATTTGGATGAGGATGCAGTTTTAGAGTCCGAAAATGATAGCGTAAACTACATGAATATGGACATAAGCACCGATAATATTGAAGATATTGTAACCTCCAAAATCGGCAACAAAATGAATCTGGATGATATATATATGATGTCAGGTTCTGACGAAGAAGATCCGGATGATTCGGATTTTGAATTACCGAAAGGTATTGCGGTCGATGATCCGGTAAGATTGTATTTAAGAGAAATCGGAAGAATAAAACTGCTGTCTGCAAAAGAAGAAATAGAACTAGCAAGAAAAATTCTTCAAGGCGGCACACCGGGTGCTATTGCAAAAAGAAAACTCGTGCAGGCAAATTTGCGTCTTGTTGTAAGTATCGCAAAAAAATACGTAGGCCGCGGAATGTTGTTTTTGGATTTAATTCAGGAGGGAAACCTCGGTTTAATCCGTGCTGCTGAAAAATTTGACCATGAACGCGGGTTTAAATTTTCAACTTATGCAACATGGTGGATAAGACAGGCAATCACACGCGCAATCGCCGATCAGGCAAGAACAATCCGTATTCCGGTTCACATGGTTGAAACAATTAATAAATTGAAAAAAGTTACCCGCCGTCTGGCTCAGGAACTTTCAAGAAAACCGACCGAAGATGAACTTGCGATTGAAATGAATGTTTCTATTCCGAAACTTCGTGAAATTATCAAAATTGCTCAGGAACCTTTATCTCTGGAAACTCCAATAGGTAAAGAAGAAGATTCCAGACTGGGTGATTTTATTGAAGATAAAGAAGCTGACGCCCCGATTAAAACAGTTGCATCCGAACTTTTGAGAGAAGATCTTGCAGAAGTTTTATGCACGCTTTCCCCGAGAGAACGCGACGTTTTAAGACTGCGTTTCGGCATGGATGACGGCCGTCAAAGAACTCTTGAAGAAGTAGGACAATTGTTCGGTGTAACGCGCGAGCGTATCAGACAAATTGAAGCCAAAGCGTTAAGAAAACTCCGTCACCCCAACAGATCAAAACGCTTGAGAGAATATGTAGAATCATAAAAAAGTCCCTTTCGGGACTTTTTTATTGCGTAAATTTGCCGCAAATTCATCTTTTATAACAAAAAGGCTGATTGTCGTCAGCCTTTAAAAATTTGTGTGAGTAATTGTCTTTGGCATTTTGCCTCAGACGAGTAAATGTGATTTATAAGTCTTATGAAATTCCGAATTCTTTATTAAGTGCCTGAATAAATGGGGATGAGGCCATTTTGCGTTCCATATCAAGGATTGCAAATGTGTTGTCAATATCCGCAAGACCTTTTGTAGTATCTTCGGATACGGCGGTATCTTTCAGATTCAAACCTTTGAGCGCATCGCCCCAGAATGCTTTGTCAATTTTGACTCCGGCAGGTTTTGCAAAGTTAATTCCGTAAGCGCTTGCAGCTGTTGAGGTCAGCAAATCTTCGCCTAAGTCTTTGACAAACTTGTTGTCCGCTACCTGTTTTTGTTCCTCTACCTTTTCTTCCTTCTGAACATCTTTTGCACCCGGCACCTCTTTGCCGATTCTAAAGTTGTTTACATTTCCTTTTCCGTTAAATTCAATTGCCATCACAAGACTCCTTTTATTTACTCACATTATTTTTATCGGTATATTTTTAATTTTCTTTAATAAAAATGCACTTTTTCCTCCATTTATTTTACAAAACTTAATATACGGCGGATTAAAACCGGCGTACAAATTAAATATAAAACTCCCAAAAATAACTATTCAAAAAGTGCCTGAATAAATTCAGCGGAATCAAAATCTTTTAAATCTTCCATTTTTTCACCGATGCCAACGAGTTTGACGGGAAGTTTCATTTCTTTTGCGACAGCAAGAATAATTGCGCCTTTTGCTGAGCCGTCGAGTTTTGTCAAAGCAACAGAGGTAATATTGACCGCATCGGTGAATACTTTTGCCTGCTGCAAACCGTTCTGGCCGGTATTTGCATCCAAAACCAGCATACATTCACGCAAGTTTTCGGGTGCATTTTTATCAATTACGGATTTAATCTTGGATAACTCTTCCATAAGATTGTATTTATTTTGCAGTCTGCCTGCCGTATCTACCAGAACAACATTATAATTTTCGTTTTTTGCTTTTTGAATTGCTTCGTAGACAACCGATGCCGGATCGGCTTTGTCACGTCGTACAATATCGGCGCCGGCACGTTTTGACCAGATATCAAGCTGTTCTTCGGCTGCCGCGCGGAAAGTATCACCTGCGGCGATTAAAACCTTTTTGCCTTCGGATTTGAATCTGTAGGCCAGTTTGCCGATTAAGGTTGTTTTACCGGCTCCGTTCACACCTGTTATAAAATAGATATTAAGTTCGTTTTCTCTGTAATTCAAATTTGTTCTGCCGGCAGATGTAAGAACTTTTTCAAATTCTGCCTGAAGATAGTTTTTTACATCGGAAGGCTTAATCTTGTCTTGATTACGGAGTCTGTCAACAAGTTCTGCGGCGTAGTTTACGCCGAGATCCGCTCCTATCAGAACATCTTCCATATCATCAAGAACAAATTCGGAAAAGTTTTCTTCATCACCCGCTGCCTCAACAACATTACCGACAAGTGCCGAGGCTGTATTCGAAACCTTTTTTTTAAAATTTTCAAAACTGTCTGAAAAAAATTTGAACATTAACTCAATCCGTTATCTATAATAACTTTTGCAAGAATGCCGTTTATGAATGCCGCACTGTCGTCGGTTGAATATTTTTTTGCAAGTTCAATCGCTTCATCAATAACAACTTTCATAGGCGCATCTTTCATATACAAAAGTTCCACTATTGCAATGCGCAAAATATCTTTATCCATTTTGACAAGCCTGTCGATATCCCAGCCTTTTGAATATTTCTGGATAAGTTTGTCAACTTCTTCATGGTTTTTCTGGAAAAATTCCGCAATTTTTATTGCATAATTTTTTACTTCATGTTGTGAATCAAGTGTGGTAAACTCCGCAATTTCAAGCGCAAGAAGCGCTTTTTCGGCAATATCAATCATCTCATCAATTCTGCCTGTCATATCCGATGTCATCGGAAGAGGAACCGGAAGATTTGCGGCTTCCAGGGGTCTGTTTAAATTAATTTCATGTTCCGCTTCATAGTCATCTATGCGGTTTTTCATATCAATAAGCGCTCCGACGGCTGTTTTTAATTCATCGCCTGCGTTGCCTGTTAATATTCTTACCGATTTCAAAATTATGTTTTCCAAATCCGTTCCGGAATAATTGGTTATTTTTTTGTCAAATTGTGAAAATAATATAAAAGCCAATTCTCTGGCTGCTCTGCGAGCCTGCATAATAATTTCCTCTTTTAATCTTTTGTACAAATTCAATGCTATCATAAAAAATTTTTCTCCACAAGAGTAACATAAGACTGACTTATGCTTAATTTTTATTATTATACATAATATAATAATTATTCTAACTAATAACAAGGTTGTGATTTTTGTAATTCCCCAAAAGATAAAATAATATAAATATTATGATGAATATATACGAAGAAATAAAAGTAATACTTGTAAGAAACGGCAAATCAATGAGCAAAGTTTTGAGAAAGATGAAAGCCGAAGGCCGCAATGTGCCCTTCCCGAGCAATCTTTCCAAGATGTTTCTCTCGGGCAGCATAAGATTCAGACTTGTTCAGGAACTGCTGGATTATCTGGGCTACGAATTTAAAATAGTCGAAAAAAAATCAAAGTAGTTCACCTGCTCTGTAGGAACTTCTGACAAGCGGCCCTATTTGATAATGGCAAATACCCGCCTTTTTAGCGAGCAGTTTTAAGGTTTCGTATTCTTCCGGAGAATAATATTTTGCGACATCAAGATGATTTTTGGAAGGTTGAATATACTGGCCGATTGTCACGATATCACAACCTGTATTATGAAGGTCGTTTAAGGTTGATTCAATTTGTTCAAGTGTTTCGCCAAGACCTATCATAAGTCCTGATTTTGTGATGATTTTTCCTTTTTCTTTTACATATTTAAGAACCTCAAGCGAGCGCAGATAGTTTCCCTGCGGGCGTGCAGTTTTGAATAGTTCTTTTACGGTTTCAATATTGTGGTTAAAGACATCCGGTTTTGCCTGAATAATTATGTCAAGTGCATGTTTATCGCCTTTGAAATCGGGGGTGAGGATTTCGATTTTTGTATCGGGGCATAATTTTCTTATTTCATAAATACAGTTTGCAAAATGCTCTGCGCCGCCGTCGGGCAAATCGTCGCGGGTAACAGAAGTTATCACGGCATATTTAAGTCCGAGATCACATACGGCCTGTGCAATATGCAAAGGTTCATTCAAATCAAGAGGCTCCGGTTTTGCGCAAGAGATATTGCAGTAGCGGCAGTTTCTGGTGCAGTTGTTTCCCATAATCAAAAAAGTTGCGGTGTTTTTTGTATAACACTCATTTTTATTGGGGCAGCGTGCATTTTCGCAAACCGTGTTAAGACATTTGGTTTTCAAAATCTTTCGGACGGTTCTGGTTTTGTCAGTATCAATAATCGGTCGTTTTAAAAATTCAGGAAGCCTCTGACGCATTATTTTAACCTCATAAGACATTCAAAAATTCCTTCAGAATACGTCGGATGCGCAAAACATACGGCCTTCAAACGTTCAACAGAAACATTTGCCTGCATTGCAATAACAATCTGCTGAATAAGCGAGGAGGCCTCTTTAGACACAATATGTGCGCCTATAATTCTGTCATCGCGGACAAGAATTTTCATCATACCGTCAAGCGCGTTGTCGCATTGAGATTTTGCCAGTGCGGAAATCGGGATCATTGCTTTCTGGTAAGTTCCCGGCTCCAGATCCTGCTCGCGCTTGCCGATCCAAGCGATTTCGGGGCTGCCGTAAACCACTGACGGCACAAGGGTTTCATCAAAAGGAATCTGAACAACCTTTTCCAGCGCCTGTTTGCTTGCAAAATGTGCAAGCTGAATTGAGCCTGCCGCATCACCGATAGAGGTAACGCCTTCAATGTTTTCAATTTTATTGGGAACTCTGCCGACCGCAAGAAGCGTACAATCAGCGTTCAGTGTTTGGCCGTTTGAAAGAAGAATTTGCACACCTTTATCCGTTTTTTCGATTTTTTCGACCGAAGTTCCGGTATAAAAATTTATATTTTTGGATTTAAAAATTCTTTCAACACGTTTGGAAATTTCAAAATCCGCAAGCGGAAGAAGGTTTTCCGCAATTTCTACAATGGTAACTTGGACATTGAATGCCGACAAAATTCTCGAAAATTCAATTCCGATAGCGCCGGAACCGATTATGACAATGGATTCAGGCAGTGTTTCAAAATTCAAAACATCATCTGACGAAAGAATAAATTTGTGGTCATATTCCATGCCTTTAATCACTCTCGGACTTGAGCCGGGAGCGGCAATAATTTGTCCGCAGGAATATTTTTCACCGCCGGCTTCTATTGTATTTTTGTTAATAATTCGGGCTTGGGCTTGAATTGTTACTATTCCGGCGTTTTTAAAAGATCTTTCAAGTCCGCTGCGCAATTTTTCAACTACAGCACGCTTTCTTTCCGCAATTTTGGAAAAATCAACTTTGCAGTTATCAACGCAAATCCCTAAATCAAGAGAATTATTCAAATATTCATAAATTTCTGCCGAATGCAGCATTGTTTTTGTCGGAATGCAGCCGCGGTTCAGACATATTCCTCCGACAGAATCCTTCTCAAACAAAACAACTTTTTTACCCGCAGACGCTGCACTCAGTGCTGCAGTATAACCCGCAGGCCCCGATCCTATAATCCCGAAATCAAATTCTTTTTCCATATTTACCTCGTATAAACTCTGGGCAATCTTACTTTCAGGCGGCAGGTCAGCTCATAGTTTATTGTGCCGAGCATTTTTGCCCACTCATCAATTGAATTTTCTTCATCCAGCAAAGTAATTATATCGCCTAATCCGGCCTCAACACCGGTTATGTCAAACATCATTTGATCCATGGTAATATTTCCGACCTGCGGAACTTTTTTGCCGTTCAAAACCCCGTATATTTTGTTTGACAGAGCTCTTGGTACTCCGTCTGCATATCCGACCGGCAAAGTCGCAATAACACGGTCGCCATGTGCTCTGTAGGTATATGAATAGCTTACGCCTTCACCGTCTTTTGCTGTATGTATATTAACAATCCTGCCTTTTAAAGAAATAAGCGGTTTTAAATCAGGCTTGTTTTTTATGCACGGCGGATAATCCGGCGCCAGTCCGTAAAGCGCAATTCCGACACGCCGCATATTTGTATCAGGCAAATCATAACTCATTGTGCCGGCAGTGTTTTGAACATGTAATAACAGACCTTCCGTATGAATTTGCGAAATTATGTTACTCCATTTGTCAACCTGTTTTTTGGTTTCTTCAATGCTTTCAGCCATTGCAAGATGGGTAAATATTCCCTGCAAATCAATAAAATCAAGACTCTGAACTTCTTTTATGAAATCAACCGCATCTTCTTGTTCGACACCTATTCTGTTCATTCCGGTATCAAGTTTTATGTGAACTTTCGGTCTTATCCCCGTCCTTTCAAAGGCTTTGCGGCAGGCTTCTATATGACCTTTTGAAAATATTGAGATACTCAAATTTTCTTTGACGGCGCTTTCTACCGCCCAGACAGGTACTGCGCCAAGAACAAGAATGTCGCAGGTAATTTTTGCATTACGCAAATCAACACCTTCATCAATTGATGCCACTCCGAGCATATCAAACCCGTGTGCAAGAATTGTCGGCGCAAGCATGACCGCGCCGTGGCCGTATGCATCGGCCTTTACAACTCCAAGCAGTTTTACTCCGCAGGGCACATATTTTTTTATCTCGGAAATATTATGCTCAAGGTTTGCCATATTTATTTCAACCCAGGCATCTCTGTGTGTATTTACGTTTGTTTGTCTGACATTTTTCATAAAACGATTATAGGACAAAAATTATTGTATGTATATCTGTTTTTTTGTTATACTCAAATTATGGACAGAAAAGAATTTATTAAAGCAAAACGTATAGTTATAAAACTCGGAACTAATATTTTGAGAAACAGTGACGGAAATGTTTCGCTTCCGCGAATATTTTCGTTCATAGAAGACATCGCCGCACTTGTAAAATCAGGCAAAGAGGTTATTGTAATAACATCCGGTGCCGTAGGATTGGGCAAAAAACGTTTAGGACTGGAAAGTACCGAAGGAACCGCCCTTAAACAGGCTTGCGCTGCAATCGGGCAGGGAAAGTTGATGTCTTTATATGAAAACGGTTTTGATACCTACGGGCTTGTTGCGGCACAAATCCTTTTGACAGAGGACGATTTTTCCATCAGAACAAGGTATCTGAGTTTGAGAACAACTTTGAATAAACTTCTGGAGCTCGGTGTTATCCCTGTGATAAATCAAAATGACACTGTGTCTACCGTTGAAATGACCCCGCGGTATGAAAATATGCAGGTTTGTTTTTCAGATAACGACAAACTTTCCGCACTTGTTGCAAGCGAACTTGATGCTGATTTGCTTGTAATTCTCTCTGATATAGACGGATTGTTTGATTCAAATCCGAAAGTCAATCCGGATGCCAAACTTATCAAAGAAGTCGATGAGGTTACGGATGATATAATTGCACTGGCATCAGGCGTATCTGACGGCGGCAGAGGCGGCATGGAAACAAAACTCCGCTCCGCAAGAATGGTTACGAGATTCGGCGGCAAAATGCTTATTGCAAACGGTACCGTTCCTTATATAATACGAAAAATATTTGCAGGTGAAGATTACGGTACAATGTTCCTTCCGCAAAATGAAAATATGCCCGATAAAAAACGCTGGATAGGTTATGCAACAAATATTATAGGAAAAATTGTCGTAAACGACGGTGCAAAAAAAGCCCTCACCGAACAGGAAAAAAGTCTTTTGCCTATCGGTATTATTGAAGTAATTAATGAATTTAACAAAGGTGATGTAATTTCAATTCTTGACGAAAACAAAAAAGAATTTGCAAGAGGAATAGTAAATTACAGCTCAACTTCCTGTCAGAAACTTATCGGACATCATTCGGATAATATTTTGAAAATCTTAGGGTTTAAAAACTACGATGCAATTATTACCCGTGATAATATTACAATTTTATAGGAGAGTTTATGGATTTTGAAAATATAGCAAAATCCGCTAAGAATGCGGCACTTGAAATTGCGGATGTTTCAGGTGATTTGAAAAATAAAGCACTTTTGAATATTGCTGATGCACTTGAAAAAAATAAAGAAAAAATTTTTGAGGCAAATAAAAAAGATTTAAGCGATGCCGAAAAACTTGTGGAAACCGGCGAGCTTTCAAAATCTACGTTCAACAGGCTCAAACTCGACCAAAACAAAATGCGCGACATGATTCAAGGTATACGCGACATTGCAAAACTTGAAGATCCGATTAATAAAAAACTCCTTGTCCGCGAACTTGATAAAGATTTAACCCTTTACAAAATAAGCTGCCCGATAGGGGTTCTGGGGATTATTTTTGAGGCGCGGCCCGATGTCATCGCACAAATCTCATCACTTGCCGTAAAATCCGCAAATGCCGTAATTTTAAAAGGCGGAAAAGAATCAATCAACACAAATAAAACAATTCTTGAAATTATAAACGGTGCTCTCAACAAACTTGAAGGTTTTCCGAAAAACGTTTTGCAGCAGGTGTTTACACGTGATGACGTGGCAGAAATGCTTAAATGTGATAAGTATATAAATTTGATTATACCGCGCGGCGGTAATAAACTGGTTAAATTCATAAAAGAGAATACGAAAATTCCGGTTCTCGGACACGCAGACGGAATCTGCCATATTTTTGTCGACCAAACTGCGGATTTAAACATGGCAATAAAAGTTATTACGGATGCAAAAACCCAGTACCCGAGTGCATGTAATTCGGTTGAAACACTTTTGATACACGAAAACTTTCAAGATAAAGACAAACTTCTTGCCGCATTGCAGCTTGAAGAAATAAAACTTGTTGAAAACCCTGAAAGCTGGGCATTTGAACACGGTGACACGACACTGGCGTTTAAGACGGTAAAAAATCTTGACGAAGCAATTGAACATATAAATACTTATGGTTCCGGCCATACTGACAGTATAATAACAAAAGATATTGAAAACGCTGAAAGATTTATGAATAAAGTGGATTCAGCGGGCGTTTATTTTAACGCATCAACACGTTTTGCGGACGGCTTCAGATACGGTTTCGGCGCAGAGGTCGGAATTTCTACCAACAAAACCCATGCCAGAGGCCCTGTCGGACTTGAAGGTTTGACTATATATAAATACAAATTAATCGGAAACGGCCATATTGTGAAAGATTACGCAGAAGGCATAAAACAATTCCACCATAAGGATTTGTAATAATATTTGCACCAAAAATTATTTTTTTGATAGAATATAGATATGGAGAGGTGTCCGAGTGGTTTAAGGTGCGGATCTCGAAAGTCTGTGAGAGGTAACACTCTCCGTGGGTTCGAATCCCACCCTCTCCGTTTTTTTGAGAAATACCTAAGCCGGATTCATTTGAAGTGCACCCCGACTGTATTTTTTTGTCCAGATTGATTTGTACGGATAGTGGTATAAACCAGACATTTCAATCCTGTACGGTTAAAATGATTTTGCCTCGTAAAGTGGCTTTGTGTTTAGGTTTTAACCTGCCGGAAGTGTCCAAAAATAATCAAACAATGTAACTTTTTACACAGAGTGAAAAAATTCAATAGTTACAAACTTTAAAGGTGGTGATAACACTATTGTTTATGTTTCTCTCCCCATTCGCAAAGTGCGTATAAAATAGGAATAAAAGACTCACCCCTTTTAGAAAGAAAATATTCAACTTTAGGAGGTATTTGCGGATATTCTTTTCTTATAATCAAATTATCTTTCTCAAGTTCCTTTAAAACCCCGCTTAAAGTTTTATGAGATACTATATTCAAATATTTTTGCAAACTATTAAACCTTATAACTTTATGTCTGTATATAGCATATAAAACAGTTAGTTTATATTTCCCGCTTACAAGTGACAGCGTATAATTAAATCCGGTTTCCGCAAAACTATCAACTTCTTTTAAGCAGTCTTTTTCTTCTGTCGTCATATTATGCTCCTTTACGTCAGTAGGTTACCTTTTTATCCGTACTTGAATAAATTCATGCAATAAATTAACATAATAAACACAAAAAAGAAAGGAACTCAAAATGAGAGAACAAATAGAAGAATTTAATGCAGTTGAAAATCTTGCAAAAAAATTTATTGAAGCGGTTAAAAATGGTAATAGTGAAATTGTTAAGCCTTATTTTTATGAAAAAGCAAATTTCTTTGGTCAACTGAATGACAAAGAATATCAATCAGGCTCTATCCAAGGATTTTATGACACAATAGACAAAATGGGAGCCTGCGGAAATGATTATGTTGCAAGAATTGATGTAATTACACTGGAGAAAACAATTGCAGTTGTTAGAGTAATTGAAGATAACTGGCACGGATATAAATTCACTGATTTACTTATTATGAACAAAATTAAAGGTAACTGGAAAATTGTTGCTAAAGTTTATGATACTTTGTCTTATGAGGAGTAATGCATGAAAGTTTTATTGTTAAATGGTTCACCTCACAAAAACGGCTGTACATATACAGCACTAAATGAGGTTGCAAAATCTTTAAATCTTGAAGCAATAGAAACTGAAATTTTTTATGTAGGCACAGACCCTATTACTCCTTGTAAGGATTGCAGAGCCTGTAGCCAAATAGGTAAATGTGTAATAAATGACAAAGTTAATGAATTCTTAGAAAAAGCAGAAACATCAGACGGCTTTGTTTTTGGTTCTCCTGTGCATTATGCAAGTGCAAGCGGAATAATTGTTCCCTTTTTAGACAGGGTTTTCTATGCTGATGCACTAAGCGGCAAACAAAGATTCAGATTAAAACCGGGTGCGACTGTAATTTCTGCAAGACGTGCAGGAACAACAGCAACTTTAGATCAAATAAATATTTGCTTGTATCGGAAATGCCTGTTATTGCTTCTCGGTATTGGAATATGGTTCATGGATGGATGCCCGAAGATGTAAAGCAAGACCTTGAAGGTCTTCAGACAATGCGTATTTTAGGTAAAAATATGTCATGGTTTCTAAAAATGAAAGAGCTTTCCCTTAAATACGGCTTACAAATGCCAGAAACAGAAGAATATGTTTATACAAATTTTATAAAATAATTTAAATTATAATAAATAAAAAGATGCAAATATTTGCATCTTTTTTGCATTAATTTTATTTTAAATGTTTAAGTATTTTCAGAAAAATCAATCACCTCTCCATCCTCAGGAATTAATAAATTATCAATATTGTTTTTATTTTTAAATTCTTTTAAATCATTTCTTGTAACCGAAAGATGGCTGACTGTATCCATGTGGCTTGCAATTACTTTTGCATTAGGAGCATTTTGCAAAACTTCTTTTACATCATCAATATTCATAATTAGCCGTTCACCGTTTAAAACCGTTGCAGCACAAGCATTTATAACTATTACATCAGGATGGTATTTTGTAAGAGCCTCAATTACTTCTTCACACCAAATAGTATCGCCTGCTATATACAATGTCTTTTCATCCTCTGATTTAAAAACAACACCCATCGCATCATAAGGCATGCCAATAGAAGCACATAATGGTTTAATTATTTCTCTTTTGCCATGCTGGGTGCCTGTTTTGTATAGGGTTATACCATTATATTCCGTGCCTGTTTCCTGTATAATTTCAACATTTGTAAATCCTTTTGTAATGACGTAATCTTTGTCAACAGAAGATTGCACAAAAACTTTTATATTTTTATCCAGAGCTTTTTCAGCAAATTCATCCCAGTGGTCAGGGTGAATATGAGTAATAATAACAGCATTAACATCTACAATTTTTTCAATTTCAAATGGCAGATCCACTCTTGGCTGGTGAATTTCGGAATTTATCGCTGTATCAAATCCCGGCATATAATCTTTAGGCATAAGCCACGGGTCAATTAGGAATTTTGTATTATTGTATTCCACTATAATTGTTGCATTTCTTACTTGTGTAATTTTCATTTAGATACCCTCCTTATAATAAAACAATTTTATATAGTTATTATCATTTTGACAAGAATGCACTTTTTTGTATAATACTTACTAAAAAGTAAATAAGGATTTTATATATGACAAAACGAAGAAAAGATGAATATCAATGCCCGTTAGAAGTAACCATGGAGATAATCGGCGGGAAGTATAAAGGGGTTATAATCGGGCATCTTATAAATAAAACATTGAGGTATAACGAACTTCAAAAGCTGATTTCGCATGCAGCTCCCAAAATGCTCATTCAACAGTTAAAAGAACTTGAAGCAGACGGAATAATAGAGCGAAAACTTTATCCTGTAGTACCGCCTAAAACAGAATATTCTCTCACGAAAAGAGGTGAAACGCTGATTCCGGCTATTATTGAATTAAACAAATGGGGCATGAATTATTTAAAAGAAGAAAATATACCGTGTGCCTACAAAGGTGATATTGATTAATACACAATTAACCAAAGAAGACCTCTTGACAAATATACCCCAATTGGGTATCATGAATATGTTATTAGATACCCTACTGGGGTATAATAAAAAGGAGGCTAATATGGCTAAATGTTCAAATCCACATTGCAAATGCGTTAACTGTACATGCGGGGACAATTGTACTTGCACTGAGGACAAATGTAATTGTCCGCCAGAGTGCAATGAACCTCCTAAAAAATAGAATATTATTTTAGGGTTAAGGGACAGTTTTTCTGTCCCTTTTTTATGTATAATGAAAATATGAAAAAAGAGTCTAAAAAAGATATGAACAGCAAAAAATCAGAAAATCCGAATCATAAACATGAAATACCTCGTTTAAACAGAGCAATAGGTCAGTTGGAAGGTATCAAAAAAATGATTGAAGAACAACGTTATTGTCCTGATATTATTGTACAACTCAAGGCTGTACGTTCTGCAATTAAGCATGTTGAAAGTAATATTTTGAAAACACATCTTGAAGAATGTGTTGCTAAGTCTTTTTCTGATTCTGAAATCGCTAAAGAAAAAATTATGGAAATTAAAACCCTGCTTGATAAAATGCAGGGCTAATGAATAATGTAGATTAAAAACAAAAATAGACTGTAGAAAATTTAAAGAACAAGTTGCCGAAAAAAATCAAACCATGTGTTCTTTTACACTAACCTATTGAGCCGTTTATTCCTTCGGATCTAAGGTGGTTTATTATTATTTTATGTATTCTGTCATCGGATGTTCTTAATTCTCCGTGAAGAACTTTGTTAAAATTATAATTTTTTGTTTTTACTTTGTCAGCATAATGTGCTAAAGCATATAATAATTCATTTACTCTGTGTAAATATGATGCAGTCATCATTCCGTAAGAAACCTTTTCTTCCGCTTTTTTTCCGTTAACAAACACCGCAGCACTTGATTTATAACCGTTTTGTTTTTCTACCAGAGCAATAACATCATTTTTGCCGTCTTTCATTAATGCATTAACCGTATAAGCTACCTTTTGTCTTGTACTTTTAGGACATGCGTGGCTTAATACGCCGCTGTAGACCATTTTTAACGAATCGGTTACCGGAAGACGTGAGCCGAAACAGGGTTGATTTGAAACTTTATTCATTTTTTACTTCTCCTATAATTTTTATATCAATCCTAAAAACCGTGAAACTTTTTTTTGCCGATTACATAGATATTTCTCTTAATTATTGCGAAATTGTAACAAAAAACGGCAAATAAGATTTCACAAATTCGGCCGGAAATTTAATCAGGAATTTGCCTGATAAAGTATTTGCGACAAGGTTTTTGATTTTGGCTTCGGCTATTATACGGATACAAGGACATTAGTTTATAATTCTTGTTATTTTACTTTGTTTTTTCATGCAAATTGTAATCAAAGTTAAACTGCACATCGACAAAGCCCCTCTGGCTTAATTCTTCCGGAAGTTCCGGCAGAGGCGAGGATTTTGTCAAAGCCTGTATTGCAATATTATCCTGTTCCTCATTTCCGGAAGATTGTTTGACTTGAATATCTTTAACTCTACCGTCGGCTTCTACCCTGAAAAATAAAACAACCTTATAACTTCTGTTAAAAGCAGGCGGGTGCCAGTTATTTTTAATTTTTGATTCTATCTTTTTCATATAGGTTCCACCGGCATTTTCTTTTTGCGGTGCCGGAATTTTCCCGAAGTAATACATAAAATATTGCGCAAATAATATTCCGAAAAATATAGCAAACCACAGCCACATCTGCGGTTTATTCGTGCCTTTTCCCGGCAAAACCGCTTCCAGCTGATTTTTGAATTCTTCGGAATTTTTGATATATCCTATGTTAATTTTTTTATTGTCTATTGTCTTTATCCCGACAGCGTAGTTTGCGATTGACCATTCTTTTATTTCATTAAAATTTATAAATTTTACACCGCTTCGATTTACAAAAATCACCTTTTTATTTGTTAAATATATCTTGTATGTCAAATATTGATAGAGAACATACACAAAATAACCGCCGAATACAATTGAACAAGGCCCTAACAAATAAGTATAAAAAAGCCAATCGTCCAATGTTTGAATATCAGGTTTGTGTATACTTAAAAATATCAGCAGACAAGGAATCAAAGCAAGCATCACAAGACTTGTAACAGCAAGTTCGGTATCCTTTTTTGATTCCGATAAGATGCTTTCATCACTTTCAAGTTCAAATTTTTCTATCATATGAATTTATTATAAATATTGTTATTTATGTTGTCAACAAACAATTTTGATGCAGGTTTGCATCCGGCAAATCAGTCATCATTTTTTTACAAAATGCAAAATTGATAAGAAAACTTTACAAATTTTTTTCATGCCGGCAAAAAAAAATATTTTCGGCTTTATATTTTTCAGGTAGTAAAAATAAAGAGGAAAATATGTTTGTAAATTCTGTATCACTAAACCAAAAATTTGTAAGTAATTCAACCGGCAAAAAAGTAAATAACCGTCAACAGCACACATCAGATGCTGTTTCATTTTCAGGCGGGCCAAGACCGGAAATTTTAAAAAATCAGTTAAAAATTCTGCTCACGCAGGATATCTGGGCTCCCAGTTTAAGGGTTAAAATGCCGGAAACCGCGGAAGAAAAAGAAGTTTTGCTGGAAATTCTGACAAACCGTCAGAAACTTGACAGGTTTACAAGACTCTCAAATGAAAAAGCCGCATTAAAAACCAAAATGGCTGTATTTGAAATGCTTGCAAAAAAAGATCCCTCAAGTCCGGAACTGACCGAACTTGCAAAAGATCTTGAAAAAAGAGGTAATTTAAGCTCGGTTCTGCAAACCATTGACAAAAATATTCAGCTTGAAATAAAGAAAAACAGACCGGCGTATGACTATTTTAAAAATCTCGAAAAAATTGAAGAAGAATATCTTGATAAACGTTTGATAAAACCCGAGCGGATGTTCAAATTCTGGCAAAGGATTAAAAAAGAAAATATAAATCCCGACGGCAAATATTCAACAAAAGAACTTATTGAAATCATATCTAAAGGTGCAGACCCGTCTGTTGCTGCGGCTGCTATAAAACAGACACCTCTTTCAAAAAAACAGCTGATAGGAAAAGTTGCAGAATACTATGAAGAATTTTTGCGCGAAAACGTTGATGTTTACGAAGGACATTTTCATCATTATGAGGATGCGCAAAGAGCTAAAAAAAGCGTTGAAGAATTGTTCAAGGCTGAAATTAAAAAACATCCCGAAGTTAAGCGCCAGTTCCCTAAAATATATGAAACTATTCAAAATAAATTCATACATAAAGTAAACAGGCTTGCTGATGTGGATATCTATCCGATTGGCGAAATCTGGCAGGATATGAGAGTTGTTGAAGCTGATTTGCGGACTGCAATGAGTCAGGCCGCAAAATTAAAAGAACAACTTCTAAAAAATCCGGACAACGCAGAACTTAAAAAATTACTTGCGGAAAAAGAAAATGCTATTAATGAAATGAAAGCTGATTGGTTTAACGGCGTTGTTCACAGCTTGAAATTTGAACGTATGAACCGCCAGAGAATGATTGAAGCTGACCGAATTGCAGAATATGATTATCTGACTAAAGCCAACAAAACCCTTAACCGTCATAAACTTGCCCTGCAGCTTTATGCGGATAACGGAAACAAAATTCCCGATGACAGATGGGCGGATTTATTGGGCTGATTAGGCTTGTATTTGTTTAAAATATAAAAATATCTCCTGAAATTCAACTTAACAAATTCGTAATGTTTGCTTTTCAAAAAATAAATTGAGGAGTATAATAAAAAGTGTAAAAAATACGATTTGGGGAGAAAATGATTCAGGGATACAGTTTTGAATTAATAACAGGGCCGATGAGCTGCGGCAAAACAGAAGAACTTTTGCGCCGTATCAGACGCTGCATTATTGCTAAGAAAAAGGTCAAAGTAATTTCACCGGACGTTGATACGCGTTCAAAAGGTGATTATATAGAATCAAGAAACGGTTTGTGGCTTGACGCTATAAAAGTTAAGCATGCAATACAAATTTTAAGCGTTGTAAAGCCGGAAGATGAAATTGTTGCGATTGATGAACTCCAATTTTTTGACAGTAATATTGTAAAAGTTATTTCAAAACTTATGGAAGAAGGCAAACGCGTAATCGGTACCGGACTTGAGCTTGATTTTAAAGCGGAACCTTTCGGGTCAATGCCTGAGTTGATGTGTATTGCAACCTCTGTTGATAAACTTCATGCCGTATGTATGAAATGCGGCTGTGATCATGCCACAAGAACCCAGAGGCTTATTGACGGAAAACCCGCAGATAAAAATTCACCGCTTATTATGATAGGCGGCGACGAAACTTACGAAGCCCGGTGTATCAAGTGCTATGAGCTGCCCGATGCCCACCCGAAAGAAAAAAGAGGACTCAAACTTTTACAGTTTGAGCATAAGTAGTTCCACAATTTGAAAAAATATGCTATTATATTTTTATGACTTTTAGTTTTTACGGAACCAAATTAAAAAAAATACATCTATAAAAACGTAAGAGTTAGGTGGAGGAATATTTAGTGAGAAACATTATGAGGAAAAGTTTTATATTTTTGTGGACATTTCTGATACTATTCGGATGTGTTATCAAAAATTACAGCATGGCATACACGCCTGTTGAACTATATGACAACGTGTGGAGATTGGTAAATACCAAATTTGTTGACCAGACGAACAATTCACAGGACTGGACAAAGTGGCGCCATAAGTATGATAAAGTTATCAGAACAAATGAGGATGCTTATGTCGCAATCAATACAATGATTGCAAGTTTGAATGACCCGTACACAAAATTTCTGGATCCGAAAGAGTTTGCGGAAGAAACAAGCTCTATTAAGGGATCTTTAAAAGGTATCGGTATTCAAATCGGTGTCAAAGACGGCAAATTAATGGTAATAGCACCTATTGAAGACACTCCTGCGGAAAAAGCCGGACTTCTTGCAGATGACGAAATCCTTGAAATCAACGGTAAAAGCACAAAAGGCATAACCGTCGACAAAGCTGCCGATCAAATCAGAGGAAAAGAAGGTACAACTGTTACGCTTCTTGTAAAACGCAAGGATATGGCACCGAAACTTTACACAATTGTGCGCGCTGAAATTGAAATCAAATCAATTTCGCAAAAATTACCCGAGAATATCACTTTGCCTGCGGATATCGGCTATATAAGACTGAGCTCATTTATCAGCCGCAACGCTTCAAAAGAATTTGCTGATATATTAGTCAATTCTCCCGATAAAAAAGGTTTTATTATAGACCTGCGTTCAAATCCCGGCGGACTTTTGAGCAACGCAATTTACATCTCCGATATGTTTCTAGACGGCGGTGTTATTGTAAGCACGGTTGACCGCGACGGCTATAAAGAAACCCAGCGGGCTGCAAAAGGTGTTGTGACCGACAAACCCATTGTTGTAATCATAAACAAAGGTTCGGCCTCGGCAAGCGAAATCTTTTCAGGCGCTATTAAAGACAACCATAGAGGTGTAATCATAGGTGAACAATCCTTCGGAAAAGGTCTTGTTCAGGAAATTAACAAACTTCCGTACGAATCGGGTTTGAATATTACAATCCAAAAATACCTGACCCCCAACGGCACGGATATAAATAAAAAAGGTATTACACCTGATATTGTCGTTGAACTGACAGAAGAAAACGTTAAAAATAAAGACGATGTACAGCTTAAAAAAGCTATAGAAGTTCTCCAAAATATGACAAAAGGCAATGCTGTAGCAAATCAGTAAGAAAAAAAGCTCCCAAAAGGGAGCTTTTTTAAAACATTTTTAGACTTATTCAGCCTTTATCAAAGAATATCTTCTTCCTGTTTTAACTGTTTTATAGGGAAGATTTTTCATAATGTTATCAAGATCTTTAGTCTTTATAATAATCATTTCGTTTTTATTCCTGAGCATATCGGAAACATCTTCACCGTTTCTGTAATCAATTGTTCCGCCATGATAGTATAACAGTGAATATTTGCGGCCGAGATTTACGGCACCGAGTTCGTAGTTGTTTTCTTTTGTGTATTTTGCAAATTCCATCAAATCATTCTGTCCGAATTTGTAGTCAATATTAAAAAATTCTTTTGTGCCAAAAGCCGATAACATGAGCATAAGACCCGTATACACCGCAAAAATTCCCCAAACTTTGTTTTTGCGGGCAAAAATTATACTCAAAATTCCGGCAGCTGCAAGAAGAATAATACACAGCCATTTTGCATTCAAAATATCATTATACAGTTGTTCGGGCAGATAAAAAGGTGTAAACACCGCCATAAATGCCGCAATAATAAAAATTGAACCGAGAATATAAACAGATATATCAATTTGTTTTTTGAAATCCTCATAATGAGTCCAGATATACCCTCCGATAAATGCGGCCGGAATATAAATCGGAAGCAGATAGGTTACAAGTTTTGTGCTTGAAGATGAGAAAAACAGCATAGTAAACAAAAATGCTATTACATTCAAATACAAAAATCTCTGTTCTCTTGTAAGATTTTCAACCGCATAGAGTTTTATCGCCCTGAATTTTGCCGCTAAAGCTGCGATAAACGAGAGAATCCACGGGAAAAATCCCCACAAAAACGTCAGAATGAAGAAATAAAACGGTTCTTTGCGTCCTATTTCATGAGAATTAATAAATCTTTCAAGGTGATGTTTTACAATATATTCGTTAAAGAAAAGCGGGTCGTGAATATTAAACATAAGTGCATGCCAGGGTACGACAACCAGCAAAAATAAAATCGCACCCGGAATCCAATAAACCGGTCTGAAAAGTTCTTTAAACCTTTTTGCTGCTATTGCGGTAAAAAACATTGTGCCGAAAGGTATTACAAATCCCGGAATTCCTTTTGCCATAACGGCAAGACCTGATGAGAGATAAAACAGCCACCAGAGATACTTTTTGCCGCGTTCGCCGCAGAAATAAGTCAAAAGTCCGAAGCAAAGCGCAAATCCCACACACATTGCAAGAACAATATCAAGTATTGCAAATTTTGCAAGAATAATAAATTCAAGACTTGTTGCAAGGATTAGAGCGGATACTAAGCCGAATTTTCTTGAAACAATTTTTCTTCCGGTAATATAAACCATAAACGACGTGAGCATTCCGTAAAATGCAACCGGAAAACGTGCGGTAAATTCATTTACTTTGCCGAAAATTCCAAAAGACAAACACTCTCCCCAGAAGTACAGGGGCGGTTTTTCAAAGAAATAATCTCCGTTCAAATAGAGTGTCATAAAATCTTTTGTATAAAACATATCTCTTGCCATTGCAACATATCGGGTTTCATCAACATCCATCAGCGCATAGTTTCCGATATTGTGGAAAAATATAAAATAAAATGCCGCGAACAATCCTAAAACCGTAAAAATTTCAGGATGCAGTTTTATAAAATTAAGAACTTTTTCAAACTTCATAACAGACCTCTTTCTTAGCCGATTATATACATTAATCGCATAATTTGCAATATATTAAAAATTATAATAAAATAAACTTATGATATCAGAAAGAGCAAAAAAAGAACTGGATAAATTACTACAGGGCAACCGCAACTTTGTAAACGGAACTCCGACTGCAAAAAACATGTGTATTGAAACCCTAAAAAAATATGCTTATCATCAGGAACCTTATGCGTGTGTTTTAACGTGTTCTGATTCAAGAGTGGTTCCGGAAATTATATTTGACTGCGGAATAGGAGAACTTTTTGTAGTGCGGGTTGCCGGCATGACAACAGGCCCGAACGTTATAGAAAGTATAGAATATGCCGTTAAAAAATTAAATGTTCCGCTTGTAATTTTGCTCGGGCATGACGACTGCGGAGTTATGAAATATGCAAAAGAACACTATCCGGAGCCGATGAGCAATTTTTCCTCTATATTAAAATGCGTATATCCGGTTCTGGATAAAAAAGAGGATATAACCTGCCACAACTTTTTTGCGCAGCAGCATACTATCTGGGTTGAAGATTATTTGATGAAACATTCCGTAATCATTAACGAAGCGGTAAAGAAGGATGATTTATACATAGCGAAATGCCACTTTAACCACGATACGGGACAGGTTGAAATGCTGGAAGAATAAAATTTGACATAATAAAAATGAGAGAAAAAGTATGAAGAGAAAAATTTTATCACTTTTAATCGCAGGAATAATGTTATTAGGGCAGGGCTTAAGCGTTTGTACGGCAGCTCCGCGCCAACATCATAAAAGACCGGCTGTACACGGATGGTTTAATTTTTGGCACCGCGGTAAAAATAAATCGGCAGTAAAAAAATCACACCCGCCTAAAAAACATAAAATTAAAAAGAAAAATTCCAATCACAGCTGGTTTAAATGGAGTAAAAACAAACAAAATATCCGGAAAAAACATCACAAAAATGTTAAAAAGTACGAAAAAAATAAAAAACACGTAATTAAAAAAACTAAAAAACAACCGAAAAATTTCAGGTTTAAAAATAAACATCCGCGGTTTAAAAGAAGATAATTTGTATAAAATATGCAATTTTCTATTCAAGGATTAAAGATTGTGCCATGACCTATTGAATAGTTCAAGTTTTTATCCTGTGCAAATGATTACAAACTGCTTTACTATTCAAAAGACTAAATTGAGTAATGTAAATCAGTTTGATAAAAATCGCTAAAAATATAAAGTGTCTTCATTCAGACACGTCGAATTTTAAGTTGTCAAGTTCGTTAGCGATATATGTGCCAATCTGCATACAACTTAAATAAATTGTTTCTAAACCGTCTAAGCTGGTAAAACCTAGGGCAAAATTTTGTAAATGCAGAGTAAATCCAAGATATAGCCCCGTCATGTCTTACAAAAAATCTCTTATTATAAGACATATTTAAAATGATATTTTAGAAATGTAATAGCTTTACGTCCGTATTTGTCGTTTTCGTAATCTATTATGACCATATAAACACAGTGGAGCCAAAAATATGGACGGAATAAAATTCCTAATCAAAGACAAAGAACAAGACATTTACGCAATTCATTATTCTTGCGACGGATTTTATGACGGAGGTGCTTATGCACCTACAATATGTTCTATTGCATTGGTTAATTATGCAACAAAAGAGCTGCACACTTTTGCTCTGCATAATTATGTTGTACAAGGGAAATCACTTATGGAAAGCGAACAACAATTGCTTAAAGATTTTGTGGATTTTTATAAAAATTTGAACAATCCGATTTTTGTTCACTGGAATATGGACGGTCTTGAGTTCGGATTTAATGCAATTCGTGCCCGTGCAGAAAACTTTGGACTGTATGATTTTGATTTAACTAAAATAAAAGATTACAATTTATGCGCAGTATTTCATACAAATCTTATAACAAGCCTTGAACAAAACAATTCTAAACGTGTTACAGTTCTCAATGGCATGGATGAAGCAAATTGTTTTAACAAACGTGCGTTTGAAATGGTCAAAATGTCTACCGAAGGCAAAGTATTAGGCTTGGTTGATTTGTTTGAAAAATATCTTTCAAATGATTTAGTAGAGGATGATGATTGCTATATTTCTTAAAAACTCTTTGAAAGATTTTTTAAAAGAAGATGTCCGGTAAAATTACCGGACAGAACTTCACGAAACTTTCTTATTATAGTAACGTTTCGAAAGTATTTATTGTATGGTATTATTATAAAATAATAAATTTATTTGTCAATAAAGGAGTATAAAATGATTAAAGTATTGGGTCTTGATATAGGTATTGCATCAGTCGGGCACTCAATTATAGAACTTGATGAAAAAGAGCATACCGGAGAAATTATAGATTTAGGTGTCAGAATTTTTACTGCGGCTGAACATCCAAAAGACGGGTCATCATTGGCATTGCCCAGAAGAGAAGCTAGAAGTTCACGACGCAGGTTGTCAAGACGTGCAAGTCGCTTATATAATATTAGGAAATTTTTATTGGAAAAAAAATTTATTACTCAATCAGAAATCGAAACTGTTTACAATTCACCTGAAATGAGTACAGACGTGTGGAATTTACGTAAAGAAGCTCTGGAAAGAAAATTAAGCAGTGTTGAATTTTATAGAATTTTAATACATATCGCTAAACGTAGAGGATTTAAATCTATAAGGAAATCTGAAGAAGTGAAAACAGAAGGAGATTTATTAAAATCAATAAAAGAAACAACAGAAAATTTTGAACATGGTAAATACAAAACCATCGGTGAAATGTTTGCACTTAAATATAACAATGGTGAAGCCAAAAGAAATAAAGCAGGAAAATATAATAAATCTATCTCAAGAGATTTGTTAAAACAAGAAATAGAAACTATTTTTAAAGTACAGCGGGATTTAGGCTCTGATATTGCAAGTGAAGAAATAGAAAATGGTTATAAAGAAATAGCTTTTTACCAAAGGCCTTTAAAATCAATTCCTATAGATACTCCTTGTATTTTTGAATCTGATGAAATGAGAGCCCCAAAATGCGCTTATACATCGGAAATTTTTATTGCTTTAAATAAACTTGTTAATCTGCGCTTAATTAACGATTTGGGCGATACAAGATTTTTTGCCGCGGAAGAAATTGAGGATGCTATAAATCTTGCTCATAAACTTACTAAAGTTACATATAAACAATTGCGAAAAGAATTGTGTCTGGATGATACTACTAAATTTTTAACCTTAAATTATGGAAAAGTTGATTCAAAAGGACAACCTGCAGATATCGAAAATACAACTTTAATTGAACTTAAGAATTATCATGCAATTAAAAAAGCAATAGCAGATTCAAGACTCGGAAAATTATATTTTGACGCAATAAAAAATGATGAAAATTTTTTTAATGATATTGCTTTAGTTTTAACTTGCGAAAAAAGTGATGAAAGCATAGAAAAAGCCTTAAAAGAAAAAGGATTTGAAAATGCACTAATAGATATCATTAAAGAGCTTTCAATGAGTAAAACTGTCCACCTTTCAATTAAAGCAATGAAAAAACTAATTCCTTTTATGATGCAGGGAATGAAATATAGCGAAGCATGTGAAAAAGCCGGATACAAAATTGAAGATAACAAAAATGAAAAACAATCTTTACTTCCGGTTTTGAATCAAAACGAACTTACAACCAATCCTGTTGTAAATAGGGCCATATCTCAAACAAGAAAAATTGTAAATTCTTTGATCAAAAAATATGGTCATTTTGATGCCGTAATTATTGAAATGTCCAGAGATTTATCAAAATCTGTAACTGAAAGACGAAAGATTAAGAATGCTCAAAATGAATTCCAGGCAGAAAAGGAAAAAGCAAGACAAAGATGCATAGAACATGGACTTGATCCGGATAATCCTAAAAGCAACCTTCTCAAATTCCGTCTTTGGGAAGAACAAGGAGGTTTTTGTGTTTATTCAGGCAAATATATTGATCCCAAAAGACTTATTGAATCTGACTATGTAGATATAGATCATATTATTCCTTATTCAAGGAGTTTTGATGATAGTTTAAATAACAAGGTACTCTGTCTGACGGATGAGAATAGACAAAAAGGAAATAAAATACCGTATGAATATATTGGTGAAAATAAATGGTATGAATTTGTACAACGCGTCAAATCTTACCACCTGAAACAAGCAAAAGTTAACCGTCTAACTAAGAAAAAATACGAACAAGAAGGATTTAAATCAAGAAATTTAAACGATACAAGATACATTGCTAAATTTGTCAAAGATTATATAAAAGAAAATCTTGATTTTGATAATAATCTCAAAGTCGAAACAAGGAATGGTGCTCTAACGGCATTTTTACGAACGCAATGGGGACTTGTCAAAAATAGAGACGAAAGCGACAAACATCATGCTCTTGATGCAGCTGTTATTGCTTGCTCAACACAAGGCATGGTTCAATATTTGTCTACTGTTTCTGCCAGACTTGAAAATTATGATTATACAAAAGACAGAAAACCTCACTTTAAAAAACCATGGGAAACTTTTTCGGAAGATCTTGAACAGTCATTAAAACATGTTTTTGTATCAAGAGCCGTTAGAAAGTCCGTTAAAGGAGAATTGCATGATGCAACAATAAGAAGCGCAAAACATCTTGATAAAGGCTTTACTACGGTTAAAACACCTATTGAAACGATTGATCTAAAAAAATTGGAACAAATGTTTGACAAAGAACGAAATTATAAAATCTACAATCTTTTAAAAGAAAGATTAGAAAAATTTAATAATGATCCTAAAAAAGCATTTGCAGAACCTGTATACATGCCTTTATCCGAAGAAAAAATAGCAAAAGGACAACATCCGCATGAAATAAAATCAATAAAAATTAAAGATTCTAGTACTTCCGGTATTCTGGTAAGAGGAGGCTTTGCTAAAAACGCGTCAATGCCCAGATTGGATGTCTTTACCAAAAAGAATAAAAAAGGCAAAAACGAATTTTTCTTGGTACCGATTTATGTATCTGATTTCGGCAAAGAATTACCAAATAAGGCTATAAATAAAGGAAAAAATGGTTGGATTGAAATGACAGAAGATTACACTTTTCTTTTTAGTCTTTTTCCGGATACTTTGATAGCAATAAACTCAACAGGAAAACCTGAAGATGAATTTTTAGGATATTATAAAGGTTGTGATATAGATAACGGTAGAATTGTTTTAGATGCTCCTGATAGAGTTCAAAAAGGAGTTCGTTTTTCTACAAAAACTGCAGCTTACATAAAAAAATATCAAGTCGGAATACTTGGTGATTATCATGAGGTAAAACATGAAAAACGATTACCAATAAAAATGAAAAGAAAGGAAAAACATGGGATATAAAACTCTTTTGTTTAGTAATCCTTGTAAACTTAGTGTGAAGAACTTTCAACTTATGTATTCATCACAAGATAGCGAGGTAAAAATCCCGCTTGAAGATATTTCTACAATAATACTTGAAAATATGCAGATAGAAGTTACAAATTATCTTTTATCAGTATGCGGCGAATATAATATCACATTGTTTTCCTGTGATAAAAAACATCAACCGAATGTGATTTTGACACCATTTTACCAGCATAGTAGAAATACAAAAATTGCTCTTAATCATATAAATATGTCTGAACCTTTGAAAAAACGATTATGGCAAAAAATTATAAAACAAAAAATTAAAAATCAGTCCAATGTCCTAAAAATACTATTTGATAATGATATTTTAGATTATTTTTGTGAAAAAGTTAAATCTGGTGATACAACCAATATAGAAGCATACGTTTCAAAACAGTACTGGGGGCTGCTGTTTGAAAATTTTAAACGGCATGCAGAAACAAAACATAATGCAGCGCTGGATTACGGGTATGCAATAATCAGAGGTACACTGGCAAAATTCGTGTCATCAAGCGGTCTTGTTCCATGTCTGGGAGTTCATCATTGTAATGAACTTAACTCTTTCAATCTGATTGAAGATTTAATAGAACCATTTAGACCTTTTGTTGATTTAGTTGTATCAAATATGCAAACTTTAGATGAACCTGAATTATCCAAACAAGATAAAGCCTGCCTTTTGAATATATTAAATATGCAGTGCAGGTATAAAGGTGAACAAATTACAGTTCAAAATGCTTGCGAAAGGGTCTGTCAAACTTTTGCAAAAAGTCTTGAACAAAATGACAGCAATATATTGGAACTTCCACAATTTATTGAGGCAAAATGAGCGTAAAAGGTAATGATATTTTTATGAGATTATTTGTATTCTTTGATCTCCCTGTAACTCAAAAGAAACAACGAAAAATAGCAACCCGTTTCAGAAAACAATTACTTAATGAAGGTTTTATTATGCTTCAATTTTCTGTTTATTGCAGGACATGCCGCGGGCAAGATATTGTAGATAGAGAAATTCGTCGAATTAAACAAATTATTCCGCCTGAAGGCAACGTCCGAATTCTTCAGGTAACAGACAAACAATACGGAGGCATGCTTTTTCTTGTTGGGAAACCGGAAAAAGAAGAAATTATTGGCTGCGAACAACTTCTTTTGTTCTAAAATTTTTTATAATAAAAATACCAAACCCCTTGTCTATCCTAGATTTTAGAGCTTGGTATTATACAATAAATACTTTCGAAAGGAAACTATAACCGCTTGATAATCAACTTTTTAAAGATGAAAATTATACAATAAATACTTTCGAAAGGAAACTATAACTATTGATAGTTGCTGTAATACTTTCAGGCGATTATACAATAAATACTTTCGAAAGGAAACTATAACAATGCTATGTGTGTTGATGATGTTGAAGATATTATACAATAAATACTTTCGAAAGGAAACTATAACTCTATACTGCGATTATCATTTCTGGTTTGTATTATACAATAAATACTTTCGAAAGGAAACTATAACAGCAAAGTTCCTGGTTTAAAATATTTAAAAATTATACAATAAATACTTTCGAAAGGAAACTATAACCCTGTTGTATACGATAATCAAGGCTTGTTTGATTATACAATAAATACTTTCGAAAGGAAACTATAACCTCCAATCTTATTTAAATTTAGTTTTCAATATTATACAATAAATACTTTCGAAAGGAAACTATAACCCAACTGCAATAGTAACGCCGGCAGAAACAATTATACAATAAATACTTTCGAAAGGAAACTATAACTCAGCACCCAGCTTAATAATAGCGTCTGTGATTATACAATAAATACTTTCGAAAGGAAACTATAACTGGATTTGCTCCGGCTGTACAGTATCTGAATTATACAATAAATACTTTCGAAAGGAAACTATAACATGGAATCATCAAGTACATTACCGTTTACAATTATACAATAAATACTTTCGAAAGGAAACTATAACTGTTGAGGTTATGTATAAACAGGGTGACGGATTATACAATAAATACTTTCGAAAGGAAACTATAACTTTTTCTTGGTGCAATCCACCGTTTAATGAATTATACAATAAATACTTTCGAAAGGAAACTATAACAAGTAACGTGGAAAACTCAAACGGCTAATAGATTATACAATAAATACTTTCGAAAGGAAACTATAACTTAACAGAAGCCATAAGAGCCAGTTTTACCATTATACAATAAATACTTTCGAAAGGAAACTATAACAACAAGAAGGTTATAAAGCTGATGGTATTGATTATACAATAAATACTTTCGAAAGGAAACTATAACCTTGAATGAAAGGAATTTAAAAATTTAAAATTATACAATAAATACTTTCGAAAGGAAACTATAACTAGAGAAGTTTGGGAAGAAGAATCAAAAGAAATTATACAATAAATACTTTCGAAAGGAAACTATAACAATCTACTCAATGCACACAGACGATATGATATTATACAATAAATACTTTCGAAAGGAAACTATAACAATCTACTCAATGCACACAGACGATATGATATTATACAATAAATACTTTCGAAAGGAAACTATAACAAGATGCATAGAACATGGACTTGATCCGGAATTATACAATAAATACTTTCGAAAGGAAACTATAACTAGCGAATGTATTTCTGGTCATCTGACTTTATTATACAATAAATACTTTCGAAAGGAAACTATAACTCAAGCATTCATCGGGTTGTTCGGGCATTGATTATACAATAAATACTTTCGAAAGGAAACTATAACAATTACGGTGTTAATTGTTCTTCCAAAATAATTATACAATAAATACTTTCGAAAGGAAACTATAACTGCATTTATGCCTCCGGTTCGACATCTGTAATTATACAATAAATACTTTCGAAAGGAAACTATAACAAGATACAGGAGCGACACACAGAAGGATTAATTATACAATAAATACTTTCGAAAGGAAACTATAACAGAAAAAGTTGATTTAATGATTAAAGAATGATTATACAATAAATACTTTCGAAAGGAAACTATAACACGGTGGCAAGGTTGCTAACCCTGACTGTAATTATACAATAAATACTTTCGAAAGGAAACTATAACATTTACGGTGCTTCATCTCGTCACGGTTTCATTATACAATAAATACTTTCGAAAGGAAACTATAACGCGACGAACAGCGTTGTGAGCTTTCGTATTATTATACAATAAATACTTTCGAAAGGAAACTATAACTTACGAAAGATTATTTTTGAAGATGTCTAAATTATACAATAAATACTTTCGAAAGGAAACTATAACCTGTATTCGTTGCAGCAGACCAGTTGCCTGATTATACAATAAATACTTTCGAAAGGAAACTATAACGAAATGTCGATTACATTTAATTCTAACTATATTATACAATAAATACTTTCGAAAGGAAACTATAACGCTAATGCTCAATCCTTGCAACGTTTAAGGATTATACAATAAATACTTTCGAAAGGAAACTATAACACCCGCATGGTAGAATATATATATAATCAATTATACAATAAATACTTTCGAAAGGAAACTATAACTATCCACTTTGGTATGAGGCCGGTCTTGAATTATACAATAAATACTTTCGAAAGGAAACTATAACTATACCTTTGAGCGGTGAATATTCCATCATATTATACAATAAATACTTTCGAAAGGAAACTATAACTTCGACAAAATGAATGAAATCTACAATGCATTATACAATAAATACTTTCGAAAGGAAACTATAACAATTACCGCAACAGAGAAAAGCCGTATTATATTATACAATAAATACTTTCGAAAGGAAACTATAACGAGTCTGATGATGAAGTCTGGGGTTATTGCATTATACAATAAATACTTTCGAAAGGAAACTATAACTCAAAAGCAGGGCTAATGACGCCAAGCCAAATTATACAATAAATACTTTCGAAAGGAAACTATAACGATAGATATATTATCAATACTGCAATAAAAATTATACAATAAATACTTTCGAAAGGAAACTATAACGAAGTCGCACAAAGATATTCACTCCTGAAGATTATACAAAACAATAAATTAATATATTTATTTGTGCAACGACTTTTGTTTTAAATTATATAGCAGATACATCATAAAAATTTAAAATAATTTTCTAAGTTTTCTTTCAAATATTTTTTATATTCTTCTTTAAGGGATTCCGGTGCAACAATCTTACATCCGGCGCCCCAGCGAAACACGTGCCATATAATTTCCCTGCTGCCGCTTGCTTTAAAATAAACCGTATAAGTTCCATCGTCGTTCCATTTCCCTGATTGTGTCGGATGAAAATTGAATTGGCTTGCTTCCTGTGCCAAATCTTGCGAAAACAAAAGTTCTACCTCCAGAATGTCACTGTGATAAACACCAAAGGATAAATTTGTATATTCCTGCAAGTCAAAATCACCTTTATCAAAGGTTTTGTCTGTTAGTTTCAAATTCTCAAATTTGTGCAAAAGATAATTATAAATCCCGTCACCCTTTGCTTTTTCTTTTGCAACAAGATAAATTTTTTCCCCGTAAATCATTCCTAAAGGCTCAATCAATCGTTCTTTGTTGTGATAAATGCCTGTAACCATTTTTGAATGCTGAACTGCTTCACGAATAACCTCTAATATTTCAAGGCTGATTTTGTATTGCGGCATCTGGCGAACGGCGTAGCCTTCTGTCTGCATATAAAGTTCAATATTGTTTTCTAAAGGCAGTGCGTGTTTTCTGTTCAGGGATTTAAGTTTTTCAACGGTTTTACCGAGTTCTTCTTTCATCTCTTTATTTGTAGTGCGTCTTTGAAGCTGCTCAATATTTGCAATCTCTTTGGGTGTAAATGAAATCAGGTTTGAGATGGAATAATTAATAAATCCCCAGTGTTTTTGATTGTCGTTTGTTTCGATTTCATCAACAGACGGGAAAATACAGGTCAAACTGTCGCGCATACGCTCAGCAGTTCTTCGGGAAACATTGTATCTTTGCGCGATTTCTGTTATTGTGACCCCTTGAATTTTTGATGACATAAAAATCGCAAGGTCTAAAATATCTGATATTCTTGAGTATCTTGGCTTATCCGACATAATTTTCTCCTAAACTATATTTATTATACACCAATATGACCATTTTTGCCGTAATGTTAAGTTAGGATATAATTGAGGTGATAAATATGAATGATAAATATAAATATTCAGCAAACCCAACCTTTTGCAATGAAGTTATATTCAACGACGAGCATATAAAAGTAACAAAAAAATGGTGTTGGAATGTTAAATCTGTTTACGAAAAGCCTGATATCAATGTGTTAAAAGTTTTATTAGATGGTGAATCTTTTAATTGCGAAGGAAAATCAACTTTTGTATCGTATGAAGGTAAAAGATTGACTGATTTAGAGTTTGATTACATGGGTGATTGGGAAAATGAAATGTGTTGTATAGGGATAAACGGAAAAGGGTATGGTTTTTTGAATAAAAATATTGAAGTTATAATTCCTCCAAAATATAAATATGCAAACGACTTCAATAATGGTTATGCCCCGGTCTACAATGGGAAAGAATGGCTTTATGTTGATAAAAACGGAAATGAATTATATTTGAAAAATCAATACCAAAGACTTGAAAATTTTTCAGAAGGGTTGGCTAGAGTTTCTTTGTTAAATATCAGCTGGGAATACTTAGCTTATCATTCAGAATATCCTGAGTTTGCGGGATATTGGGGTTATGTTGATAAAAATGGTAAAGAGGTAATAAAACCGCAATATATTTATGCATTTGACTTTATAGGTGATAGAGCAATAGTTGCAAAAGGAAAATGGACCATTGATAAAAAATGGGATAATGAATATAATCAAGGAAAATATGGACGGAAGAAGAGTTGTGGGGCGTTATTGACAAACAGGGCAACGAAATTATTCCCTGCATATATGATGAAATTAAGAGGTTTGTAAATGACGATTGGAGTGAATGTAAAGACTATTTTGCAGTCCATGTCGGTGGCTGGAGAAATGGTAAATGGGCTGTTATTGACCGTAATGGGAGATTTGCAACAGAACCGGTTTTTGAAGATATATACTATGATTATTATAATGGATTATTTACGTATCGTGAAAAAAACACGATGGAAGATATTCCTTTAGGAATTTATGATTTAAACCAAAATAAAATTTTGTTTAAACCAATGTTTGATGATGTAACCTTTCTTAAAGACGGAAACATACTAGTAGAAATTTTTGATAAAAAATTAGGTTATACAGTTGAAAAAATAATAGATAAAACAGGCAAAGAAATATTTAAATCCAATTATACAAGGATAAATACATTTAAATATCCTTATGAAACAAAGATTGACAGAAACGGCAAAAAAATATTCGGACTTATTAATAAAAACGGAACTATTCTTGCAAATTGCGAAGCAAATGATATTGCTAGCATGAATTATATAGAAGAAGTTGATTTTAAAAGAAAAAGATACTTGTTTAAACAAAATGAAAAAATAGGAGTAAAAAGTATAGACGGAAATATAATAATACCTGCTATATACGATAAAATCTTTTTAAAAAACGACAATCTTTATACTGTTTGTATAGATAAAAATATTGAAAATTCTTGTGGATTATGCAAAAAAGACGGTACTATTATCTTAGAGCCCAAATATTACAATATACAAGTCTGCAATAATAGGACAATCATTTGTAATAAAAAACCGGGTGTTGAAGTATTTGAGTATGAAATAGTTAGGTAACAAAAATGAAAAAGTATGACACATTAGATGTAATAATTGAAGAATCTGAAAAAGATTTTATTTTCCCGGAGAAATTAAATCGATGCAAGATATTGATAAATGGAGAAGAGCTTTTGAAGATTTTATCATATTACGAAAATATCTTTGCGAAACAGGAACCTGATTTAACAACATTTGAACCAGGAGATTATATTTACCTGATGCCTTCCGAATTATATAAAGGGTTGGTAAAAGCAGAAGTTTCAAACGGAAAAAGAGAAACGCCGATTCTTTGTTGTACATGTGGTGAATCAGAGTGTTCTTCTGCTCGTGTAAAAATTTTTAATACAGGCTCCAGTATTATTTGGAAACATTTTAGAACCATACAGAATTGGGATTTTCCTCTTTCTTATGAATTTCAACCCGATAAATACAGGATATTTTTAGAGAAGATAAAAAATACACCTGATAAGCTTCTGTAATACTATTATGTGAGGTTAAAAATATGTCAAATTGCAAATGGAACACCAAAAACTACTATACAGCAAAAGAACTTTCGGAATTTCTGGGAGTTCTAAAAAAAGAATTGATTGGTAAACCTCTTGATAAAATTATGATTAGGGGGCATATCTATACCAGCACCGGCATAGATGAACAAGAAAATCGCTGTGTTAAGTATGCGGATGAAAATGAGTGGTTTGTTGAAGAAAATATGTATGAAGAACCTATCTCCACAAGTCCAACACATAATGTTTCTCTTAGTCTTGATGAACCTTTGGTTTTGTGTTTTGGAAATATTCATTTTGAAATAAATTATTGCGAATTTAGTAATGCACAAATAGGACTGAACACTTTAACATTATTTGAAGAAATATCCTGTATTGATAGCTGTTTAACTTGGAAAGATATCAGCAAATACTATACAAAAAATATTATCGGACAAAAATTGTCAGATATTCAAATCCGTCGTACTTGTCACCCAAATGAATGTGTATCTCATTATCGAAAGCAAGGAGAAGATATGTATGATGAGATAATTTTTGTTTTTGAAAACGGGTATCAACTGGAAATTTCTTCTGATACTGATTATATGAATTTAAAGGAAACACCTATATGGCAAATTGTTCAAGATTTTTCCAAACAAACCTGGAATGAATATAGCAAAAATGAAAAAATTACATTTGAACAATTAATAGAAACTTCAATCCCGATTGAAACGAACAAACTCAACATAACCATAGCAAATGCGTATTATGTTGATTTAGAATTTTTATTTGAAACTGATTATGGAAAAAGTATATTCTGGCTTGCTGAAGCAGTTAATACTCCGGCACATTTGTTAAGATTTTTAGAAGCAATTATAATTTCAAAAGAAGATGAGATATATTTTTATTGTGAAGAAGAAGGTCCTGATACATTTCTATTTGTAAAAAAAATAAATGACAAAATTAGATTTATACATTTATCACAAAGAAAGCAATTTTCGAAATATATAGAAACAGAAGCATATAAAATACGACAAGATATAATTACAGACAAAAAAAATTTTATAAGAACATTCTATTCGACAATTAAAAATGTTATAAAAAATACTGACACGAAACAATATACTTGCAATTGGATGTTAAACCAATTTATCGAATTACAAAAAGGTTCTCCTATAATAGAGCAATATCTTTAAAATTTTTATATATCTCTGTAATCTCAATCACCTCATTGAAATCTGTAAATTGATAAAAGAAAAATATCAGGAGGAATTTGAATGATAATAATAGGCGATATAAATACTGAAAATGAAATTATAGATTTTGTTAATCAATCAAAACCAAACCAATATAGCAACTTCTCTGTTTTAACAATCAAAGAGCAAAATGGTTGGGTTTATATTGATTTAGAAAAAGATAAAAAGAAATTTTATATTCAATACAGCACAGTAATGACAGATACTTTTGATTTAATTCAATTTTTAGCAGAAATTATAAATTTAAAGGATGATATTGCTTTTTTCCCTGACAATGAGGGTAGTTTACCTTTATTATATGTCAAGAGCATAGACGAAAAGAATATAAGATTTATTTTTGCACATGATTATGAGTTATATGCATCATTTGCAAATAATATTATAGATGATTATGATTTAAATTTATACAAAATAGAATGTGATATTTTAATTGACAAAAAAATATTTTTAAAAGAATTTTATAAAATTTTGTCCCCATTTGTAAATAACTATAATCTTAAAGAAGTATATGCTCAAACTTTTAATATAAAAAAAGCAAAAATGTATATGGATAAGATTTCAGATTACTTATACTAACATATTACGACCATTTTTGTCGTAACAAGAGTTTATTATATAATTGTCTGATACGGTAAATCTCCCTTCCGGAGCAGTAAGCTGACAGAGGGGTGCGGGAGTCCTCATAATCAGACAAGCCGGTTGTCGTAGCTCGTAGATGCCAGACGAGCGGTGGGCAATGCATTATGTATCCCTCAAGAGCAGGGTGGCGTCTGTTCTTCAACCGGTTTATATATAGATTAATTAATAGACAAGTCAGCATGATGCGTATGGCTAAATCACCGTGAACCGTTTCGGACGTAAGTTTAAGGGGACTTGTCTCCGGCAGACGCCGGGAGCAAAAGAGTGCAGTTTGATTTATCATCTGCGTATCTCTTTCCCGTCTTGCGATAGCAGTGCTTAAATTCTGCCTGCTGTCGCAGACACGGGTTCTTACATAAAGAATAATATGCTAAATTAAATACAGGAATTTTAAATGAAAAACAAATTAATAATTATATCAATTTTAGTATTTTTATTTTTCGGCAGCTTTGTATTTTTAAGACAGCTTCCGCATATTGTTATGAGCGGTCATATGCAGTTCTTGTATTATCAAATAACTAATTTGCAAGAATATGCGAAAAAACATAATTGCATGTTCTTCACTAAACACTATAAATCTGAAGTAGAAACTTATCTGGCGGCAGAAGTTCCCAAAACAAAAAATGAGATGGATGAAATCATAAAGAAAGCCGACAGGCTTTATGAAGACTTTCTGAAAAACCCTTCTAAAAAATTATCTTTGCAGGATTATGGAGAGAAGTTAAATGATTATGAAAGAGTTCTTGAAAGCTTGGAATTTATTGTATATGCTGATATTTTGCATATTACTGATAAGTATCTTCTTATACCTTTCGGTGGTTATCCGACTGACTGGAGCGGGGCATTGGCAGAATGTTTTTATCCTTATTTTAAAAAATATAATGTCGACGATTCACAATTAGTTGAGCTTGGCAATTATATAGAACAGAAACAGAATGAATTAAATAAAATAAGCAAAAAAATCTCTGATTATAAACTACCTAAGTATGATATTAAAAATATGCGATTGTTGTATAAATTTCCAAATCAAGGAAAGCAAAATTATAAAACAAATGGAATTTGACAATGGTCCGGTTAGTCTCGGAAATATTCGTAATCCCGATTGGGTACCGGGGATGGATATATAATTCAACCGTATAATGTGCTATACCTGTAGGATTAATCTTTTCCAGAGTATCATCATAGTTTGTTGTAACGAAATATTTCGGCTTAAATTCTTTAAACAAATATTCGTTTATACTATTAAGTTGCCGTTCTACATCTAAAAAATTTTTAATACTAGTGAAAAAAGTTTTTGGATTATTATTATAATAATATTGAGCAATTTTCAAATATTCATTCTGTTGAATATCTTTTTCTATTTTTAATTCTTTAGCAATTTTATCTATTAATGTTCCCCAAGTTGGCACTCCGGAATTTGCAGAAACCCCTGCTCCTACAAAAATAACAAGAGATTTTTCCCTTATTGCTTTTTGAATTTTTATAATGTCTTTTAAAATACACTCCATATTTTAATAATATTAAAAAGACAGTAATGGAACAAATATGATAATTCTTTTTTTATTGAAGTCTTTTCAAAGGTGCAAAATACATATTTATATTACCTAGATAAAGTTCTTCAGAAATTTCTATTTCATCATTTTTTATAGCATCTTTAATTTCAGGAATAGATGATAATACTAATCTTATTAAACGTAGCGATTTATATGCCTCATTAATAGTATTTCTGTATTTTTCAAAGATATTTGTAGCATATATATCATCTACAAAAGAATGAGATATTTTATTACGGCATTCATGTAACTCCTTTTTCCAAATACTTATAATTTCTTTTCCAATGTCACTACCATCTAAAGTTTTAAAACCTTTGCTAAATAACTGTTGTAATAATGTCATTGGACGCGTTTTTTCTATATTATCCAACTCGACTTTTATTTTTTGCGCAAATGCTATTATTGCGTCTCTATCAAGTTGTTCAACCAATATTCTATATATAGTTCTACAAAAATTATGATACATCGTTTTTGTTGGCATCATAAATGGATGAAAATATTCAGGACGATTTTCTTGACTATATTCAAATATTTTTTTAAATAATTTTTTCCCACAAATAATGTCAAACATCTTATTAATTAGTTTCATCTCCTCAAAAAATGCGGAAAAAATTGATATTCCATCAGCAATTTCTCCCATTACGTTTTTATAATATGATATATCCGGAACAAAGTCTTCTTGATTATCAAACAAATATGAATAGAAATAGTATTGGTGCTTAAGTGACAGTTTTACTAAATCATGAGGAAATATAGTTATAACATTTTCATTAGTTTTACTATTATATGCTAACCCAAAATGACTTAAATAAATATTATTTTCATCCTTTTCATTGTCAGAGTTATCTACTTTATAATATATTGAACCTGTAAAGTCCATATTGTAAACTACATATCTTGGATCATAAAGAAATCTATTTAAAACATCAATCCTAAAATATAAAAAATGTAAATGAGGCATTCCTTCCAGTAACATTTTATTAAATGGCGGTAATTTGTAATATTTTGGTTTATTTTTTATATATTCTTTTATAATATTTGAAGTGGGAAATAGTGATATTGGGGGTAAAATATTATCACAAACAAGTTTTATGCTATTTTTTTCATCGATTTTAATTTCTTCCCAAATTTCAGGTTTATAAGAGTTTGGTAAATTATTTATAAAATCAATTTTTTGTTCTAAAGAAATATTTAAGTCAAAATTTTTCACAAAATGATTAGTAGTACAATAATATAAATCCAAAAAATTATCTTTTATCAATTCAATAATTATATTTTTTATTTCACTTATATCTTGATATTGTTCATATAATTGTGGAAGAGTATAGCCTTTGTAACTTTGGCTGTTTAAATAGTACTTTAATATTTCTTTTACTAATTTTTTTTTCATATTCTTATTATATAAAAATTTGTACAATCGTCATAATACCTATAAATATAAAATTTACAATTATTAAGTATCCTCAATTTTGACATTTATATCTTGTTCTGTTATAAATGTTTTTGCTGGTAATTTAGCTTTATTAAAGCTTAAATAATTATTATAATAATTTATAATCCACATTATTTTTTGTTTATGCTTTTTATCTGGATTTTTTTTAAGCATCTCCAGTAATTGATGCTTAAAGTTTACATATTCTAGTGCATGACTAAAGATGAATTGATTTAAAAATCCTAAATTATCTTCATCCATTATAAAATAATGCGGCAATAATTCAACAATGTCCTTCTGAACTATTACTCTGGTATATATTGCAATTTGTTCTTCATCATTTACAGCATTAACTAAGGCTTTTCCATATACAATCACATCATTATGAAAAAAGTCACCTTCTACTATTGCACCACGTACCAAATACCCATAACGTAATATTTCATTTTGAATATTTCCTACTCTATTAATTAATGCTTCTATTCTTTCTTTTCTTATTTGAGCTTCAAATTCCGTATTAACTGCCAATAAAATATTATCGGAAAAATTTTTATAAAAATATCTTTATTAGAACTAACTTCTAACAAAGCATCACCACAAAGCATGTTTAAATAATTTAAAAATTCATTATTCTTATCATTATCAATAAGATTTTTAGACCCTAAAATATCTAAATATGCAATACAATATTTTGAAGTACAAAGTTGTGTTTGGGAATATCGCATTTGTCCTGTTCTATAAACCATTATACTGTTCCTAAATAGTCTAAATCTTTAATACCACATTCTTGTAAATATTTATATATACCATCATAAAATTTTGGGGTTCTTGTTTCGTCTCTTTCATCTCCATAAGGCACAAATATTACCATCCCCTGTCTAGCACGTGTCATTAATACTCTATATGAATTTAAAAGATATTTTTTGTCGTCAATATTATTGATGTGTTTCCATTTATCACCAGAAAACTTCAGATATTCCCAGCATTTGTTATATCTTAAATTTGCATCCCAAGCAACAACAGTCCAATCAAGTTCTAGCCCCTGAACATCAAACTCTGTTGCACAATCTTCAAGTGCACATGAGGAACGGACATCTTCTCTTCTATTTAAAAACCAATTAGTACAATCAATTTTAGATTTAACGAATATACCATATGGCTTTAGACGTATGGCATTGGAATGAGCAAGCAATCCTGTACGCTCAGAACCGCGAGCATTCTGTCTTACCCAAGTTTTAGCTTGTTCAAAATTTCTTGTAACTAAGATTGGGTATTCTTTTGATAACTCCTTATAAATATTTCTTGCCACATTCGGTTTATTATCTATTAAATTATTAATAAAATCGGATAATTTAGCACTTTTAAAAGAACGTAACGAAACACTTAAGTGTAGTTCATTTTTTGTACAAACTTTTGTATGGGATGAATAATCGATATGGTGTGAACAGTATATTCTCCAATTTGGATATTTTTCTTTCAATGCGTTAAACCATTCTTCTAGTCCAGCTTCACCTGTATTGATTTCCTGTCCCTCACCAATTAAACATATGACTACACACCAATCAGGATGCCTATCCATAACTCCAAGCAAAAATTCTGGTTCTGAATAGTTAAAATTTTTAATTTTACTTTTCTTATTCATAAATTTTGAGGCTTGCTCTTTATTCCAAGCTCTTTGTGCTTCATCGAAAATAACTACCTTTTCAATTGGAGGATTCAAGTCTTCTACATACTCGTCTCTAAAATGATGAATATTTTGAATAAATGCACAGACTTGTGGTTCAACCTTTTTCTTTGATATATTTCCTAACTGTGATTTATTTCGTATTAAAGCTTCCCTTAAAACTTTAACTAAAGGGCCATTACCTGATAAAAAACAAGCTTGTTCATCCTTGTCATAATTCATTGAACTAGTTGCTATATCCAAACCTGCTAAAGTTTTTCCAGCCCCTGGCACCCCAGTTATTAAACAAATTGATTTTTGTTTATTATTCTTACTATCTTTAATAATTTTTTCAACAGTATTTTTTGTGAGTGTAAGATTAATTGCCTCTGCACCATGTCTAGAGATATCTTCAACAGAATGATTTGCATATAATGCTTGTGCTGCTTCAATAATTGTTGGTGTAGGTTTATACGAAGAATTTAACCATTCTTGAACATCGAAAGGTTCTTTTCTATATTTTATATCAATATTTTTAATTAATTTTCCTAAGTTATTAGCATTTGTTTTAAGACAAATAGAAACTTTATCCTCAGCAAATAGCACTTCATTTTTAGCTTCTTTCGCCATTGTTGAAACCAAAATTGGTACAATTGTTTTATTATGACTCCCAGAATGAAAATTCTTTAAATCAAGGGCGTAGTCAACAACCTGGTCTATAGCGTAAGATTCATAACTTTTAGCAAATATTTTGAATTCTAATAAATATATAATTCCATTAAGCAACAAAATATTATCAACTCTTTTACCCATTCTAGGAATTGAAAATTCAAAAAATAAAGTTGCATTTGGAAAATCAACAAGATTTTGTTTTAAAATATGAATTTGCTCACCCCAAGCACGTTTCTGTTCCAAATCATTAGGAAAACAATGGTTCATTAGTAATTGACCAAGAATTTCATGCTCTGATGTACTTAAAAATTTTGAAACTTTTTCTGAATAATATGCGCGCATAACTTCCTTTTGTTTCTATTATACAATAAAAATCTACTGCATATTCCCTGTTTTTTATCTTGCAGGGAATATGTCTTAAAAACCTTATGCAGCAATGATTTTAAATTCTTGAACAAAAATCGGTGACTTTTCCATGATTTTTAATTTAGCAGGGAATTTCCGATTTTAATATAATAAAAATTGTTCCAAAAGTATTATTATGAGAGCCTGTTGCTCACAGGACTGTTCGCTCCACCATTAAAACTCAATAATAGCAAGGTCTACTCAACTACTCATTTTTTGCACTCGTTTGCACATTGTATCATTAATCTTTGAAATCAAATAGGTCTTTGATTTCAACTCCTAAATTGTCTGCGATTATTTTTAATTTAGAAACTGTTATATCTGTTCTGGCAAGTTCAAGTAAGCTGATCATTGACCTTGAAACTCCATTTACTCCAAGATCATCTTGTGTTAATTTTCTTTCTTTTCTCAGATGTTTTAACCTTTTTGCTAATTTTTCTAAAAAAGACTTGTTCATTTTTAAATTGTTAGCTATACTAGCATTATATACAACTAGTACTACTAGCAACAATAGGATAATATTTATGTATACTAAAAAGATACTTATAGATTTAGACGGTGTGCTAAATGAATACGGAAAAGAGAAATTTAATGAAAATTATATTCCTGAAATTAAAGTCGGGGCTTATGAATTTTTAGAAATTTTATCTCAAAGAGCTGAACTATATCTTTTTACATCAAGAAATTTAATGCTTGCAACTAAATGGTTAATTAACAATAATTTAGATAAATTTTTTAAAGATGTAACTAATGTAAAACTGGCATCTTATCTTTACATTGATGATAGAACTATTTGTTTTAAAGGGAATTATCATAAAACTCTTGAGGAAATTAAAAGGTTCAAAGTTTATTGGAAATAATACGGATTAATCTGCAAAGTTAAATAACGAAGCGATTTCTACATTGAGGGTTTCGCTGAATTTTGAAAGAGTTTTAAAAGTAATGTTACGTTTACCGCGCTCAATATCGCTGATATAACGGACGTCAGCGCCTATTTTCTCGGAAAGCTGTTCTTGCGTAAGATTACGCATGTTCCGGTAATATTTTAGGCGGATTCCAAATTTTTTTGCCAGTTCTTCATATTGCATATTACCATTTTACAGTTTTTAAATGATATATAAATCGTATTGACATGCTAATTAATACATATTATAATGCTAATATCAAGAATAATTTGAAAGGGAGAAAATGAAAAAGATTAACGCTTTTACGCTTGCTGAAATGTTGATTACTCTTGCAATTACGGGAATTTTGGCGGCACTGACTATACCGTCTGTCATTCAGAATTTTCAGGAACGTTCATGGCAGACATCGTCGAATGTTTTTGAGAGAAAACTTACGGAAGCTCTTAAAATTATGAACTCAGAGGCTGTTCTTGCAGGTCACAGAACTACGGAAGAGTTTGTTAATGAACTTTCAAAGCATATTAAAATAACTAAAATATGTAATAGCGATGAAATTGCATCTTGTTTTGAGGAAAAAATTGTCTGGGAAATAGTCAACCTTGAAGACAAATCCGAAACAGAAACTGTTGATATGACAGCATTAAAAACTGCTGCGGACCTCGGTATGAATGATTGGGGCACCGAAACAGCCGGCGTTCAGTTTGCAAACGGTGTAACGGGTGTAATCGCTTATAACCCTGACTGCAGACAGGATCCGTATAGTAATCAAATAACCGGAACTAACTGTATCTCACTTGTGTATGATACATCAGGTTATAAAAGCCCTGATACTTTTACAAAAGATGTTAGGGGAATCAATTCGTTTCTGAATAAATGTTTAATAAAAGACGGCAGTACATGCTTTTCGGCGCCGTTTTATCCCGAGGGTTTGACGGAAACAGAATGTAACCAAATAAAAGACAGTCTTGGGATATATAAATGCTATAATATAACTGATTACTGGGCCGGAGCCGTAAAAACCTGCGGAGGAATCAACAAGATGGCCAACTTAAATCAGATAAGCAGGTTTGCAAATTATATTTATAATTCGGAAGGTATTACAGGCAGTGCAGGAAACTTAACACGGTATGATGACAGATTGTCAAAATTGGGCTTTGTAACAAAAGGCAACGGCACACTGTATTTTATGTCTAATGCCGAAAGCGGTATGGAAAATCTGCTTACTGGTGTGGTATTTGACTCAGATCGAACGTTACAGTGTTATTTTAACCGTTCGGCGCAAAATACGGCTGTTTGTATAGTTGAGTAATTATCTAACCTTATTCATTTATTCGCTTTTTAAATATGGAAATTTCGTTTGTAATATCGTTGAGGCTTGTTTTAACGGTATTATCAAAGATATTGGTTTCATTAAGCTGGTTATTTTTTTCATAGTGCTGCATTTCCCAATAATTATCGGGAAGTTTCGGCAAACCGTTTGGAATTTTGTCTGAGAAATCAACCATTATCTGACTCCGTTTGTTTATTAATAACGTACAAAAAAAAGAAAACTTTGAGGTTTCCGGAACAAATGTTACAACATTTTACATTCGCGGAACAGTTATGAGCATTTCATAAGGAATACAATATTCTTTAACTCCCGAATTTGCACTTATAAACATAAATTCAAGGAATTCGGAATGTTCTGTTCCTAACAAATCAAACGGAATACTTATGTCTACCGTGTTGTTGTAAACAATTCGTATTTCTTTTTCCGGCTGCAAAATCCATATATTGCCCGGCAAAGATTTTATTAATCTCGCTGTTTTTAATTCGTCGTTTTGAATTGATATTTCAAATTCGTTGTGGAATTTTTCTTTCAACAGCGGCAGAACGTTTTCGGTTTTGTTTATTAACCTGATTGGAGAAAGCGAATGTTTTTTGTTTGTATTTCGCATATATATATACATTTCATAAGTTTTTTTCTTGGATTCCGGATTTTCAAGGATGTATTTATTCAGATAAAATCTAATGTAAAAATTATCTTTATCATATCCGTAGCAAATCCTGTCGAAGAATTTAGAATCCCGAAGCACGGGGCCGTCCGGAATATCAATACATCCTGCGTTAAGCCATGAATCGTTGTCCTTATTCCCGTCAATTTCAGGAGTAAATTCGCATTTCGGATATCTTGAAGGTTTGGTAAACGCATTGGTCAACGGTTCTTCAAGATAATCAGGGACTTCTTTGCCAAGATAAATATAAATATTTTTTAAATGTTCTCTGAAAAGATAATCAAAAATATTATCGCGTCCGGAGTCGTTCGGTTCACCGTACCACCAGAACCAGTCGCTGCCTTCACAGATAAATAACTCACGCCTTGCGTATTCAATGTGCGGATTGAGCGGAAATTCTTTAACAAATTTTGAAAAATCATGCCGCACTTTTTGAAGATAATTCCACGCAAGATTTTTTAACGGTTCATCAATCCACAATTTAAAGTTCCTGTTTATCCAGGAGCCGGAGCTTATTTTCGGAAGCGGTCTGTGAGATTTTTCTTTGTCCAGATAATCGCTTATAAGAACGGTTTCGACAGAATCATCATTTTCAAGCAGAGTATAAATAGTTTTCAAGAATGAAAATCCGTCTTCCATGTAATTTTCCCAGCAGTTTTCGCCGTCCATTGCAATTGTCAAAAGGTGGTTTGAATCAGGTGATGACAAAAGTTTGCTTTGAATAACTTTTATCCTGTCGTAAAGGTCGTTTGCCGCAGCAATCGGATTGTGGTTCGGATATTCAAAACTTATAAGATTGGGCAAAGTTCCGTCACGGAAAATTATTTTGATATCTCTGTTTCTTGATTTGTAATTGTAAGATTTCATCAGGTGATAAGGATCTTCAAGATGTCCTTTAAAATCCCTTATAAATTCAAAGTTTATTGAATCGGAGAGAATCCCTTCATCCGAAATTGTCCATTCAACCCCGAGAGTTGAAAGCATATAGAGTGTTTTCGGGCTTACACATTGTTCGGACGGCCATATGCCCCGCGGACGTTTGCCGAAAAGTTCTTCAATTCTGTCAAGCGCCATTGCGGTTTGCATTTTTCCGTCAAGATATGTTTTGAGATTTTGCGGTGCGTTTTCGGTAGTTTTTTTAATACTTCTGTTATCCAGCAAAATAGGCAAAATCGGATGATAATAAGGGCTTGTTGTAATTTCAATTCTGCCTTTATCAAGATATTTTTTATAAGCGGGTATAATCTGCCGCATAATTTCCCGCTGGAGTTCAATAATTCTTATTCTGTCATCAAGTGTATAGCCGTGGCCTTTTTTATAGAGTTTTTTAATTTCGGGGTACTTTGTTCTGTGAACAGGGTCAAACCATGCCAGATTAAACAGTGCCATTAAGTCTGAATATTCCTGATCTGTAAAAATATTAATTCCGGCATCGGGATTTGATTGAATTTTATGATAAAGCCGGCTGTATTCTTCCTGCGGAAAAATCATTGATTGATAATTTGCATCAAAAAAGTTGTTTATGATAAAAAGTTTTGCATCATCAGAGAGCATATCAACCGGAGTTACGGTAAGCCTTGAATGAATATCATGCATGCCGTGTTCGGCATAATCAATTATACAATCCAAAAGTACCGGAACAAGGTTAAAATTGAGTTTAAGTCTTTTGAATTTGTCCAGAATTTCAACCATGTCAAGATAATCTTTTACGGCATGAAGTCTGACCCACGGCATAAGATAATCACCGTCAGGACTTAATTGATAAACAGGCTGGTGCATATGCCAGTAGAATGCAATTGATAACTTTTTTGTTTTGCTCATCATAAGATATTTTTCCTGATGAAATTATTATAGCATTATTTTGCAAAAAAAACACCGGAATTGACAAATAAATCGGTTTTCCGGCTATACAGCGGTTTTTGGATGTTAACATTTTGCAACCTTTAAATTTTGTTATCAGAAAACTTTCCGGCACATGCTCATTAAGTTTTATAACAGCATGTAACGCCGGATTTACTTTTCGTATGTTTTTTGTATAATTAAATAAAAAGATAGCGAGAGGGATAATGTTTATGAGTAAAAAGATTGCTTTTTTATTTCCGGGACAGGGCTCACAGAGCGTCGGAATGGGAAAAGATTTGTATGAAAATTATGAATGTGCAAAAAATGTTTTTGACACTGCGGATTCAACTTTAGGCAAAAATATTTCAAAAATATGTTTTGAAGGCCCCGAGGAAGATTTAAAACAGACTGTTAACACACAGCCTGCAATAGTTACAATGTCAATCGCGGCAATGGAAGCATTGAAATCCGAAATTAATATAGAACCCGATTATACAGCCGGACACAGTCTGGGAGAATACTGTGCCATGTATGCGGCAGGTGTTATGCCGCTTGAAACCGCTTTAAAAGCAATTCAAAAAAGAGCTGACTTGATGGGTTCAACAAAAGGCGGCGCAATGGCTGCTGTTTTGAACGCATCAGAAGAACAGTTAAAAGCGGGTCTTATTGAAGGCTCAAAAATAGGCTACGTTGACGTTGCAAATTATAATTCACCTTCGCAGGTGGTTATTACGGGTGATGAAGCTGCGGTTAAGGCTGCATCTGATTATATGCTTCAAAACGGCGTAAGACGTGTCGTGCCTCTGGCTGTTTCAGGCGCTTTCCATTCCAAATATATGGAAAACGCAGGCAAAGAATTTGCTTCATTTGTATCAAATTTGGATTTGAATAATGCATCAATTCCTGTTATAACAAACGTTGATGCGGAAGAAACCACAGAAAGCGAAGATTTCAGAAGAAAAATGCCTCAGCAGATTTATTCATCCGTTCACTGGACTCAAACTATTGAAAAAATGGTATCGGAAGGTGTTGAAATCTTCATAGAAATCGGCCCGGGCAAAGTTCTGGCAGGCTTGAACAAAAAAATTGCTCCGGATGCGGTTGTTTATAATGTGTATGACAAGGCATCTCTGGATGCTGCTGTTTCTGCCCTTAGTGAACTGATGGCAGGTGTATAGAAAAAATAAGGAGAAAAGTTAATGACAGAAAGAAAAATTGCTTTAATTACGGGCGGCTCACGCGGTATAGGTCTTGCTTGCGCGTTGGAACTTGCAAAAGCAGGCTGCGACATTATTATTAACGATATTTGTGACGCTGAAAAAGCTCAGCCGGCACTTGACGAAATCAAGGCTTGCGGTGTGAATGCTTATTTTTACAGCTTTGACGTATCAAATGATGAAGCCGTAAAAGAAAACGTTGACAAAATGATTGCCGAACACGGAAAAATTGATATTTTGCTCAACAACGCCGGTATTACAAAAGACGGTCTGTTCTTAAGAATGGATATGGAACAGTGGGAAAGAGTTATCAAAATCAACCTTACAAGCGCATATTGCGTAACTCATGCCGTAATTAAACACATGACAAAAGCCCGTCAGGGTTCAATCATCAACATGTCAAGTATTGTAGGACGCCACGGCAACGCAGGACAGGCTAACTACTCCGCTTCAAAAGCCGGTTTGATCGGTTTGACTCAAACTCTTGCAAAAGAATTCGGCTCAAGAAACATCAGAGTTAACGCTGTATGTCCCGGATTTATTCAAACTGCAATGACAGCTGAACTTCCGAATATTGATGAATACTTAAAAGCTATTCCGATGAAACGACTCGGAACTCCGGAAGATATCGCCAAAGTTGTTAAATTCCTCGCACTTGATACCGACTACGTAACCGGTCAGGCTATCGAAGTTGCAGGCGGTTTGATGTTATAATTTTTTGAACATCATGTAAAAAGGGAAACTAATGTTTCCCTTTTTAATTCTTGAATTGTTTATGCTTTTGCAGATTAAAATGTAACAATTTTTTAAATCGGTTGCAAATTTATCTTTAAATAGTATAATTAAAAATGACGAAGTAGTGATACACTAATTAATGAGGAAGAAGAAATGAGTACATTTGAAAAAGTTAAAAAAGTTGTAGTAGATCAATTAAGCGTAGATGAAGCATTAGTTACTCCGCAAGCCAGCTTTACAGCTGATTTGGGTGCAGATTCACTTGATACTGTTGAATTGGTAATGGCTTTTGAAGAAGAATTCGGCTGCGAAATTCCTGATGAAGAAGCTGAAAAAATCCAGACAGTTCAAGACGCTGTAAATTACATTGATTCACACTCATAATTGAATAAATAATTTATTCGTTGAAAAGTTTGCGAGAGTGAGAAATATTCTCTCATTCTCGCATATTTATTATAAAGGGATTAGAGATGATGAAAAGAAGAGTAGTAATCACAGGGCTGGGAGCGGTTTCACCATTTGGTGTGGGCGTTGATAAGTTGTGGAACAGCCTGGTTGAAGGTAAAAGCGGAATCAGCACTTCCGAATCCATAGATATATCAAAACATGTTGTGAAGATTTCAGGCGAAGTCAAAGATTTTGATCCTGAACAATATCTGGATCCGAAAGAAGCCAAAAGAATGGACAGATTTATTCAATTTGCCATGGTGGCTGCAGATGAAGCTATTGCCGATGCAAAACTGGCTGAAGTAAATGATGTTGACCCATACAGAATAGGTGTTATGGTAAGTTCCGCAGCCGGCGGTTTCAGAACTTTTGAAGAAAACCATGTCCGTATTCTGGAAAAAGGCCCGAACAAATGTTCACCGTTTACGATTCCTATGATGATTGTAAACATGCCGTCAGGAAGAATTTCAATCAAGTACGGTTATAAAGGTGTAAACAAAGTTGTAGTTTCAGCTTGCGCAACCGGAACCCATACAATCGGTGATGCATTCAGAACAATTCAATACGGAGATGCAGATATTGTTGTTGCAGGCGGTACAGAGGCAACAATTTGTGATGTCGGTATCGGAGCGTTTGCAAGTGCAAGAACGCTTTCGCACAGAAATGACGAACCCGAAAAAGCATCACGTCCGTTTGACAAAGACCGTGACGGTTTTGTAATGTCTGAAGGTGCAGGCGTTCTGGTTCTTGAAGAATATGAACATGCCAAAAAACGCGGCGCTAAAATTTATGCGGAAATTGCCGGCTACGGCCAGACAGCTGACGCTTATGATGTTGTTGCTCCGTGTCCGGACGGCAAAGGTGCTACAAAATCCATGGAATTTGCGCTTATGGATGCAGGTTTGAAAACCGGCGACATTCAATATATTAACGCACACGGAACAAGCACGGGACTCGGAGATATTGCCGAATCAAACGCAATCGAAAGATTGTTCGGCAATAAACAGCAAAATCCGAACTTGCGAGTAAGTTCTACAAAATCAATGCACGGACATGTTCTCGGTGCAACCGGTGCTATTGAAGCAATTGCATGTGTCAAAACAATTAATGAAAATATAGTTCCTCCGACAATTAATCTTGACAATCAGGACGAAAAAGTCGGTGATTTGAATTATGTTCCTCACAAGGCTCAAAAGGCTGAAGTGCATGCGGCGCTTTCAAATTCTTTCGGATTTGGAGGACAAAACGCTTCGTTAGTATTTAAAGAAATTTAGTTGAAAGCCCCGATATCGGGGCTTTTTTAGCGGCAAATCAATAATGTAAATAAACTTGTAATCCTGAAAAAATATGCTACAATAAATTTATGATCGGAATTGTAGGTTTAGGTCTTATAGGCGGGTCTGTTTTCAAGTCGCTCACGGCATCAGGGTATGATGTTTGTGCGGTTTCAAATTCCATGCAGGGTTTTTTGCCGAATATTACGGCGGATTATAATATTTTGAAAGACTGTAAAGTTGTTTTTGTCTGCACGGCAATGAATAAGACGCTTGAGGTTCTTGATACGCTTGAACATGTTTTGAGTCCGGATACCATAGTAACCGATGTTTGCAGCCTGAAAACTTTTGTCTGTCAAAAGCAGCGGCCCTATATTTTTATCCCGTCACATCCGATGGCTGGAACCGAGCACAGAGGATTTGAAAACTCTTTTGACGGACTTTTTAAAGGGGCAAAATGGGTTCTGACACCTTGTTTTATAGTTCCGAAAGAAGCCAGAATAACTCTTGAAAGTTTAATAAAAAAAATGGGCGCAGAGCCTGTTATTACAACGCCGAAAGAACATGATCAGGCGGTTGCTCTCATTTCGCACATGCCCATGGTGGTTGCACAGGCGCTTTTTTTAGCGGCAAGCGAAAACAAACTTGCGCTTAATATTGCCTCCTCGGGCTTCCGTGATATGACACGTCTTGCAATGTCAAATGAGGAGATGGCATGCGATATGGTTAATATGAATGCGGAAAATATTCAAACAGCAATTTTGAAACTCTACAAATCGCTCGGAGATTTGACAGGCAAAAATTACGCCGAAACAATAAAACAAATTAAATCAGAACGCCAAAAAATGTTTAATTAACATCAGTTCTCAATACGTTGCTGACAAATGATGTGAGAAGTCCTGTGACAGCACCTGCAATAATAAACGGTGCGGCCGGTCTGATTTTTTTCAGCGCAAGGTTGTAAGTGCAGACGCTGCGTTTTGCAAAATCTTTTGAAGAAGCTATAAACGCATCCTGTGCCAGAGATCTTGACGGCAAATCCTTGATTTCCTTCATAAACTCATGTTTTGATTTAATAGTATTTCTTTTAATCAGATTGACGACATGTTTGTAATCCGTATCCATCTCCTGACTTGTCAGCGGCAAAGCATACTTTGCGGCATAACCCGCAACGGCGCCGGCTGCTGCTGCCTGCATTCCGTGTACCAATCCTGATTGATTTTCTTCCACTCTCTGTACTGTCATAATATAAATCCTTTTTATACGTGTACCTGCCGGAACTTTAAAAAATAAATTCCGTTTTTTATAATATGGCAAGATTTACACTTAAATATTTTAAATAAACACTATTTAAAACTGAGTTATAAAATCTTTGGTTCGTAGTGCATTATAAACGATAATTACTTTTTTGTCAAGAGTTTTATCAAATTCAGGGCAAACATTATTAACACAATAGCAAGAATATACATAAAGTAGTGTTTAATGGTATTTGTTCCCAAAAACAGAGATGCAAGCGCACCGGCAATAATTGCAACCGATGTGAGGATAACGACGGTTTTTTTCTGGGAGAATCCGGCATGCAAGAGTTTGTGGTGAATGTGTTCTGCGTCGGCCACAAAGGGAGATTGCCCCTTATAAATTCTTCTTAAAGAGGAATAGGTAATATCCATAATCGGCACCGCCAGAACCACAAACGGCAGAATAATCGCAAGTGTTGCAGCTTTCATAACGCCGGTAATTGATATTGCCGCAAGCAAAAATCCCGAAAACAACGCACCGCTGTCGCCCATGAAGATTTTTGCAGGATTAAAGTTATAAGTCAAAAACGCAAGCATGGAACCTGCTAGAATAAATCCGATTAAAGCACTTATCGGGTTGGACGGCGTCATTGCAACCGCAATAATTGCAAGGGTAATAGCGTTAACCGTAACAACAGAACCCGCAAGTCCGTCAACTCCGTCAATAAAATTGACCGCATTGCTTATCCCGACAATCCATAACAAGGTAATCGGATAAGAAAAAATTCCTAAATCAATCCCGCCGAAAAGCGGAATTTCATTTATTTGAACTCCCAGAAGATAAACAAGCGTAGCAATTGCCACCTGTATAAACAGTTTAAATTTTGCACCGAGTCCGTATACATCATCAACAAGCCCGAGCAGAAACATCAGAGAACTTCCGAGCAAAATTCCCGACAAAAGACTGCCGTACGGGTAATAACTTAAAAACACAAGGCATAAAAAAGTAAGCATTGTACTTGTCCAAATCGCAACGCCTCCGATGCGTGAAATCGGTTTTGTATGGATTTTGCGTTCGTTCGGAACATCGACAAGTCCTTCTTTTTTAGAAAAACTTATTACCAGAGGAACCAGAAATACGCCGAGAATATAGGCGATAATTGTTCCGATTATATGTGCATGTGTCAACCTGATAATAATAATTATTCTCCCTTTTCGTTTTTATTATACCAGATAAAACAAAAATGTACATTATTGTCATGCAAATCATGCGGAAAAATTTTTTTATACATACCGGATTTTATCCGATAATTCTTTTTTAGCTTTAAATTCTTTTGCAAGTTTTAAAAACGCTTTTTCAGCCGGAGTTTTCTTTCTGAATTTATCCATAAACCACACTTTTGCCATTTTCAATCCGTAAGAAGAAAACAAAGGTGCTTTCATTTGCGGCGACGGAGCCTTTACCGCTTCGTCAAAATGGTCAACCGCAAGTTTAGCATATTCAATCGCAGCTTTTTTGTAACCTTTATAATCGCCTGTTGCTGCCGAAAAAACCAGATCTGTTTTCAATGATGTCAACTGCCGCATTATCGGTGTAATTTTTGCCATAAATTTCTCCTTGGGAATAAAATTCTAACACCGCAACAATCATTTGTCAATGTAACTTATTGTAAAAAATCCTTTAAAAATCCGAAAGTTTTGCCGCAAAAAATCCGTCCGGTATTAAGGAGATAAATTATGGCAGAACCGATTAAACCGATAACGGGTATGAATGTAGGTAAGATTATACAAAATCTGGACAAAAAACTTCCGGAGAACAATCCGAGTATTTTTATGGCACAGCAGAGCGCTGATGACACAAAAATTGACAACGATTTTATTTTTAAGCAGCTTTATACATAATATTTTATATTATGAATTTGCCGTTTTCATAAATCAAAACGTTATCGGTAAAGATTTTTCCGCCGTTTTTCATATTTTTGATTAAATCCCAGTGCAGTCCCGAAACATTTTTTCCGCCTGTTTCCGGATAAGATGCACCGACTGCCATATGGATTGCTCCGCCGATTTTTTCATCAAAAAGGATATTGCCTGTAATTTCCTGAATCATGTCATTTGTCCCGACGGCGATTTCGCCTATTTTGCGGGAGCCTTCATCCATATCAAGCATTGCGTTAAGAAATTCTTCGCCCTTTTCGGCTTTCGCTTTAATTACTATACCGTTTTCGACCTGCAGGTGAACCCCTTGGGCTCCGTTTCCGCGGTAATTTTGCGGATAATCAAAATAAATTTCGCCGTTAATATCGTCCTCAACGGGGGAGGTGAAAACTTCACCGTCAGGGTAGTTATTCAAGCCCGAACAGCTAATCCATTTTCTGCCTTCGACATTAAAGGTGATATCTGTTCTGTCGCCTGTTATATGGAGTTTTTTGACGTTATTCAAATAATTTGCCCAGGCGGTTTGTTTTAAATCAAGTTCTTTGAGTTTTTCAATCGGATTATCCATATCAAGATAGCAGGATTTGAAAAGGAATTCCGAATATTCATCAAAAGACATTCCGGCTTCCTGCGCGAGTGCGTGAGTCGGAACATCAGCGATAACCCATTTTGCGGTACCTTCTGCCGAACGTTTCATCAAAATTCCGGAAAGTTTTTTTGCGGCTTTGCCGCGTCGTGCAAGTTTGGTCAAATCCGCATGGGCCATACTTTTTGTATTTAACGGGCCGCCGATTGAAATAAACTTGTCAGCCGTTTCATACTCAAGTTTTGTAATCGGGTCAACATAATCAAGCTGTTCATCCGATGCGTATTTGATAAACAATTCTGACATATCGCCGAAACCCGTTCTGACAAGAGGATTGCCGCCGCGCTCAAGAACTCTTTTATAAACAGCTCTTACGAGGTCTTTTGCATAAATACTTTCGGCTCTGATTACAACCAGATCGCCTTTTTGAACATCGACCGAATAATCAGCCAGAACTTCGGCATATTTTTCCCAGACGGTTTTATTCATCTTCGCCGCCTTCAAGTGATTGATAGCCGTGCTTGTGAGATTTGAGAAGCACGCCGCGTTTTGATGTTTGGATAAAATCAATCATTTTTTCAATGTATTCATTCATCGGGATTTCGGCCTTAATTTTTTCGATTGCCTGAGTTGTGTTGTATTCGTCGGAAATCAAAAGTTTAAAGGCTTCATTTGTATGAGTTCTGACATCAAGCGGCACACCGCGGCGTTTCATTGCAATAACGTTGATTGCACGCGGAACGGGCGGACGGCCTTCGCCTTTTGAATACGGGAGGATGTCCTGACGTGATGCCGAAAATCCTGAAACAATCGACATATCGCCTATTCTTATATTCTGGTGGAAAACGCTCATTCCGCCGACAAATGCACCGAAACCGACATGAACATGCCCGCCGAGTGTTACAAGGTTTGCAAGAATTACTTCATCGGCAAGGACGCAGTTATGTGCAATATGTGAACCCACCATAAGCAGACATTTGTTTCCGATTCTGGTTGTAAAATCACCGCAGGCAGCGCCTCTGTGGATTGTGACGTTTTCTTTTATGATTGTGTCATTTCCGATAACAACTTTTGTTGCTTCACCTTTATAACCCAGATCCTGCGGTTCGGAACCTATGGTTGCGAACGGAGAAATCGTACATCTTTCGCCGATTTCGGCAAATTCAATGTGTGCGTTTGATATAACCCTTGTTTTGCTTCCGATTTTAACATTTTCGCCTATAACAACATAAGGCCCGATTATTGCATCTTCCGCAATCTGTGCTGACGGGTGAATAATAGCTGTTTCGTGTATCATAAATTACCTCTCTCTTTTTTATCAATAAATAAATTATATTATAAAACAGACGCAGGCTCAATATTTTAATATTATCTTAATTTGATGCAAAAAAATTATCTTTTATATCCGGCAAGTTCGTCAAGTGAAACCTCAAAAACCGTCGCAAGCCGGATAAAGTTATCCAGTCCGAGGTTGATTTTTCCGTTTTCGACACGGGCAATATGTTCACGGCTGCAATCAATAAGTTCTGCAAGCTGTTCCTGTGAAAGGTGCCGCTTTTTTCTGTATTCGCGTATCCTTTTGCTGATTTTGTGATTGTAGTCGTTAAATACTTGCATAATTTTAATTATATGTATATAATATTAAATATACTGTGACTAATTAATCACATTTAAAATAAGGAGTGAATTATGAGATTTGGAAGAACTATTACAAAGCGTAATCGAAAAAACGCTTTTACGCCGGCGCAAGCCGGGCAGCACAACCCGTCAGAAGGGTTTACTCTTGCGGAGGTATTAATATCGCTTGCAATTATAGGTATTGTTGCGGCATTGACGGTGCCAGCGCTTGTGCAGAATTTTCAGGAGCGTTCCTGGCAGACTTCGTCGGAAGTTTTTGAAAGAAAACTGGAAGAGGCTTTAAAAGTGATGAATACGCAGGCAAGTCTTGCCGGATATCCGACAACAACGGATTTTGTGAATGAACTTTCAAAACACATGAAAATTAATAAGATTTGTAAAAATGATGAAATAACATCATGTTTTGCGGATAAAGTTTGGTGGGGCAAAGAAGGTCAGGGCATAGAAGAAGTTGAAATGTCAGAGATAAAAAATGCAAAAAACTTCGGTCAGGATGACTGGGGCACCGAAACAGTCGGGGTTCAGTTTGCAAACGGAACAAACGCCGTAATTGCTTATAATCCGGAGTGCAAACAGGATCCTTATTCAAACCAGATTACAGGTTCTGACTGTCTTGCTATACTCTATGATACAACAGGATTTAAAGCGCCAAATACAGTGTTAAAAGATTTGAGAAATAATGCAAATGTTAAAAGTCTCGGCGGAGTGGAAGGCGGTTTTTGCGTAGCGGACGGAACAATATGTTTTACTGCACCGTTTCATCCGGAACCGTTGTCTAAATCCGAATGCGAAGAGTTGAAAGATGAATTGGGAATACAACAATGTTACGAAGATAACGACTACTGGGCAGGAGCAGTAAAAGAATGCGGCGGCGTTGATAAAATGCTAACGTACTCCGAGGCGCATTTGAATGCCTTAATGTCCATCTTCTGCGACGTCAGAGAAGTTGGTACAGGCTCAACTGCTTATATAACAGCAGACTGTGACCCTAATAAATACCTATCCTTTGGATTTAATCCAAACGATATATTATGGTTTAATTTAGAAGCACCAACTGATTATCCTAATCTTGGCGTTGGCTTGGATTTGGGTAAATTGATTACAGAAATGACAACTTCCCATTCAGCAAACCCGATAGTTGAACAATTAAGAAATAACAGTTCTAGTATTGCAATTTGTATAGCAGATAAATAAAATGAAATATAAAACCATAATTGTCGTAATACCGTGTTTAAACGAAGAAAAGACTGTCGGCGTTTGTATTGACAAATGCCGGCAGGTTTTCAGTAAATTAAATATTACAGGCGAAATTCTCGTTGTTGATAACGGGTCGGTTGACAAGACATCAAAAATAGCAGAAGAAAACAACGCTGATGTAACAATTTGTTTACAAAAAGGTTACGGGCATGCTCTGCGGCATGGGTTTGAACATGCTGATTGCGATTATATTATAATGGGCGATGCCGATAACACTTATGATTTTCTGGAAATTCCGCTGTTGCTGGACAAACTTGATGATTCGGTTGATATGGTTATCGGTTCAAGATTTAAAGGCTGTATACAGGCGGGCGCCATGCCGTTTTTGAACAGATATATCGGCACTCCTTTTTTAACGTTTGTTTTGAATTTTTTGTTCGGAACAAACCTGACGGATTCCCAGTGCGGCTTGCGTTTAATCAGAAAAAGCGCGCTTGAAAAAATAAATTTTAAAACAACAGGCATGGAATTTGCAACAGAAATGCTTGTTGAATTTGCAAAACACAATTTTGAAATAGTTGAGGTGCCAATTTCTCTGCACAAAGGAATAAACGGCAGAAAACCGCATCTAAGACCGTGGCGTGACGGATTCAGAATTTTGTCTTATATGATTAGAGAACGGATTAATTACTGATATGGAAAAAAAGAACAGATTGGTTGAGATTGAGATATTTATTTTATTTTTGTGCCTTAGTTGTTTTTTAAGCGTTTATCTTTTCCAGCTTCCGAGTAACGACCTGTATTATTATCATTATTACAACGGCTGGGCGTTTTTACACAACAGGATTGATATTGATTTTCTGCCGAGTTTGACCCGAACGTATTACAATCCGCTCTATGACGCTTTGATGTACTTTACGGTTGAAAAATTGAATAATCATCCGCTTGTTTTGCTTTTTGTTTCAAGTTTGAAATACGGAATTTTGATGTTTGTATGCTATAAAGTTTATGATTTTGTTTTTAAAAACATTTATAAAGACAAAATTTTTGCAGAATTATTCAGCATTATAACAGCGGCTTCATCACCCATTTTGCTCTGCTGTATTACGTTTGAATCAAACGACATACAATCCGCAATCTTAATTATGCTCGCATTTTATTTTCTTTTGAAAAACTTATTCAAAGAAAACTGCAAAAGCGGAGTTTTGATTTTTTGCGGGGTGCTCACAGGCCTTGTTGTCGGATTAAAATATACAAACATAGTTTACGCGGCATCATTGCCGTTAGTAATTCTTGCATTAAAAAATCAGGTTAAAAATCCTTTTAAAAAAATCGGAATGCTTATTTTAGGGATGTTTTTCGGATTTTTGATAACAAACGGGTACTGGACATATCTTTTGTGGACAAAGTTCCGTAATCCTGTTTTTCCGTATCTGAACAATATTTTCCATTCGCCTTTCGGTTCGGATTATTATTTTTTGTATGATGAAATGAGGCATCTTTTGCCGAAAAATATTTTTGAATACATTTTTTATCCGCTGCTGAACTCTGCCGAAAGATTATTTGTAGGGATTGAGTTTAAATATTTTGACCTGAAATCAGCATTAACATTTGCCGCAATAGCCGCATTTGTTTTTCTTTTAAAAAGTACGGCTGTCAAAAACAGGATAAACAAAATTACGGAGATTAATGTTTTTTATGCACTCATATATTTTGTAGGATTTACCTACTATATTAACCTTTTAATCTTTGCAAACATCAGATATATAATACCGCTTTTTATGCTGGCTCCGGTGATTATATATATTTTCTTCGCGGTTATTTGCAACAAAAAAATGCACTGTTACGCAATAATAATGATTTTGCTTTTGTATGCCGTAACATACAAAAGCCGCAATTCAATATCCAAAAATATTCCGTGGCTCAGTCCGAATAGCGTTATACAAATTCAAAACCTTAATATAGAGGACAATTCAACCGTATTGTGCGGAACATTTATGGCATGCTATATTGCGCCCGCCCAAAACCCGAATGCACAATATATCGGTTTTGTAATGCCCGAAAACCTCTCTTCAAAAGGTTTTTATAACAAAGATATTTATAATATGTATTACAAAAATAAATATCTTGAAAATCATCTGGGCGAAATTTTCAAAGACAGCAAAAACCTGTATTTTATATACTCAAATCTTGCTATAGGACTTATTAATCAGGATTTGCCGCTATTGGAACAGGGACTTTCAAAATATTCAAACGGTGAAATTACAAAAATCAGAAACTGCCAAACCGTTGAATACTCAGTATTCGGCCACAGAAAACCAATATATGAAATTTATGTCTGCAAGTTGAAATAATCCTTAACCCTATGTAAAGATTCCTTTAAAAATAGGCATTTACATTGTTTTTGTGCTATAATTTCAGTATAGACGTAAGGAGAAGACTTTTGACACAGCAGAATATTTTTGATGACGGAAAGATAGTTCCGGTTAATATAAGAGAAGAAATGAAACGTTCATACATAGATTATGCGATGAGCGTTATTGTAGGACGTGCGCTGCCTGATGTGCGAGACGGGCTCAAACCGGTTCACAGACGTATTTTATACGCAATGAATGAACTCGGGATGACTCCTGACAAACCATTTAAAAAATGTGCACGTATAGTCGGTGAAGTTCTCGGTAAATATCACCCGCACGGCGACAGTGCGGTTTATGAAGCGCTTGTGCGTATGGCGCAGGATTTTTCAACCAGATACCTGACGGTAGACGGCCACGGAAACTTCGGTTCGGTCGACGGCGACGGAGCTGCCGCAATGCGTTATACAGAAGCCAGAATGCATAAGATTACTCAATCAATGCTCGCCGATATTGACTGCGAAACGGTTGAGTTTGAACCTAACTTCGACGGCTCGCTTCAAGAACCCTCGGTTCTGCCCGTAAGACTTCCAATGCTTTTGTTAAACGGAGTTTCCGGTATTGCTGTAGGTATGGCAACGAATATTCCTCCGCATAACCTTTGCGAAATCGTTGACGGTACGATTGCTTTGATTGATAATCCGGATATCACGGTCAGCGAGCTTATGGAATACATTAAAGGCCCTGATTTCCCGACTGCGGCAACCATTATCGGGCTTAATGATATCAAACAGGCCTATGAAACAGGCAGAGGTTCAATAAAAATGTCAGCCGTGGCCGGTTTTGAAGAAATCGCAGGCGGCGGCGGAAGACAATCACGCACCGCTATCGTTGTTACTGAAATTCCTTATCAGGTCAATAAATCAATGCTTATTGAAAAAATTGCCGATCTGGTTAAAGAACAAAGAATTACGGGAATTTCCGACATCCGCGACGAATCCGACCGCGAGGGTATGAGAATTGTTATTGAGCTTAAACGCGATGCTAAACCCGATGTCGTTAAAAATAATTTGTTCAAGTATACACAGCTTGCAACGACTTTTGGCGTTAATATGCTTGCTCTGTGCGGGAAACAGCCGCGCTTGATGAATTTGAAACAGGTTCTGGATGAATTTGTTGAACACAGAGTCGAAATAGTTACCAGAAGAACTATTTTCTTCCTTAAAAAAGCTAAAATCAGAGCGCATATTTTGGCAGGTTTGATTATCGCACTCGGTTCAATCGACGAAGTTATTGAAATTATCAAAAAATCAAAAACAATTGACGATGCGAGAACAGCCCTGATGTCAAGATTCGGACTTGATGCGGATCAGTCAAACGCTATTTTGGAAATGCAGTTAAGACGTTTGACAGGTTTGGAACAGGATAAAGTTAAAGCCGAATACGACGAATTAATCAAGAAAATTGCGGAATATGAAGATATCCTCGCAAGCCGCCAGAAAGTTCTCAACATTATTAAAGCGGAACTTCTTGAAGATAAAGAAAAATACGGCGACGACAGAAAAACTCAAATCCTTCCCGAACAGGGCGAAGTGACTATTGAAGATTTAACTCCGAATACGCCGATGGCAGTATTTATTACGCATCAAGGGTATTTGAAACGTATTTCGCTTGATACATTTGAAAGACAAAACCGTGCAACCCGCGGTAAATCGGGCATCAAAACAAAAGAAGATGACGATATTCAGCACTTCTTTACGGCAATGATGCACGATAAAGTTCTGTTCTTCTCTTCAAAAGGAACGGTGTACAGTCTGAATGTTTACGACTTCCCCGAAGGCGGACGTCAGGCAAAAGGTTTGCCGATAGTAAATGTTCTTCCGATAGAACAGGATGAAAGTATCACTGCAGTGGTTCCGGTAAGCTCATTCTCGCACGATTTGAATTTGATTATGCTTACCAAAAAAGGCTATATCAAACGTATAGAACTTGATAACTTTGCAAATATCAGAAGAAACGGTATTATTGCAATCGGTCTTGAAGAAGGCGACAAACTCAACTGGGTAAAACTTGCAACCGCAAAAGACGAAATAATTATCGGAACTTCCTGCGGTATGGCAATAAGATTCCCGATTCAGGATTTAAGACCTCTGGGCAGAAGCGCCCGCGGCGTAACTTCCATGAAATTGCGCTCCGGCGACGAAATCGTAGGATGCGATATTGTTCCGAAAGACTATGACGCAGACCTTCTCGTGGTTACATCCGACGGGTTCGGCAAACGTACAAAACTTTCCGAATTCAGAACTCAAAACAGAGGCGGAATAGGTTTAATCGCCACCAAGTTCAAAACAAGTTCATCAAGACTTGTTGCTCTCACTATTGTAAAAGACAGCGATGATATTATGCTTGTTACCGCAAACGGTATTGTCACACGTATTAATGCAGGTTCGATTTCTCAGCAGGGCCGTCCGGCAACCGGTGTGAGAGCACAGAACCTTGTTGACAATGATTCGGTTGTTTCGGTTAACAAAATCATCAATCCCGATGAGGATGATGTGACTATTAAATCCGAAACAGTGCCTGAACAATCAGTCCCGACCGTAGAACAAACAAGTTTGCTGGATAATAATCAGGAATAGCAAAAAGCGCCTCTTATGAGGCGCTTTTTTATACTATTTTACAAAAAACTGCGACATACAAAGAGTTTTTGTCGGGTTGTCTTTTGAATAAACTCTCATTACATAAGCCCCGGGTTCTGAAATTACTACATAGTCATCATAATAATACATCTGGTCGTCTTTTAAATATGCCGAATAGCTCCAGTACAGGTTATAACCCAGCCGCATATAATCATTGTCTTTTTTTATAACATGAATCTCTATTGTGCGGGTTTTAATTTTTTTCGGGATTAAAATCAAATAATATATCCTCTGATTCGGGCTGAAAACAGAACTATAATTCATTACGTTCTGTGCTGTTATTTTTTCCCGATTAAACAAAATTGCCGCTTTGTCCCTTGAACAGGCTGAAAAAACCGTCATTACAAAAAGCATAAGAAAACAAAGAATTATTTTTTTCATTTTTCCAGACTTCTGATTTTATTTTCCACATCGGCAACCATGTTTGCATCCTTGTTATACTGCAAAAATGCCTTATAGTATTTGAGAGCATCAGCTTTGTTGTTTTCTTCCTCGGAGGCTATGGCAAGTGCATAATAAGCGTATGCGTATTCGGGATCTATTTCAACCACTTTGCTGAAAGATTTTTTGGCCTCCGGCATGTTTTTTTCGTTTGCGTAAACAAGTCCGAGATTAAACCAGCCGTCTGCATAATCCGGTTTTACAACAATTGCGCGTTTGTAAAAATCCGCAGCGTTCTTATTATCGTTTTTGATTTTATAAATATTTCCGATTTTCAACAGAGTAACTTCGTCGTTGGGGTTTATTTCCAGTGCCTGCTGATAGTTCGTTATTGCCGGCTCATAATCTTTTTTTCTGTAATTTTCATCGCCCAGCAAAATTAAGTCTTTGTTCTTTTTCATATCAACAACGGGCTGCCGGGTTTTTATTTCGCCCTTATCGTTAAGCGAAATTTCCGGCAAATCACCTTCTGCAGTATCAGATACATTAACCTGCGTGCTGTATAATTGAGAAATAAAGTCGCCGTATTCGTTGCTGTACAAAGTTTTGTCAGGGTTTAAGGCAATGGCTTTTTCATACATTTCGCCGGCTTTTTCGTTTAACTCAAGTCCGCGGTAGGCTTTTGCAAGCCCGTAGTATGCGTAATCATCAGCCGAGTTTGCGGTAACAGCTTTTTGCAGGTATTCGGAAGCCTTTGAAAAATCTTTTGCATTCAGGTAAACAAATCCTTGTGCAACAACGGCTTTTTCCATATTTGATTTTACGGTCGGATTGTCTTTTGCCGCCAAAATTTCCTGATACAATGCAATTGCATCGTTGTATTGTTCAAGAGCATGGAGCGCAAAGGCTTTATTTGTTTTTATTCCGATATCATCAGGTTTTACTTTTAAAACTTCATCGTAATATTTTAATGCCGTAATGTAATCTTTTTTGGTATGGTAACAGGACGCAAGATCTGTTTTAACCTCGATGTCATCGGCTTTGTATGCAAGCGCTTTTTCAAAATTTGTTATAGCTGAATCAATGTCATTCATGCGTTTATAAACAATAGCCATGTTTTTGTAAGCCCTTGCATCCGACGGATAATTCTGAACATAGATTTTGTATTGTTCAACCGCTTCTTGATTCTTCTTCATATCGGCCAGCAGATTTGCATAATCAAGTCTGATTGAATGAAGGTTAGGGAGTTGTTTAAATACGATTTCATACTGTTCAAGAGCCATTTCGTTGTTATCAAGTTCCTGATAAGCAAGAGCAAGACTTATATGGCATGAAGTGTTTGCCGAATCGCGTTCAATGGCTTTTTCAAGAATTTCGGCACCTTTTGAGTAGCTGCCTGTTTTTACGAGTGCAATCCCGTAGTTTGCATAATCTTTAAATGCGGAGGGATTTCTGTTATACAGGGTTTCGTATTCAACTGCGGCTTTGTCGGCCATATCAAGACTCAAGTATGCGGCGGCAAGATTTTCGCGTGCTTCCTGATGCTGGGGGTATATTTCAAGAAATTTTTTGTAAGTATCGGCAGCAGGTTTGTAATCCCGCATTTTATATTGAACATTTGCAATATTTAAAAGGTTGTATTTATATTCGGGGAAAATCTGTAAAGCCTTATTGTACGCTTCAAGTGCCTCTTTGTATTTGCCCTGAGTTTCATAAATACTGCCGACGCTTATGTATATAAATGCATCATCCGGCTTAAGTTCAATTGCGCCGGAATAAGCCTCAAGCGCTTTGTCATATTCGCCGATTTCGGAATAAATTCCGCCGAGTTTTGTGAATAAAAGACTGTCATTTCCGGAAAGCGAAATTGCCTTTTTAAGTTTTTCAATTGCGCCCGGCAAATCGTTTTGATATTCGGCAGAACATGCTTCCTGATACAAAGTGTTAACTTCGGGGGTCATATAAGCCTGTGCCGAAACTCCCGTCAGTGATAAAGCTATTATCGTAGATATTAAAAGCCGATTCTTAATTTTCCCTGCTCCTCAATTATATTTTAGCAAAAAATCAGATTTGTGTAAAGCTGTGAGAATAAATTTTCTCTCCTGATATAACTTCTGCAGCTTTAATAATTTTTTGCTGTTCCTGACAATTAACATCATACTCTATATCAGAAATTTCTCCAAAATTTTTAACGGTTTCCGTTATTTTTTTGTAAAGTTCATCAATTTTATCTGAAGGAGTATTATTTTTAAGCATATTAACAATTCTGTAAAGCTCAATATCTTTTGCGTCAATAATAGCCGCATCAAGTCCGGCACCGTATGCAAAACATGCAAACACGCGGTTAATCAAAGGTCTGATTTCGACAGGCGAGCCGTTTGAAACGTTTGAAAGTCCGACAACCGTTTTAACCGGCGGGTCAAAACTTTCTTTTATCATTCTTATTGTATTTACGGCTTCCATTGCCTGACTCTGGTCAACGCTTAAAGGCAAAACCAGCGGATCAAAGAATAGTTTTTCCGGCTCCAGCCCTTTGGAAAGACATTTTTCGTAAAGTTCAAACGCAATTTCAAGCCGTCCGTCAGAAGTTTTCGGGATACCGGTTTCTTTATCAAGCGTCAGCAAAATTAGATTGCAGCCGTATTCAAGCGCCATATCAGTCATTTTTTCAAATCGTTCTTCATCTTTTGAAGCGCTGTTAATAAAACAATCCGCGTTGTTTTTGAACAGTTCAAGCCCTTTTTTCATTTCTGCGGGGTTTGTTGTATCAAATGAAATTTTTAAACCGGAATGTTTTTTGACGAGCGGGACAAGCCATTCAAATATTGAACCTTTTCTTGCAGGCCCGATATTCAAATCAACGCAGTCCATTTTGTCCTGCAGCTTCAAAAGATTGATAATAAAATTTTCATCATGAGATTCTATTGCAGCTCTCACTGATTTGGAAATTATATGGATATTTTCCCCGATAAAAATCATACCTAAATATTAACACAAAAGAATTAATCAAATTAAACAAATAATACTGAGTCAAAATATTTACAAAAATTTACATTCTTTTTCCTTACAAGACGCAAGTTTTTATTTTTAGCTCTTTTATACTACTAGAAAAATTCATAAAAACATGATATAATATACACAAAAGTTATCGACTTGAATAACTTAAAAGAAAAAGGAGTAGGATTCTATGTCAAAAGTCGTAACGAAAACTGAAGAAAAGAAGGTTAAATCCAAATTCAACGACGAATTTGAAAACTACCTTAAAGCTCAATGTTTAAAGACAACCTTCAACGGGTTGGAACTGGAAACATTCTCATGGTACAAAAAGGTTCTGGGACTTGCATAAATCTCAAACCTGATAGAAAAAAAATCTTAAAAGTCGGCTGTCATCGAAAGCCGATTTTTTAGTATTTAAGAGAGTTTGCGTATAAGTTCATGCGCTTCTTCAAAATCGGGGAATATTTCAACCGCTTTTTCCAGCTGCATAAGCGCCGAGGAGTTATCGCCCGTTTTTTCAAAACATCTGGCGCTGTTTAAAAGAATGTTAATATTCATCGGATTTTTTTCAAGCAGATTTTTGAATATATTGTTTGCCTGTTCATAATTTCCGGATTCAAAATAACAAAGCCCGAGCAGGTTTTCACATTCATCCGTTTTATCAAGTTCAAAAGATTTTACCAGATACATTTTTGCATCCTCATAATCTTTCAGCAAAAATCTGACTTTACCTGCGATAAAAAGCAAGAACGGCTGATCGTTTGCAAATTTTAATGCGGAATCAATTTGTTCTTTTGCTTTTTCAAAATCTTGAAGCTGAATTTTATTCAACGCGGAAAATGCAAGCGCATTGGGATTTTCAGGTTCAAGCGCCAGTGCTTTTTCATACATATCATTTGCATTTTTAAAATCATTTGTTGCATGAAGGTAGTTTGCATATTCAAACAGTATTGAAAAGTTTTGCGGATTGATTTTAAACGCTTTTTCAAATTCATCTTTTGCATAATCAAACAGACGTTTTGTAAGATAAATTACGCCGAGGTCTTTGTGTGCTGCAGCGTATTCAGGGTTCAATTCAATAACTTTTTTCAATATTTTTTCAGCTCTGTCAAGGTCGTTTGTCATAATGCAGACATGGGCAAATTCATAATAAAGTTCAAACGAAACATTTCCCTGACGGAGGATTTTTTCATAAATCTCTTTTGCATAAAGCGGCTGTTTAATTTTTAGATAAAGATTTGCGAGTTTGTGCGCCATGCTTACGGATTTGGGATTAAGCATGACAAGATGCTGCAAAATATTTACCGCAAGCTGATATTCTCCGGTCATTTCATAACAGCAGACAAGATTGTACTGAAAATTATGTTTTTCCGGATAATGAACAATAAGATATTTGTAATGTTCTATGGCGGATTTTATATCGCCGGATTTGACTTCCGACAGCGCAAGAGCTATAAGATAGCTGTCAAGCGGCTCTTTTGCATAGGCTTTTTTGAAATATTCGCATGCTTCTTTGTGTTTGTTTTGGATTTGCAAAATTGATGCTATATTGAAATAGGTAACAGAGCTTTCCGGATCATATTCACTTGCTTTGAGGTAATTTTCATAAGCCTTGTCAAGGTTTCCTATTGTGACATAACAGGTGCCGAGATTATTATAAAGCTGTGAATGTTCGGGGTTCAATTCAAGTGCTTTTTCAAGGTAATAGACGCTTTCTTCAAAATTTTTCAAAGTCATGCAGGCCGTACCGATTATATAATAAATTGAATAATCATCCTGAACTGTTTCGAGCGCTTTTTTACCGAGCTCAACGGCTTTTTCGGCCTGATTGGATTTGACATAAACAACGCAGAGGTTTTTATATGCATCTATAAATTCTTTTCTGAGTTTTATAACTTCAAGATATGCGGTTTTTGCATGCAGCAAATCATTCAGATTATCGTAGCAGTTTGCAAGATAAAACCAGCTTGAGGCATCGTCAGGCAGATATTTTACGACTGTTTCAAAGACTTTTCTGCCTTCATCATACTGTTCAAGGTTGACATAACACAGCCCGAGAAGTTTCAGAGCTTCAATATTTTTATTATCTGTTTTTAAAAGTTCTTCCAGTTTGCTCTTTGCCTGAGCAAAATTGTTATCCGCAATAAGTTTATTAATCTCTTCCATAACTTTTATTATACATTAAAAAAGTAATATTTACAAAAACGGCAGATATATGGTATAATATATATGCCAATAATATTGCCCTTGTTCCTGCAGAAAGGAACAAATTATGGGAAAAAGTTCAAAATACCCCTCATACTCAAGCGGTACCGTAACACTAAACGGCAATACCGTTGCATCAACTTCAAAAAAAGGCAACACGGTTAATTCAACCTATAACATGCCCGAAACCGAAAAAAACATCTACGATTATGCACAAAATTCGTTTTTGACTTCTCTGCCGCAGATTAATGTTTTTTCAAACGATACCAGAAAAGACATAAATTCGCAGCTTGAGGCTTACAAAAACCGCGGAGTGCAGACAATCAACGACATCTATGACCCTATTATGGATGATTTGAAAAATGATGTTGCTTCACGTTTCGGCAACCTCAACAATTCAATATTTATGGACAATCTGAACGATATTGAAGAAAACCGTGCGGCAGCTATCAGCGATCTGGCGCAGGATATTGAAGCGCAGCGCAGCTCTTTGTATAACAACGAGTTAACTCAAAGATACAATTATCTGAATTTCTTGAATGATATTCAAAATCAGATTAATAACAATGCGCTGAATTACATGGGGCTTTCACAGAGCAATTCAGCCTCCGGAAACTCCTACAACCAGAACGCTTACAACGCAAATCTGCAGCGTTATCAGCTGCCAATAGAAACTGCCATAAAAGCGGCAATGCTTGCTTCAAAATTTACGGCTTAAAAAAAACGGGCTTTTGCCCGTTTTTTCATGTATAATTGAATTATGAACATAATTCAGGAATTTGATACAATAGCTGCAATCGCAACCCCGATCGGCACAGGCGGTGTCGGTGTAATAAGAATTTCGGGCGACAAGAGTTTTGAAATTGCCGGAAAAATTTTCAAAGGCAAAAAACTTGAATCCGGAAAAATTTCTCACGGCTGGATTCAAGATAACGGAACAAAAATTGACGAAGTAATAGTTCTTGCCTTTAAAAACCCCAACAGCTACACTGGCGAAGATGTTGTAGAAATTCAATGCCACGGCGGAATTAATGTTGTGAGAAACATTCTTGATCTGGTTCTAAAAAACGGTGCAAGAACAGCTGAACGCGGTGAATTTACCAAACGGGCTTTTCTTAATAAAAAACTTGACCTTTCTCAAGCCGAAGCGGTCGCGGACTTAATCCATGCAAAAACTCAAAACTTCGCAATCCAATCCGCCAAAAACCTCTCAGGAGTTCTGGCTGAAAAAATAAATGAAATTAAGGGCGGAATTTTTAACGTACTTTCTAAAATCGTTGCCGGTATTGATTTTCCTGATGACGTAAAAGAGCCGGAATACGATTACCTCATTGAAGAGTTTGAAAATGCTCTAAAAGAAATTGACAGAATTCTCGCCTGTGCAAAATCCTCCGATATTATGCGTCAGGGTGTAAAAGTTGCTATTGTCGGAAAACCCAACGCCGGTAAATCTTCGCTGTTTAATAAACTCTTAAATACCGAACGCGCCATTGTTACCGATATTGCAGGAACTACCCGTGATGTTTTGAAAGAAACTCTTGATATGGATGTTGCCGTTACGCTCATTGATACGGCCGGCATAAGAGATACTGATGAAGTCGGAAAAGTTGAAGAAATCGGGATTGAATTTTCAAAACAGTCTGCTGATGAGGCTGATTTAATTCTGTTTTTGTATAACGCACAAACCGGCATGGATGAACAGGATAAAAACATTTTTGATTTAATAAAAGACAAAACTTATCTCAAAATAGCTAACAAATGCGACCTTACAAAAAATCGCTCTGATGACGCCATTTATATTTCAGCATTAACCGGCGAAGGGCTTGATGAATTAAGAAACCAAATCAAAAATATTGTATGTAATTTTTCGCTTGAAGATACCGAATTTATAACAAATAAACGCCAGCAGGATTGTCTTTTGAAATGCCGTGAAAGTTTAATTCAGGCACTTGAAGCTGCAAAAGCAAATGAATTACAGGATTTGATTTCTATTGACGTAAAATCAGCCCTGCTTTATCTTGATGAAATTACCGGCGAAGTTATAACGGATGATATTTTAAACAATATTTTCGATCATTTTTGTATCGGGAAATAATCTAAATACAAAACTCATCCAGAGTTTCTTTTTGAGCCTGCGGAGCGTAGAGAAATTTTTGATACAGCGGGATAAATCTGAAACAGTTTGTATCCGGCCCCATATAAGGAAACACAACCGCTGTCATCCTGTCGGTTTCATTCGGCACAAAGTATTTGTATAATTTTTCAAGAAACTCATGTCTTTTATCCGGCCATGCCGGAAGAATTTTTCCGGGAATAATTTTGTCAATTTTTTCCCTGCCGTTTTTTTCAGTTACTTCTTTTATATTACGCAGTCCGGCCTGTGTAATTACAACCGGTGCAATTACCACTCCTATATTTTTATCACGGAGAATTTTACTCTCGCAAAGCGCCGAATAATTAAATACTTCATAAAGCATTGACATGCCCGTTGCAACACAATCATCAAGAACCACAACGGTTGAATTGTCGGGAAGTTTGTCGAGTTTTCCGCCGGATTTTATAAAATCTTTTGATCCTTTGTAATAAATAAATCTGTCATGCGCTTTCTCGTTTATGAACTGGTATTGATAATTCGCCGCAACAAAACTTTTGATAGGGGAAGGTATTACAAAATACGTGTTATCAAGTGATTTGTTTTGTTTTTGCAAATACAAAAGCAGATTTTCATGCATGTCTTTTAATAAATCGGCATACTTTTTCGGTGTAATTACACTGAACATTTCGTTCAAAAAATCAATATAATACTTTTGATAAACTTCCTTATATTCAACATCATCAGGAGATATTTCTTTTATAAAATTTTTCAAATCTTTTTCGCAGATAATTTTAGGGTTAAGATTATTGGCAATTCTTACCGGTGCCGGATAAAATATTGACTTAAATTCCGGAACATATTCTATTATCTCGGGCTTGATTCCGAGTTTTTCAAACCGTTTTAAATTTTCCGCATTCAGGACGTATTCGACCCTTTCTTTAAAAGTTCCGTCATAAGGGGTTGTTTTTGCCCTTCTTATAACATCAACCGCCAAATCCTCAAGATTAAGATCCTGTCTTAAAAAATTATATCCGTTTTCAAAATTTTTTAAATAAACCGGAACAAGCAGTTCATCTTCAATTTTTTTGTCAAAAATTGATTTTCTGTAATTTTCGTTAAGCCGCCCGAGAGTGTCCGCAAGATTGGAATCCATAATAACCGCTTTCGGAAAAAGATGTACAATGCTTGATATTGAAGAATCGTTTGAAAATCCGAAGTTTTTTAAAGAAAAATAATGCAAAACATTTGTAAGCGAAAGCGGAATTTTATCAATTCTTTCATCTTTAAAAATTTGCGGAAGATTTGCAATAACCTTGATATTTTTATCACGCAGCCAGTATTGAAGATTTGAAATACTGTTAAAATTTGAATATTGAGTCAAAATTTCCATTGCCTGAAAAACTTCTTTCGGGCTTGTATAATCACCAAGCCTGTCAAGAACATTTGCGGCTGAATGCTCTACCTTTGCGGGTGAAATAATTCCGGCGGATTTTTTTATGTTTTTATAAGTTCTGTCAATTTCCCTATTGAGATTGAAAGGCTTGCAGACGGTTTCACGGCGTTCAAACGTATCCGGCCTGCCGGAGGGGATATTACTTTTTTGCGCGGTAAATACGGGGTATGAAACTAATGCGGAAATCTTGTTTATTTGCATACACGAATATAAAATCCGTGAAAATTATTTTTGCTAATATTGAAAATATCTGTCGAAATCCACGTCGTCAAAACTGCAAAGCAGTCTGAAAATTTCATCATGTTCATCCATTCTTTGAAAATTATATTCATCAAATTTCCAGAATTTGGGGTTGATGCCTTTGACACGGACAATGCCGGCATCTTTCAAAATGTTCAATTTCTTTTTAACTGTTTCAAGGGGTAAATCAACGAGTTTTGCAAGTTCAACCGAGGTAATGCCTCCGGCATTTCCGCATTTTTCCGGCGTCATAAACATAAGCTCCAGACCTACTTTTTTGAGCTCTTTGTCTTCATATTCCAATTCGTACTCGTACATGCCTATATTCTACGCGTATAAAGAAATTTTTTTATCATATTTATGATGGAAATCTGCTTTTTTGCATAAAAAAAAGCCGTCTTCAAAAGAACGGCTACCAGACTTGGGGAGGAGGTATGAAAAACCGTGGTTTTTCATATCATAATCCTTTAATCGGCAGCCGTTTTCATAAACTTTTATTTTTTATAAAAATCTCATCCGTTTGATGTATTATGACACCTGAATATCTTTTTCAAATCCGAAAAGCGAGCTAACGGATTCATCATCGTGTATTCTGGAAATTGCCTGTCCCAGAAGCGGTGCAACCGAAAGCTGTTTAATATTCGGAGGCATTTTATCCATATCAAGCGGAATAGTATTTGTCACAACGCATTCTTTTATCGGCGCTGACGCAAGTCTTTCTACGGCAGGGCCTGAAAATACCGGATGCGCAGCGCATACATAAACCTCTTTTGCACCTTCTCTTACCAGAAGTTTGGATGCTTCGCAGATAGTTCCGGCAGTATCTATCATATCGTCAAACATTACGCACACTTTGCCTTTAACATCACCTATTACGTGAGATGCTATTGCTTCGTTATGCTTATCTCTGCGCTTGTCGATAATCGCCAGCGGGCAGCCTATTTGTTTTGCAAAATGTCTTGTTCTTTGAACACCGCCTGTATCAGGGCTTACTGCAACCATATCGTCAGGATTTATATTCAAACTTTTTATATAATTTACAAGAATAGGAGTTGCAAAAATATGGTCAACAAGAATATTAAAGAACCCTTGAATTTGTCCGGTATGCAAATCCATTGCAAGAACCCTGTTTGCACCGGCTGTTGTTAATAAATCGGCAACGAGTTTTGCGGTAATTGCTTCACGGCCGGAAGTTTTTCTGTCCTGTCTTGCATATCCGTAATACGGAATTACGGCGGTAATTGTTTTTGCGCTTGCACGTTTGAACGCATCAATTATAATCAATAATTCCATCAGGTTTTCATTAACCGGATTGCACAGAGGCTGGATTATAAAAACATCATCTCCGCGGACGCTTTCTTTTACCTGAACATAAATTTCTCCGTCCGCAAAATTCTTAACAACCATCGGGCCTATAGTTGTACCCAGATAATCCGCAATTTCCTGCGCGAGTTTCGGATTGGAGCGTCCCGCAAAAAGTTTTATGTCGTGGGTGGGGTTAATTGCGCGTTCCAGATGCGGAAATGTCATTTCTAAAACCATTCTTAATCCTTTCTGTTGTGCCGAGCATGTTTATTATAAATCTTTGAGGCTGTATCTACAAGTTTATTTTAAGTAATATTACTAAAACCCGTCAAATTATTTTTTGCGCTTTATCCGTCCATTTTGCACTTATCAGGCACAAATCTTCGCCTGTTTCTGCATTCTTCAGAACATGGTTTGTAATATCACCGGAAATTTCCGCCTGAGATAAAATCTTATTCCCGAATTTAATTTCTTTTTTAAATACGATATCAAGGCTTTTAAGTTTTTTTCTGCCTCTGAAATCAAAATCAAGGGATTCAAAAGCCCAGATGATGTAATTGGCGTTATTTACGTGTTTGTTGACATCAATATCATCAAATCTTATCTCAAAGATTTTTTCGACATCAACATGTTCAAGCGGCCGTACTTTTTCATAAATCAAATCATTTTCGCGTTTTTCAAAGGGCTGCATATACGGATTATTCTCAAGTGCCGATGCAACAGGCACAAGGCTTTTTGTATCCAAATCCACAAGCGACCAGGTGCTTGCGGCTCTGCCGAGAAGTTTTTCGCCGTCATAAATCCCGAAATCACGGAACGCAAAGAGTTTATTATAGCCTCTTGGCTCTGTCGTAAGCCTTAAGTCATACAAGCCGCAGGGATAATCCTCAAATTCAATTCTGTATTTGAGCAAAAACCATGCCAGATTTTTTTTAACAATGAACGAATACCCAAAACCTAATTGTTCCGCGTTATCACTTGCCATATCCTGCAAAAAATGCAGCAAAACAGAAGGTTTCAACACTAAATCAAAATCCATTTCGGAATATCTTATTTTAACAGATTCCGTAAAAACTTTCTTTTCCATATGTGTATTCTAGCACGAATATTTAAAAACTCGAAAAATTTTTCTATCATTTCCTAATTCCTTATCATATTTTTTATCAATAAAGAATATTTGAGAATTACCCGATTAACCTATTCTGATATTTTTATCGCCGACAGCAGAAGATAAATCCATATTATATCAGACAGCTCAAACAAAAGATAAGACGGTGAATAGTTACCGGAGTGTAATATTGCTGTATTAAACAGAACAAAAGCTATCCCTAAATAAAAAAGTGCGCGTATAATCCTGCTCCTTATGTTTTTGTTATAAACGAGAAAAAACAGAGTATTTGCAATCAGACAGTAAACAATTGCGAACAGCGTCCATGCAGTAACTACAAATATACAACAATACCCCGTGGAATGATCAAACATAGGTCTCACAAGTGTGGTGCATAGGTTAAAATTTAAATTCATTTTTAGTATAATAATTAATAATGCGCCTAAATTCAGCCATAGATAGATAAATTTTTTGTTTGTTATCACCGGTAGAGTTTTAAAATCTTGCCAGGATGTGATCTTCATAGCAGATGTAAAAATTAAAAAACTTAAGCTCCATGTGAAAATCTGAAATAGTAAATTCTGAAAATCATATTTAAGGTTTATATATCCCGGCTCTATGTAAAGAAAATTTGAATCTACACTATCCAGCATATTCCGTATTTCTTCAAGCATATGCCTGTTAACATAGTAGTCCGGGATATGAAACCCTGTATTTACGTAAACTACGATTGCAAACAATACCGTCAAACCCGCAAATAATGCTATCGGATTTCTGTAAAATTTTGTGGTAAATAATTCTCTTTTATTCATAATACTTCCTGTTTTTGTGTTATTATATATTACCCAAACAGGTAAGTCAATACCCAGGTGATTATTTTTTCAAGTTTTTAGTAATTTCAATCAAATTATAATAATTTTCCAAATTACCATTTTGCTGCATTTTATATCCCCAATTGTCAGGCATATTTGCTGACCAGGGTTTTTTATTGAAGTTATAATAATCAACAATTGTCGCAGAAAAATTATTGTCATTATCAATTCTCGGGTTATATAATGTAGCGTTTTGAACGCTTGAATATCTGTCAAATTTTCTCGGATTGAGAATTGTATCTGCGATACCGGCATTCCAATTAATAGATTTAATCGGAATATTTCCTTTTTTTATTCTTGGATTTAATCTTACTACAGCTAAATAAAAAAGAGGCTAAGGAAAACCTTACCTCTCTTTTATGTGGAGACGGTGGGACTCGAACCCACGTCCAAAATGGACCAACATAAGCCTCTACGAGTGTAGATATTTATCTGCTCAACTGATTCCGGAAAATATCACGACCGTTAAATCAGTCCTAGGTTTTATTTAAAGGAAACTCTAAACCTTTGATGGTTATCTTGATACGCCTACCATCATCAACGTACTGCGTCTTGCATAATGGACCCCAACAGCCGGCAAGCTGGGCTATTGAAGTGGCTGACTGCGCTTAGGCAGCAAGAGCGTATGCTCTTGAAAAATCAGCTTTGATTACGTTGTTTTCAGCATTTAATTTGCTTAGCTCGTTGATAACCGAGAACAGCGCTCGGACTCGCAGCCTACATTAATCAAACATCCTGTCTAATCCGGACGTCCCCATAAAATGTTATTCGGGACGTCAGCTCCTGTGGAGTTTTTATCAAAACTCTTACGTCGCTATTGTTGAGTAAAGTCTTGTCTTGCAGTTCTGCAAGCCAGACTTTTACTCCGGCTTACGCCTTTTCGGACGTCCCCATATTTTCAATGTTCCGTATATATATTATAACGTCAATTATCTAAATTTCAAGCTGCTTTTTTTAATTCATGTTACAGATTGTAAATTTAAATTTTATTTTTCCAAAATCCGCACGCTCACCACTATTCAGCCTTATTCTATATCCCAAAAATTTTTTTTCATATTAAAGAAAATAATAAATCATGCCGACATAAGGGTATATAGAAGGTTATAACGTGTACTACGAAAGGAGAAAACTCGATGTACAATGAATATGGTTTTTGGCCTAAAAAGGATGAAGTGCAGCAGCCAAAGAATTATGTGGAAATTACGCCAGAAATGCAGGCAGAAATTGACAGATCAAATGCCGCAAGACAAAATGAAGAACTTGCCAAAGGTTTAGGCGGTGATAACAAGCCTGATCTGGATAAAGGTGTTACGATTGAAAAAGGACAACCGCAAAGAGCATATCAGGGCAACGGTATTACAAGAATTACCAACCCTGACGGTTCTGTTGAATTTGAAATTGATTATGCAAAAGGTTATAACGGCCAACCGCAATTATTTGCGGAAGGGACAAAGGTGAGATTCCTTAATCAACCTAAAGAACCCGAGCAGCCATTCTATAAAAAAGCACTTGCCTGGGTCGGAGAAAAAATTGATGCTCTGAATGAATGGGGTAATCGAAAAACCGGCGGTCAAATCAAAGGCTTAGGCCGAGGTCTGGCAACTCTTGCAACTGTCGGCGGAGCAGCTGTCGTCGGAACAGCTGCAGCAGGAAGCGCTGCTGTAGTTAAAGGCGGGGCAGCACTCGCAGGTGCAGGCGCACTGGCTTCTTGTTCAAAAGAAGACTTTGAACCGGATCCTGTTTTAATTACAGTCACAAATAGACAAATGGCAGACTATAATGTTAACTTCCTTAATAATCCTGATGCGGCAGAAATAAAAAATCCGGATGTGTTTTATGATGAAGATAGAAAGATCTTAATCGACTATAAAACCGGAGAAGAATACGATTTGAGCAGAAAAACTGCAGACGGCGCAGAGTTTAAATATGGTTATGATTTAGAAGGTACTGATACAGTCAGACCTTACATTCAGATAGGTGATAAGATTAAACTTTACATTGCACCGCAAAATGATATTACCGTAACAAATGTTGTTGATTATATCAATCAAATCGGCGGCGGTTTAAAAACAGAAGAAGGTGTCGGATACAACTTTACGGTCAATAACGGCAATGCAGACGTTAATTTTGACAACGGCCTGATTCATACAATCGGCGGTGCAACTACAATTCAAAACGGCAGTACAACAAAAGAATTGTATAACATGTTCTACGACATGGGTATAAATGTTTCGCCTGACAATAATACGGAAATCGTAACTGATACGAAAGTCGGAAATAAAGGTTCATACGCGCTATTGCATAACGAACCGGAAACCGCAGAAAATGCCGAAAAACCCGTATTTAGTATGGCTCTTGCAACACCGCAGCATATAAGTGATGTGGTTGAAGGTAATCCTGCAGTCAAAGGCAACATAGGTTCTCTTGCTTTTGAAGGCCCTGTTGAAAAAGTTGAAGCAGGACAGTTCAAACTTGTGGTCAACGGTCAGGAGCAGGACAACAAAGGCGGTATTTTAATCAAAGACAAAGACGGCAAAGAAATATATTTGCAGCGTGAAGTTGATTTTGATACGTCATTTACATACGACGGCTACGAAATCCCTTCAACACAAGCAGGAACAAGTATTATCGCTTTTGTTAAAACCGGCGAAAATAAATTTGAAGAAAAATATCTGATGCAAGCATACAGTGACACCGAAGTTAATATGGGATTGATTGACAGGGCAAACGGTACATTCATCCAGTATTTCCCGAGTGAAAACAACAGATTTGACGCAAATAAAAATGCGCAAGAAGCTGAAAACTACTACAGAGAAAAAGAAGGCAATCTTGAAGGTGCACAAGATATTGCAGACAGAAACTTCAGATACCTGAATCAATGGTCGATGTATGCAAATGCCGGTGCAAGCGTTGAATATTAAAAAAAGCCCTTCGGGGCTTTTTTTATGCTATAATTTTTGGTATGAAAAAGACTCTGGCACAATTTGTTCAACAAAAAAGAGAGGATCTGGGGCTTTCTGCCAAAGGTTTAGCAATCAAGTCAAATCTGGATTTAACCCTTATTGAAGATATAGAATCCGGCAAAGAACTTTTTTTATCCGTAACTGTCCGGCAGAACCTTGCAAAAGGGCTTAAGTGTCACCCTGAAGAAATCAGAAGGCTTGAAAAAGATTTCCGAAACGATTTTGTATCACTGCAGATTATAGAAAGCCTGAAAGAATTAATATTAAACGGTGCAGGCGGGTTAAAATGTCCTAAATGCGGCGCGCCGCTTGTGACAAAAGTTGAGAGGATGTATGATCTTGAAGATAATCTTGTTCTTCATCCGAAAGCTCACTGTACAAAATGCGTTTTTCAAATACATTAAAAAAGCACCCTTTTAAGGGTGCTTTTTCAGAGGAGATTAATCTTCAATAATAACTTTTTCTTCCGCCATATCTTTTAGCTGGTCAACATCCATTGTCAGTCCTTCGACATCAATGTAGTGCTCTTGAGTGGCGTATTCATTCGGAGTTGCAGGTTCCATATAAGTTATTAACAGAACGTTTTCGCCGTATCTGCTCTTATCCAGATAACCTCTGCCTACAACGTTATTTTGAACGAATTTGCCGTTGTATTCGCCAGAAGTCATTTTCGGATAAACATATATTGAATCTTTGCCGTTTGAATGTGCAAAAGTTTTGTAACCGTCTTCGTTGAACATAAGTCCGCTTACATTGTCGGTAATTGTGCCGTCGCCTTTTACAACGGTAATATCACCCGGTTCAACTTTTGTTATGCTGATGTCATTTTTTATTGAATCTGCAATTACATGGTCATAGCGGGCTTCGTCATTTCTTGAACGTTCAAGATTGAGTTTGATATATTCCGGACGATCCATAAAATACTGTCTTTTGCCTGCCAGATACAATAGTGCTTTGTTATCAAGATTTCCGTCGTCGCCTTCAACGGGAACGTCTAAGATTTCGCCTCTCCAGTGGTTGAGCGAATCTGAAATTTCGTAAGGAAATTCAAATTCCGGCGGAATATAAATTGTATCACGAATAACAACCGTATCAGAAGGACACGGAGTGAACGGTATTGTTACTCCTGCAGTTGCACGTACATCAATTTTTGTACATGAAGACGGAACTGTCATTGCCGGAACCAAAAATAAAGCGGCTGCGGCCGGAGCGGTTAATTTGCTCATAAAACCTTTTGAACTTTGTACGGGAAGATTTTCGGGATTTCGTTTTTCAGCTTTTTTGCTGTTGTGTCTGCCTGCAAAATTTACGCTGCTGAAAGAATTTATTGCATTTACTTGCATGTCATGCCTCCAATTTATAATACGATTATACTAAAAACAAACACAAAAATACTTGCTACCTGTAAAAAACTGTATTTACAAATATTTACAACAAAACTATTGCTGTGAAAGTTTTTCGCGTACAAGGTTTTCAATTTCAGCCAGAATATCAGGATTTTCAGCAAGAAATTCTTTTGCTTTATCCCTGCCCTGACCAAGTTTTTCATCGTTATAACTGAACCATGCACCGGCTTTCTTAACAATATCAAGGTTAACCGCAACATCAAGAATGTTTCCGATTTTGCAGATACCTTTGCCGAAAATAATATCAAATTCGGCAGTTCTGAAAGGAGGTGCAACTTTATTTTTCAAAACTTTTACTCTGACATGGTTGCCCACATCACCGTTTTCGCCTTTTAAGCCTTCAACACGTCTGATTTCCATACGGACACTTGCGTAGTATTTCAAAGCGTTGCCGCCGGTAGTTGTTTCAGGGTTTCCGTACATAACGCCGATTTTCATACGCAGCTGGTTGATGAAAATTACTGTAGTATTTGTTTTGCCGATAATGCCAGTAAGTTTTCTCAAGGCTTTTGACATCAAACGTGCCTGCAGACCCATTTGTTGATCTTCCATAGAGCCTTCAATTTCTGCTTTAGGCACAAGTGCCGCAACCGAATCGACAACGACAACGTCAACAGCGCCCGATCTCACGAGTTCTTCGGTAATATCAAGAGCCTGTTCACCGGTATCCGGCTGTGAAATCAGCAAATCATCAACCTGAACGCCGAGATTTCTTGCATATTCAGGGTCAAGCGCGTGTTCGGCGTCAACAAAAGCCGCAATACCGCCGCGTTTTTGGCATTCAGCAACAATATGCTGCGCAAGTGTTGTTTTACCGGAGCTTTCCGGGCCGTAAATTTCAATAATACGTCCGCGCGGCACTCCGCCGACGCCGAGCGCTATATCAAGCGCAAGAGATCCGGTAGGTATCGCATCAACATTCACAGTAGCTTTATCGCCAAGTTTCATGATTGAACCTTTGCCGAAATCTTTTTCTATTTTTTCTATTGCTAATTTTAGTGCTTTATTTCTTTCTTCAATATTGGTTTCTTCTTTTACGGCCATTTTAAATCCCTTTATTATTCCCAAACGTGGCGCTCTTTTTTCTTATAAAGTCCGAGCCCGACGTGTTTGTAGCTGTTTAAGTCATTTTTAAGCTGATAAACTTCTTTGTTTAAATCAATAATTTTTTGTTTCAAAGTTTCGTTATCGGTTTTGCAGCGGATAAGTTCAACAACAACCTCATCCATCCCCTCAAGTTTTTCATCAATAACTTTTGCGATTTTGTCGCTCAAAGTCATTTCCATATTTCTTATAGAAGTCAAAATACCCGCAACTGCGGAAGTGTTTTTTTCTACCGGCAGATTCAAAGCCTTTTGCGCCTGAATTTCTCTCAAATGTTTTACTTCATCATAAGAAAAATATGTCTGGCCTTTTGCGTTTTTTTTCGGCAAAATAGCTGCCTGCCTGCAAAGATCGACAATCTCCTTATTATCGGCATTAAGAATATTTCTGACTTCCTTAGGTGATAAAGTTTTGGCTCCTGTTTCTTCTTTTAACATTGCATATCCCTCAAGTTTTCCCCAATTATATTTTAGTAAATTTGTAACAAAAAGACAAATAATTAAAGATATTCTTGTTACATCGCTTAATAAAATAATAAAATTCCGGCTGCAGTAAAGTTTTAATGACAAAATTATGCACTAAAAAAGCCCTTATAAAGGGCTTTATGTTCATAAATTAAACAGCTTTTTGAACTTTGCCTGCTCTTAAGCATGAGGTGCAAACTTTAATTCTTTTGGTCTGTCCGTTTACAACGGCTTTTACAGATTGCAGGTTAGGTTCCTGTGTATGAACGATTTGCTTATGCGAAAATGTTAATTTCGCAGCCTTAATCGGTTTTTTACCGCAAATTTCACATTGTTTTGACATAATTTTAATTCCTTTTCTAGCTAGTTGTGTAATCTAATAATATCCTAAAAATTAAAATAATCAAGTAACATGTTAAAAATAGTTAAGGTTCAGCGGATTTTTCTTGCAAGAGAAAGTCCCGCAGGCAGGTTCAGGACGACATTTTCGTAATCGGGGTGTTTATTTATTGCATCAATAAAACTTTTTGTTTTTTCTTTGTGCGAAAGTACGTTATCGCATGCAATAAATCCCCCTGATATAAGGTGAGGATGTATGAGTTCAAAATAATCAACGTATTCTTTTTTGTTTGCGTCTATAAAGGCAAAATCAATCTTAAAATCGTCGGGCAGAGTTTTCAAAATATCGCATGCCGACCCCTGAACAATTGAAATGCAGTCATCAATTCCGCATTTTTCAAAGTTTTCACGGGCTATTGAAAAACGTTTTTCCCAGAATTCAATTGTGGTCAAATGCCCGCCGGTTTCTTTGAGCGCTTTGCCGAGCCATATTCCGGAATAACCGTTTGAGGTGCCGATTTCAAGAACATTTTTACAATCTGCGGATTTTATAAGCGTATACAAAAATTCGCCCGTCACTCTTGAAATATTCCAAAAATTCTTTTGGGTTAATTCAAGACTTTCAAGCACATCTTCAGTTGTTTTGTCAAAGTAAGTTATCATTTGTTAAGTTTTTTCACTCTGTCTGTCACAACGATTGATCTTATCGGAACTTCAATGGCGCTTGCTTTTACAATTTGTTTTTTTGCCATATCAAGAACACAGTATATTGATGCTCTGGAATCCGAAACTATTGCAAGATTTGTTCCGTCAATCGGCGTCATATTCGTTGCAAAACCGTTGGTGTTCAAAAACAGAGAATCGGTAATTTCGTCTGTTTTTGTATCTATTACCATAATATTGTTTTCCTGAGCGCCGAGGATAAACAAATTGTTTTCATACGTAATCATATCAACAGGTTTGGACGTAATTTTGATTTCCGCAATAAGCCCGTTTGTTGCATAGTCAATAATTGCAAGGTGGTTTTTTGTGCGGCTTGTTATGTATATTTTATTATTGTTAAACGCGATTTTGGAAACATTTGGAAATTTTCCTATATCTTTCAGCAAATAGTTGTTATCAAGTTCAATTGCCCAGATTTCATTTGTTTTTTTGTCGGCGTAGAAAATTTTTGTACCGTCGCTGCTTAATGTCAACCTTTCGCACATACCGTTTATTTTTATCTGTTTTGAAAGCGTCATGGTGTCAAGGTTAACAACAAAAATACTCGCCTCTGAAGGACAGGAAACGTATGCAATATTTTTTTCTCTGTCAATTAATATTTCATCGGGATTTGAAGTAAAAATAATTTCTTTTATTATCGCCTCATCCGCAAGCGAAATAACATTCATCACCGGGCTTGCAAAAGAAGTTACCAGCAAAAATTTGTCTTTGTATCCTTTCATATTGTTCGGAACATAATTCTGCGCCAGAGCATAAGCAGGCGATTTGTTCTCGGAATTTATAACCTGAATGTTTTTTGAATATCCGGTCGCGATATAAAAAGTTTTATTCTTCAATTCTTCCGCCGGAATTACTTTGTTTTGAGTATTAGGATTTTTGGACTGAGGAACTTCAACTTTCAGCCCCGGATCTTCCGCAAGAGAAATATTAAGATTTCCGATAATTCCTTTGAGGCTTTCCGGAATCATAAGCCCTCTGGGCACAAGCATATCCTGAGGCAAAAGCCCGTTCCTTATTTCTTCCGGAATATCCGCAGGCGCAAGAACCGTCTTTTTACCTGATTTGTCGTTAATCACTTTTAAAAGAACATAATTGTTATTGAGAATTACGATTTCGGGTTTGTCCGAAAGCGTTTTTCCGGCAGGAATTGTTGATCTGATTTCAATTGTTTCCGGCTCAAGAGGTTTTGCGGGAAACAGCGGAAGATATATGGTGGAATCCGGCAGAATAATTACACCGTCAAATCTGAAATCCGTTTCGGGAAAAGATTTTTCAACAAACCCCTGCACATCTTTCGGAATTTTTGCCGCAAAAGTAACACCGGCCGTCAAAAACATTAAAAATATAATAATTAAAATTTTACGCATTGTTAAAAACTCCTTTCACTTTAGACATTAAAGATTCCTGGGGTTTTTTATTTGTATTTATTTCATAAAGTCTTCTGTAAAGATTTTTTTCTTCATCAGAAAGCTGTGTCGGGGTTTTTACGGTCACGACAACAATGTGATCACCGCGCTGCGAAGGTCTTGAGATAACCGGAACCCCCGCACCTTTTATTTTAATGGTATTTCCGCTTTGAATTCCTGCTTGAATTTGTATTTTTTGTTCACCGTCAAGGGTTTTGACAACAACTTCATCGCCCAGAACCGCCTGTGCCGGCGAAATTTCAAGCTGTGTGAATACATTCAGGCCGTCTCTTTGAAAATATTCAGACGGTTTGACGTGCAAAACAACAAACAAGTCACCTGCGGGGCCGTTATTTATACCGGCATCACCTTCGCGGGCAACACGGATTTTGGAATGATTGTCAACGCCTGCCGGAATTTTTATTTCAATTTTCTTTTCTTTTTCGACTCTGCCATGGCCTTTGCAGACAGGGCACGGAGTTTCAATTTTCTGTCCTGAACCGTGGCAGTCGGGACACACACTTATTTGAGTAAATGCGCCGAGCGGAGTTCTTGCAACCGTCTGAACCTGTCCTGAACCGCCGCAAGTTCTGCATGTTACGGGTTTGGAGCCTTTTGCCGCACCTGTGCCGCCGCATTCGGTGCAGGTTTCAAGATGGTCAAATTTTATTTCTTTATTCATCCCGAAAATTGCCTGTTCAAACTCAATTTCTATATCGAGTCTTAAATCGTCGCCTCTTTCGGGTGCGTTCGGATCGTGTCTTGTACCGCCGAAACCAAATCCCATTCCGCCGAAAAATGAATTAAATATGTCGTTTAAATCTCCAAAACCGCCTGCAAACGGGCCGCCGGTGTCAAATCCGGCGTTTTTCAATCCGTCCTCGCCGAAACGGTCGTATGTGGCGCGTTTGTTATCATCCATCAATGTTTCATAGGCTTTGCCGAGTTCTTTAAACTTTTCTTCCGCATCCGGTGCCTTGTTTACATCAGGGTGATATTGTCTGGCTTTTTTTCTGAAAGCTGATTTTATTTCGTCTTTAGTTGCGTTTTTCGCTACTCCGAGTATTTCGTAATAATCTGTCATTCTTCCTCAAAATAATTAATTTTCGGCTGTCGCCACATTGACTAATGCCGGACGAAGCACTTTGTCGCCCATTTTGTATCCTTTTTGAAGAACATTAATAATCGTATGTTCAGGATGTTCACTTGTCGGGGTTTGCATAACCGCATCGTGAAAATTCGGGTCAAATTCTTTGCCGTCAGCGTCGATTTCTTCCATTCCGAGTTTTTGCAAAGTTTCAACAACCTGTTTGTGAATAAGGTTAAAGCTGTCTTTGACCTGTTTGCAATCCTCAACGTTTTCAAGTGCTTTTTCGCCGCGTTCAAAATTATCAAGGATTTCAAGCATTTTTTTAAGTGCGTTTTCGGCACCGAATTTCAAAAGATTTTCGCGTTCCTGTTCCTGACGTTTTCTGTAGTTGTCAAAATCAGCCGCAAGTCTTATATACTGCTGGTTTAATCTGTCATATTCTTCCTGAAGTTTGTTATCATCGCCTTTAACTTCTTCATCGGGTGTTAGTTCTTCGGATTCGTCTTTTGCCGGAACTTCAGGTTCAGCATCTTTATTAAACGGATTGTTATGTTTATGGCTCATGATTTTTCCCCTTTTCCTATATTATAATTTATCAAAAGCAATAAACAAGTTAAATTTATTATTTTTTAATATTTCGGGCATCCGCACGACATCGGCAGGTGAAATTCGCAAAGACGCGCGGGTTTAGATTACATAAAATTATTATTCCAGTTCGCCGGTTACTGAATCAAAGTTTTGTTTTTCCGGCATAGCAAACGGGCGCATTTTCGGATTGGATTTGTAATAATTTTTTTCTTTGCCGCTTTCTTTCATTGCTTTGCGCTGAAGTTTTTGAATCATTCTGAGTTTTGAGCGCTGCTGGCGGTCGAGGATTTTGTTAAATTCTTTGTTTTCTTCTTCAACAACGGCTTTTATCTCTTTTTTTATGTTATTAACTTTTTCCTGCTGGGCTTTGATGTCATTTTTGGAGGCCTTTTCAGCTTTAAGAACTTTAAGTTTGTAATTTTCATCATAAAGTATGCGGAATTTTTCTTCAAGAACCGCTGAATTTTTTCTGGTTAATTCGACTCGTATTTTAACCTGTTCTTCCGAAAGTCCTAAAGCATTGGAAACAGCGGCGCGTTCTTTTCTTACCTGATCTGCGAAATTGCGGTTAAATTTTAAATCGTCGGTAAAAATTCTGCGCGGTTTGTATGACGAAAATTTAGCTTCTTTATATTTTGTTTTGGTTTCGGTGTCAAAAACAAGACTGTTATTTATATCATAATTCCCGCCTGCAAAAGCAACCGTTCCTGCGGCCGAAAAACAAATTAATAAACTTACCAGAAATCTTTTCATCCGTGCTCCTTTTCTTGTATTATTACATAAGCAAGGAAGGAATACAAATTGTTAAAAATTGTTTATAGTAAAATTAATGTATGAGTGAAATAAATTTAAGAAATTACGCACACCTCGGTGATGCCGTGTGGGAACTTTTTATCCGCGAGCACACAATACTGAAAACTTGTAATACAAAAGAACTTCATAAAATAACGACAGAAAAGGTTAATGCAGCATATCAGGCCCAAATGCTTAAACAAACAGAGGCTGAATTAACAATAGATGAACTTGAAATTGTAAGACGCGCCAGAAACCTTCCCGTGCCTGTCGCAAGACGTTCTTGCCAGAGTGAATACAGACAGGCAACCGCTTTTGAAGCATTAATCGGGTTCTGGTATCTGAATGATAAGGAACGGCTTTCTTATATTTTTAAAAAATTTGACGAAAAATTATAAAATAGGGCTTTACAAAAAAAATTCATCATGTAAAATAAAAATTGTGACAATTGAATTTAACCCTTGGGGGTTTAGCTCAGCTGGTAGAGCATCTGCTTTGCACGCAGAGGGTCAGGAGTTCGAATCTCCTAACCTCCAAATTTTTAAAAGAGCCGAAAAGGCTCTTTTTTAGTGGCTTTTAGCCATGTATAAATTAATAGGACAATGATTGTCATGTGTCATGGTTTTTGAGAAAAAGTATCGCGAGTTTGACATGTAAGTAGGAAAGTTTTGACAAAAAATACTTATTATTAAAAAGATTTTGAAAAAATTTAAACGGTATTTAAATACCGTTTAACAACTGTTTAATAAATGTTCAAAAATTACATATTTTCAATATACCAATTAGAATTTCCAAAGTGATTGAAGTTCCATTGTAATTGGAAGTAGAAATTGTATTCCATAGAGTTATCATCTTTAAAGTTATAAGAATACTTATTTAGCTGTGTTCTACGATAACTTTCAAAAGCAGTCCTGATTTCTTTTGCAAACTTTTTTCTAAATTCAGGATAAGTTATTTCTAAAGTTTCTCGTGTCAGCTTATTTTTCAAAATCATCTTCAAACCCTCTTATATTATCAAGCTCTATATTGTACCTTTTGCCTTGTTTATCAACACAAGTTGCGTAATCTACCTCTGCATCGACAAACTTATTTTTCCAAATACAAATCAGCAATCCGATTTCTTGTGTTTTTAAATTCAAAACCTTTGTTCCATAAAGTGCATAGTCTTTTTCTGTCATTCTTCACTCCTTTCAAGTATCAAATCTGAATAAATATCATCACGCTTTTGTGGGTCTATTAAAAACTCCTTCAAGAATACAAATCTTTCTTTGTATGCGTTTTCACAAATTACAGTGTCGAAGTTGTAGAAGCCAATTACTTTGTAATACTCATTATCAGAGTTTTCAAAACCTCTAATCTTTTTTAGTTTGTATTTTTTGCCTAATTCAATCATTGTTACCTCTTATCAGCAATGACATTCATCACTCTTAATGAGTAAAATATCAAGCAAACTCTTTCAAAATGTATCAATCAGACACAATCCATTTTTTGAACACTTTTTGAACAGTATTAAAACAAGTTTTAAATACCATTTAAAAATTCTTGTTGTCAGGATAATTTATAAAATATGCGTTTACAGTATCAGAATCTCTCCTTAAATTTTCTACGATTGGGGTAAGATTATATAGCTCTTCAATCTCTTGTTGTGTCCTGCAAAAATAATCAATAACAGTAACTGTATTGTAAATCCGCTCAGCTAATTTCTCTAACTTCTTAAAATCTTTTTGTTTAATTCTGTATTTCTTGCTTTTACTCATACGACCTCCTTTTTCAGGTGTCGTATTTATCACTCGAAAGATATTAAATATCAAGACAAATTATTACTTATTACAAAAGAATTAAACAAGAAGAAAAAAGACTGAAATGGCTTAAGTAGATTATTATCTCCCATTAGCACTTTTTATGACAATGATTCTGCGGTTATTGGCTCAAATCTTGATTATACAGCAATTCACCAACTTGTAGGTCAAGTTGGTAAAAATCAATCTGCAACTATACCTGCAAGAGCATATTTAAAATTGTCAGATAAGGATTTTAATGAAGTAATATTGGAAATTGGCAAATATTTTAACTGCTAATCATTATTTTTATATATCCAGTTTTTATTATCATCGATATATTTTGATGGATTTTTAATAAAGTCATAATTTAAATAATCTAAAATTAATGATGGTTCTTCGTTATCAAACACTTCATCTGATTGCAATTCACATCTGTATAAAATTTTGCATATTTTCCATATGTAAGAATTTAAAATGTCATTTTTTGTTTTTATGTTTGAAATTCCTAAATAATCTCTTGTTGGTATGTAAAAAGTATCTACAAAATGCCCCTTATCTGCAAAATAATGCTTGGCAAAAACTTGCATTATTGTTAAAGTATCTATCAATGTCTCATCAGCCCATAATTCAATGTTAAACCAAGTATAGAAATCATCATAAGCCCATTTATGATGATTCCAATAATCCACCCCCCATCCAACATCTACAAGCACTTCATGGTAACAATTTATTTTGCTTAAAAATCTGATATTATTTTCATTTTCTATTCTTTTAATTTTGAATTTATAATTATCATTATAATAATAATTTTTCAAATCGTTATTTTGCGAAAGACGCCAACCATTTGTATTTTCTAAGTACATTTTAAATCTTTCCAAAGGTGGTAAATGTTCTCCTCTTTGCCTTGCAAATAATTCCTTTGCAATTTCTTTCTCGCAAGATTCATCAATAGGGGTATTTTGAGAGCTATTTCGTGAATATATTGCATTTTTCATTATTTTTTTTAATTTATTATTTTCCATTTTTATTTCAAAGGATTTATTTAACACATATGGTAAATCCCTATTTTGAGGGGTAATTTTAATTACATCAATATTCTTATTATTAATATTAATTCGAAAAACTTCTATTCCAGGGATAACAGCCATATAATTTCTTAGAATTTGTATTATATCTTCTGCTTTTAAAATATTTTCATCTGTAGTTATATCAAAAAATTCCTTTATTTTATTCTTAGAATTTTCTTTTATCCCAATAAAAATATAGCGTTCTTTGTTATCGCTCAATGAATTACTTAGACATAAAATATCGTGTATCAAGTTAATTTTTTGCCCTTTTGTATACCATTTGCTTTTAAAATCTATGTAGTCATTTTCGGTAGAATTTTTTATTAAATTTTGTATATTCATGATACCTATATATTATAATTATTGTATTGTTCTTCTGATAGGGAAAAATCTTTATCAATTACTAAGACTTCGTCATACGTAAGATCGTAGAGTTTATAAACCAAAATATCTATTTGATTTTCATATTCTTTGACAGCCTGTTGCTTTTGATTATTGCTAATATAGTCTTTAGAATTTGTTAATTGTATAATTTCGTCTACAATTTTTTGGATTTTTCCTTGATTGGAAGTATTTATAACAGGAAATGTTCTTAGCTTGTCAACTCCTATATCAACCCCACCTCCACGTTTTTTTCCATTTTGAAAAAACCAATTTAATGCAAATTTTGAATTTAAAATACCTAGTAAGTATTTTAAATTATTACCAACATTATTTTTTTCTATTATTAATATACAAGACATTCCCACATATAAATTTGATTCATCATAAACGAATTCGTTTGTTGAAAACATTCCTTTAAATATTATCTTAGGATTTTCAAAAAATTTAATATCTCGTGGCCTATGCAAACCATATGGTGCATTCGAAGAAGTTATAAATTCTTCGAAGTTATCTAAATGCCTTTTTAAATTACAATATTCGGGATTTTTAGATATTTCATTTTTTATATTTTTATCTGAATATATTAAATTTTTTAAATGTTTATTATTGGTATAATATTTTTTGAATATATTAGATTCTGCATACTTTTTTATACATTTTTTTTCACTACTTGATAAATGTAAATCCTCAATTTCTGTATCTGATAATACAAAAACCCCTTGGCCTACAAAAATATCATTTCTTAATGTTAAAGTTTTTTGTTTTTTACTAATTTTATCAATAGATTCAACAACACCTTGAGAAACTTCATACAAGGTACCCAATGGTTGAGCATTAGGATATTCTTTTTGTGCTTCATGACTCAATATAATTTCGAAATTTTGAGAATATATACTATTGTTATTTAACATAATAGTTGTTTTATTTACATTATCATCTTCTGCATTGATGTATTTAACGCTATTTTCAAGCTTATGATACGCAAATGTACTAAAATATTTTGTTTTACAATATGTTGCTGTCATATGATAACCTGCTACATCTGCAAAAACTTTTAATTTCCCTATGTCAACTAAATCAACAAAAGATAAGTTCTCTTTAATTCTCAATATTAATTTTCTTGCTCCAGCACTATTTAGCCAATATCTCGGAGTTATAAAGGTAATAATACTTCTTACCGAAACAATATCGATTGCTTTATGTAAAAAGTAATACCAAAAATCCATTTTACCTTGATGATACTTTTGACCAAATATAGAATTATTTACCGGTTCAAATTCTTTTTGATGATCTCTCTCTTTTAAATATGGAGGATTTGCAATAACAACATCAAAGCCACCTTTTTCAAACGCATCTGCAAAAAACAGTTTCCAAGGGAAGAAATTTCTGTTTTCTTTATTTTGTGCAAAATTTCTAATTTTTTCTTCATAGAAATTTTTTGGTTTGCCTTCTATTTCTGCTTTTTCTTCAAATTTTGTTTTAACAAGTTCAACAATTAAATCTTCTATTTCTTGTTTTATTTCACCTTTTTTTGTCGCATATGGGGTTTTTAAAAATTCATTTTGTTTTTGAGATATTTTTTCAGTTATTTTTTCACTTTTTGATGCAAACAAATCAAGTTGCTTTTCTGTAGGCTGATTTGCAACTATTTCATCAAAATCAATCCCTTCATAGCTCGTAATTAGCGAGTTACCCTGCATTATTTTATAATCAAGGTTAGGTAGTGGTCTTATGTTTTTAATATCCTCTTCATCTACAACCAAAGATAACCAGAACCTTAATTTTGCAATTTCGACTGCTCCAGGGTCTATATCTACGCCATATATGGAATTTTCTATAGCATTTCTTTTTAGTGCATAAGTTGGTCTGTCAGGAGTATTTAAAACATCGTTCAAGGCTGCCCTAGCCCTTACAATTTCATTCATCATTCCTACAGGGAAAGCCCCTGATCCGATTGCAGGGTCACAAACTTTGATATGATTTAAAGCATCATCTATTATTTTGGCATTCTTTTTAATAGATTCAGGTAATTCGGCATTTACATCTTTATTTGAATATGTAGAATCACCCTTTTTTATTAAATAATTGATGTCATCTTTTGAAATTATTTCTTCTAAAACTTCTTGAGTTAATTTTAACTGCTCTTTTTCTTTTTTTGTTTTTAAAAGTTTTAACTGTTTCTCTTTTTCTTCTGTAGTTAAAGGCTCCTCTTTAATGTTAATCTTGTTATATAGATAATTAATCAAGCTTTCTTGACACATATAGTGAACGATTTCTCGAGGAGTATAAAAAGCACCGTTACCTTTTCTAATGTTTTCTGGAAGTAAGTTTTCAAAAACTTTACCAAGCATTTCAGGATCAATTGCAACTTCTTTTTCTAAAGGCTCGTCTTCCTTTACCGTAAAATTATATAAATCAAAAGTATCAAATATTTCTTTAAATAGATTGTTGTCTATTGTTAAATTGGTTCTTTCATATTCATATCCGTTTACCGGTTCAAATAAACCGCCATTTAAAAAAGGTATTCTGCAATTTAGCTTGTCAAACCAAGCTCCGACACCTCTATCTGTTGCCAATGCTTCATAGAATAAATGTTCTAAGACATCATTAAAGAAATTATTATATTCGCAATATTTTTTGTTAAATAGATTTCTAAGAAACTTCTTATCGCCCTGTCCCCAGTTTTCATCTTTTTTTACACCAAGCCAACCTTTTTTTTGAATAAAGTATAAAAATACAAGTTGCCCTAATGTTTTTTTAGCAAAATCATCCAGATTTATATTATGTTTATTAAAATCTTCGAAAACTTCTTTATCGGTATCTTTAAGTTTTTGCAGTTCAGCTTTAAGTTTTAGATAAAGATTTTTATACTTATCAAAGAATTCTTTTGAAACTTTTTCGATATCAAATGCCTGAACCAAATCTTCGATTGTAATTGGCTCGCCTTTTGAAGATTTTTCAAGGCAAGTGAAAAATTGCTTTTGTGCAGTATGAGTATCTTCATTTGCACCTACCAAAAAGGAAAATCTCTTTGCAGGAGTTAGCTCTACAGAAGTTTTTCTTTTTTTCTTGCCATTAGCATCCTCAATTATTTCTGTCACATAATTCATTTGGATTAATGAAAAACGCCAGTCAGGAGAGATATTACCGTTTTCATCTTCTGATATAAAAGCAACTAATGCTGCATCTTTTTGGTAGCTTCTACTCCCGTTTAGATATCTCGCTATAAAATTACGTTGTGCTGTTCTTGCTCTATCAATAGAAGTTGTTTTTTTGAGTTTTACAACTAATACATCAAGCACTTTTTCCTCGTTATACTCTTGAGAAATGTAGTTATATTTTGCAATTCGTTTTGCACTTCTGATAAAATCATTATAAGTTTGTGGCAGTTGAATTCTGTGTTCAATTTCAGAACTCAAGTTGGCATTTGGGAGTAATTCTGAAATAAATATTTTAAAATCATCTTCATTATATTCTTTATTAAAAGTATCCTTTACAATAGTTGCATTAACAGTGTTTACCATTACTCTCCTTTTTTATATAAAAATTCGGACAACACAATCTCTCTTTTTTGAGAAGTTTTTTCGGACTTATTTTTCTCATCTTGATATAAATAGATATCAGGAACAATTGATTTTATGCCTGCTAGTAATTTAATATCGTCAAATTCATTTTCAAAGAAATTATTTAACTTTTTAGCTATTGCATCTGCAATTTTTCTGTTTCCAAATGCATTGATTACAGTCTGCAAATAAACTTTTTCATCTTGTGTATATTTTGGACAATTTAAAAGCCCCTTTAAATCTTTAACTATTTTGTCCATTTTAGAGCGACCCTTTCTTACCATCATCGGCTCAGTATCAATAGGCTGCCCAAATAATTCTTTGTTTTTAGCAAGAAAATCAAAATATCTGTTTGGAAGTTGTTTCATTTTTTCATTAGGTTCGCATTCAAAATATTTAACAGCCTCATCAAAAGGTATTTCAACAGACGCATCTCCCTTTGTAATACAGAATTTGCGTAATTTACCTTTTCTAAAGAAGGTAATTAAGGAATCAGAAGAAATATCATCATAATCTTTTGCAGTTCTTATTTTCTTGGGAAGTTCAGCTATTTTTGCATACAAGTCAGTTTTTTTATCTCTTATATTTCTTAATATAGAAATATATTTTAACTCTGGGCTTTCTTCATCATCTTCATTAAATGTTTCTTTGGATTTTAGAGTCCTGTATAACTGTTCCCCTCTTAAATTATATGATTCAACTTCTTCCTCTTCGCTTAAATATTTTGCATCTTCACCTAAAGCATTATGAAAGGCTTGAATTTTTGCAATAATACTATTTTCAAGTCCCAATTGTTTATCGGTTTCTGATGTTGGGAAAAAGTTAAAAATATAGACCTTGTCGTGTTTCGTCCCAACACGGTTAACACGCCCTACTCTTTGCAGGACTCTGGTTGGATTCCAAGGTAAGTCATAATTTACTATAATATTTGAACGATGCAGGTTTATACCTTCTGCCAATACATCGGTTGTTATTAATAATTTAATTTTATCTTCTTGTTCATATTCTTTTTGATTTGGATCATAGTTATATTTTATAACATCTTTTAATTCATCTTTTTGCCCTGAAGAATAATATAGTACAGAATCTCCGTATTCATCTTTTAGAATACTATATATGTTTGCAGCAGTTTCTGCGGATTCTGTAAAAATTACTATTTTTTTATCTTTTAATAATTTATTAGAATGCAGCTGACTTATAAATTCTTCTTGTTTATAATCGTGCTTTATTGATTGCCATTCGGATAATAATACTTTTAATAAAGATAAATCTTGTTTAATATTTTTTATAAAATCTTCGCTGAAATCAGCTGAAGAAAATATCTCAAGTTCTTTTTCTTTGCCTTTTTCCAATAAATCTTCTATTGTTTTTGTATCATCATCAATATAGTCCAAAACGTTGATATCTTTGCTAATATAGACTGAGCCCGTTTCATACATTTTAATCATTTTTTCATGAGACTTGATTGAACGTTTTAATGTCATTTCAAATGCATATTTGGAACTTTCAAGTCTTTTTACCAAACGGCTTTTCATAAAGCCCACATTGTTTCTTTGTTGAGTTTCTTCAAAAGCCGTTAATTGTTTATTTATTAAATATGTTTTTGGAGCATATCTTGCATATGTTAATTTTTCATTTTTTGGTGTATCTTTAGTTCCAATTGTTTTTATCGTTTTTTCAAACACTTCATTTGTATGTGTATCAAATTCGTAAACAAGCCTTTCTGGGGTTTGAACTTCAGGGAAAAATAAACCTTGTTTCTTTATATCCTTTTGAAAATATTTCTTTATGTCTGTTCTGGTTCTTCTTATCATTAAATATTTAAGAATTTTATCTCTAACTTCTTGAGAAACTCTTTTTACGGCATTTATATATTCAGGAGAATCTTTACCACCACATTGCTTTTCTATAGTTTTAATTTCATTTCGTCTATTCGCAAAAAATGCTTCTAAATTTGGTAAGCCCGGAATATCACTATCAACAGGATTTTGGAATAGTGATATCAAATGGTAAAAGTCAAAAAATGTGTTATTCAAAGGAGTAGCACTTATTAAAATAACTTTTTTATTTAGGCAAATTCTTTTTATTAAATCATATTGAGTATTATTTCCATTTCTAAATCGGTGAGCTTCATCTATGAAGATATAGTCATATAACTTTTCACCACAAGAATCTGCTTTCTCAATTCTATTGGCAATTTTTTGCAACATTCCGCTTGATTCAATATCATAATTCTTAGATTTTATGTCAAAATCTTTAAATGCACCTATCCAGTTTGGAATAATTGGAGGAGGTGCTATAACTAAAATTTTTCCTGTTAAAATTTTAGCATACATAGCTGCAATATAAGTTTTACCTAAACCAACAACGTCTGAAATAAATACACCATTATATTCTTTCACAATTTTGTCAATCTTTGCGATTGCATTTACTTGATAATCAAGTTTCAAGTAGTTATCCGGCAAATCATCCTTTGTAAAAATGTTCTCTATATTAATTTCGTCATAAAAATATTCGTATAAAAATTTCAAATAAATTTCATACGGTGTTATTTTTTCATTTAGCCAAGTTTTAGTTTCAATTGCATCAATATAATCATCTGATATTGGGATGGCTTTTTCCCATAATTCTTCAAATCTCTCTAAGGCATATTTTACATCAGGAGTATCCTTTAACTCTACATTAAATTCATACTGAGCATTTAATCCATTTTCAGTAAAATTGCTTGAACCTGTTATTACAGAACCATATATTGGCATATCCTCATTATATCTTGTAATATACACTTTTGCATGGATATTTTTTTCACGACAAGCCCTAAGTTCTAATTTCCCAGCTTGCAAAAGCTCTTTAAATTTTTTTATACCAAAATCAACGTTTTCTGTATCTTCAGAATTTTCAAATTCTCTTTTTATTTCTTCCTTAAATTGTTCTTTTATTTTAATTTGAGAATTAAAATCCAGTTTTTGCTGTCTGATAGTTTCAATAGCATCAAAAACTTGCCTGTCAACATTGATTCCAACTAATATTCTTATTTTTTCGACTTTATCAAAAGATTTATATAATCTATGAAAACCGCTTGTACGAAAATAACCCACCAGAGCATCAAAATACTGAGCATTTTTCAGCGTATGATTAAAACGTTCATACAAATTAGAACCATCAGAATTTGTAAAAAACCTAGTATCTGTACTGTTACAAGCCATTAAGAACCTCCAGAGCTATTTTTATGATAGCATAAAAATAGAAAATTCTATTTTTGCAACAATAGTTTTTAAATAAAATAAATAGTAGTGCTAAAATAGTTGAAGAGATATAAATGTGAAAAAATTCTTAGTTTTATTATTAATGTTGTTCTCTGCAAATATTGCTTTTGCAGTTACGTCCTATGATAGGTATGGTCAAAAGACAGGTTCTTACAGGCAAACAACTTCAGGCTACAATTCTTATGACAGATACGGTTCTAAAACTGGCTCGTATAAAGAAACTTACTCTGGGTATAATAAATATGACAAATATAGACAAAAGACAGGAAGCTTCAAAAAGACTTCATCCGGGTATAATTCCTACGACAAATACGGTCAGAAAACTGGGAGTTACAAAACAAACTCTAACGGTGTAACAACAAAATACAATAAATACGGTCAAAAAGTAGGTTCATTCAAAAAAGACTCATCAGGTAGAATTACAGAATACGACAAATACGGCAGAAAAGTCGGAAGCTACAAGTAAAAAAAAGGAGTGTATATGCAAGATAAAGATATTTTTAATTTTTTTAAAGCTTTATTTAGCGGTTTAGATTATTCAACTGATTTTCAATATAATCAAGCAATACAACAAGTTATGCAAAATCCTTGGATAAGTCCTGATTATAAAAATTATATTATACAAAGAATAAATAATGAGTATAATTTGAAAAAAGAACAACTAAAAAATGGTAAGGATGCTACTGATTTTTTAGAAAATATATACAAAATAGTTGAATCTTATAATAGTGAAAATAACAAGAAATAAATTTTATTAAATTACGCAACCTATTAAATTATTATTCATATAAAACAATAATTTATTTCAAGATGTTTAGTAATAAAAATTTCAAACTCTTGGCTGTATCTTTCCCCGGTAATTAGTTTTGAGATATAGCTTTCAGTCAAATTTAACCTTTTTGCTAGCATTTTTTGTGGCATATTTTTCTGTAACATTTTAAAACGTATCATTCTTTCTCTGCGATACAGAAAATGACTACCGCCATTTTTCATATTATTTGGGCTCTTTGACATTTTTTGTTCAAGTAATTCAATCTGTTTTCTTAATTCTTTACGCATAAAAACTCCTTAAAATTAGTTGGGGTATGTGTTGGGGTACACACATTTTAACTCGTTTTGCAGAAACATCAAGTCCAGATTTACTTCCAACTATTCTTGCTTCGTTCGCGTTAAACGGGTGCACCTTACGGTTTTCACCCTCTGCTCACACGCGCTGTGTCGAAATGATACAAAGTTAGTCGGAAACAGTTCCATTCTTCCGAGTTCAGAGTCATTAATGGTGGTATGGATAATGAAAAATACATTACAATCAAAGAATTAGCAGAACTAAAAGGTGTGAGTACCCGTGCTATTCGGTTATCAAAGGAAAAATACATTACCAGAGAAATTACAGTTAAAGGCGGAAAAAGTTTTGAGATTCTGCTATCAAGCATTGAATCGGAGCTTCAGGAAAAGTATTACTCAAAAATTGTCCCGACTTATGAAGTTAAACAACTTCCGGCACCTATAGATTTTCACAAACCCAATAAAGCAAAAGTTATTGCACTTGCAGGATTGGATTTAATACATATATGGAAAAACGAACGCAGATATCAGCAGAATAAAACGCGGTTTGATACAGATTTTTTAGGTGCATACAACGCACAAGTTTTGTATCCGGAGATTTATGCAAAACTCGGAAGTGTTTCAATAGGCACACTTCAGCGATGGAAACGAATTTTAGGAAATAGTAATAATTATGAACTTTTAATTCCAAACTATCATTATGAAGATTATTCAAGAACCTGTTTAACGGATTATGAAAAAAAGATATTTATGAAGCTGCTTCTGCACCCAAATAAATTCAGTATCGGAAAAGCAATATCTTTAACTCAGTACGTTCTAAAAACTCAGAGTGCGGAATATATCCCTTCTCCTTCAACATTCAGAAAATTTGCTAATTGGTATAAATCAAATTATTTTGATAAATGGACTCTTTTAAGGGATGGTGAAAAAGCGTTAAAAGAAGATGTTATTCCGCATATTAAAAGAGATATTTCAAAAATAGAAGTCGGAGAAGTTTTGGTAGCTGACGGTAAACGATTAAATTTTCAAGTAATTAATCCTTTTACGGGCAAACCTTGTAGAGCGACTTTAATCGGTTTTCTAGATTGGAAATCAACTGCATTAGTAGGTTATGAAATTATGCTTGAAGAGAATACTCAAAATATTGCTTCAGCACTTCGCAACGCAATTTTAAATTTAGGTAAAATACCAAAATTTGTTTATTTAGACAATGGCAGAGCCTTCAGGGGTAAATATTTCCTAGGTAGTGCAAATTTTAATGAAATTGGTTTAAAAGGAATTTATGAAAAACTTGGAATAACAACAATTTTTGCAAATCCATATAATGCAAGGACTAAAGTTATTGAAAGGTTCTTTCTTGAAATGCAGGAAAGTTTTGAAAAGCTGTTACCAAGCTACATTGGAAGAAGTATAGAAAATAAGCCTGCAAGACTAAAAAGGAATGAGAAATTTCATTGTGCAATTCATACAGAATTTATCCCTACAATTCAACAAACAATTCAAATGATAAATAGTTGGCTTTTGTATAAAAATTCTTTGCCTTGCCCAAATGATAAATCAAAAACGATTCAAGAAATGTTTAACGGTGTTAATAAAGATAAAATAAATGACAACGAGTTAGATGATTTGATGTTAGCTCAAGAAATAAAAACAATTTCAAGTCAGGGAATACGATTTTTAAACAGTTGGTATTTTAATGATGCTTTGTACGGAATAAGACAAAAAGTAATAATAAAATACAGTCTTTTTGATTTAAGCTATATCAATATTTATACGATGTCAGGTAAATTTTTGTGCCGAGCGGATAGAATTACTTTAACACACCCATTAGCTCATTATACAGGTGAAATAGAAGACATAGAAGATTACAAGCAAAAAATACAAAAGCAAAAACAGCTTAAAAACAAGACAATAAAAGCCTGCAAGGAGTTTTTGAATATTGAAGATTTAGAAATTTTAAAGTGTGATATTGAGGATTATGACCAGAGTGGCGAAAAGGCTACGTGCAACCTTATTGAGAGTAAACATGCAGAAGGAAAAGAAGAAGTACATACCGCAGTAGTATCTTCAAAAATTAAGAAAACAAAAGAAAAACCTCAAAAGTATAATCCAAAAGTTAAACCATTATTTAGAACTAGCAGAGAAAAATATGAATATCTGCTGGAATATGGGTGCACTTGTAATGAGGATAGAGCTTGGCTTGCAAGCTATAAGAAATCTAAGGAGTATTTGGAATATGAAACCCAAATTTGTACATACTAA
>CALUUN010000033.1 GCA_944323995.1 Candidatus Gastranaerophilales bacterium | reverse complement strand
GATAATTTGCCTTATGAGAAGGTGGGTAAGAATGAGCCAGTATGCATAGCAGACGAAGTCACTTTCGATATCCCAGACAGCTGGGAATGGGTAAGGTTGGGTAATGTTTGTAACATAGCGAGAGGAGGTTCGCCAAGACCTATCCAAGATTATCTTACAAAAGATGATGATGGCATAAATTGGATAAAAATTGGAGACTCTGATATTGGCGGGAAATATATAAGCAAGACAAAAGAAAAAATTAAAAAAGAGGGTATTACCAAAAGTAGAATGGTTCATAAAGGAGATTTTTTATTAACAAATTCTATGAGTTTTGGTCGCCCATATATTTTAAATACTGATGGATGTATTCATGACGGTTGGTTAGTTTTAAGTGATTACCAAAAAGCATATAATATAGATTTTTTATATTTCATGTTATCTTCAAGATTTGCTTTTTGCCAATTTTGTAGTGTTGTAAGTGGCGCTGTAGTTAAAAATTTAAATAGTGATAAAGTCGCAAATGCAATTTTTCCCCTTCCACCACTTATTGAACAACAGAGAATTGTAGAAAAATTAAAAAAATTAGAACCATATATCAATGATTATGATAAAGCCTATGAAAAAATTGAAAAACTAAATACGGATTTTCCTGACTTATTAAAAAAATCAATATTGCAAGAAGCTGTACAAGGAAAACTTGTTCCACAAGATCCGACAGATGAACCTGCAAGTATTCTCATCGAAAAAATAAGACAGGAAAAAGAACAATTAATAAAAGATAAAAAAATCAAAAAAGATAAGAATGAGTCGTACATATTTAGAAGGGATAATTCTCATTATGAGAAGATCGGTACAGAAGAACGTTGTATAGATGATGAAATTCCATTTGAGATTCCTGATTCTTGGGAATGGTGTACACTAGCATCTGTTACGGAACAAATACATTACGGCTATACTGCTTCTGCTGCACCAGTAGGTGATGCCAAATTGGCACGAATAACAGATATTCAAGATAATAAAATTATGTGGGAAACTGTTCCATATTGTTCAATATCTAAAGAAAATTTACCCAAATATAAACTAAAAAACAGAGACATTTTAATTGCAAGAACTGGTGGAACTATCGGTAAAACGTATATTGTCCGTAATTTGAATGAAAATGCGGTTTTTGCTTCTTATCTTATTCGTGCTATACCCTTACAATTGGTTAATGAAGAGTACTTGAAATTATTTATGGAGTCTCCATTATATTGGGAACAATTAAAAGCATATTCAATGGGGACCGGACAGCCAAATGTAAACGGGCAATCGTTAAGTAAATTAAGATTACCTCTACCTCCATTAAATGAGCAACAAAGAATTGTAGAATATTACAAAAATATATTACCCAAAATAAAAGATTTGAAATAAACTCCTGCATAAAGCAGGAGTTTTAAATTACCAATCAACTATGCTATCAACAATAGTTCGTTGTTCGGTGCTTGTTTTTCTTAAATAGATTCTTGTAGTTTCAATGCTTTCGTGCCCCATTAAATCTGCAAGAAAAGCAATATCGTTACATCGTTCCAAAAAACTTTTTGCAAATCTATGCCGAAACGAATGCGGATAAATTACAGCCGGATTTATACCATATTTTACAGCAAGCTTTTTAAGTTGTCCTGATATTCCGCGAGTAGTTATTCTTTCCCCGTATTTATTTAAGAATATAAAACCACTATTTTGTTTTTTACTTTCAAACCAAGCAAGTGCTTCTTCCTGCAATTTTTTAGGAATATAAATTCTTCTTAATTTACCTCCTTTTGAATACAAATCAAGATGTCCTATTTTAACGTGCTCTACTTTAATTTGTATAAGTTCACTTACTCTAGCTCCTGTAGCTGCTAGAAAGCGAATAACAAAATACCAAAAGAGTTCATTATCTTGCTTTAATGAACTCTTAAAATAAGCATAATCTGCTTCACTTATTACATTTTCTAAAAATGCTTTTTGTTGAACCCTTACGAATGGAATTTTCCAGCTTGATTTACCTATAAATTCAAGATAAAAATTGATCGCTCTTAATCTTAAGTTCACAGTTTTTGACTTGAAATTTTCTATTAACCAAACCTTATAAGTCCTAAGGTTTTTCTTGGATACAGCATCATATTGGTTTTTAAACTGCTTAACCGCAAATAAATAAGATGCGTTTGTGTTTTCAGATAAATTAGTACTCTGAAGATACTTTTCAAAATCTTTAATAGTCATGGCAAAAGCCTCCTTTCACCACGATTATAAAAAATAGATTTAAAGCTTTGAAATTTGCGGAAGTAGTTGATTAACTTTATCTACAATTCTTTGCTGTTCGTTTAATGGAGGCAGAGGTATTAGTAAATTCTTTGTTTTATCAACTCCAAGCTCTGTCTGTTTGGTAGTTTTTGCACCTTTTGAACGATTAATTTGAGCTTGACCTTCAATACCATTAATAAAAATCTCTATGTATTTGTTCAGACATTTATATGGTCTAATCAATAATACATGAGAGTCATAAGGCATATTTATAGCATCAGATGTTACTGCACTGCTTCTGCCAATAGTACCTTCTCCTGTTGAATTTATTAAAATATCTTTTTGCGTTGTTAAACATTCCTTAGAAATAGATTCAAACCATTGTTTATCAACAGTTTTACAAAATGAAGTATCAATATTACCCCATCTTACACATTTTTGATTTAAAATTCTAAAATCGGTATTGTCTGCATATTTTGGACCTTTCCCTCTTAATATTTCTGTTATTGTTCCTAATCTAGTCCATTCCCAAGAATCAGGGATATCGAATGGGATTTCATCATCTATGCAACGTTCTTCTGTACCTATCTTCTCATAATGAGAATTATCCCTTCTAAATATGTACGATTCATTCTTATCTTTTTTGATTTTTTTATCTTT
>CALUUN010000032.1 GCA_944323995.1 Candidatus Gastranaerophilales bacterium | reverse complement strand
CCCGACAGCAATTGGAGAACAACGGGTACAGTATGGTTACAATGCTAATGGAGATTATGTCCCGACAGCAATTGGAGGTAATAGAATTCAATACGGATATAACGCACAGGGAAGTTATGTTCCGACTTCAATCGGAGGCAGCAGAATTCAATACGGATATAATGCCGGTGGTAATTACGTTCCCACAGGGTTCTATCGTTTTTAATTTCTATATCAAATCAAGTTTGCATAAATGCTTATACGGACAGCCCTTGCATACTCCGTTTAAATCCTCTTTTATCGGGTCGAATTGAAGTGCGTTTATTTTTTCGTACGTTGATTTTATGAGATTTTCAATATAATTCATATCGTCTTTTGTCAATTCTTTGTAAACATTTTTGCGGTGTTCTTCCACATAAATCAATCCTGTTTTTGAAACTTTTTTCCCTGTTGCTTTTTCAAAGGCATATTTATAAAAACACAATTGATTGTAATAGTTTTCCTTTTTCCCGCCTGCGGCAACCTGTTTTTCACTTACCGGCTGGCCTGTTTTGTAATCATATAATTCATAAGTTCCGTCGGAATTCTTTTCTATCCTGTCAATTTTGCCGGTCAGAGTATAAGTGTCTAATTTAACCCCGTCAAATTTATATTCAACTTCAGTAATTCTTTCTGGCGGAATGGATGAAAAATAAGGATAATAATTTTTTATTACATTCAAGCCTGCTTTTTCAAATTTTTCTTTCTTAGCAGGTGTTGTAAATTTTGAATTGTCCAGACTTGTTTGAAACTCCTGCTCTATTTTTTCAATCTCGGGATATTTTCCGGTTTGTTTCGCAATTCTGACTGCATTTTCAAGCAGTTTATGTATAATAGAGCCGTAATTTGCAGAATCCCAGTTCGCTTCTTCAACATCTATTCCAAGCACTTTCAGGTAGAAAAACTTTCTCGGGCAATCAAGATAATCATTCAACCGGCTCGGTGAAAGTATGATATGTTTTACCCGTTCTTCAATTTCAGTCTTGAACGCTTTTCGGTTATCATAAGCCTCACGAGAAATGCTTCTTACAAATTCTTTTGTAGAGTCTTCATTGTTATAAGAAAATTGTTGAGCGTCAAAGTCATAGTCAGTAAAATCCGCAAGATATTTTGTTATCTGCTGGGATTTGTTGTCGCACATATCCGCAAAAGAAAGGCAAAGTCCGTATTTTGCTCTTGTTATCCCAACAAAAAGCAATTTTATCAGTTCGCTGTCTTTTCTTAGCTGTTCTTCATGCGGCTCATACACAGGCTCTGTGATTAATTTATATTCCCCTGGCATCCTAAAGTTTTCCCAGTTTTTGGAAATTAAATCAGGCAGATAAACGTATTCAAATTCTCTTCCTTTTGAACTGTGATATGTTGTAAGCTGTACAGCATTTTGTATAAAAGTATCTTTATCAAGGCATATATCAATATTGTTTTCTAGACATTCATCAAGATATTCTACAAAATCTCCAAGACCTGTTGCCGCATTTATATTTGAAAAATCAGCGGCTTCAGATAATATTTTTTTAATACCTAGCAGATTTTCACTTCTGTTGCTTTCGGTTTTATAGTAATATTCCAGAATCCCTGTGCGGTTTAAAAGTTCTATAACTGTATTTCGCAAGTCATTTGCCGTTGAATATTCCTGAAGATAAAAAAATGTGTCTAAGAAATTCTTGATTTTTTCGGGATTTTTCCATCCGTTCAGCGTTTTCATAAGCGAAATAGAATCATTAGGCATATCTTTTTTAAACAGTCTTTTTTCATACAAAATTTTATTATAATCCTCTAAATCAATCTTAAAAGGTTCTGATAAAATCAATCCGAACAGTTTATCGCTTGACAGAAGGTAATTATTTAAGGCTTTCAAATAAAAATAAACAACTATTGAAGATTTAATCGTGAAAATACTTTTGCCCTCATCAATCTGAAACGGAATATTTTTTGCTTTTAAAAGTTCGGCAAAAGTTTGTAATTCCTGTCGTTTTTTGCAAATAATTGCAATTTGGGATAATTCTTCCGGACAATTTTCTGATTTGATAAGTTTTTCAATGTCGTCAGCTATGTAATTAAATTCCTGTAAAGTATCGCCGAATTGTAATCTTTTGACTTTTTTATCTTTTTTTATTATTTTTTCTGATTTTGCTGTCAATTTTTTTGAAATGTTTTTTGATTTAAAATTTTCATTGTTTTCAAGTCTTGATTTATCCTGCTGAATGACTCTGTAGCTAAAATCAAGAATTGATTGGGTAGAGCGGTTATTTTCATTAAGGCAGATGACTTTTGTTTCTGGATATTTGATTAAGAAGTTTTCAATATTATCAGAATTTGCCCCCTGAAATCCGAATATAATCTGGTCGTCATCTCCGACAACAAGAATATTTTTTTCGTCATTTCCGTCAATAAGGTTAAAAATTATCTTGTTTTGTAAATCGTTTGTATCCTGATATTCATCTACAAGAAAATATTTATATTTGTTTGATACTTCCTTTAAGAACGTGTAATCTTCTTCAAATGCGGTCAGGACAAAGTTTATCATATCCGAAAAATCTATAAGACTTAGTGAGCGCATTTTTTGTGAATACAGTTCATATAAAGCCCATAGTTCTTTTGATTTTTCAATGTTTGTTTTAATTTTTTCTATTTCATCATAGCGTCCTTTATTGCGGATTTCGCCTCTTGATTTCCGTTCATAAATTTCAGCTTCCAATTCTTTTATCCTTGGCATAAGTGTCGGATTTGTTTCAATTTTTTTATAGTAGTCTTCTTTAGATATTCTTGTGCTTTTAAGTTTTTCAATATGTCCTGTAAAATCTTTTACATAATAATATTTGTCGGCGCGGTTCGGGGCAAAATATTGAGGATTTACTTCGTCAATACATTCTTTCATCAATTTTATTTTTTCGGTTTCGGTAATCAGTCTGACACCTGCATTAAACGAAAACTGCTGCGGATACCGGCGTATAACATCATTACAAAACGAGTGATAGGTGTAAATATCAACGGAAGAGGCAAGAACACCCATTTTGTCTATCAAACGCTGTTTCATTTCCCTTGCCGCAGCATCAGAAAATGTCAAACACAAAATTGATGAAGGGTTGATGCCATGAGAGAGCATATTTTCAATTCTGTGAATGATTGTAAATGTTTTACCGGTTCCCGGGCCTGCAAGAAGCATTATTGAACCGTTTAGTGTATCTATGGCTTCCTGCTGTTTAAGATTTGGTTTAATAGTAGGTTTTGCAATAATTTCAGTCATACAATTTTCCTGTTTTTTTACAATAATACTTTATAAGAATGTCAAATTCGGACATATAAATTTAATATTTTTCTAAATTCTCTTTGAGATAGTTTTTATAAACTTCTCTTAATTCCTTCGGCGCTAAAATTTCACAATATTTACCCCATTTGAAAACATGCCATATAATTTCTCTATCGCCGCTTGCCTTGAAATTTTTATTGAATAATCAATAAATCCCCAGTGTTTCTGATTGTCTTCAACTTCAATTTCATCAATTTGCGGGAAAATACAGGTCAGACTGTCGCGCATACGCTCAGCTGTTCTTCTTGAAACATTGTATCTTTCGGCAATTTCTGTTATTGTAACCCCCTGAATTTTTGATGACATAAAAATCGCAAGGTCTAAAATATCTGAAATTCTTGAGTATCTTGGCTTATCTGACATAAATTTCTCCTTAACTAAATTTATTATACACTAATATGACCATTTTTGTCGTAATGTGAAATTATAATACAATTAATTGAATTTAAAATGTAATGATACTTTTGAGCTTGGATTTTTTGACTATGATATTGTCATAAATAATAGCAAACATATCAGCAATAGGAAATACGATGTTAATTTGGTAAAATGGTTCCAAAGAAAAAATAGAGCAGAAAATACGGCATTAGGTCTTATTATTAGGGTTTTATCTTTGAATAAAATTTAAATTGTCAAGATAAACTCGCTAAAAACAGTTTTTGTCTTCTAAGGTGGTTAGATTGTTAAATGGATTGATTAGACAAATTTAAAAAATTTGTATAATGTCATATGAGTACACAGTGTAAAAATTTTCATTCTATTGTATATTAAATATTATGTCTAACACTGAAATATTTCAAATAAAACTGACTAATAAAGAATGTGTTGATATCCTTGAAGATTTCTATTGGGGAACAAAAAAAATCTGTCCTTATTGTAACTCCGAGAATTATAGTTTTAGAGCTACAAGTAAGAGTGAAATAAATATATACCATTGTAACAATTGCAACACTGATTATACGGTCTTAGTTAATACGATATTTCAGAACACTAAGTTACCTTTAACAAAATGGTTTGAAGCAATTTTAATAACTACCCGGATAACAGAAAAAATTTCTGCAAGATATTTGGCACATAAAATATTTGTAACAAAAGATACTGCATTAAGAGTAATAAAAAATATTGAAAAATTTGATGCAAAAGAAAAATTTATTCAAAGATTAGAAAAAATAATTGAGAGGAAAGGATAAGAAATGGCGAAAAAACAAGAAAAACAAACAGAAATATTAAAAGCACTTTATCGTGGTAAATTACCTATTGGTGGAGTTGAGTTGGATTGTGCAGTTTTGAATGACAACACAAGAATCTTAACTACTTCATCTATATTTCAAGCCTTTAAACGGGGGTATAGTAAAGGTTGGTATAGAATAGAAAGAAAAATTAAAGTTGAAAATGAGTTAAAAAAATATTTTCCTCAATATAATTTGACACAACCACCTATTTTTCTTGATAGTTTATCTTTAATACCTTTAATAAATCAAGATTTGTTCAGTTTGATGCAACCTATCAAATATTTAGATAATAAACAAGAAAAGGAAGGATACAATGCTAATGTTTTGGTAGAATTGTGCAATTTATATTTAGAAGCGAGAAGAACAGGTGTTTTAAATCACCAACAAAAGCATTTAGCAGAACAAGCAGAGGTTTTACTTGCATCATTTGCTAAAGTCGGTATTATTGCTCTTATTGATGAAGCAACCGGTTTTCAATATGACAGAAAACACGATGCCTTGCGTATATTATTAGAGCAATATATTGCAGATGGGTTACAGAAATGGGTTAAAAAATTTCCGGATGAATTTTTTACACAATTAGACAAATTATATAAAAATGAAAAAACTACATCAAGAACACGACCTAAATACTATGGTTTATTTATAAATAAATATATTTATGAGCCGATTGAACATGGATATGTAAAACAAGAATTAGATAAGGTAAATATCAAAGAAGATGGAAAAAGAAAGGCTCGTTTTCACCAATGGTTAACAGAATTTGGTAATGGGCAATTAACATTACAAATCGGTAGGGTTATGGGTGTCATGGAGATTTCAACTAATATTAGGACATTTAAAGAAAAAATCAATCGCCAAAAAAAACTGGCAATTCAACCTGAACTTTTTGATATTGAGGAATACAATACAGAACAAGGATGAAAATTTAAGACAACAAACCAAAGTTTATTATTAAAGTTAACGATTCAAAATTAATTGATGAAAAACAAATACAACTAATTTCTGAAAAGTATTTTGACGATTCGTTGTTTTTGTTGTCTGGCTTGCTTGAACAAATGTAGAGGTGAAAATCTGTATAAAAAGAAGCCTTAATAAACTGAATCCTAAAACCGACTTTTTTACTTTGTCTAGTTTTAGGGTTTTAGTTAATATAACACCCCTGCTTCTTATGCTGCATATCCCGACTTTTCAGGTTGTATAACTATTTTAGTTTTTCCTTAGCTCATCATATAGCATTAGATAAAATAGAAATATCCCGCTAACGCAAATTATCATATATGAAATGGTAATAAAAAATATTGCAGCGGCTAAATCATAATCAAAATATAAATATATAGAATATAATAGAACCGGTAAGTCATATTAAAAGGCTAATGTTAGGATTTTCTTTTTATTTAGAGGTGTATTTTTTATAAATTGAATAAAGTCATTTATTATTGAATTGTTATGTTTTTTTGCAATATTTACCAAGATTTTGGGCAGACGAAGTTTTAAAGTAACATACGTAATATATAATGCTAAACCACAAAGCAACTTAATGTTAGCAATTGCAGCATCACGCATATCTGATACTAAATCAATACTCGTATTCATAGCTACAAGAATGAATACGGTTAATAATATATTGAAGATATTAAAAATTATATAAAACTTTGAACTGCTCATTTTTATCCTTTATATTTTATACCTACATTTTACTATTGTAAAGTAGGGATGTAACAATCCTGCTATTTAGTTTTTTTGATTTTCTTATCCTGGATTTTCCATAAACCAAATAATGTTATATAAAACATCAATACACCACCCAGTGTAATTATCTCATAGCACAAAAGAGATATCCATTCAAAACGGTATTCTATCATATCATGCAATGCAAAACATAACATTATAATTGTATCATAGCCAAAAGACAATAACAGTGAATATTTTCTGCGTGTGGAGTTTGTTTTCAATTCCTCCGCCACTTTAATCAATTCTGAATTAGGGAAAAATTTTTCAAATGTAACAAATAATAGGTACAAAAGAAAAATTTTTGCAAGTATGCATAATAATATAAAGCAGCTTGGAAGTATCCAGTTTGGTGATACATAACAAGTTATAAAAAAAATGAGAAACATCCCAAACATAAATATAACTAATAGGATATTGAAAAGATTAAGATAAAAATAAAAATTGAAATTTTTCATAAATTAAATTTCTCCTCATTTATCTCATTTTATACCTACATCTCACAATTGTAAAGTACGGATTTAATTTTCCTGTTTCTTGTGCTCTACGACCCATTTTGACAAAAAGATTCTTATCCTCTTTATTAAAGTCATACGTATCAAGTAATGTCACATCTACATAATTTCCACGAACTTTTGCAGATAACACATCTACGCTACCAAAAGCATTATGTAAATTGGTAAATCCATTAAACCTGAATGATCCGGATACTTCTTTCCCTGACTTTAAATCTGCATAATTATTTCTTATAAAACTCTCAAGTTCTTCAGAATGAGCTATTACATTAGATACATTGCTATTTTCATGTAAAACGACACCAGGAACATTTACATCTCCAAATTGTGATTTTATTTTATTTTTTATTTTTGTTTTATATGGTGCATACTCACTGGTTAAAGAATCTACATCGTTATATAAAGTACCATTTTTTCTTATATAATCATGATTATAAATTCCTGTAGAATCAGACGCCATATTCCATAACGCTACAGCATCATTTTGATTTAATGGATAGCCTCCCGCATTAATTAAAAGATTAAGAGTTTTTTCATTTAATAAACCATCTGTGCTATTGATATTACGTTCAAAATAATTTCTAATTCCTGCATTTTTATTTATCGGATAATTATTATAAGTTATACCGCCGTCTAATTTTAATGTTGGTTCAATATCCTCAGCAGCACCGGTATTAGTTCCACTATGTTCATAATTATTCCCCCCAACACCATCAGGTTTGGAGCGATAATGTGCTCTTACCTCAGTTCCGTCATCACGGGTGTATGCATGAACATAGACAACGTCAGGATTACCGGAAAGGTCGCTTTCTCTTGGAATACCCAAATTTTCCATTTGATAATCTATAGCTTTTTCATTTGTCATAAATTCTTCTGCGGACATTTTTCCTATGTCTTCTGCAGTGTAGATTTTGTTGTTGTTTGAAATTGTGTTAAAAAAGTTTTTCAAATTTAAAAAAAACATGGCTAAATAAGGTTTAATGAGACATTTGAGTTGTAGAATAATAGCCTCAATTAGGCAGTATGTTTGAATATTAGCGGTATTTTTTAAATTGACTGTAATTACTCAAATTGGTCTTTTGCTACTCTTTTTGTCTCTCAAAATCCAACAAAAATTCAAATAAGCTACCTGAAATTTAAGCACTGATAGGGCTGTAGCGATTTTAAATAAAGGACAAAAATGTCCCATTTAAAAAGTCTAAATTTAAGTCGGAACAAAGTCGGAAAGGTTTATTATATTAAAAAAATACAAAATTAATAATCATAAAAAACTGACAAAATACTTGAATATTACTATAAAGTATACTAGTTTCAGTCAAGATTCTATATATTTTTTAGTTGTTCCTGCAGGTTTTGCACTAAGCCATCTATTTCTTTATCTAGATAATGTCTTAATCCTTTTTTTATACGGAGAAAATCGTCTACTATATGGGCGCATTTTGTCTTATCAGGATAATTTATAATATAAAACACAATTGTATAAAAAATAGCTTTAGCAATGTATCTATTCCATTTGTCATGTTTCCTTGAATAAAAATATGGTTTTGATAAATCTCTTTTTATCGCAGAATAATTCTTTTCTGCATCATCTAAACAATTTTCTGGTAGATTTATTATAATGCGTCCATATAAATTAACCAATAATATCTCACTAATTGTAATAACATCCTTTTCTTGCGATTTATCAATCAATCTTAAAATGTATTTAAATATGTCATCTTTTGCATCAATTTCAATATTTGCAATAATTTCAAAGACGATATAGTATTTGTATATCCATAAATTTAAATTTTTTAGATAATCTAATGTAAAATAATCATTGATATCTAATTTTTTTAGTAATTCAATTAGCTGTCCAAATTGTTCTTTATTTTCTTCATCATAAGCTCCAGTTAATGTCCCAAAATTTTGGAACAAATAATATAGTATTAAATCAAGTTTCTCTTTATTAGGTATTGCAGAAGTTATTATATCTGATACTTTTTTGTCTTTATCAGCAAAAGGAAAAGTATTAGAAATAGGATATATTACAAAATTGTTCAAGCATCTAAGCCAATTAATTTTAGAATTAGTAAAATTTTTATTTTTTGCATTATAAATATAGTGTGATTCCAAAATTGTAGCTATGAAATATAGTAATAAATCTTTTCGTTCTGTTTCTTTATACCATTTTTCAAAATCATCATAGCAATTTGTTGCCCACAATAAAAGTAAATATTTGAGACCATAATAATATTTTTGTGAAAGACGTGGTGGATGTGCAATATCAAGAGTATTAATTAATTTATATGAAAATTCACTATTTAATAATTTATTATAGTATTGAATACCCTTTTCATCGTATTCATTCCATAAATCTGGAATAACTTTATCTATTTGTTGTTTTATGTGTAATGAATTGTTTTTTATGTGATTTATAATTACAGTCCTATCGTCTTTGAACCCGTATGCTAAAAGACTTAACCCTCCTAATAAAATTTTTAAATTTAAATTAGAATTATTTTTTAAATAGTTATCAAAAATCTTATAATCATTCTCTGAAATATTAGGATGTTCATCAGTACCAGAAAAATTATGATTTGCGGGGCTTTCGATTTTGTATATATCTGTCATAGCTTCATTTATATACAATTCTTCACTAAACATTTTCTACCTCAGGGAATATTCTGTTCATTTCTCTACAATTTGTTTTTATATTGTTAATATATTTTATTGCTTTCTCTTTAGTAACTCCTTTTAATTCAGAAATTACAAAATTATAGTGTTTTAATAGATTATTTATGCTATTAGATAGCAGAAATATTTTATCTTCCTTTTGACTTGATATGTATATAAATCTATCGTGAAAATTATCTTTACCTAAATTATGCCACACTAATTTTCCAACAGGAAATGAAGTATTTGCAAATTTTTTAATTAGAGCTTTTGTTTTTTCTATAATTTCTTTTGTTGACGATTTATCATTTGAATCAGGGTCATTGTTTCCCCAACAAGAAATGATATTTATACTGATACTTGTATTGTTTATATTCATCAATAATTCAAGAGATTCTGGTGAAATAAAAGGATCAACAATTAAAATTTGTGCATTGTATTGCAAGTGTTCTTTTATAAAATTAAAAATTTCTTGTATGGTATTTTCATTCTTGTCAAACCATTTTTGTTGTGGAAAAGATTCCCTTAGATTAATATTTTGGGATTTTTTAATATTTTTTATAATATTTATATTTGAATCAATATCTTGAATAATTTGATTAGCAGGGTAGTGTATATCTATCGGTTTGGTTGGCGTATATGCAGATATTGTTTTAATTCCATCTGCAGAATTAATTTTTACTGTATCAGAAATTATATTCATTTGTAAAGAGAGACCCAACATACAATAGCCAGAATCTTTATAAATTAGTTTTCCTTGTGAATCAAATATACTGTATTTATATTTAGTGTCATTGTATATTTCTGTATCAAATTGAAGTTCGCAAGTATTTTCTTTAAATATTTTAAACTCATCTAATAACACATCATTGTGTTTAGAGTAAACAATTAAATGCACAAAGACTTTTTCTTTTAAATATTCTTTATCCCTCTTAATACTGTATTTATTAGGAAAGTCTCTTGAAGTAGATATTGTAAATGGTGCAGAAGTCTCTGCCCAAGGCATAGCTTCTATATATTCAAAACACCCTAATCGTTGAAAATAACTTTCATTAAAGTGTTGGCCGCTATCTTGCTCCATTTTTGATAAAATCAATAGTAGTAATTCTTTGTTTTCTTCTTTTAAAAACATGCCATTATTGAAATTATAAAATTCTAAAGAATAATAACTGTTTACGTATACAGTCTGTCCTATTGGTGATTCAATACGTACATCGTCTGGTTCATTACTTTGTATATATTTATTTTTATAAACAATGAAAACATCCTTATTAAGATCTTTATGATAAATATTTAGTTGAACCACATTATTACTTATATCGGGAATGTTTATATCATTAGTAACACTTTCAAATGCATATAATCTTTTATTACCAATTTTTCCAAGATCATGTTTATGGTTAAAACAAAATCCACTAGACGTGGGTAATGATATTCCATATACAAAAAGTTCGCATTTATTACTTTTGGTTCCTAAAAAATAAAGCCAATTCGCGCGTCCCATTAATTCGTTCCCAGATTCTTAATATTTTCAAGAGCATATAACGGCAAATCAATTAAGTTATCCGTTTTTTTATAATCTGCCATTGACGTTCTTATTGCATAATTGGGTTTAAATTTTTCCATATAAACCTTCAAACTTTTAGCTTGTAAGTTCCTTTCCGCCTTTACTTCAACAGGAACAACATCAGATTTTATTTGGATAACAAAGTCAATTTCAGCCCTGCTGGTTTCATTAGACCAATAAAAGACTGGTAAATCTTTAATTGTCTTAAATTGTTGTAAAACATATTGTTCGGCTATAGCTCCTTTAAATTCTTCAAATATACGATTACCATCAATAATCGTATCTGCTTGTAAATCTGTCATTGCACCTAATAGACCAACATCCAGGACAAATAACTTAAATGAGTTGAAATCTTCATAAGCAGTAATTGGTAAATCTGGTTTTGTAATTTTATTTACTCTGTATACTAAGCCACTATTAATTAGCCAAGACAAAGCAGCTTCAAAATCTCTTGCACGAGCTCCTTCCTTTGCTGCGCCATATATAAATTTCTTATTTTCCTTACTTAACTGTGCCGGAATAGATTTCCATAATAACCTTATTTTTGCAACTGTATTAGTAGGAATATGTTTTGTAAAATCTTCTTCATAAGCAGAGAGAATTTCTTTTTGCAGATTTCTAACACTTTCAAAATCTTTGTTTTCAACAAAATCTTGTACAATTTCAGGCATTCCTCCAACATAACAATATTGTTTTAAGAGCTTTTCATACTTATT
>CALUUN010000031.1 GCA_944323995.1 Candidatus Gastranaerophilales bacterium | reverse complement strand
GCTTCCAGGGCTACTGGAAGGACGTGGGCACCATCGACTCCCTGTGGGACGCCAACATGGATATGCTCTCCCCGGACAACGGCATTGATCTGTACGATAACGAGTGGCCCATCTACGCCCGCACCCCCATCCGTCCCCCCCACTTCATGGGCAAGGATGCCAGGGTGACCCACTCCATGGTCACCAGCGGCTGTGAGGTCTACGGCACGGTGGAGAACTCGGTGCTCTTCCACTCTGTCATTGTGGAGGAGGGCGCGGTGGTGCGCTACTCCATCCTCATGCCCGGCACGGTGGTGAAGAAGGGCGCCGTGGTGGAGTACGCCATCGTGGCCGAGGAGTCGGTCATCGGCGAGAACGCCCGGGTGGGCGCCTCCCCCGACGGCAGCGAGGACTGGGGCATCGCCGTCATCGCCCAGCATCTGAGCATCGGCCCCAGCGCCGTGGTCTCCCCCAAGGCCATGATTACCCGTAACGTGAAAGGAGGTGGGGTGAAATGATGAAGACTCTGCACGGCATCATCTTCGCCTACCTTTCCAACCCGGATCTGCGGGAGCTGACCCAGAACCGCAACACCTGCTCCATCCCCTACGGCGGCCGGTACCGGGTGATCGACTTCATGCTCTCCAACATGGTCAACGCCGGCATCTCCGACGTGGGCCTCATTGTGGACGCCAACTATCAGTCCCTGCTGGATCACGTGGGCTCCGGCAAGGACTGGGATCTCTCCCGCAAGCACGGCGGCCTGCGCATCCTCCCCCCCTTCGGCTACTCCGCCGGCAAGCGGGAGGGCGCCTACCGGGGCCGCATGGACGCCCTGGCCGGGGTGCGCTCCTACCTGCAGAACATCCGGCAGGACTACGTGGTGCTGGCCGGCGGCGATCTGGCGGTGAACCTGCCCCTCAACGACATCTTTGAGGCCCACATGCGCAACGACGCGGACATCACCGCCGTGTGCACCAGCCGCCCCCTGGGCTCCCCCAAGAACTGCGACTACTTCACCATCGGCGCCGGCGGGCGCATCACCGACGTGTCGGTGCATCCCCCCATCGCCCAGGGCTGCGAGTCCCTGGAGGTCTACGTACTGTCCAAGGAGCTGCTGCTCTCCCTGGTGGATCACTGCGCCGCCCACAACATCCCCTCCTTCAGCACCGGCGTGCTCCAGGGCATGGTGGGCCAGCTGAAGATCTGCCCCTACGTGTTTGACGGCTACGCCGCCCGGCTCCAGTCGGTGGCGGGCTACTTCGCCCGCAGCATGGATCTGCTGGATCCCGCCGTGCGCGCCGATCTCTTCGCCCCCGAGCGCCCCGTGCGCACCAAAGACCGCTCCGACCCCTCCACCTATTACGGCCCCGAGGCCAAGTCGATCAACTCCCTGGTGGCCGACGGCTGCATCATCGAGGGCGAGGTGGAGAACTCCATCCTCTTCCGCGGCGTGCGGGTGGAGAAGGGCGCCAAGGTGTCCGGCTGTGTGCTCATGCAGGGCACCACCATCCAGGCCGGCGCGGTGCTCAAGTACGCCATCACCGACAAGAACGTCCGGGTCAACCCGGGCCGGATGCTGATGGGCCACAATACCTATCCGCTGTCCATTGCGAAAAACGAAATTGTGTAGCGTCTAGGGGGCATCCAATGCCCCCTAGATACGAGCCTGCGTGCCGGCGAAACGCCGGCGACTTGGCTCGATACCCCCGGTTTCGCGCCCCGTGGCGCGGGTCGGGGTGTCTTTCCGAGAAATGAATTCCCGGAAAGACTGATTTTCAATTCTTTTCCCCGCAGGGCGGGGAAAACTCTGCGAGGCTGTAGGGGCGACCTGTGGCCGCCCGCGGGCCCTGTCCAGGCCGTGGCGCGCGACGACCCCGGCGCGCGTCCGTCCTGCGGGCGTGGTGCCCCCTTGCGGGGAAACCTCTGCGAGGCCGTCCCCTGCGGGGGTATCGATTTGCCTGTAGGGGCCGCCGCCCCCGGCGGCCGGTCCCCGGTCATTTTTTACGAGGAGGAGAAAAGCGCATGAAGATCCTCTTTACCTGCGGCGGCACGGCGGGCCATGTAAACCCGGCCGTGGCCCTGGCCCAGATGTTCCAGGAGCGGAACCCGGGCTGTGAGGTGCTCTTTGTGGGGGCCGACGGCGGCATGGAGACCCGGCTGGTGCCCAAGGAGGGCTATGAGATCCAGACGGTGACCATCACCAACTTCCGCCGCTCCATGGCTCCGGCGGCCATCGGCCACAACGTCAAGACCCTGCTGAACATGAACAAGTCCAAGAAGCAGGCCAACGCCATTCTGGACGCCTTCCAGCCCGACCTGGTGGTGGGCACCGGCGGCTACGCCTCCTTCCCGGTGGTGAGCGCCGCGGCCAAGCGGGGCATCCCCACCGCCGTCCACGAGTCCAACGCCGTCCCCGGCCTGACCACCAAGGCCCTGTCCAAGGTGGTGGACGTGGTGATGGTGGGCTTTGAGGAGAGCCGCAGCCACTACGAGACCCCGGAGAAGGTGGTGGTCACCGGCACGCCGGTGCGGGGGGACTTCTTCCGCTATACCCGGCAGGAGGCCCGGGCCAAGCTGGGCTTTGCCGACGACAAGCCCCTGGTCCTCTCGGTGTGGGGCAGCCTGGGGGCGGAGGTGATGAACCGCCAGATGGCCCAGTGCATCGCCCTGGAGTGCCGGGACGGCGCTCCCTTCCGCCACATCCACGGCGCGGGCCGGGATTACCACGCGGTGGTGGAGGAGCTCC
>CALUUN010000030.1 GCA_944323995.1 Candidatus Gastranaerophilales bacterium | reverse complement strand
ATTCAATCATTCAGCGCCGCCGGGGCGTACAGACCACAAAACGGAACGTAGAATTAAAACGATAAGTTCTTTAATAAGCGGTATTTGTGACATTCCACAAGTGCCGCTTTTTTAACAGCTGAATTTCCTCTCCCCTTGTGGGAGAGGCAGAATTTCAACACGAGGAACGAGTGTTAGAAATTCAGGTGAGGGGTAATTTGAGAATTTCATGCATATTAGACCCCTCACCCGCATTTGTAGTTCACTGCGTTCACACAACTGCGGCCTCTCCCTCAAGGGGCGAGGCTATTCTTCTGTAAAATTTGTCATGCTGAACTTGTTCCAGTATCTGGCAGCCGTTACAGCATAGTAGGTCGGATTTACTAATCCGACGCCCCCTCATCAGAGTTTTAAATCTATGGAAACCCGCTATATCACTGCTTCCCCCGCCCCAGCCCTCCCCCTCAAGGGGTGAAGGAGTTTCAGGCAAATAACTAATCCTGAGCGAAACGAAATTAAAGAACTTTACGACTTCTAAAAAATATCTGTCTTAATAGGGTTTTTGAATTTAGTAATATTATCCTGAAACAGAAGTTTAACCGTATCAACGGGGCCGTTTCTGTGTTTTGCGATAATAATTTCAGACTCGCCTTTTGATGCGGCTTTTAACGTTTCGTCGTCGTCTTCGCCTTTTTTATAATATTCATCGCGGTATATAAACATTACTATATCGGCATCCTGTTCAATTGCGCCGGATTCTCTCAAGTCCGAAAGCATCGGGCGTTTGTCCGTTCTGGATTCCACCGCACGTGACAATTGCGACAGTGCAATCACCGGAATGTCAAGTTCACGTGCAAGAGTTTTCAATCCCCTTGATATCGCCGATATTTGCTGCATGCGTTCCTCTCTTCCGGAACCCTCCATCAATTGAAGGTAGTCTATCACGACAAGTCCGAGATTTTTTTGTTCCATTTTTAATCTGCGGCATTTTGCCCTTATATCAGTCAGTGTGCAGCCGCTTGTGTCGTCAATAAATATCGGCGCGTTTGCAAAATCGTTCATGGCGCTTGCCAGTTTGTCCCAGTCTTTGCTCTGCATATTGCCTGTTTTTAAACGCTGTGTATCAACTTCCGCCTGCGAACAAAGCATACGCTGTACCAGTTGCTCCTTTGACATTTCAAGCGAAAATATCGCAACAGGAACTTTTTCCTTTATGGCTACGTTTTGTGCAATGTTAAGCGCAAATGCCGTTTTCCCCATTGAAGGACGCGCCGCAAGAATTATTAAATCCGATTTTTGAAGCCCGTTCGTCAGTCTGTCAAGTTCATAAAAATCAGTTCTCAACCCCAAAAGTTCGTCTTTGTGTTCATATCTGTATTCAATTTTTTCGTATGTGTTTAAAACTAAATCCTTAATATGACTTAAATCAGTTGTTGCTTTTTTGGAAGCGATGTCAAAAATAAGTTTTTCGGCGCTTTCCAGCGATTCATCTATCGGGTTCATATCGTATCCGAAAGATACTATTTCACTTCCTGCACTGATTAAAGCTCTTTTTACGGCTTTTTCCTGAACTATTCTTGCGTAATATTCAATGTTTGAGGTGGTAATCGTTTTGTAGCTTAAATCATTGATAAAAGCACGGCCGCCCACTGTTTCAAGTTTGGAATTGTAGCTTAAAACATCCGACACGGATACAATGTCAATTCTTTCGTTTGAATTAAACAGCTGAAGCATGGCTTCATAAACAAATTTGTGTGCTGGTTTATAAAAACTTTCCGGTTTTAAAGTTTCAACAACTTTTGTTAAAACCTCCGGATTAACTAATATAGCGCCGAGAACCGCTTCTTCGGCCTCTATGTTTTGCGGTAAAAGATTTCCTTTATCAATTTCTTTAACTGTTGCCATGACTTCTCCTTTAGTTCATGATATAACAACAGAAGAAATTTGCGAATGCATGTTAAATAAATTGAAGTAAATTTTTGTAATTATGGATAATCTTGAAAAACTGGCAAAAATATTAATCGAAAAAAATTTTGTAATATCAACCGCGGAATCCTGTACCGGCGGACTTGTAAGCTCCATGCTTACCGATATTTCGGGCAGCTCTGCTTATACAAAGTTGAATTTTGTAACTTATTCAAACGAGGCTAAACACAAAATTTTAGGTGTAAGCAGCGAAACGCTTGAAATTTTCGGAGCCGTCAGCGAAGAATGTGCAAAAGAAATGGCCGAAGGGTTAATGAACAAAACAAATTGCGATATTGCGCTTTGTACAACCGGAATTGCCGGCCCGACAGGCGGAACTTTCGAAAAACCGGTCGGACTCTGTTATATCTCCTGCAAATACAAAGATAAAATCCGCGTTAAAAAAGTTCTTTTGAATCCGGCAACTGAAAGAATTGAAATGAAAAAACAGTTTGCTTGTCTTGCAATTGAATTTGCACTTTCTAGCCTGCAATCAAATCAGCAATGATTTCGGGGTTTTTCTTCATCAAATGATCCGCAAAAACTTCCGTATCAAGCTGGGTTATAACAATAGACATAAGATCATGCGGAAGCTGGCCGAGCATTTTTATAATCTCTTCATCCTCAATAACCGTCATGGCTTTAACGATTTCCGGCTTTTGTTTGTGCGTATCAATCATGTTGGTGTAAGCACGCGGATCAATCAGCTGGTATAATTCAGGATTTTCTTTTGTCAAAGAAAGAGTTAATTCCTGTTTTTGTGTCGGCTGTAAACTTGTCAGTGCATCTTTATATTCAAGCGGGTTAAGATTGCCGACCTGTTTTATCATATCAAGCTGGCTTTTATCTTCGACAGCCTCGCCCGTAACGCTTTCAAGCATTTGTGCAATATATTCCGGCGGAATAGATTTGAGGTGTTGAAGAACTTTATTTTTATCCAGATCGTGATAGGTTAATATTTTATCAAGTTCTTCTTCGGGAACAAGTTTGATAACCTCTTCCTGCGAGAAAAGCTGCAGAACTGTTTCAACGAGCTGTTCGGGCGGAATTTCTTCAAGCATGTTTAATAGTTTATCCTGAGTAAAATACATCAATCCCTGAACAAGGTCATTATGTTCCATAAGCGGCAAAAACTGTCTTAGCTGCTGTTCATCCATGTTCATAAGAATTACAAATTTGTTGTTTGGATCAGCCAATTTGAAAATTTCTATAAGAAGATTAACGTCGGTGAGTAATTCATTAGCCAGTTCAATAGCAAGCGGGTTTCCTGCCGATGCTTCAGCTTCAAGAACTTCATCAATTGTTTTGCCCTGATAAAGCTCAAGTTTTTCGGCCGATAAATTCAACCGGTTTTGAAGATATGCTAAGTTGGTATCAATTACAATAGACATAATAATCCTCGTTATATATAATAACGTTTTTTTATACCCCGAATTACAAAGACAGGAATTTTTGTAACTTTTCTTAATAAAATAAATTTAAGTTTAGACTTGATTTTAAATAATGTCCATGGTACATTTATTTTTGCCGAAAGATAGAATTTTTATCGAGAGGTATACGGGCTGCCAGCTCAGGTGGTTAGAGCACTCTGCCGAACAAAACGATT
>CALUUN010000029.1 GCA_944323995.1 Candidatus Gastranaerophilales bacterium | reverse complement strand
TGTTTTTCAATCCATATTTCTGTGAACTCTGCGAAAGTTATTTTTTCACCATCAAGATAATTTTTGTTCAGAACCTCATTTTCAAATAGAATTTTTTGCCGCAGAAGTTCATTTTGTTTTTGCCTTTCGGTTAGATTAGGCGGAAGTTTGATTGTCTTATATTTTCTGATCTTTTTGCCGCCTACATCATAACCGCAAGAAACAATAACACGATATGATCCGTCTTTTCGCTTCTCAATGCTTGCCATTATTGTTTTTCCTCTAAAGTTTTGTCAATATCTTTTTTTAGATTTGCCAGTTTCTCTATAAGATTTGCGAAGAAGAATTGTGTCAAAGTTGTGTTATATAGCGCACCGATTATTTCTCTACTGCTTACATTGCAAGCACAAAGTGAAATTTGTGCATCTTTGTCTCCATCTTTGATTTCTCCATCATGAAATAAGTAATTATATAGATTTTCTAGCAAATCATCTTCAATGTTTTCAATAAGATAATTAAGCATTTTTATTTTGTCATTCTTTCTATTTGTTGAATTTTTCTTAATATAACTTTTTAGAATTTCGCATGCGTTTTCATCTATACCTAATTCTTTTAGTATCATTTCATTACTTGGTTTTGTTGCTTCTGCATACCCCAGCACATAATCTGCTGATAATCCAAATTTTTCTTTTATAGAATAAATAATATTTACATCAGGAATACTTTGTCCACTTGCATATTGACTAATAGTTTGACGAGCGACTCCTATAATTTTTCCTAATTCTTCTTGAGTTAGGTTATTTTCTTTCATTATTTTTCTAATTGCTTTTGCAAATGCTTGTTGTTCCGTTTGATATGTCAGCTCTTTTTTACGTGGCATGTTATATCTCCTTAACTTTGTTATTAAATGCAGAATTTTTGATTTGCATATTGACAAAATTTTAATTCATGTCATGCTTATATAACATTATTTTATCACATGTTAATATAATCTGTCAAGTATATACTTGGCAAAGGAGGAAAAATGGCAGATAACAACAATTTACTGGGGATTAAACAAAAACAAATGTTTACAATTCAAGAAGCAGTTAAACATTTCGGCATTTCAGAATACTCAATCCGAATGGGGATCAGGCAAGGGATTTATCCGGCTATCAAAATCGGCGGCAAACGGGGTAAATACCTTATTGATGCGGAATTGTTTGAATCAACTTTAAGAATTGAAGCAATTAGGAACATGAAAGAATACAGAAAAGGAGAACAAAATCATGACAAAAATTAGATTACCCAAAATTATGAATGAAACATTAGACGTATTTTCAAACCGTTATGTGAACACATCAAAAACAGCTATTACATCAATACAGCTTCTGAAAGTTGCGCAAATGATAACCTCAAAAGGTGTGCGGTACAAGAACCTTGATACTATTGATATTCCTAATTATTATGCAATCGTATTGCTTCCGTCAGGCGGCGGTAAAGATAGAATATCCAACGAGTATGACAATTTAATTTTTAAGCCGTTCAGAGATTGGTTCAAAGAAAAGGCAGAAGTGTATTATCTTGAAAAGAAACAAAAAATTCGTGAAGAATACACAGACAAAAATAATAAACCGATAAAACAACTTATAAAAGAAGCCGAAAAATCTATTCGCTATCCTGTCTTGGAAGTCGTGGACGGAACACAAGAAGGGCTTTTTGAAGATGCAAAAACCCTAAAAGAAGCAGGATTCGGGGCGGTTACTTATAAGATGTCGGAATTTGGAATGTTTTTAGATTCCGCACAAAATACCGAAAAACAGTTCTTAGGGTGTCTATATGACGGTTATGATGGTAAAATTCCCTCAAAATCAATTAAGCATGGTAAGCGGGAAGCTAGTATTGAGGACATGCCCGTAAATTGTCTGTTTCTTTCAGATCCGACCCTATTTAGTAGCGGAAATCTCAAAAATATGTTCAACCTGCTTATGCAAACCGGCTTAGGTCGAAGGTGTGTTATATCTTTCCAGAAACAACAAGATAAAATTATTGAATATGACAAAGAGGTCGCTTTTCGAAAAGAACAACAATTTTACAAAGATTGCAAAAAACTTTCTGAACAGTTTATGGAGATCTTCAATAAAATACCAATAAATGCAATTTATGAAATAACAGAAGAAGCCCTGAAAGATATTCATTATCTTTATAAAGTAAGAATGGAAGAACTTGAAAATGCAACAGAAGATGTCTTACGTAAAAAAGAAATTCAAAGCCGACAACACAAGGCCCTAAAAATTGCATGCCTGTATGCTTGCTTAAACCACCCGACAGAGTTAGTTGTTAATGCGGAAGATATGCTGCAGGCTATTGATACCGTTGAATTTATATCACAAAATTTTGAAACATTCCTTAGATATAAACCTAAATCTGATGATGTTTACGATAGATTATGGGATTTTTTCTTAAACAATTTAGGTAGAGGGTTTAAAAGAACTGAGCTCATATACAAGTACTTTAATAATTTTGGAATATCTCGTGATAAATTTAAAGACCGCTTTGATGATTATATTGACTCAATAGCAGAAATGGCAAAAGATAAGGGCTATATGTTAAAAATAGATTCTATTAATCGCAACTCCGGCACAGAATATAGGTTAATTAAACTTGAAGAACAAGAGTTGGGTGAAGATACCAAAATGCTTGAGGATCTAATTTAATAACCGTTAATGTCGTTACTATTGTCAATGTTTTTCTTGACAATAGTTTCGGCGATTACGAGCGGCTGTCATTGTCGAACCCTTTTTGCAATCGTACAATAACAAGTTTAACAACACTAACGGAGGAAATTTTAATGAAATTGCACATTGGACAAGTTTTGTGTTACTTAATGCCTTATCTTAATAAAGTTCAAGGTGACGAATTTATTTTTCAATGTCCATATTGTATGGATACAGGCCGAGATAATTTGAAATTCAATGAACGCAAAGGGATATTGCATTGTTTTGCAAATCCCGAACATTCAAAAATGATTTTCAAAAAGATTATGAGCAATCCGAAACTTAGGAGATTAAGCCAGGTATCAAATTATGAATATCAAGATGATATACCACTTTTAGCACCTGAAGTTCAGTTATATTATGCTCTTGCTTTTGATACACGAAACGATTATTTATTAGATAATGATAAGCTGCTGGAATTAATTTATCAAAAGCGTGGCATTACAAAAAAGACAGTTGAATTTATGAACATAGGTTTTAGTTGGCAAGATGATAAGTGGGTATTTCCAAGCTACGGATATAGAACTGATTCCGGCATGGATATATTAGGTTATGAGCTCCGCCCTAGAGATTTTTCGAAGAAAGGAATTTGTCGCTCAAAAGGCTCACCAAATAATCTTTCTGCAGTAAATCGTTATAATAAAGACACAGAAATTTTGTGTATAGTTGAAGGCTATTTAGATGCTTATACGTTATGGCAACACCTGAATGAACACGACCAGTCAAGTAAGTATCATATCGTAACTCCAACAAACGGAATAAATTCTCTACCAAAATATATTGATCGTATAGAGTTTGACAAATACAAAAAACGCTATCTTTTTGTAGATAATGATGAAGTTTCAAGACCAATCGCAGGCAAAATCTGTGCTAAATATCCGTTTGAAAACA
>CALUUN010000028.1 GCA_944323995.1 Candidatus Gastranaerophilales bacterium | reverse complement strand
GGGGGGGGTAAATAATAAGCCTCTCTATGACAGGGTTTCGGGGGTTTTTGAGAATAAGTCATGTTTTTCGGAAAGTGTCGGGCTGAACGACGCTTTTGATTACTATAAATCCGCAAACTATGCATTTACTCTTGCGGAAGTATTGATAACAATAGGTGTAATCGGTATTGTAGCCGCAATTGCAATTCCGTCGTTGATAAATCATTATAACGACAAAGTTCTTGAAACAAGATACAAGAAATCAAAAAACATACTTGTAAATGGTTTTAAATTAATGATGTCGAACGAGCAGGTCTTTGATGTAAAAGACTTGTCTATGATGCAATGTAACCAAAGCGATTTTAATTGCTATGTAGATGCTTGTAAAAAAGTATTTAAAACAACGCGTGATATCTCAAGTTCTGACATATCGGAAGCGTTTGCAAATTCTTATTCAAACACAACTGAAGAATTACCGCTTAGTGATATGGCTGCTATGCTTCCGTCATTTCAGACTACTGACGGAATGTCTTATATAGTTACTCCTGCCTCAGAGTCTTCTATTGCAATCTATGCTGATATTAACGGCAAAAATAAACCTAATGCTGCCGGTGAAGACTTTTTTATGTTTGCATTATCAGGTAACGGCTTATTAACAGATATGACAAGTGTAATTATACCTGTGCCATGTTCATTAGAAACACCTCAAGGTTGTAAAACCGAAGCAGAATGCAGGAATATGGCAATGGAGCACAATGGCCCCGGTAATTGCTTTAATAAAGGTATAACTTATAATGGACGTTGTGAGGTCAGTGAAAACTGGGCCGATTATGTCGAAAGAGGTTATTGCAGATAGAAAGTTTTAGGTGCGCCGTCAGGCATATTTTTTTATGTTAAAATTGTCTTATGAAAGACATTCAGAATCAGGAAGATACAAGAGAGGTTGACATACAAAAGGTTGGAATCAAGTATATTAAGATACCTTTGATTATTCAAAGAAAAAAGATAAAGGAGCTTACGGCTCCTTTATTTTTGTAAATTAATATTATATAAAGATGTGGCTTTATGGTGTTTATGTTGTATAATTATTTCAAAAGAGGAAATGATAATGCAGGAAACACTTGAAAGAAAGCAGATAAAAAACATAGATTTCAATTGCGATTTGGCGCAGAGTTTCGGGGTATACAAAAACGGTGCTGAAGAACAGCTTCTGGATTACGTAAGCTCTGTGAACATTTCCTGCGGATTTCATGCGGGCGATCCGATGAGCATAAAAGAAGCCCTGATAAAGGCAAAAGAAAAGAACATAGTTGTTGGCGCTCATATCGGATTTGATGATATTCAGGGGTTCGGATACCGTCCGATGGATTTGTCGGATGATGAACTTGACGCGCTTGTAACCTATCAGGTCGGGGCAATGATGTCATTTGCCAAATCTTACGGACTTGAAATTGAGCATGTAAGACCGCACGGTGCAATGTATGTAATGGCTTCACGCGATTTTCATTTTGCATCTGTTATTGCAAACGCAGTCAAAAAATGTTCCGACTGGCTTGTATACTACGGTGCATCGGGTGATGTTACGGCAAAAGTCGGAGAGTATGTAAACATTCCGGTCGCGCATGAAATTTGTCTTGAAAAATCTTATAATGTTGACGGAACAATTGATTTTTCGGCTCCGGATATCGTAAACACAAATGTTTCAATCGGGCGGCTGAAAGAGCTTTTGAATAACTCGCAGGTTATGAACAATGAATGCGGAAAAACAATTGTTCAGGCCGATACAATTCATTTTACGAACAGAATACCTAACGCACAGGAATTAATCTCACAGGCAAGAGAAATAATTACCCCTGTTCCGGTAAATTACAAAAACGCCTGTGCCTCAGGCTGGGTTGAATAAAGAAGGATAATATGAAAAAATTTACAGCTAATGTCAGAATCCCGAAAGATGCAGGCTGGTTAATCCCCGGACTGCAGGTCAAAAGGTGGTTTGCGCTTATATTCCTCGGAACTCTTTTGATTACGCTCGGTGTTCTTATTTTGTTTGATATAAAACCGATTTTTTATACAATGCAGTTTATAAGCCGGATAGCAAACACGGTTTCAACCGAATGGCTTGCGTTTGCATTTTGTATGTTCGGCGCGGCTATATTTTTCAAAGGCTGGCAAAAGACTAACCTTTCAATTCTGGATTTGGGCGGAGAAAAAGGCGACAATTCAATTCTGGAAAACTTGTACAGAAGAAGAAAACTTAACCGCGGCCCGAAAATTGTTGCAATCGGCGGCGGAACAGGGCTTTCAATGCTGTTAAAAGGTATTAAACACATAACAAATAACATAACTGCCGTTGTAACCGTCGGCGATGACGGCGGAAGTTCGGGCAGACTGCGTGAGGAAATGGGTGTTCTCCCTCCGGGTGATATCAGAAACTGTATTGCAGCTCTTGCGGATGACGAAGATCTGGTTACAAAACTTTTTCAATACAGGTTCAAAACAGGCGAAGGGCTTGAAGGCCACAGTTTCGGCAACCTGTTTTTGACCGCGCTTTGCGCAATTACCGGAGATATGGTGCGTGCGGTTAAAGAATCGTCAAATGTTTTGTCAATCAGAGGAAGGGTTTTGCCCTCAACTCTTGACGATATGAAACTTGCGGCGGAAATGGAGGACGGCAGGATTATTAAAGGCGAATCCAACATTCCGGAGGCTCACGGCAGAATAAAAAGACTCTACACGGAACCCAAACACTGCAAGGCGCTTGAAGATGTAATAGCGGCGATTAAGGATGCCGAACTAATTATCCTCGGCCCGGGAAGTTTGTACACAAGCGTAATCCCTAACCTGCTTGTCGATGAGATTTCGCAGGAAATTGCAAAGTCGCGTGCCAGAAAGATTTACGTCTGCAATATTATGACGCAGCCCGGCGAAACAGACGGGTATTCGGTTTCTGACCATGTTAAAGCTCTTATGCAGCATGCAAACAGCAGAAGAATTATTGATGCGGTGCTTGTAAACGATTACCTGCCTTCTAATCTGGCTGAAAAATACCAGCTGGCGGGTTCTTATCCTGTCAAACTCGATTGTGAAAGATTGAAGAAACTCGGCGTTACTCTTTGCTCCAAAAAACTTATTGAGGACAGCAAAGAAGGCCTTGTAAGACACAGTTCGCACAGAGTTGCAAGAGCTATTTCTTACTGGTACAAAAAAGTTTTGCGCGACGGCAGTGCATATTTTTCCATTGAAGATGCGCAGGAAGAAGAAAAACAGGAGTGTAACGTATAATGATTAAAAAAGTAAGTGTAAATACTCTTCAAAAATATAAAGATAACGGCGAAAAATTTTCCATGCTGACGGCATACGATTATTCCACAGCCAAATACTTTGACGAAGCCGGAATAGATGTCCTTCTTGTCGGTGACAGCCTTTCAATGGTAATTCTCGGCTACGACTCAACAACAAAAGTAAGCATGGAGGAAATGACCGTTTTTACAAAAGCTGTTGCACGAGGCGCAAACCGGGCTTTTATTGTGGCGGATTTGCCTTTTATGAGTTACCATACAAGCCTTGAATCAGCTTTAACAAACGCCGGCAGTATGATTAAAAACGGTGCAAACGCCGTGAAAATAGAAGGCTGCAGCGAGCATATTTTGAATGTTGTAAAACGCTGCACAGAATCGGGAATTCCGGTTATGGGGCATCTAGGGTTTACTCCGCAGTTTTTGAACACAATCGGCGGGTACAATATTCAGGGCAAATCCTACGATTCAACGCTTGCAATTCTGGAACAGGCCAAAAAACTTGAACAGGCCGGAGCGTTTTCGGTTGTTCTGGAGATGGTTCCGGAGGAATGCGCAAGGTATATCAGCGAAAATTTAAACATTCCGACGGTTTCTTGCGGTGCCGGAAGATATTGCACCGGACAGGTTCTTGTGTCTGATGACATGCTCGGAAAATATTCCGATTTTAAACCGAAATTCGTCCGCAGATACGCTGATATGAAATCTTTAATTCTTGATGCTGCAAAACAGTACGATTTTGATGTTAAAAACGGCAAATTCCCCGCTGATGACGAGGTTTATACCTTGCCTGAAGATGAATTAAAGCAGCTTGAATTGCACAGAGGAGCAAAATGTTAGTTCATACAATTGAAGAAGTAAGAGAGCAGATTAAAAAATGGAAAAAAGAGGGTTTGACAGTCGGACTTGTTCCGACAATGGGTGCTTTGCATGCGGGGCACAAAAGCCTTATTGTCAAATCGGTTGAAAAATGCGACAGGACGGTTGTGTCGGTTTTTGTAAACCCTATACAGTTTTGTCCCGGCGAAGATTTGGACAAATATCCCAGAACCCTTGAGGAAGATTATAAGTTATGTGAAGCGGCAGGTGTTGATGTTGTTTTTGCCCCTTCTCCGAAAGAAATGTACGGCGAAGGGCACATTCTGTCAAACGATTTTTTAACTTATGTAATTCCGCCGTATTTTTATGTTAACAAACTTTGCGGCAAATCCAGAGTGGGGCATTTTGACGGGGTTTGTACTGTTGTAAACAAACTGTTCAACATAGTTCAGCCGGATTATGCGTTTTTCGGACAAAAAGACGCACAGCAGCTGGTTATTATAAGAAAAATGGTTAAAGATTTGAATATTCCGGTGGAAGTTGTTCCGTGCCCGATTGTCCGTGAAGAATCAGGGCTTGCGCTGAGTTCGAGAAACAAATATTTGTCAGGAGAAGAAAAAGAATATGCGCTTGCTTTGAGCAAAATTCTTTTCAATATAAAATCTTGCTACAGCCGCGGGATTGTTGATACAGGAGCGCTTGCGGAAACGGCTTACGCATATTTGAACGAACACCATAGTCTTGAATATCTGGAATTCTTGGATGCGGATACTTTAGAAGAAAAACAGACGGCAGATGACAATACAAGAGTGTTTATTGCAGTTAAAATAGGTACGGTAAGACTTATTGATAATATTTTGTTATCCGATAAATAACAACTTGCCAAAATTCAAAAAAAATGCTATATTAAAACAGTAGTACGACATAAGAACAACGAAAGGGGCTAAAAGTATGA
>CALUUN010000027.1 GCA_944323995.1 Candidatus Gastranaerophilales bacterium | reverse complement strand
TCAGATACCGACGCAGACTCGGATGCTGACTCAGACACGGATTCAGATACCGATACAGATTCAGATACAGACGCAGACTCGGATGCTGACTCAGACACGGATTCAGATACCGATACAGACTCAGATACAGACGCAGACTCGGATGCTGACTCAGACACAGATTCAGATACCGATACAGACTCTGACACAGATAGTGATTCAGACAGCGACTCGGATACCGATACAGACTCTGACACAGATAGTGATTCAGACAGCGACTCGGATACCGATACAGACTCTGACGCAGACAGTGATTCAGACAGTGATTCGGATACCGATACAGACTCTGACACAGACAGTGATTCAGACAGTGATTCGGATACCGATACAGACTCTGACACAGACAGTGATTCAGACAGTGACTCTGATACCGATACGGACTCTGACTCTGACAGCGATTCTGACAGTGACTCTGATACAGACTCTGACTCAGACTCAGACAGTGATTCCGACAGTGATTCCGACAGTGATTCAGACACCGATACTGACAGTGATTCAGATATGGATAACGACAATGATACTGATACAGACACTGACACGGATACTGACAATGATTCCGACGATGATACTGAAACCTATGACAGAGATTCCGGCAAGGAAACTTATATACAGCGTAACATAATCAGTGAAGACATTCCGTCAATGGATAAACGTCAGTATATGAGATTCCAGGTTGCAGGCAACCGTAACCCGGTAGAGTTACAGCAAAACGATCAGATTGAATCATTGCTTGATATCTCAAGAGGCGGTATAGCTGTAAGACACCACAACCAGTTAAAAGTCGGAGATGTAATTCCGGTACAGATTTCATACGGTGACCTTGACATCAATGCGGATGTAAAAATCGTAACGGCAACCGATGTCAGAGCCGGCGCGGAATTTGTAAATCTGGACAGAGCAACCGCAAACAAACTGCTTTATATGAATATACTGTTACAGGAAGCAAATCCTAATATTACAATGAAGTAGTTTAACAGACGAATAAAAAGACCGGTTTTCAAAACCGGTCTTTTTTTAATAAGTTTTTTTTAATTAAGCAATTCTGCCGTGCATAATTTTTCTGTTATTTCTTATCTGGTCAAGTCTTGCCCAGTTGCGCGGAGCCGTAGCGGTATTAACAGATGTTGTATCTCCCTGCATACTCTGGAATTGTCCTATCATTGAACCTGCCATTTGTAAGCTGCTTGCGGCTTTTTGAGCATAAGCCATGGCTTTTCCTTTTTGTGCGGCTTTTGTTGCTTTTTCAGCTGCTTCACCGCCTGTTTTTGCAGCTTCACCTGCTGCGTTTTTCGCAGCATCAGCAAGTCTTGTTGCGGCATTTTGGCCGGAGGTGCTTACTGCTGATTCAGTTGCGGCTTTGGTGGTTTGTTTCATGCCTTTTTTGATTGCACGTTTGCTCATATCATCAGTAACAGTACTGCTGAACGCGTCTTTTGCCTGATTTACCGATGTTGTAGCGGATTCCATGCCGGTTTGGCCGTTTTCAATTGCATTATTAACAAAGTTGTTGTCACCTTTTATGCTGGCTTTCATTTCATCCATGGATTTGCCGGCCATTGAACCTGCTGTTTCATTTTGTGCAATATCTTTAACCTGACCTTTAGTAAAGCCGGCATCTTTCATTTGGTCCATATTATTTTTAGCAAGTTGTTTAGCGGCTTGATTTTCAAGACCTTTTTGCATAGCCTTTTGTGCCTGATCTTTTATGCTGTCAAAGCCGGACATCATTTCTTTAGTGCCTTGAGCCGCAGAAACTCCGGTCATAATTGCGGAAGCCGCATTTGTGAATGCGCCTGCTAAATCACCGTTAGCAGCAGAGCATGCCGCTTTTGTAACTGATGCGGCAGTAGAACCGTAGTTGCCGACTGTTTCTACTGTTACACCTGTTGATTCGACAGGAACGCTTGCTGAAACCAGAGCTCCGCCTGCGGCTGCTGTCCATGGGTTGCTTAACATAGCCTGACCGAGTGCACGCATGCCTTTACCGACAAGCTGGACGCCCTGTCCTGTTAAAGATGTGTATTGCGAAATTTCGCCGACTGTATTTGCAACATCCATTACCTTGTCGGTTGTGGATTGGTTAGCTTCAAGTGTTTTCTGGGTCTTAATTACTGTTTTCTGGTAATTTCTGCTGACCCTGTTCATTGTTTTTATGGCTTTGTTATTAGATGTTTGAAGTCTTGTTATTTTGCCTGTATATTTCGTCATTTTGGAGGCTTTTGAATCAAGCTGTGATGAAAGGCTTGCGATTTGTCCGTCTATATCCGAGCCGCCGGACATGCCTGAACCCTGCATTGAGCCGTCGTCTGAGATGCCGAATGAAGATGAACTGTATTGCTGTGACTCCTGCTGGGCTGTTAAAGATTCTATTTCGGACGAAATTGAATTCATCTCCATTTCTTCTTTTTCAATTTCGGCCGCCATTTTTTGAATTTCTTTGTTATTCTGGTCTACCAGCCGCTGATTGTTTTTCAGCGTTTTTTGCATTGCTTTTTCATCATTTTTGGTGGTTTTGGCCAGTTTTTTGCTGTCGCTTGCAATAGAATTTACTTCTTTAGTGTTGGCTTCAGTTTGTGCGGTGCCTGATTTTGCGTCTGCAGCACTGCTTTCCGCACTGCTTGCTGCAGCTTTCCCGTCATTTACCGAAAATTCCTGACTTTCCTGTTGATTATTCACACTATTAGAAGAAGCAGAGGGCAAATGGCTGCTTCTCTGGGCTGTAACGGTTGAGTCCGGGCGCGGCATATTAAATATGGACCCGTTGCGGGTCATATTGATGTTTTGCTGGGATTGCTGAACTCTGGCACCGCCGCTGCGCTGTGCCAAAATTTTCTGCAATTCTGCCTGATTCAGTTGTCCTAAGCCGTTAATGCCCATAACTCTCTCTTAGAATATACTCTCTCATATATATAAAAACCTGCCGAAACCCTTGATTTCAGCATGTTTGCATGTTGTTACATTTGTTAATATTGTTATAAATTTGCTTTATATTTTTATTTCTGGTATAATGAACTGTATAAAATTTGTATCTAAGAAGGAGAAAAAATTTATGAAATTAATGGAAGGTAAAAAGGGGCTTATTTTTGGTGTATCAAATACTCACGGTATTGCTTATGCCATAGCAAGACAACTTTTTGAAGCAGGTGCGGATATTGCATTCACTTATGCGGGTGAAGCTATGGAAAAACGTGTAAGACCGCTTGCGGAAGAAATGAATGCAAAAATCATTATGAGCTGTGATGTTACAAAAGAAGATGAAATCAAAGCTGTTGTTGCGGAATGCGAAAGAGTTTACGGAAAACTTGATTTTGTTATTCACGCTGTTGCATTTGCGGCAAAAGAAGATTTACAGGGCAGATTTATTGATACATCACACGAAGGCTGGAACCTTGCGATGGGTGTAAGTGCTTATTCATTAGTTTCAATTTGCAGAAATGTTGAAAACATTATGAACGAAGGCGGTTCAATATTCGCATTAACTTATCTCGGTTCTGAATATGTTGTTGCAAATTACAACGTAATGGGTGTTGCAAAAGCCGCGTTAGAATCTTCTATGAGATATCTGGCTGCCGACTTAGGCAAAAAAGGTGTCAGAGTTAACTGTATCTCTGCAGGTGCCGTTAAAACTCTTGCTGCAAAAGGTATTTCAGGATTTGACAAAATGCTTAAAGCAGCGGTTGCAAAATCTCCGCTTAACCGTAACGTTGCACTTGAAGATGTCGGCAAAGCAGGTTTGTATCTGGCGTCTGACCTGTCAACAGGTACAACGGGCCATATTCTTTATGTAGATTGCGGCTGCCATTCGGTTTATGCATCACTTGAAGAAATGGAAATTATTGCAAAATCTTTAGCCACTGCTTAAAGATTTTAAACGGATACAAAAAAGCCCGCGATAGCGGGCTTTTTTTGTTGAATTTTTTTATGTGTAGTTAATTAATCTGTCGGAATTTTTATATTTTTGTGATATTCTTAAATTACGGAATATAAATAAGAAGGATTTAGTAATGTTAGACACAAAAATTAAAATAGAAGATTTACCTACTGTTTATGATGCAAAATCAACAGAAGAGGAAATATACAAATTCTGGGAAGAAAACGAAATGTTTAAGGCAGATGCAAACAGCAAAAAGCCGCCTTATTCAATCGTAATTCCGCCGCCTAACGTTACCGGAGTTCTTCACATGGGCCATGCGCTCGATGAGACCTTGCAGGATATTTTAATCCGCTACCACAGAATGAGCGGTTATGAAGCCTTATGGGTTCCGGGAACCGATCATGCAGGTATCGCAACTCAAAACGTTGTTGAAAAAAAATTGAGAGAAAAAGGTCTGTCGCGCCACGATTTAGGCAGAGAAAAGTTTCTTGAAGAAACCTGGGCCTGGGCTAACAAACACAAATCAGCAATCCTTGACCAATGCAAACGGCTCGGCGCATCTTTTGACAGATCCCGCGAGAGATTTACATTTGACAAAGGCTGCTCTGATGCGGTTAAAGAAGTTTTTGTAAAACTTTACGAAAAGGGTTTAATCTATAAAGGTGCATATATTGTAAACTGGTGTCCGCGCTGCCAGTCAGCGATTTCCGATGTTGAAACTGAATACGAAACAGAGCAAGGGCACCTGTGGGAAATTTCTTATCCTTTAAAGGGTGAATCAGGAGCGATTATTGTTGCAACTACCCGTCCTGAAACTATTTTCGGCGACGTTGCAATTGCGGTGCATCCGGATGATCATAAGTATTCGGAACTTGTGGGCAAAACAGTTGTAATTCCGCTTTCGGGCAGAGAAATTCCGATTATTGCGGATGAATATGTTGACAAAAACTTTGGCACCGGCGCTGTAAAAATTACTCCGGCGCACGACCCGAATGACTTTGAAGTCGGCAAACGCCACGGGTTTAAGCCTATATGGGTTATTGACGGTGAAGGCAAGATGAAAGCCTGCGGCGAAGTTCCTCAGGAACTCCACGGGCTTGACCGTTATGAAGCGCGTGAAAAAATTATCGGCATGCTCTCTTACAATAATTTCTTGTTGAGAACAAGAGATCATGAACATAACGTCGGCAAATGCCAGCGCTGTAATACAACCATTGAGCCTCTTTTGTCCGAACAGTGGTTTGTAAAAATGGAGCCGCTTGCAAAAGAAGCCATTGCGGCTGTTAAAGACGGAAGAATTAAATTTATCCCCGAACGCTGGGAGAAAAATTATCTCGGCTGGATGGAAAATATCCGCGACTGGTGTATTTCGCGCCAGTTGTGGTGGGGACACCAAATTCCGGCTTATTATCATAATCAAACCGGCGAAATGGTTGTTGCAAAAGAAAATCCGGATCCCGAAAATTATACTCAAGACAGCGACGTGTTGGATACGTGGTTTTCATCAGGCTTGTGGCCGTTTTCAACAATGGGCTGGCCGAATACCGATTCCGCTGATTTTAAAAAATTCTACCCCACAAGTGTTCTTGTAACCGGATTTGATATTATTTTCTTCTGGGTTGCAAGAATGATTACCATGGGGCTTGAATTTACGAAAAAAGCACCGTTCTCAACCGTATTTATCCACGGACTTATCCGCGATGAAAAAGGTCAGAAAATGTCTAAGTCTAAAGGCAATACGATTGATCCGGTTGTCATAATAGACAAATACGGTTCTGATGCCTTAAGATTCACAATGACTTCACTTTGCACATACGGCGGTCAGGATATTAAAATCAGTGATGAACGTTTTGAATACGGAAGAAATTTTGCAAACAAAATCTGGAACGCATCACGATTTGTTCTGATGAACCTTGACGGCGTTGATAATGAAGCAATTGATTTTTCAAAATTAACAATTGCTGATAAGTGGATTTTAAATGAACTTAATAATACGGCAAAAGAAGTTAACGAAAATATGTCGAATTTTAGAATCGGTGAAACAGCCCATGTGCTTTATGACTTTTTCTGGAATAAATACTGCGACTGGTATGTTGAAACAGCAAAAATTCAATTGCAGGACGAAGAATTAAAACTCAACACTCAAAGAGTTTTGCGCTATGTTCTTGATATGGCGTTGAGGCTTTTGCACCCGATAATGCCGCATATTACGGAAAAGGTATGGCAGTTAATTCCGCAAAAATCAGTATTCAAGGCAATTATGCTGGCGGATTTCCCTGTTTATGATAAAGAATTATCTTTCCCGAAAGAAGCTGAAGAAATGGAGCTTGTTTTTGAAACGATTAAATCTTTGAGAAACGTAAGGCAAAGTTTTAATATCCCGTTCTCGGTAAAATTCGATATTGAAATCAGAGCCGCAAAAGAAGAAAAATCAACTTTTGAAGCTATTGAATCATACATCAGACGGCTTGCAAAAGTTGAAAAGATTTCTTATGCGGATGACAGTGCCGATGTGCCGAAAAAATCGGCAGCAGCGGTTGTTTCTGCTTCAAGAATTATTATTCCGCTTGAAAATCTTATTGATTTTAACGAAGAACTCAAGCGCCAGCAGAAAAAACTTGATAAATTAACCGCAGAAAAAAATTCGCTCTCAGGCCGCATGAATAATGAAAAATTCGTTGCGAATGCGCCTAAGGAATTGATTGAACAAACAAAAGCACGTATTGAAGAAATTACCGTTCAGGAAAATTCCATTAAAGAGCTTATTGAATCGTTAAAATCATAATAATTCTTCCCGCTTCTTAACAAAACTTAAGAGGCGGTTTTTTTTATGGCAAAAAATATTTTTTTCCTGTTTATTACCCGAATAAGGAGAAAAATATTATGTTTAAAATTCAACGATTAAATCATTGCTTAAAGAGCATGGCAAGGCTTACCGATTATGATGTGCGGAGAATGCATCTTGTTTATGAAAGACAAATTAATATGCCGGTGCCGTTAAAACGCTATAATGTCCGCATGGAGGACGGTTCCGTTCACAAATACACACTGGGCGACGATTTTGTATCTCTTAAAAAAATGACAAAAGTCGGTAACAAATACGTCGAAAGTTTTACGAAGTTTGTGGGCAGTTTGTACAAATCTAAATAATTGTTAAGCGATATTAAAAAAACTTTACAGGTTGACAAATATTTGTTACAATTATTAATGTAATTAGTTTTATTAGTAATGGGGTAAAAATGGTATCAAGTGATTTAGATTTTGAAGAATTATTAAAAAAGTACGACTACAATTTCCAAAAAGGTGATTTAGTCAAAGGAATTGTCTGCGGTTATGACAGTCAGGGCGTTATGGTTGATATCGGAGCAAAAACGATTGCCGTTGTTCCTACAAGAGAAGCCGTTGACAAGGATGAAAATGTAGAAGAAAAGTTTGAAAAAGGCAAAGAGTACGAATTTTTGATTATCAAAGAAGAAGATGAAGACGGAAAATTCCTGCTCTCCAAAAAGAAAGTTGATTTTGCATACGCTTGGAAAGAACTTGAAAAAGCAAAAACCGCAGACGAAACTATTCTGGGTACGGTTGCCGGAATTGTTAAAGGCGGTGTGCTTGTTGAAATTTCAGGCGTAAGAGGGTTTGTTCCTTCTTCTCAATTGCGCAGCAAAGAAACCGAGCTTGAAGTCGGCAGCCGGATTGAGTTGAAAATTCTCACACTGGACAGCCAGCAGAATAACTTTATTCTTTCAAATAAAAAAGTTTACGACGACAGTGCCGTAGAAGCCAGAAAAACAGTATTTTCACAAATCGAGCCCGGACAGGTTGTAAAAGGCGAAGTTGTCAGAATTACTGATTTCGGTGCGTTTATCGACCTTGGCGGAATTGACGGTCTGTTGCCGCTTTCACAGCTTTCGTGGCGCTGGATTGATCACCCGACGGATATTTTGAAAGTTGGTGACAAAATTGACGTTGAAGTTATTGCGGTAGACCATGACAAACAGCGTGTTTCGTTGAGTTTGAAAAACCTTGAGCCGGATCCGTGGCTTGAAGCTGAAAAACAGATTAAAGAAGGCGACAAGGTTGAAGGAACGATTACAAGAATAAAACATTTCGGCGCCTTTGTGGAAGTGTTCCCGGGTGTTGAAGCGCTTTTGCCGCATTCAGAGCTTGCTGAATTGCAAAACGAAACAAAAAATATTCTGCAGGTCGGTGACAAAATTCAAACCTATATTCTTAAGTTCAATCCTACGGACAAACGTATTGCATTGACCGTAAAAGAACCTAAAGAGGAAGATGCTCCGGCAGAAGAAGAAAAATAAATTTAAAAGCTCCCGAAAGGGAGCTTTTTTTAAACTCTTTACAAAAAACTGAAAAAATGCTATATTAAAACAGTAGTACGACACAAGGACAACGAAAGGGGCTAAAAGTATGATGAATAGTGGATTTCAGCCTAAATGGGGGGGG
>CALUUN010000026.1 GCA_944323995.1 Candidatus Gastranaerophilales bacterium | reverse complement strand
GAACATCAGTGCAAGTTAATGTTGCCGAAAAAATCAAACCATGTGGAACAAATAATCAAACCATGTGTTCTTTTACAACGGATTTTTAAAACGCATATTTTATGCTAATATAGTGGTATGGATTTTGAAGAAAAAACTCTGGATTATGAATATGTTTACAGGGGCAAAGTTATTGACGTGCGTCGTGATAATGTTGAAATCTCCACCGGAAAAAAATCCGTCAGAGAAGTCGTTGAGCATTCGGGCGGGGTTGTTATTGTCGCGCAGAAAACATCTGACACAATTTTGCTCGTAAAACAGTTTAGATATCCTATTAAAAAAGCTGTTCTTGAGCTTCCTGCAGGTAAACTTGAAAAAGGTGAACAACCTTTTCCGGCTGCAAAAAGAGAGCTTGAAGAAGAAACAGGTTACAAAGCGGCAAAATGGCTTGAATTGGGTTTTATAAACACATCTCCGGGGTTTTGCGATGAAAAATTGTATCTTTATTACGCTTGTGATCTGGAATTTGTCGGTGAACATCCTGATGAAGGCGAGATTATAAAATGTTTTGAATTCAAGCTCGATGATGTTTTCCAAAAGATTAAATCGGGCGAAATTAATGACGCAAAAACCATTTGCGCGATTATGAGGGCTTTTAAATTATGATAAAAATGATTGCAACCGATATTGACGGGACTATTTTAAAATGGAGTTTTCAATTCAGCCCCGAAGTTAAAAAATGCATAAAAGAACTTGATGAAAACGGGATTAAAGTGGTTCTTGTGACAGGCAGAATGCATAGCGCGACCGTGCATGTTGCGCGGGAATTGGGACTTCATACCCCGATTGTTTCTTATCAGGGCGGATTAATAAAAGATGAAACCGGTAAAACTTTATACCAAAAAGATTTGGATCCGGATTACGCAGAAAAAATTATCAACTGGGCGCACAAAAATAATGTCCATTTAAATCTCTATCTGGATGACAGATTATACGTCGAACACGATAACGAGATAGTTAAAGAATACACTGACGGAAGGTTTATAGATTATACGGTTTGCCCGTTTGAAAGTTTGAAAATAGAAAACGTGAATAAACTTCTTGCCATAGATTTGCACGATGCGGAAAAAGTTACCGGATGGGTTAATGAGTTGAGCGAAATGTTTCCTGATTTGTATATAGTAAAATCAACACCCTATTTCTGCGAAATAGGTTCCAAAGATGCAAAAAAATCTTCCGGCGTCAGATTTCTGGCCGATATGTGGGGAATAAAACAGGACGAAATTTTAACAATCGGCGATCAAAACAACGATATAGAACTTTTAAAATCCGGCGGGATTAAGGTTGCCATGGGGAATGCAACCGACGAATTGAAAAGCTGTGCAGATTTTATAACAGATACGGTTGATAACGACGGGTTTGTGAAAGCGGTGGAAAAATTTGTAAAATTCGGGGTGAAAAATGTATAGAATCGGACTTGGATATGATATCCACAAATTAACCGAAGGGCGCGATTTAATAATCGGCGGTGTAAAAATTACGCACGAAAAAGGGCTTTTGGGACATTCGGATGCGGATGTTTTAATCCATGCAATAATTGATGCAATGCTCGGAGCGCTGGCGCTTTTTGACATCGGAACCCTTTTTCCTGATACGGATAAAAAATACAAAGATATTGAAAGCACAATCCTGCTTGAAAAGGTTTATGAAAAGATTTCGGAAAAGGGCTGGCGGATTGTTAACATTGACAGCAATATTATTGCGCAGGAACCCAAAATGATGCCCTATATTCCGAAAATGAAGGATGTGCTGTGCAAAATTCTGGATATTGACCCTGACGAATTGTCAATCAAAGCCAAAACAAACGAGAATCTTGACGCTGTCGGACAAAAACTCGCAATAGAAGCTCACGCCGTCGTGCTGCTTAGAAAGTAGTTAGTTATATACGCACATGGCATAAATTTTATAATCAAGTCCATAATATTCCAAATCATGTGGGTCTGGATCAATTAAAACATCATGAGTATAAGGATGAAACATCCAACTAAACTGTTTGGATGTGTAGTTCTCTGATGTCCAATAAAAATCTTCATTATTTTCAAAATCTTTTCCAAAAATTTCTTTATATCTGTCGTTATTAAGAGTAAGATATTTGCCGCCGTCAAAATAACCTTTTGAATCAGATTTAAAAACATCAGTGTTATAAATGTAGTTCATAAATTCTGCCATATCCGCTCTTGATGTAATATTATCCTGTCCCCCGCATCTTTTTGCCGCACCTGCAAATACATTGTTATCAAACCACTTATAACAATATTTTAACCCCAGCTGGCCTTGCAATTCTTTACATTCTTCATAGGTTAAAGGATTTGGCAAAAATGGTCTGCCAAAACATTTCCCGTTAAACTCCAGCGCGCAAAGTTTACCAAGTCTTGAAACATTTAGTGCGTACAAATCTTTGTTACTTGTATTAGGTGCTTTGTATCCGGAAACATCATACAACATGGCAATACAGTCAGTTCCGGTTATTTGATTTGAGAAAGGATCCTGTCTGCAATCAGGATTATATGCAACAAGTGCTGTTACGCCGTCTGCAAATTGCAGACCGACTGTTTCGGTTTCCCAATCTTCAAGTCCAAAATATGTAGAGGTTTTTATTTCTGCCATATTAACTTCTTCCGGCTCCGCATCACCTGCACCCCAGTATATCTTTTCATCAAAACATTCTGTCAGATTATCATTTTTACAAATTTTAGTTATTTTTAAATGGTTTGCAAGTTCAAATACAAAACTTTGCGTTGTATTATAACCGGCGAGAGTTGCTTGTGTGTTCATAACTTTAAGTGCTTCTTCAAGTTTTTGTTCAAAAACTCTCGACGCAGTTCCCCATGCGCGTTCTTGATAATTCTGTATAAGTGTCGGGATTGTAAGTGCCGCAACTATACCGATAATTGCTAAGGTAATCAAGACTTCCGCTAATGTAAATGCGGTCTTAACTTTTCGTGCTGTCATATAGCGTTGTGCGACTTTAGATACTTTTGCCATTGTAATTGTGTTTTTTTGCATAAAACCTCCGGATGATAAAATGTGATGTACTACTTCATAGTATAAAACATTATAATAAATAAAAATATAAATATGCAAGAATATGAAGTTATGTATCACAAAATTATTTCGGCCAATATAAAGAGGCTTCGCAAGGCAGCGAAACTTTCGCAGGAAAATCTTGCCGAAAAACTCGGCTGCTCGCGGGAGTTTATAAGCAGGGTTGAAAACAATCGCGAAAGAATCAGTTTGAGAATGCTTTTACATTTGTCCAAAATTTTTGATTATTCACCAACAGTTTTTTTTAAAAAATTATAAATGCAGCATATTTTTGAGAGTAATTTAAGAAAAAAGCACCTTTTGCAAGGTGCACAACTATTTTGTCAGAAAGATGGAAAAAAGGAGTATTATTAAGCCAGCTTTGGTCTGCCGGTAAGGTTTATCAATGCATCTATAACTTTCGGCATCTGGCAGACAAAAGAATAATTGCCGCCTGCAAGCGAACATTTTTTGCAATCGCAACGGATGCTGTAGCATTCAAGTGCCTGTTCCGTCCAGTTTTGTGTTATAGATTCCGAAATTTCCCCGTTGTTCTGGGGATAAAACTCTTGATACTCTCTCATATTAACCCCGTACTTTACCTGCCCACCTTCATTTTACAAGATAAAGCAAGTAATTTAATCCTCTGTTTAAAGTATTTTGATTGAAAATTTTGTACGGATAATTTTTCAGCTGAGTAATTTTTCCAGAATTTTTTCGTTGTAGCGGTTGTCAACGGCGCTGAAGGGGAAAACTTCTCCGCCGAATTCCGCTTCGACTTTTTTTATAACGCTTTGTACTTTTGATTTGGGTACGTAATCCATTTTGGTTACAATGGTAAATATAGGCAAATTATACGCCTTAACCCATTCCCGCATTTGAAAGTCGTTTTTTTGAATATCATGTCTGCCGTCTACAAGCTGGATTAGAGATTTTATTTGATTTCTGTTCAAAAGATATTCTTCCAGATATTTCTGCCAGCGGTTTTGTGCCTCTTTTGACACTTTTGCATAACCGTATCCGGGCAAATCTGCTATGATAAAATTATCGGAAAAGTTAAAGAAATTTATGAGTCTTGTTTTGCCAGGGGTGTTTGAAGTTTTGGCGAGTTTTTTGTTGTTTGCAAGTGCGTTGATAAAAGATGATTTGCCGACGTTTGAACGTCCCAGAAGCGGAAATTCATTGAGTTGAAAATCCGGACACTGGCTTAATTTTTCTGCGCTGACTATGAAATTTGCCTGCATAAAAGGTTTCATTTCAGTGCTTTTTCCTTTTGTTCTTTTAACCTGCGTTTATACAGAACCGTCTGGAACAGGTTGTACATATTGTCGCTGTCTATAACCGTAATTTGAGTTTTTTTATTGACAAAATCAATATTAACGCTCGGTTTGTTACTGAAAATATTTGTTTTAAGGTTTACAATCTGAAAAAGCCCCTCAGTTAAAACACTTAGAGGCTCTCTCAAAAATATTTCAAATGTCTTTCTGATATCGAAATTTTTCATCAGAGATTTTTTATTTTACTTTCTTTTTGTATTTGTTTATTTTTCTGGTTACCGAACCCTTATCGGAAGCGTTCGGATTGTATGACAGGTATTGTGTATAGTATTTCACTGCGCCCTGATAATTCTTTTCGGCTTCGTAAGCCATTGCCTTAAGTTTTGCTATATCGGCCGAATTGTGGAAGAAATCAATTGCGCGGTTGCAGTATTCAATGGTTGATGCGTAATTTTCTTCTTTAAACTGGCGTCTTGCAACATCAAGGAATTCATTTGATTTGATTTCGCAAAGGTTGATATAGTCAATACCGTTTTTAGCGGCAACATTGTTCGGGTCTGTCTGAAGAACTTTTTCCAGCGCGGTTCTTGCTGTTCTGAACTGTTTGTTGTGCAGAAGAATTTCTGACAAATACAGGTAATCATCGGTTGTTTTTGAGAAATTAATTGCATTTTCAAAAGTATAAACAGCATCTTTTTCTCTGCCTAAAGCGAGGTATGCTTCACCCTTGATAACGGAATCCATCAAGGTATTTCCGGCAGATTGGACAATGTAGTTCAGACTGTCTTTTGACATCGGAACCTGATGAGTAATTCTTGCAAGTTTAATTTTTGCAAGGTGGAGTTTCAAATCATCCGGAGTCTTTTCAATGGCTTTGTTCACATAATCATAAGCCAGATATACATCTTTGTTTGTTGTATAGGCTTCGCTGTCAGCGGTATCTTTTGCCATTTCATAATAAGTGTTTGCAAGTCCGATTACCGCATCTTCGTTGTAAGTTTCATCACCTAACAATTTTGTATAATAATCAATTGCCTGATCGTATTTTTTAGTTTCAAGCGCCATGTTTGCAACTCTGTAGATACCGTCTTTGTAATTCGGATTGATAACAATTGCGGTTTTCAACTGTTCCATTGCAAATTCGGAATCCGCTCTGCGTTCATACACACCTGCAAGGTTGATGTAAGGACGGGAGTTTTCGGGTTTTACGGCAACCGCTTTTTTGAACGAATTAATAGCAGCAGCCTGATTGCCCTGTCTTAAATATATTTCACCCTGCAAATTCAAAGCCGGAGAAGAATTCGGATTGATGTGCAGCGAGTGGTTAATCCATGTTAATGCTTGCGAGTAATTCTTTTTCTTAGCCTCAACCTGTGCAAGGTGGTACATTGATGTGGGGTTGTGGCTGTTATATTTCAAAGATTGCTGGAAGTATTTTTCAGCCTCATCAAGTTTGTTATCCATCATTGCGATTGAACCGAGGTTGTCATACGCGGGTGCAAAATCCGGTTTTAACTGCAGCGCAACCTGAAAAAGTTCCTGAGCATCTTTTTTGTTGCCTAATTTCAAGGTTGCAACACCCATTGCGTTGTACGCTTCAACGTGGTTGCCGTTGAGGTTTACGGCGTTAACAAATTCTTTTATTGCGTTTGTAACGAGGTTTCTTGAATTCTTAATATATTCAACATCGGAAGATGTGAGTCTTAACATGTAAACAAGCCCCTGCGCATAGTGCAAGTCAGCGTTATTCGGATATTTTTTCAATAATTTATCCAGCTCGGCCTGTGCGGGTGCAAGTTTGTATTGTTTTGCCATGGAAACAATTTTCAGAGCCTGCGCGTCAATATTTTCCGGATCCTGATTTAACAAACTATTCAAAGCCGCATCAGCCTGTGAATAATTGTTATACTCAATCATTTTACTGATTTCCGGATACTTTTGTGAAACTTTGTTCTTTTCAACTTTAGCTTCCAAATTTGCAGCAAATCCGGCGCTGCCGCAGAAAATGCCTGTAAGAACCATCGCTGAAACTAATAATTTTTTATAACTCATACTATCTCCTGATTTTTTTCCTATTCTAAATTTCTAAATATATTGTATAATATATATTATAAAAAAGCAATACGGTGAATGATGGGTTTAAACACAAATTCAAAGCAGGATCTTGAAGATTTCAAAACGTACATTCTGGCGGAGAAAAATTTCTCCAAACATACGGCCAGAGCGTATTGTTCGGATATTTTAAGTTTTCTTGTATGGATGGAGGATACCTCTTGCGAAGATGTTAACTTTTCTAAAGTAAGAGATTATCTTCACTTCATCCAAAAATTTAATTACAAAAAAACGACCATAGCCCGAAAAATAGCCTCAATCAGAACATTTTACAAATTTTTATACAGAGAGCGCAAAGTTACGTCAAATCCCGCAATGAACCTTACCACTCCGAAGCGGCCGAAATCTTTGCCGAAGTTTTTGACACCGGAAGAAGTCGAAAAAATTCTTAACAATGTAAAAATAGAAACTCCCGCAGGATACAGAAACAGAGCTATTCTGGAACTTTTGTGGGCTACCGGCATGCGAATTTCGGAATTGAGCGGATTGAATTTCGGTGATTTAAATCTGGAGAATAATGAAATAAGAGTTTTCGGAAAAGGTTCAAAAGAAAGAATTATTCTTGTAACCGACAGGGCAAAAACTTATCTGGAAAGGTATATAAATTCCGCCCGCGTGCTTGTTGCAAAAGGTTACAGACTTGAGGAACCGACCGAAAGCTCGCCCGTTTTTATAAATAACACCGGCTACAGACTCCAGCCGAGAACCATACGCAATGTAATAAATGAAATTGTCGATAAAATTGAACTTCCAAAACATGTTACTCCGCACATGTTCCGCCACAGTTTTGCAACGCATTTGATTGAAAACGGAGCGGATTTGAGAATTGTGCAGGAACTTTTGGGCCATGCAAGCATTTCCAATACCCAGATTTACACACATGTTTCCATGCAGCACATGAAAGAAGTTTATAATCAAGCCCATCCGCGAGCATGAACTTTTTTTGCGCAACGTTTTTTTGCTGCAACTTGAAAATGTATTGACAAAATCAAAAAGATGTTTTATAATAAAGTTAATGAAGAACATTTTTGATGAAGGTTTTGACGCTGTATGCCCCGGCTGGGGCGGCAAACGGAAAAATGCGGGCAGAAAAAAGACCTGCAGCAGAAAAGTTCCGTTCAACAGACGGGTTAACGAGAATGTGTTAAGAATATTAAGGGATTACGCATTATCGCACGGGATGAGCGAAACAGAGGCTTTAGAAAGCGCGATTATGCTGCAATCCAACACGGATAAACTAAAAGGAGAGAAAATTATGAAAATAGCAATTCCGACAGAAAATGAAAAACTTTGTTCACATTTCGGTCACTGTGAATCGTTTACTTTCGTAGACGTAAACCCTGAAACAAAGGAGATTTTGAGCATAGAAAACAAAATTCCGGAAGAGGGAATAAGCTGTCAGAGTGCAAGCTGGATATCCGAACAGGGGGCAAACGTAGTGCTTGCAGGAGGCATGGGTGCACGTCCGCTGGGAATTTTCAATCAAAACGGAGTAAAAGTAGTGTCGGGTTGTCCGGAACTTTCGATTGAAGAACTTGTAACCGGATACCTGAATTCAACGCTTGAAACCGGTGAAAACAGCTGCGGCGGTGAGCATAGCCGATGCGGCGGGCACCATGAACATCACCATTGCCGTCACCACGGCGGATAAAACGGGCACATTGTGCCCGTTTTTTTACACACTTGCCAAAAAATGAAAAAAATGCTATATTAAAACAGTAGTACGACACAAGAACAACGAAAGGGGCTAAAAGTATGATGAATAGTGGATTTCAGCCCAAATGGGGGGGGGTACTTCTTTAAGCTCTCACCGTGCGGGTTTCGGGGTATTTAGGAGTAAAGGTTTTACACTTGCGGAGGTTTTAATTACCTTGGCGATTATCGGCATTGTTGCAGCACTGACAATCCCGACGTTAGTGCAGAATTTTCAACAAGAAGCATGGGATACCGCATCAGAAGTTTTTCAAAGAAAACTTGAAGAATCGTTAAAGGTTATGAATGTTCAGGGAACCTTAGCAGGCTATACAACAACAGAAGCATT
>CALUUN010000025.1 GCA_944323995.1 Candidatus Gastranaerophilales bacterium | reverse complement strand
GAGCTTAAAGAAGTACCCCCCCCCATTTAGGCTGAAATCCACTATTCATCATACTTTTAGCCCCTTTCGTTGTTCATAATTGTGCTACTGTTTTAATATAGCAGATTTTTCAAATTTTGTAAAGAGTTTGTGATATAATAATTCTGTGTTTAAGTATTACGGAAAATTTGCGCCATACCTGTTTTTGTTTCCTGCGGGGCTTGTGCTGCTCGTATTCTTTTTTATCCCGTTTTTTCAGACGGTTGTTTTGAGTTTTCAGGATTACACGTACGACATCTATAACGCAGCGTACGCGGGTTTGCAGAACTATATTGAACTTTTTAAAAATCCGATTTTTTACAAAGTCATGCTGAACACGTTTATATATTTAATTGTTGCGGTTCCGGTTCTTGCGGTTGTACCGCTCTTTCTTGCAATTCTTTTGAACCAAAAAATAAGAGGCATTACTTTGTATAAAATCTTAATATATCTTCCGGTAATCGTATCCGTTGTAGTTGCGGCAATCGCTTTCAAATGGCTTTACGCGGATCAGGGAATATTAAATTACATTGTTGAAACCTTAGGGTTTAATTCAATCGGCTGGCTTACCGACCCGAAATGGGCTTTATATTCCGTAATAATTGTAACAATCTGGAAAGGTATCGGATATTACATGATGATATACCTTGCAGCGCTGATGAGTGTTCCAAAAGAACTTTACGAGGCATGCGACATTGACGGCGCTAACTTTTTAACAAAACACCTGAACGTAACCGTTCCGCATATCATGCCCACAATAGCGCTTGTTGTTACAATAAGTTCAATTTCCGCAATGAAAGTTTTTGCCGAAATATATGTCATGACAAAAGGCGGCCCGCTAAATTCCAGCAAAACAATTGTTTATTACATATATGAAAGAGCTTTTGAAAACCTCGATCTCGGCTATGCTTCAGCAATGGCCGTCGTGCTTCTTTTAATTGTTATGATATTTTCTTTGATAAATATTTTGTGCTTTGAAAGGAATAAGTATCAGTTATGAAAAAATTTTTAGGAAAATTCACAACGCATTCAATATTGATATTTGTTTCAATTTTATCAATTTTTCCGTTTATATGGCTTATTTCGACCTCTTTGAAAGGAGCCGGCGAAAATATTTTTGCATACCCGCCGCAGTTGATTCCGGCTGATTTTACATTTGAAAACTATTCAGGCGTCTGGCACAGGGTCAACCTTCTCGGATATTTTATAAACAGCATGATTGTCGCAGCGGGAACAGTTTTATTGAATTTAATTCTGTCGTCACTTGCGGCTTATCCGCTTGCCAGAATGGAATTTAAAGGCAAAAAAATAACCTTTTTTGCCGTACTTGCAACAATTATGATACCTTTTCAGGCAATTATGCTGCCGGTATATCTCATTACAATAAAACTTCACCTGATTGACAGCGTAAGCAATACTGCGGGATTTATCGGAATGATTATGCCGTTTGCGGTGAGTGCTTTCGGAATATTTTTGATGCGTCAGGCGTTTCTCGGAATCCCGAGAGAAATGGAAGAAGCCGCCATTGTCGACGGTTGCAATGTATTTCAGGTATTTTTCAGAGTTTTACTGCCGATGGTAAAACCGTCGCTTGCCGTGCTTGCTATATTCACTTTTATAGGTTCGTGGGGAGAATTTCTCTGGCCGAGCATTGTACTTACTAAAGAAAGCCTGTACACACTTCCGGTCGGTGTAAACAATCTGCAGGGAATGTTCAGCTCAAACTGGCGCTACATCGCTGCCGGTTCAATTATATCAACCATCCCGATTATAATATTCTTTCTTGCCATGCAAAGATATTTTATCTCCGGAGAAAATGAAGGCGCTGTCAAAGGCTAATCTTCATCCAGAAATATCTGTTTTGAACCGCAGGTGCGGAAGTTTTTCAAAATAGCCTTGTCAAGAGCGTCAGATGCAACTATTTTGCCGTTTACATAAGTATATTGGAGATAATCCGTTTCATCGTCGTCAAGTTTTTCGACCATATATTCTTTTTCCGAATCTGTCAGAATTATCCGCGTCACATCGTTCATAACGTCAAACACATATCTCTGCCGGTTTGAACTTCCGTCGGAATCCGTAATAAGCGCTGTCGCCTTTTCCAGTTCGTCAAGAGATTCTTTATAATATTTCATTCTGCGCAAAAGTATTGCAAGGTTATAATGCGCCTCATAATTCATCGGTGCAATCTCTATTGCTTTGCAATAAGTCAATCCTGCGTTATTGTAATCGCCCAGCAGATGATACGACAGCGCAAGGTTATACCTTGCATCATAATCCTTTTTCATAATCTTAACAGCATTTTTATATGCCTCAATCGCTTTTTCCAGATACTGCCGCTGCAATCTCCAGTCATCGCCCGCATACAATGATTTTTGACGGTATGCAACTCCCATGTTGTAATACGCAATACCTTTATTCATTTTATAACTCTTTCGGTTACTATATACAAAAGGTATTGAAATAAGGTGCCTTTTCGTATTTATAATGGCGTTATACTGATCTATTGCGCCGTCAAAATCCCCGAGTTTTTCCGCAGAAACAATTCCGTAATTCATCCGTGCAATCATCATCTTCGGATTATAATTTATTGCCTGCTCATATGCATCTACGGCTGAATAGTAATCCTCAAACACAACATAAATATTTCCAAGGTTAAACCACGCACTGTAGTGTTCGGGATAAAGTTTCAGTGCTCTGTTGTAATAATCAATAGCTTTTTGCATCTTTAACCGAGAAAATGCCTTATCGCCTTTGTGGATATAATACATACTGCACAATTTATCGTACTGCTTCATGCACCAATCCTGATTAAAATAAGTAGCTGCCGCTGCCGCAAGCACCAGTATAAACAAAAATAACTTGTACAGTTTTATCTTCATACCACTGATTTTACAATCATCAGAGCTTTGTGGCAAATATGTTAAAAATAATAATGTTAACAAATGTTAAGCAAAAAGATAATACAAAAGCAATTTATAACCGGTAAAATTTTTTATATAAGTAAGGTAGGTTAGAAAACTCAATTTGGAGGTTAGGATTATGTCTGGCTACAATGTGGCGGCAATTAACGGTATGTATCCGATGTACAACAGCTATATGAACCAGAGTGCATTGAGCAATATGTACGACATGGACATGGGAATGTACGGCAGTATATTCAACGGCGGAATGATGCCATTTATGCCGGCCTTCGGCGGCGGAATGAATTATGATTATTATTTCAACAATATGAAAAATTATCTTAATTTCACATCCGATTATAATTTACAAATGGTTGAAAATCAGCGCAGAAACGACTTGAGAATAAATGCGACCGATGAAGGTATTCGAAACGCCGCAGCAGTTTTAAGAGAAAAAATAGCTGCCGATGAACAGGAACAAATTCTCGGTGCATACAAATCCTTTGTGGAAGCCGTTGCAGCAAAATACCCCGGAGAATCAGCACAAAATATTATCAACCGTGCTAAAAATACATATTCAACTTTGTATAACACAAGCATAACAGATGATATACGCTCAAAAGGCAGCAATTCATTTAAACAGGGATTGTTCCAGACTTTGACCTTCGGTCTTGCAAACAATACAACAGCTGAAGAAAACATCTCTGCAATAAGCGGACAGCCGGTTGCAAGAAGCGAACAGATAAGCAAATTCTTAGGAAGAAGCTCAGGCGGTTTCATAGTAGGTACTGGAGCTGTTCTCGGACTCAGCCAGATTAAAGCTCTCAAACACCTGAAAGGTAAATGGGCAGTCCTCGGAGGTCTTGCAGGCGCAGTAATTTCAGGAATTACAGCTCTTTGCGGAGGCGGAACCAGATCTGAAAAAGTTTAAAACCCTTAAATCGTAAAAGTGTGTAGATATAATGTGTGTAGCAGGCTGATTTTCAATCAGCCTTTTTCTTTAAAAAGAATTCCCGCAGCAAGGAGTAAGCGTACGGGAATTATATCAGTAAAAGAGACATCACCAACATTATGAAACACCTTTTTTAAAAGTCAAATTGATGAGATGAAATTTTTATTATATAATTTTATTATGAAAAAGATTCTTACAGCTCTGACTCTGTTAACTATTTGCACAAATTTATGTTTTGCCGACGAATTGAACGACAAAATTAACATTCTGTATGCGGAAAACAACATAAAAGAAGCATTTGCACTGCTTTTGAGTATTCCTGAAGAAAACAGAACAGCACAAAACTGGCTGTTAATGGGAAACATTTTGCAGGATCAGGGAAAACTCGACGAGGCAGTATTTATGTATAATCATTCAATTGCCTCTGACGAAAAGTATTACAAGGCACACTACAACCTCGCCAATATCTATATGCTTCAGGATAAACCGAATATGGCTATAAAAGAGTATAAAAAAGCCGTGAAATATAACCCTGAATTTGCATACGGTTATTATAACCTCGGATGCGCTTACCTAAAAGCAGACAAGCCCAAAGCCGCCAAATGGGAATTTTACAACGCTATAGATTTGAATAATCAGGTCGCGGATTTCCATTATAATCTGGCTTACACATTCAAAATTCTAAACAAAGAAAAACAGGCAAAAACCTATCTTGAATACTACAATCAAATAATAGAACGGGAAAAATGAGAGGCATAATATTTGACTTTAACGGAACATTATTCTGGGATTCACAATTGCATCTGGATGCCTGGAGAGAATATTCAGAAAAATTAAGAGGAAAACCGTTTTCCGATGATGAAATGCTTAAATACATGTTCGGAAGAACAAACGAAGATATTATAGAATACGCAATCGGCAAAAAGCCCGATGCAAAACTTGTAAAAAAACTGGCTGAGGAAAAAGAAGCATATTACCGGAACATGTGCCTGCAGAATCCTGAAGAATTCAAACTTGCTCCTAATGCGGTTGAATTCCTTGATTTTCTGAAAGAAAATAATATCCCGCGAACAATTGCCACAATGTCCGAATGGTGCAATGTCGAATTTTACATAAAAGAATTCAATCTTGCAAAATGGTTTGACTTAGATAAAATCGTATACTCAAATGGAAAAATTCCCGGCAAACCTGCGCCTGATATTTATCAAATTGCGGCAAAAAATCTCGGGCTTAACCCTTGTGAGTGTATTGTCATAGAAGATGCTCTCTCCGGTATTGAAGCAGCTGAAAAAGCCGGTATCGGAAATATTATCGCAATAGCCTCAAGAGAACCCGTTGTTTTTTACAAAGATGTCAAAGGAGTTTCGCAAATTATAACCGATTTTAATCAAATAGATAAAAGCATTTTTGAAATATGTAAAGCAGGGCAGGTTTAATTTTTCAAACTTTACGCTAACCTGAAATATTAAGAAGTTATAATTTTTTTGCTAAAAAGGGCAAAAATACTCATTCAGACGCGTATAAATCGACAAAAGGTAAAAGTAATGAAAATTGCCCCGATAAGAACAAATCAACGACTTGCAAACTCCCTTGAAAAATTTTCCGAACAAGGGGGAGAAAAAATTGCAAATTACATAAATGCAGCCGGAAAATTTGCGATTGCACCGCTCGTGATTATGTATAACCCGTTTACAAAAGAATCAAAGGAAAATAAAGAATGGGCCGCAATTAAACAACCTGTTGAAGCCGTAATAACCCTTGGAGCGCAGCTTTTATCTTTGAATGCACTTTACAAAGGCATAGACAAATTAGCCGAAAAAGGCAAAATCAAATTTAAACTTGTTGAAGATGCAATTAAAACCGGCGAGATCCCAAAACCTATACTTGAAACAGCCCGCCACAACAAAGAAGAAGCACTGAATCTTCTTCGCAAAAACTGCCTTGATATATTCAAAGACCGTATAGGTACCATTTTAACCATTGCGTTATACGTACCGGTTCTTGCAATATCTAACAGAATATTCCCGAAAATTGCGGATTGGATGGTGAAAGACAATGACTAATATAATCTCACCGATTACACAATCCAAATTTTTCAACAATCATTTAAAACGCGTAATAAATGACGATGCTTTTGCCGCAAAAACCATCGTCGTGTGTTCCGTAATGAAAGATGTTTTTGCGTATTCAGTACGATATAAAACAACTATGGAAAACAAAAAAATCCCTGAAAAACGCAGACCGTTCGTTGCTGCAATGGACCTTGCATCCGGAATTGTAACGGCGATTGCACAAATTGCCGTCGGATTTTCGATTGCAAGTCCGAAAATTCAAAATAAACTCTGGAACGGGCTTTTTAAAAATGCACAGTTTAAAGACATAGCAATTGCCAAAAAGAGCTTTGCAACAATACTTGCACTAATCGGTTCAGGATTGATAACAGAAAGAATTATCGTACCGCTTCTGGCAACACCGTTTGCAACGTTTATGGAAAAGAAATTCTTTAACGGAGCACACATTCCTGCAGTAACAACTTCGCATAATAATTTATCAAAACCCGCCTCAATGCAGCAGTTTTTGAAAAGCAGCGCCGGTTAATGAGAGGCTTTGATGGGTTCTCATCCTCATCATGCGCATTAAAAAACTCTCGCTTTGGAGAGTTTATAAAATGGGGCGCCTGATGGGACTTTGCTCGAACTCTTTAACAAAACTTTACAACCGATTTTATGTTCTTATAAACTAATATTACTTCATATCGAAATAGAAAATTATATTAACGGGGTTGAAAAATAAAAATAGATAATTTATAATAGAAACACAGGGTGGTAGTTTCTCAAGCTACCGGATACCTTGTAGAAAGTCTAACGGTTCTTATCTATTAAGATGAGAGCCGTTTTTTAATACGCATAAAATCAAAAAGATTAAAAATAATGCTAAATTGAAATTATCCATATCGACCCCCTTTCTAGTCGGGAACTAACCCGAAAGTCTAATTAAAAATGTCAGTCAGTTTCCATAGAAAAGGCATCTTTTACCCTGTGTTTATATTTTCAATGTTCATGTTTATTTACAAATGTAATTATATATCAATTATTGTTAAATGGGGCGCCTGATGGGATTGTCTTGCTCGGCGGCGTTAAACGAGTCTGCGTGTTTTGCTTCTGTATTTCATACTTAAGCAAAACACTCCGCTCTCTGCCGCCTCGCGCTCGAACCCTTTTAAAGGCTCCGCCTTGATGGGTTCTCATCCTCATTGTAAAAGGACACATGGTTTGATTATTTTGAGCAGGGAATTTGATTATTGAAAATGTAGGTTGGCATTACTATGCCAACAATTAAATTTTGTCGGATTGGTAAATCCGACCTACATAACTTTTATTATTTACGATATACAACAAAAATGTTGCTATGTGGCAAATAGTTTTTGCGTCAGGACTTATGGGAATAGGTAATGGACTGTTTCAGTCACCATCAAATAACGCGATTATGACAAGTGTTCAAAAACATGAAGTAGGTATAGCATCAGGGATTTTAGCACTATCAAGGAATATGGGAAATATACTTGGAGTTGCAGTCACAATTACATTATTTGAAACATTTAGAAACATTTTTATAGAATCAGGCAAAGTTTATGATTTAGCATTTTTATTCTCTTATAGAACAACTATGTGCTTTGGGATATTTTTCGGACTTTGCTGTTTATCATTTGCATTTATTGCTTACCAGCCCCAGAAAAAGGAAATAAAATCTTAAAAAAGTACTTCTCGCCGCTACTATACTCAACTTCAACAACAGGAAACGGATTATCTAACTCATAAACTCCATAAAATGTCTTTTTTTGAAGCACTCCAATTGAAGTACTCGTAACTTGTTTTGATTCTAAAACCTTTATATTTTCATATTCTTTAGCTAATAATTTTGCATCCTTTTTAGAAAGACTATCACAAACCGTTTTCATAGCATTAAATGGCAAACTCCCAATATAATAAATTGTTGCTAATTCAGCAAGAGGTACAGAACCAATCATTGATCCATATTCCTTTATTCCTTCAACAGTATCTCCTAATGAACTAGTATTCTTTCTTGGTTCATATTTTTCCTTTTTTAGGTATAAATCAATTATTTCATCAGAACTGATACCAACATCACGGACAATAACTTTTATATCTTGATTTGAAGCATTGACAATTGTGTATCCTAAAATATAAAAATATTTTCGAAATGGTCCAGAAAAAGGGGTTGGGGAAATTTGAATTTTAATATCAACAGGCGGATGATCCGAAATTTCAATATTTGAACTTTGCAATATTGGTTTAATATAATCATTCGCATAAACAAATACTGGCAGAAAAAACACTAAAAGTAAAAAAATATATTTTTTCATAAAGATATTATAACAAATTTTAAACGTAAATCAATATCTATTGAAAATAAATCTTTCCTGTTGTAAAATAAAAGTTCGTAGGTTGGGCTTACAGCCCAACAACAATTCGCAGACACACATTAGCTCGGAATTAAATGTATTGGAACATCACTTCCGAGCTTTGTGTCGTTTTCGTATCATTAAAAATTAGTTTGACTTATATAAAATAAAACAATAATAATTCATTTTGTAAAAAAGTTTACCTAGAGCATTATAATATCATTTTTATGCTACCATAAGTTCAATGCTTAAAATAAAAATGTTTATAATTTTTCTATTTTCAATAATTTTAATTGTTTGGTTTTACACTAAAACATTAAA
>CALUUN010000024.1 GCA_944323995.1 Candidatus Gastranaerophilales bacterium | reverse complement strand
TTAAGCTCTCACCGTGCGGGTTTCGGGGTATTTAGGAGTAAAGCGATAAGCAAAAGCACCGCGCAGAGTGCATTTGCTTGGTCGGTAAAATTCGACGACAACACGCATAACCCTCTACCTTTGGGTGAGGGTGGCACGCAGTGCCGGGTGAGGGTCAAAAAAGCCGCCTTTACGCTTGCGGAAGTACTGATAACTCTGGCGATTATCGGTATTGTCGCAGTATTAACAATTCCGACTTTAGTGCAAAACTTCCAATCAAGAGCATGGGATACGGCATCTCAGGTGTTTCAAAGAAAACTTGAAGAATCATTAAAAGTGATGAATGTTCAGGCAACATTAGCCGGTTATACCACAACAGAAGATTTTGTTAATGAGTTATCAAAACATTTTAAGATAACAAGAATATGTGAAAATGATGAAATAACCACGTGTTTTTCAGATAAGGTATACTGGGGTGAAGAAAACGAAGAAATAGAAATGGCGGACATAAAAGACGCATCAAACTTCGGACATGATGATTGGGAAACAAATACGGTTGGTGTTCAGTTTGCAAACGGTGTAACAGGTGTAATAGCTTACAATCCAGATTGCAAACAGGATCCTTATTCAAATCAGATAACCGGAACGAGTTGTTTGGCGATATTGTATGATGTGGACGGTTTTAAGAACCCGAACACATCGGGAAAGGACTTAAGGAGCATAAATGTTGAGAGTTTAGGCGGCAGTTCCTGCATGTTTAAAATCGGCGGAACCTGCTGGGGTACTCCTTTTCAGCCGGATTCCATTACAGCCGCAGATTGTAATGCAAATAAAGATAAATACGGCATACAGAATTGTATGTCGGGAGATAGTGACTATTGGGGCGGTGCAATGAAGACATGTGCTGACCAAGGAAAACGATTGCCAAATGCCTCAGAACTTGCAGCTTTAGCAACTGAATTATACGGCACACCTATAGGCGCGGAAGAGTCAAATAATAATCTTGGAGAGGTGAATTTTGAGAAAGCTCAAGATTTCGGTTTTACTTTTGTGGATTTGGGCGGTGGTTATACCTTAGGATTATGGAACAACGTAGAAATAGACGAATATAGCGCAGCGTTGCGTCATTTTAATTGGTTTGGTACAGAGTACTTCGGCCCTTCAAGGGACGGCGGTGCGCGTGATCATTCCAGCACTTATCTATGGGCTGTGTGCGTAGGGGAATAGGGCGGCTCATAGATGCAATTAAGAACGATATCTGCGGAATTTCTGCAGATATCGTTTTATTAAAGAAATCTTTGCGGCTTATTCTAATTATCTCTTTTTTTCAAAGTCGGGAAAGCGATAACGTCGCGTATTGACGGTGAATTTGTCAAAAGCATTATGAGTCGGTCAATACCTATACCCAGCCCGCCCATCGGAGGAACGCCGTGTTCAAGGGCGCAGATATAATCTTCGTCAATCGGCATTGCTTCTTCGTCACCTGCGGCTTTTGCCTGCATTTGAGCTTCGAAACGCATTCTCTGATCAATCGGATCAGTGAGTTCGGAAAATGCATTTGCGACTTCCCAGCCGTTAATTCTTGTTTCAAAACGTTCCGTCAGCCTATCGTTATCTCTGTGAACTTTTGCAAGCGGAGATATATCGCGCGGGTAGTCGATAATATGTACCGGCTGAATTAATGAAGGTTCAATTTTTTCTTCAAAAACTCTTTCCACAACCTGTCCCCAGTTGTCGCAGTCGTCAGCGTGTATGCCTATTGATTTTGCTTTGCTTCTGGCATCTTCAACCGTAAAGATTGTATTAAAATCAATGCCTGTAGCTTCTTTTATTGAGCCGAGCATTGTTTTTCTGTCCCAGGGCGGAGTGAGATCAATTTCGTTTTCACCATATTGAATTTTCATTGTTCCGAGAACTTCCTGAGCGATAGAGGCTATCATGTTTTCTGTCAGAGCCATCATTTCGTTGTAATCAACGTATGCCTGATAAAGTTCCATCATGGTAAATTCAGGGTTGTGGCGTGTGTCAATACCTTCGTTTCTGAAAGATCTGTTAATCTCAAAGATTTTTTCCGAAAGTCCGCCGACCATAAGTCTTTTCAGATAAAGCTCCGGCGCAATTCTTAAATACATATCCATATCAAGTGTGTTATGGTGTGTAATAAAAGGTCTTGCGTTTGCTCCGCCGGCCTGCGGGTGAAGCATCGGGGTTTCAACTTCCAAAAATCCCTGTTTTGTGAGGTATTCTCTAATTTTTTGGATGATTAAACTTCTGGTTCTGAAGGTTTTTCTTACGTTTTCGTTGATAATCATATCAACGTATCTTTGTCTGTATCTTGTTTCAACATCAGTCAGGCCGTGGAATTTTTCCGGAAGCGGCAGCAATGATTTTGAAAGCAATTTCAGTTTTGTTGATTTGATTGAAAGTTCTCCGCGCGGAGTTCTTCTGATTGAACCGTAAAATCCTACGATATCGCCGATATCAAGGAGTTTAAGAATTTTCATCTGATCTTCCGAGAGGTTTTCTTTGTGTGAAAATACCTGAATTTTTCCGGAAGCATCCATAAGGTCAATAAACATTCCGGTATTTCTTATTGCCATAACGCGGCCTGCTACCGAATAGAAATCCTGTGTTTCTTCGCCTGCCGGCAAATCTTTATATTTTTCCTGCAAATCAGCTGCGTTTGCATCTTTGTCAAACACATAAGGATACGGATTTACGCCTTTATCCGCCAGATCGGCAAGTTTCTGGATACGGGTTAATCTTATTTGTGCACCCGGTGATGTGGTTTCTTGAATTTGTTGTGTCATATTTCTCTTTCCTTTTTTATACTGCTAATAAGATTTTAGCATAAACAAAAAAGGTTAGATACTTTGAATCTGGCGTTTGAGTTCTTCGGGTCTTGAAGAACGTGCAAGAGCATCTTCAAGGGTAATTAATCTTTTCTTATAAAGTTTTGCAAGCGACATTTCAAGCGTTTCCATACCTACACTCTGGCTTGTTTGAATTGTTGAATATATTTGAGCCGCTTTTGATTCCCGGATAAGGTTTGCGACGGCCGGAGTTACGATAAGGATTTCCTGCGCCATAATACGGCCTTTTTTTGTTCCGTCCGGCTGGAGTTTTTGCAAAAGAGTTTGAGAGAATACCGCAATCAAAGAGTTTGCGAGCTGAACACGAATCTGCTGCTGCTGACCTTCCGGAAATACGTCGATAATACGGTCAATGGTTTGCGAAGCAGATGATGTGTGAAGGGTTCCGAACACAAGGTGGCCGGTTTCTGCAGCTGTCAATGCAAGAGCGATTGTTTCGTGATCTCTCATCTCACCTACGAGAATAATGTCAGGGTCTTCACGGAGTGCGGCTCTCAAAGCGTTTGCAAATGATCTTGTATCCGCTCCGAGTTCTCTCTGGTGGATAATACTTTTTTTAGAAGTGTGAACAAATTCTATAGGGTCTTCGATTGTCAAAATGTGTTCCGCGCGGGTTCTGTTGATATAGTCAACCATCGCCGCAAGTGTTGTTGATTTACCTGAACCGGTAGGCCCTGTTACGAGCACAAGACCGCGGGGTCTTTCCGCTGTTTTCTTTACGATTTCGGGAAGTCCCAAATCTTCAAGCTGCGGAGCTTTTGCACTGATTGTTCTGAATGCGCCCGCATAGCAGCCTTTGTCTTTGTAAAAATTAACCCTGAAACGTCCGACGTTTTCTATACCGTAAGAAAAATCGAGTTCCCAATCCTGTTCAAGGCGTCTTCTCTGTTCGTTGGAAAGCATCGGAAACAGAAGCATCTCAACATCTTCCGGCGTCAGCGGCTGAGATTCGTATCTTACCAGCTGCCCGTCAATACGCGCTACAGGCGGTAATGCGTTTGATATGTGCAAATCGCTTCCGCCGTCTTTTACCAATCTTTCCAATAATTCTTCTATAATCATACTTCTTCCTTACTCTACAAAATTCATCAGTGCATCATTTTCTTTTGCGGCCATTTCAATCAAAAGATAAGTCATATAAGCCCCCAGAGCTACCGCTTTGGGATCAAGGTCGGTTTTGTTTGCAGCCTCTATAATTGCCGTATTGACCTCCGGATTTTCTTCTTTAAGATAATGTATCATTTTTTTGCGCCAGGCCGGCATATCTTTGAATATTTCTTTAAAAGCCTGTGTTGCGATTTCTTCTGATATAATTGGCAGCATAGTATTTCCTTATTTTTACATTCTTTATTATATACGAAATTGTCTTATTAGTCTATAAATTATAGATAAATACTGTATTTGTAGTATAATTTTTTTATGAAACTCAAGAGATTGGAGCTGAAAGATTACAGAAACTGCCGTAATTTGACACTGGATTTGGATTCGGCAACAGTTTTGATTATAGGCAAAAATGCGCAGGGCAAAACAAATATTCTTGAAAGTATCTATCTCCTGTCCGATTTGAAGAGCCACAGAACTCCAATTAATAATGAACTTATAAATTTTGATTCCGAAAAATTTGAACTGTCTGCCGAAATCCTGAAATCCGATACGGATATTTCGCTTTATTGTTCTTATGACAGAGAAAAAACAAGGGAGTTGAAATTAAACGGTGTTAAGTCCACCCCGAAAGATTTTAAACATGTGTTAAAAACGGTTATATTTTCAACCGCGGATTTGTTTCTGCGCGGCGGAAACCCGCAAGACAGACGCGATTGGCTCGACAGAGCAATTTCGCAAATTTATCCGGCATACGATGACAGGCTTTCAAAATATAACAAAATCAGAATACATAAAAATAATTTTTTGAAAGCATCAGTAAAAACCGGAAGTTTTGACCAAACGCTTTTGGATGTTTATAATGAGCAGCTTGTGATTGCAGGGAGCAACATAATATTTTTGCGCAAAAAATTCCTGAAAGAAATTGAAAAACTGGCCATAGAAAAACATCGCACCATAAGCGAAACCGAGACGTTAAAAATAGATTACGACTGCTCGTTTTTGACCGGTGAAGAATTTGAAATAGACTTGATTGCGGAAAAATTTAAAAAATCTCTTCTTGAAAGAAAGCAGGAAGAAATCCGCCGCTGTCAGGCATGTGTCGGCCCACACAGAGATGATATTATATTCCGTATAAACGGAAACGATGCCGTAAAATTTGCCTCTCAAGGCCAGCAAAGAACAATTGTTCTCTCGCTGAAACTTTCCGAACTCGATATAATTACGCAAAAAACCGGCGACCAGCCTGTTTTGCTTCTGGATGACGTTCTGGCGGAACTGGACGATATAAGGCAAAATTACCTTTTAAAATCCATTGAACCGGGTACGCAAACCATCATAACTTCGGTCGATACAGTACTTTTTGAAGATGAATTTTTAAAAGATGTCAAAATCTATAAAATTGAAAACGGTAAAATAAATTTGGGGTAAATATATGGACATCAGAAACGATATTAAATACATCTTGTCAAAAGAGGCATTAACACTAACCTCTCTGGCTGAATTAATGACCGAAAAAACAGGGAAAAAATATACTGTAAACAGTATTTCCGGCAAACTTATAAGAGAGAGTATTACTCTTAAAGAGGCGCTCGAGATTCTGGATATAGCAGGTTACGATCTGGTGCCGCAAAAACGAAATTAGTTTGCCGCAGGACTTTTTAGGCAATTTTTTTGATAAAAAATTTTTATATATAATATGGTGAAAATTAATCGTGTAATCGGTTGTGTAAATAATCTTTTGCCTGAAAAGGTAAAATCAGAAGCGCAGCCTGCCCAAAAAACAGCAGTAAAAAATTCTTCGGATGTGTTCGGGCGCTCGTGCGAATGCAAGTTTTATTACGACGATTCAGGATGCGTGGCTTTCGGTGATTTCCCCGAAAATTATATTAATATTAAAAAAGTTTTTGTTGAAGCAAAGCCGGAAACTTATTCAAGATTCAAGAGAAGAAATATTCCTGCAGAGCCCGCCCACTGGGATACGCTGCAAACATTTAAGCCGGCTTATTATATTGAGCATCTGTTTTCGCACGCAAAAGGGCAGGGAACGCAGGCTGTAAAAGATGTTGTTCTCAAAAGCCTTAATGATACGAGGACTCAGGGGCGCGTGCTTATACACGCGGATGTTATAGACGGCAAAACTTCTCCTGCGGGATTTTATTACAAGTTAGGTTTCAGATTTGTAAACAACGACAACAATAAAGTTTTGCAAAACTGGATTGAAAAAGGCGGCAGCAAAGAAAAATCTCCGATGCTGACAGGCATGATGTATCTTCCGTCCGAAAATATCCGGCATTGTTTGAATTATTAATTATACATTTTGCATATGTTCTATTTTTAATTCGGGCTTGAGCGTAATTCCGACAACATCAATCCGGTAATTTTTTGACGGATGTTCAGCCAGATAATTCAGGGCGCCTTTTTTAATGTTTTCGTATTTTGTTTTCGTAATCGCTTCAAACGGAGTGCCGAAAGCATCGGTTTTTCGGGTTTTAACTTCGACAAAAACAGTTGTATTTTTTTGTCTGGCGACAATATCAAGTTCGCAGAAGCGGGAATAGTGAACATTGCGGTCAATAATTTCATAACCGTTATCCTGCAGATATTTTGCGGCGATTTCTTCGCCCATATCTCCGAATTGGCGGTTGTTCACTGCTTTACTCCGTGTCTTGCAAGTTTTGTCAAATCAATCAGTGCATCTGCATAACCTGCGCTTTTGTTGTATCTTACCGGACAAATGTCAATTCCGCCGCGGCGGGTGTAGAGCGTGCAGACAAAAAGTTCGTCGCCTCTGTCCAGCAAATCATAAAGCCTTTTAAAAATCATCTCGCAGCATTCTTCATGAAAATGGTATTCCGCACGAAAAGAGCACAAATATTTGACAAGACTGATTTCTTTTATATATTTTTTGGATTTGTAATAAATAAAAGCATCGCCGAAATCAGGCTGATGGGTTACGCGGCAGTTTGAACGCAGTGAATCAAACCACAAAAATCTTTCTTGTTCATTTTTTAAAGTTTCTGTTTCCAATACTTCGGGCGATTCTTTGTAGTTCTCAATCCGCAAATCTTTTTGATCAACGTAATCAATTATGTTTTTGAAGTTGTCAAAAATTTCAATTTTTTGTGTTGTGTTTTCAAGAAAATTTATTTTAACATCGGTCATTAATTTTAAAGACAGGTCATGTTCAATAAGTTTTTTACAAATTTGCAGACATTCGTCAATTGTGCTGCCGAATTTAGACATATTAAAAGAATTCAGATACAATTTAAGCGATTTTGATTCAATAATAAACGGGCTTTTGCAGTCATATTTTATTTTCATTAACCTTGTAACGGGCAGGCCGTTTTCGGTTAACGCGGAAAATTCGTAAGCATGCCAGATATCAATTCCATTGAAAGGCAGGTTATTTTCGTCAATATTGTACTGTTTTCTGTTTTCAAGACGCGGCACTGCAACAAGAAGTGACGGGTCGTAGTTGTCGCTTCCGTCTGCTTTTTTGCCTAAATATTTAGATGCTATCCTGTCAGTTTCCATTACTTGTACCGATAAAATTTTAAGCTATTTCTTCATAGGCAGCGGGATTATTTAACAAATCATAGTTGATTTCGTTTTCATTATCAGCGATAGTTGCTGCTACAACGGCGTCAGATGTAACATTCAGAAGGGTTCTGAACATATCGGTAATTCTTTCGATAGTGAACAGGAATGCAAATCCCGCAACGAGTTGTTCGGGGCTTAAGCCCATGCCGTTTAATATAAGTGCGATAGTAATAATACCGGCGCCCGGAATACCGGCACAGGTGCTGGAGGCAATTATGGCAAGGAGCGCAATTTGAATAACGAGGAACGGAGTGAGAACAACGCCGTAGGCCTGTGCAAGGAATATTACGGCAACTGTTTGTAAAAGAGCGGTTCCGTCAAAGTTCAAAGTTGCACCCAGAGGCAGGACAAAGCTGGAAATTTTATGAGAAATCCCGCGTTTTTCGCAGCATGCAATTGTTAACGGTAGTGTAGCCGAAGAACTTGCGGTTCCGAAAGCAACCATCATGGCTTCTGCGATGGCGGAAAACAGCATAGCTGCTGAAACTTTAGAAAAGAATCTTAAAAACAGCGGATATACAATAAACATCTGGATAGCAAATCCGACGAGCAGAACTCCGAGGTATTTTGAGATACTCATAAAAATGTCAACACCGAAACTTGATACCGCAGAAGCAGTGAGAGCAAATACACCGGGAGCAGCAAAGAACATAATCCAGTCGGTAATTTTCATTGTCGCAGCAAACACAGATTCAAAGAACGACACAATAGGTCTGTTAACGTCGCCGACTTTAGCGAGGGCGATGGCAAAGATTACAATAAATACGATAATCGGCACCATATCACCTGCGGCGAATGAACTGAGCGGATTATTGGGGATAAATCCGAGGATAAGGTTAAGGATATTACCTTGCTGCTGCATAGCAGCAGCAACCGAGGCTTGAACTTCAGAGGCTGTATTTGCGGCAATATATTGCGCTGCGCCGAGTCCGGGTTTAACAAGAATAGCCAGCACAGCACCGATAGTAACGGCAATAGATGTAATAATACCGTAATAGAGCACCATTTTGGTTCCGAATTTGCCGAGCTGTTTGTTGTCACCGATACTTGTAATCCCGATAATGATTGCAGAAACTACGAGCGGAATAACTACCATCTGGATTAAGCGAATAAATACCTGACCGACAAAGGTTAAGATATTTGAAATAAGGACGTTGCCGTGACCGTGAAGATAAATCCCCACAAAAATACCGGCAATAATTCCGAAGAAAATGTGCCAGTTGCGCTTAATACCCAGTCCAAGTGCAATCAATATCTGCATGTGTAGTTTCATAAATCATTAACCTCTTAATTCTAATTAACGTGACTATTATACAATCTTTTTAAAAAAATTTCAAATTATTAACGAAAATATCATTTTTTTACTTGATATAAATATTGGTTTGTAATAGAATTTATAATGTGATTGCAACATTGACAAAAGAATAATAGTATATAGCGGACAACATAAGACGTTGCCGTTACACAAAAAAAATCGGGATGTAGC
>CALUUN010000023.1 GCA_944323995.1 Candidatus Gastranaerophilales bacterium | reverse complement strand
ATTCAATCATTCAGCGCCGCCGGGGCGTACAGACCACAAAACGGAACGTAGAATTCAAACGATAAGTTCTTTAATAAAGCGGTATTTGTGACATTCCACAAGTGCCGCTTTTTAACAATAGAACAGCCTCTCCCTCAATGGGCGAGGCTGGTTTGCAGTAAAACTTGTCATGCTGAACTTGTTTCAGCATCTGGCAACAGTTATAGCATTGCAGGGCGGATTTACTAATCCGACAACTTCTCACCGGAGTTTTAACCTATAGAAATCTGCTATATCACGATTAGAGCCCCCCACCCAGCCCTCCCCCTCAAGGGGGAGGGAGTTTCAGGCATGTCATTGCAACGACAATGCGATTACTACGTCGGACTTGCGTCCTCCTCGTAATGACATATTATTGAGCGCAGCGACATTAAAGAACTTTAAGACTTAGCGTCATTAAAATTCATATTCCGGAATTTCAAATTTTTCGTTATTGGCATCTTTATCGACAAAAGCAAGGTAATAATCCATGGCTTTGTCTTTTGTTGATTGATAAAAATCATCAGGAATAAACTTTTTATGGAGTTCGGTTCTGTTGCCGGAATAGTTTCCGAGGATTGAGGCGTATTTTTCTATATCGTGTTTATTAAGGCCTCCGCCGTAGGCTTTTGTTTTGGCGTCTGTTCCTGACGGACGGATTTCGATGTATTTGTCCGAAAATTCCATATATGTTCCGTCACCGACAAATTTTATTGATTTCAGATTTGAAAAATCAAGCTCTTTGAAAGCATCCGAGAGAATATTTTTTACATCTTCCATTGCAAGCAGGTTCTCTTTTACGCCCATTGCAAGCGACAGGTAGAATAAATCGTTTCGGGTTCGTTTTTCTTCGCCGAGTACTTTTTCGTGTTTTAATTTTTCAATATCAGGTTCGGATTCGTTGTAATAAGCTATGTCGACTCTTGTGTCGTAGCGTCCGGTTATATTGTTTTCGTCAAACACTTTCACCAGATATTTTGAAAGCGAAATGTTTTCTTTTTCAAGTTTTGCAATCAAGGCTGAAGCAACAATAATGGCTTCGGTTGCACTTTTTTCTCTCATTGCGATTGCAAATCTTCCGTGAAGCGATTTGATGAGTTCTTCTGTTCCCATAATCATTCCGCCGGATTCTTCACCGCCGAACAACAGCCGCGGGTTTGTGCCGAGGTTTATGCTGTTTGAAAATACGTCGTCAAGTATAACATCTTTTTCCGGATGGTTTTTAAGCTGCAATTCAACTTTTTTCATTATGTTTGCTATCTCTTTAAAACCGACCGGAACATTAATAACTTTTACACCGTTATTTCTGCCCCATTCGTCCCATGAAAGAGCCGATGCCGTTGTTTTTATCATAAATCGCGGATGATTGTTCCAGAGCCCCTGTGATTTCAACTGTTTTGCCCAGAAATCCATAATCATTAAAAACGCTTGATTTGCGGTGAAAATCGTCAGAATTGTTCTGTCATTCAATTTTATATAATCAATTCCTGCCCGCTCTAATTCCGGTGCTCTTGAAATGTCTTCGCTCTGTGTGATTGTCAGTCTGTCGTGATCCGGATCGGTTATCAAAACAGCGGTGCCGAGCGGCATGTTTTTTAATTTTTCATCGTAGTGAAGTGTGTCAATTACAGGGAAAAATTTTGTTCCGTCCGGCTTGTGTGCAATTACGGTTGCGTCTACGGAATAATCGTAGAATGCTTTTTCGCCTTTCGGTGTAACATTATATTTGCCGATACCGTGGAAAAACGGGTCTTCTGATGTATTAAACCATTCAAATTTTTCGGAAATCTCAAGTTTGTTCAAAACCCTGCCGAGCGTTCTGAAAGCTGAGCCCCCGACGTTTTCTATTACGATTTTTTCTTTTAATTCTTTTATCAAATCAAGGTTAATTTTTTTTGCTACGCCGGATTTGAGGTATTCAACGTATAAATCGACTCCGTCATTGAGTTCTGTCATGACTTTTTCGTCAATAAGCGGGTTATTGTCCGCAGCAATCTTGATTTCATAAGTTCCGTTTTTGCGTGTCAGTTCAAAAATTTCCTTTATTTTATTTACAAATTCCGCGGACTCTTCCGGCAAATACTGACTCCCCTGCGAGTTCAGGTCTTTTGTTGCGTTTTTGACAGAAATTCCGTGGCTTGAGGTTATGTATTCCCCGCCGAGCAAATCCAGTTTGAAAGCCAAAAATGAGGCAAGCCAGATGGGAATGGTCTTTTTGCCCTGCGGGACAAGAGTTTTTATGCCCTGTGCGGCCTGAATCCTCGCTATAGCGTCAAGAAAAAGCTCTGAATTGTAGCGAACTTCGCGGCCGGCAACTTTTATAATTTTTTTGTCCGGATATTTTTCTTTTGCGGCAAGTGCTTTTGCAAGTGTCGCAAGAACTATTCCGACAAGATTTATCGGAAATCTTGTGTCCGCAGGATACAAAATGTTCTGCGGGCCTCTTATTCCGGCTGTCGAAACTTTTGCCTCTTTTGCGTAGTTTTCGAACCACTCCTCTAAATTAAGACCTTCCGGATTGTTTTTTTCATCGTAAGGTTTTAGATATTCTTTTTTTAAAGTGAACGTAAATTCACCTTTATTATTAAAGTCCATTAAGTTTAATTTCTTTACGTAATCCGGTGTTTTGTCGTATACGCTTTTAAATAATTCGTTTTCCAATTCGTTTGTCATAATCGCTCTCCCTTTTTAATTATACAATAAAAAGTGTTCTTATGTCTATTTGCTAAAATTACTGTTTTTATGTATAATTTTTTATATCAGGAGTTATTTGTATGACTTTAACCAAAGAAAAAACAAAAAAAGAACGCAGAAGCTACAGCAAACGTGATGCTTCGGAATATAATTTTTTCAGAAAAATATTTTTGTTCATGGTTACCAAAATCGGTTATATGGTAAGGTTTAAACTGGTTTACAGATTGAAAGTTTACGGAAAAGAAAATATTCCGAAAGACAATAACTATATTGTCGCCGCAAACCATTTGTCAACGCTTGATCCGCCGCTTGTTGCGGCAGTTATGCCGCGGCCTGTTTGTTTTATGGCAAAGCAGGAACTTTTTGATATAAAATTTCTTCGCTGGTGGCTTGACTGGCTCGGTGCTTTCGCCGTTAACAGAGAACATCTGGGTGCCTCCACCATCAAAACCGCAAAATCAATAAAACAAACCGATTGGGTGCTCGGACTTTTTCCGCAGGGAACAAGGTGTGAACCCGGCGAAATTAAAGACATAACAAAAGGCTTTGCAAGTCTAGCAAAAGTTACCAAATGCGGAATTCTGCCTGTCGGAATTACCGGCACAAACGAAATTAAACGCCTGCCGTTTTCCGGCAGAATTGTCGTTAAAATAGGCAAAGTTATTCCCTATAACGACAATCTCGATATCATGGTCAGCGAATGGATAAAATCAATTGAAAATTTAACCGGTTTTAAGTATGTTGAAAGTTAGGGGTTAAGAATGAAAGAAAAAGAAAGAAACTACAATCGCAGATACGCAAGAGAGTACAACTGGATGCGCTCGCTGTTTTATCTGACTTTTTTGAGAACGGTTGTGGATAACTTTATGCGGATTTTTTATGATTACAAAATCTACGGACGTGAAAATGTTCCCAAAGATAACGGAAAGTATATCTATGCCGCAAATCACGTGTCTATTTTTGACCCGCCGATTATTCCTTTTGCCACAAGAAAAACAATTGCGTTTATGGCAAAAGAAGAATTGTTTGAGCCGACGGAAAAACTTCAATGGCTTGTAAAACGTCTGGGCGCTTTTGCCGTTAACAGATCCAAACCCGAGATTGCAACGTTTAAAACCGTCCGCGATATATTTACAACAAAATGGTCGCTGGGTGTTTTCCCGCAGGGCGGTACAAGACCTTACGGTAAACTTGAAGGAATTAAAAAAGGCTTTGCCGTTATCGCAAAAAATGCAAAGGCTGATATTGTGCCGGTTGCTATTGCGGATTTTAACGGCTATCCTAAATTAAAACCCTTCACAAGACGTAAGTTTACTATTTATATCGGAAAGCCTATCTCTTACAAGCTATCTGAGGATGAGATTATTTATGAATGGTGCAAATTCATATCGGAACACGCCGACTATGAAAATTGTGCACCCGTGCCATCAAATTATAACGAGAAATGTTTAGTATAAAAGAACCCTCCTTTTGGAGGGTTCTTTTTTATTTAAAGAAAGGAATTCGGTTACTTAGATTTGATTTAACTTGTCAAGAGCTGCCGCTGCTGCTTCTTGTACTCCTTTGTCCTGATCGTTCTTAGCGATTGTGAACAGAGTTGTTAAATCTTTTTTGTATTCGGGTTTTTGAATATAGCTTAACGCTTCAATTGCTGATGTTCTGACCATCGGGTTCGGGTTGTCTTTCAACTGATCAACAATTGTCATTGCTGCCGGCAATTCTGTTAAAGGAACTGTTGTACCGGTTAATTTGTTGATTTCATCACCGTAGAGTTTCTGAAGAATTGCTGATGTGAACATTGCATAGCTTTTATTTCTTTCAGCCTGTTCCATCGGTGTGATTGTTGTTGCTAACGCCTTTTCCTGATCTGAAATCTGCTGGCCGTTCATTAATTTTTGTCTTGCGGCAATTTGTTCTTGTGTCGGGCCTGCAAGTTTGCTGGAATCAGCTGTCATAATATTGGTTAATGCATCTATTACTTTTGAATCCAGAAGTTCTGTAGCTTTGGCTTTTTGAGTTTCATCATTAACCATGTTTGCTATTTCTTCCATTGTGTTTGCCTGAACTTCAAAGTCCGGGTTTGACAAACGTGCAAGGAAGCTGTTTAAATCTATTAACGGAGCTGCCGGAGCCGGAGGAACAACTTCTACTTTAGGAGCTTCAGCCGGAGCTTTCGGAGCTTCTGTTACAACAGGTGTGGGCTGCGGAGCCTGATTAATGTTTACCTGCTGAGGTGCAGCCGAAACTGTTGCTGCTGCAGCTGCTTCCGCTACCTGCGGTGCGGGAACTGCCGGACACGGAGGACACGGCGGGCATGCTTGAGGTGCGGGCTGCTGTACTGCCGGCTGTTGAACTACCGGCTGCTGAACAACAGGTTGTGCTGTTGCCGCTGCGTTTGCTGTTGCACTTGCTGATGCTGTTGCAGGAGCCTGTGCTTGAGGCAGATATGCCGGCTGATAATTTACCGCCTGCGGATAATCATATAATTGTGTCTGCGGGTAGGTATAATACGGTGATGTCACCGGAGCATATTGCGGATTGTATTGCGGCTGTTGTATAGGGCATGTCGCATTGCCTACTGACGGATTGTGAATATCAATTTTTACAGCATTATAGTTCGGCTGAGGTAATTGATAATTGGGTAAATTTGGAACTTGTAACATTAGTAATCTTCCTTTCAATAAATATTGTCATATTCCTATTCTACCGTTTAAATGTCCGTCAAGAAATTTAATTGCGTAAATTCGCTGATTTTTTAATAAAACTTAACATTGTAGAATTAAATTCCTTGAATAGCGTGCATTTAGGGTCAACTTTAATTGTAAATAATGATTTAACTTATTACAATTAGCAATTTGTTTATGTTATAATGTCATTGTCAGGCAATTAACCGCCTGAAATTCAGACATATAGCGGGGATCTAATGATAGTAGATGTAAATAACAAAAAATCTGTTCGTTCGGCATTCGGAAATGCTTTATGCAAAGTTGGTGAAAAAAATCAAGACGTTGTGGTTCTTGATGCGGATTTGTCATGCTCGACCCAGACACAGATTTTCGCGAAAAAATTTCCCGAAAGATTTTTTGACTGCGGAATTGCAGAGCAGGATATGATGGCTACTGCGGCCGGTCTTGCATCTCAGGGAAAAATCCCGTTTGTTTCAAGTTTTGCCGTCTTTGTAACCGGAAGAACTTATGACCAGATTAGAAATTCAATCTGCTATCCGTCGTTTAACGTTAAGATTGTCGGAACTCACGGCGGTGTGACGGTCGGAGAAGACGGTGCAAGTCATCAGGCGTTGGAAGATGTTTCGCTCATGCGCGGGCTGCCGAATATGACGGTTATTGTTCCTGCGGATGCAAAAGAGTGTGAAAAGGCGGTTGAATTTGCGGCAGAACATAAAGGCCCTGTTTATATAAGAATTCCCCGCGGAAATGTTGCTGAAGTTTTCGGGGATGATTATCTCTTTAATATAAATAAAGCCGTTATTATGGAAGAAGGTTCGGACGTTTCGGTTATTGCAAACGGAGAAACTCTTGCACCTGTTTTACAGGCGGCGGAAATGCTTAAAAAAGACGGAATAAGTGTTGAGGTTATTCATCTTCCGGTTGTAAAACCGTTTGATGTAAATACCGTAATTGAGAGTATTAAAAAGACAAAACATGCTGTGACGGTTGAAAATCACTCAATAATCGGCGGTCTTGGCTCTGCTGTTTGTGAAGCTGTTTGCGAAAACTTTCCGGCGGAAGTTTTAAGAATAGGAATCAACGATACTTTCGGCCAGAGCGGGGATTCGGACAGTCTTCTGGAATACTACGGATTAACTGCCGGAGCTGTTTATGAAAAGATTAAAAGTAAATTAAAGGACTGGAAATAATGATACAATTTCGCGGTGTTACAAAAAAATATGATAACGATCATTACGCATTAAAAAATGTCAATCTTGATATTTTGTCGGGTGAATTTGTTTTTATAGTCGGAGCCTCAGGTGCCGGCAAGTCCACTCTGATGAAACTTCTCTACAGTGAAGAAAAACCGTCAAGCGGTACTGTTACGATAGGCGGAATAAACGTTGCAAATTTGTCAAACGACAGAATACCCAACTTAAGACGCTGTATGGGAATTGTTTTTCAGGATTATAAACTTTTGCAAAACCACACGGTTTTTGACAATGTGGCTTACGTTATAAGAACGCTCGGTATAAGTTCACGAGAAATCAACGCCAGAGTTTCGGGCGCGCTAAAAATAGTCGGACTTTATGACAAAAAACATGCCAGACCCTCGGAACTTTCGGGCGGAGAACAGCAGAGAGTCGGGATTGCGCGTGCAATCGTAAACGGCCCGCCGCTTTTGATAGCGGATGAACCTACGGGAAACCTTGATCCGAAAAACTCTATGGAAATCATGCAAATTCTGGATCAGATTAATCAAAGAGGGATTACGGTTATTGTTTCCACCCATGATAACGCTATGGTGGATTATTTCAGAAAGCGCGTAATTACCCTTGATAACGGTGAAGTTGTCAGAGATATTCAGGCAGGTACTTATGAATAATCAAAAAATGCAGATAAAGAAAAAAGTTAAAAAACACATTCCGAAAGACTGGTTGTGTGAATTAAGAATATTATACAGAATTTCAATGGAAACATTCAACGATGTCAGACGCACGGGAATTGTGAACCTTGTTATTATAACGACAATGGCCGCAATCCTTACGATTTTCGGTTCGTTTTTCAGAACGGCGCTTTCTGTGTCGACGTTTGCGCATGAACTGGGCAATGTCCTTGAAATTTCGGTTTACTTAAAACACGGAACCGATACAAACGCGGCTAAAAAACGTATAAAAGATTTTGAGCATGTTGAGGCTGTCAGGGTTATATCGCGTGATGTGTCATGGGTTAACTTGAAGCGCGAGATGGGCTTGCCTGATATTGATAACCCGCTGCCCGATACGCTGCATGTTAAGGTTGATAAACCCGAAAACATAGACAAAGTGTTTAATGATGTGAAAAGTTTGTCCATAGTTGAAGATATGAGTTACGCTCAGGACCTTGTTCAAAAGATTGAAACTCTGAATAAAGTGGTTAATTCAATTACGGTTGTGGTAATTATCATCATGGCCATTTTGACAATAACCATTATTAATAACACAATTCAGCTTGTAATTCAGTCCAGAAAAGACGAGATAGAAATAATGCGGCTTATGGGTGTAAGCAACTGGTATATCAGGTTTCCGCTGATTATACAGGGAGCATTTTACGGATTTTCCGGCTCCGTTATAGCTCTTTTCCCGCTGAATGTTGTCCAGAACGGTCTGAACAATATGCACCAGTTTTTCATGATTCCGTCGCCTGTTTATGCACAGAATATTGTTGTTATAACCATGTTTGCGATGGGAATTTTGTTCGGTGCGGGCGGAAGTTTCCTTTGTATTAAGAAGCATTTGCAGGTGTAGCGGATGATTGACGATAATATTTTATTGATAACTGATGAGGATTCGGTTGCCGAAAAAATTCTTTCAAAGCTGGTGCTTTTGCGTGAAAGCGACAGTATTGCGGTTTGTGATTACAAAATGGCAAAACGCACGCTTGAAAACCCCAGTGTTTCAATAGTTCTGGTGCATGATTCAGGCGATAAAGAAAAAACTCTCGGGCTTATTAATTCAATAAAATCAGCGGAATTTGAAATTATTCTGCTTGTGAATGAATACGATCAGGAATTTATTTTAAAGGCTTATGACAGCGGAGTTTCGGATTATTTTTCCGTTGATTCCGAATCTTATGAAATGCTTATAAGAACGGTAAACTGTTTCAAATTAAGGTCTTTAAAAGTCAGATATTCACGCGATCTTGCGCTTTTGGAACGGCTCGGGGTAGTTGATGAAGAAACCGGATTTTATAAATATAAGTACAGCAGGGAACTGCTTTCGGAATTTATAAAAGACAGGCATGTTCAAAACGGCATGTTTGTCGTACTTGCGCTTGATGAATCGTGCAAAACGCGTTTTTCGTCAGATAAACTTTCAAAAGCGATTAAGCGTTCGGTCAGATGTGATGATGTTGTATCTGTAGTGCGGGGCGGCAAATTCTATATAATATTGCCGAACGTTGATAAATTAGGTGCGTTTGCGGTTGTAAACAAGATTCAGGCACTTTTGGGCGATAAACTAATAATCCGCGGAGGTGTTTCAAGGATTGCCGACAAATCATTTGACCGGTTGGAAAAAGAATCTTTTGCAGCACTTTCAGAGGCATGCCAGACTAATGAAACAGTGGTGTTTCTGGAAGAAAAAGTCAAAACGCTTGACGATTGGCTTGATGATGAAGAAAAAAGCGACAAAAATTTCAAGTTATTCAAAAACGCTTATAATAACAAACTGGAAAAGGTTATTGCGCCTGTGTTTTTCAGATTGCAAAAAACTTACGAAGAAAAACTCTTCAATACAAAAATCGAACAGTATTCAGACGAGCTGCAGAGCGTGTTTCAGCTAAAACATGGAGCGCGCGAAAGCCGCTTGAAAATTCTTTATCCGGGATTTGCAAAAATAGTAATTTACATTACCCATGAAGGGCTTGATACTCCGGAAAACCGCGAAATAACTTTGCATTTGAATGAAGTAACGCAAAAAGGGCTCGCCAAAATAGTTGAAGATTTTATAAAAGAATTCAAAAAGACGGTAAAGGATTGATTATGCTTGATATTTCAAACAGTGTTGTCGTGATAATAGATATTCAGGAGAAACTTGTGGCTGCGGCCGGTAAATATTCGCCGGTTGAAAAGGCGTGTAAAATAGCAGAGGCGGCAAAAATTTTAAATATACCCGTTATTGTGACAGAACAGTATCCCAAAGGGCTCGGTGCAACGGTTGAGGCTCTTGCGGAAAAACTTCCGGCAGACGTTGTTTATCTTGAAAAGACGGCATTTTCGGCCATGCTTACACCGGAATTTGTTCACTCGCTTGAAAAAACAGGAAGAAAGCAGGTTGTTATATTCGGGATAGAGGCGCATATATGTGTTTATCAGACGATTTGCGACCTGATTGATGCGGGTTATGAAGTCTGCGTGGTGAAAGACGCTTCGGCAAGCAGACATAAAGATGAATTCAAAGCCGGAATTGATTTGATTAAACAAAACGGGGCAAAGGTCACATGTACCGAGATTGTGTTGTTTGAGTGGCTGAGAACCTCAAAACACGAAAATTTTAAATCTGTTCAGGCGCTTGTAAAGTAATATAAAAACTCTTTACAAAAAACTGAAAAAATGCTATATTAAAACAGTAGTACGACATAAGAACAACGAAAGGGGCTAAAAGTATGATGAATAGTGGATTTC
>CALUUN010000022.1 GCA_944323995.1 Candidatus Gastranaerophilales bacterium | reverse complement strand
TTCATAGCATCGTCGTAAGCATCCTGATCAGTCAAAGTATTAGTAGTCAAAGCGTAAGTAACAGGGTTAGCACCGTTCTCATCATAGATAGTGATATTGATGTAACGACCTGTAGAATCTTTTTCCAATCTTGCAGTTCTGCCTTTGATTTCTTCAACTTCGGGAGCAGAACCCATAGTGTAGGCATTAATGTTAGATTGTGAAGTGCCTTCGTCAGAATAGATAGCGTTATCAACCTGATCTTTTCTGTAGAACATCGGTGTCCAGGTTTCGGTAGAAGTATTTTTTACATATCTTACGTACCATTCTTCGTTAGCTGCTGCATCACCGTAGTATTTTTCGTTCAACATTTTAATATATTCTTTTTCTTCATTCAGCAATTTAGCACGCTGTTCTTTAGATAAAGAATTAAGATATTCGTCATCGCCGGTATAAGTACCGTCGGCTTGAATGCCTGAACCAAGCTGTCTGAGCAAAGTAGAACCGACATAGTGGTTGTTGTTCTGGTCTTTTGTGACGATAGCGCTGCCTGCACCAACCGGAGCAAAATCGTTAGTCCAGGAAGAAACATAGCTGACAAGGTAGGAACCGTCTTGCTGGGCAATCAAAGAGGTAATAGAGTTGGAGAGGTTACCGTCTTCGAAGGTATAAACCGTCTTAGTATAATCCGCGGTAGAAGGCGGAGTCGGTACGGTCATACCAAGCAGCTGGTTATAGTAGTTGGCGGACTGGTTTGCCAGAGTTGTTCTCTGCTGGTTAACCTGTTGTCCTTCATATTCAACGTTTGTTTTCCTTGCGGTCAGACCTAAAAATCTGGCCTGTGATGCTGCCATACCCATGACTTGTTCCCTTTCATTTTTTTCCTTGTGCTCATGTTTACGGCATTTTTATTTTTTTCTTTAATTTTTGTTTTCTTTTTTGTAATATTTCGTTACAATAGAGGATGCAAAGCAAAATTACAAAATACCTTTAAGCGTGTCAATGACTACATTTAAGGCACCTTGTTGATCTTTAAAAACTTCCTCGCAATCTTTGCAGGCGTTTTTATAAAATTCATTATCCGAGAGCATTAATCTCATATAATCTTCCATTTCATGAGGTGATTTAACAATTTTTCCGGCTTTTGTTCTTGTTAAAATCCAGTATATATCTCGAAAATTATGTATTGAAGGGCCTGAAATTACGGGTTTTGAGTATACAACTGCCTCAAGCGGATTGTGGCCTCCGGTTTTGTTAAAACTTCCGCCGATAAAGGCAAAATAGCATATAGAATACGCTTTGCCGAGTTCGCCTATTGTGTCAAGTATAATTACATCGTTATCAGTAAAAGTTTCGTTTTTAGAGCGCTGTCCGAACTGAATATTGAGTTTTGTAATTAAGTCTTTTATCTGCGGAACTCTGTTTATGTGTCTTGGGGCAAGTAAAAGTTTTATGTCCTGAAATTCATTTTTCAATCTTTTAAATATATTTAATACTATTTCGTCTTCGCCTTTATGCGTGCTTCCGGCGATTATGATACGAAAATTGTTGTCTGTTTTAATAATTTTGTCAGATTTTTTTACGTCAAATTTAAGATTTTTCATTACACGGGTTTTTTCCGGCGGAGCACCGATTGCGATTAGTTTGTTTCGGTCTTCATTACTCTGGGTGAGTATTTCGGTGTAATTTGCAAGAACGTGTTTGAAAAATCCTCTGAACACTCTGTATAATCTGTATGTTGAATCCGACATTCTGCCGTTTATTGTGTATAATGGGATATTCTGCGCTTTGCAGTTGTCTGAAAATATCGGCCAGATTTCGGTTTCTGCAATCAATACGACAGAAGGCCCGATTTTTTTCAGAAATCTGTAAACGCATGACGGAATATCAAACGGAAAATATGTTATATAATCCGCAATGTCGCAAAGCCTTTTTTTAGCTATTTCCTGTCCAGTTTTAGTACCTGTTGTGACTACAATTTTGTAATCCGGAAAAGCAGCCTTTGTCGCTTTAATCAGATTTTCAAGCGCAATAACTTCTCCGACAGAAACCCCGTGGTACATAATTACTTTTTTGCCCAGATGCGGGTGTTTAAAAAATCCGAGTTTTTCTTTCCACCCGTATAAAAATTTCCCGTTGAAAACTCTCACTATATAATATACAGGCAGCAATATCGTAAATAAAAGTGTTGATAAAATTCCGTAAATAAACATTCCGTTAATATTATATATCAAACATGAAGGTATATTGACAATGTTTGAAAAAATCTATAAAATGTAATTATGGCGATAGTATATTTAAGTTTGGGGTCAAACAAAGGTGACAGAATAGGTTACGTGCAGCAGGCAACGAGCCTTTTGTCGGCTGTTGACGGTATAAATATTATAAGAACTTCGGCATTTTATGAAACCGAACCGTGGAATATGACTTCAGATACCTGGTTTGTGAATGCCGTAGTGGAAATTAAAACTTCGCTTTCCCCTTCTGATTTGCTCAACGAGTGCCAGCGGATTGAAAAACAGCTCGGCCGCGAGAGAGAAAAAGAAGACGCCTATGATGACCGAACTATTGATATAGATATATTGTTTTATAATAAAGATATTATAAATGAAAACGGGCTTGTAATTCCGCACAAGTATGTTCATTTGAGAGCGTTTACGCTTGTTCCGATGCTTGAATTGGCGCCGGATTTTGTACATCCTGTTTTAAACAAGACGATTACCGAACTTCACAGTGATCTGGAAAATCCGGAAATGGTATTTTTGTATGGTACACGGGTCGAATTCAACTTCTAAAGCTGCAATAATAGGCGCAGGGCCGGCAGGATGCATGTGTGCATATTTTTTGCAGGATTATCTTGATGTCACGGTTTTTGATTATGCAAGTCCTCTCAGAACCATTTTGCCGACGGGCGGCGGAAGATGCAACCTTGCGCATGCCGAATATGATTTTAAAGAACTTGCTAAAAATTACCCGCGTGGAGAAAAATTTCTCTATTCTGTTTTTTCAAAATTCAAAACTGACGACACGATTGAGTTTTTTGAAAAAATCGGCGTAAAAACTTATACTCAAAAAGACGGGAGAATATTTCCAGAGTCTAACAGTTCAAAAGATGTCAGAGAAAAATTTTTAAAGTCGCTTAAAAAAGTCCGGTTTGAAAAAGAAATGGTGTCAGAACTTGATTTTGCAAATTACGATTATCTGGTTGCCGCAACCGGCGGACATTCATCTTTTTCAATGCTGAAAAAAGCCGGACATAATATTATAGCGCCAAAACCTTCTCTTGTTGGACTCAAGACCGATGAGAGATTCCCGGCCGGTGTCAGCATAAAAAATGTTTCTTCTTGCGGTTTTTGTGATGATATTTTGTTTACTCATCAAGGTGTTTCAGGGCCGCTGATTTATAAAATTTCTTCAATAAACGCCAGGCGGGATTTTCCTTATAATATATGTTTGAATTTTTATAAAGGTTTGGAGTTGCAAGAATTTCTCGACAAAAATCCGCATAAAACCATTAAAAATCTTCTGTCGGAATTTATTCCGAAATCTTTTGCGGAACATGTCCTGGACAGATTACAAATTACCCCGGATTTGAAGTGCTGCAATGTGAGCGGTATTGTTCGTGACAGTATAGTAAATCTTTTGACAAATTACCAATTGAATATTACCGGCACCGCAAAAGGCGGTGAAGTCGTCACCTCGGGCGGTGTTGACTTGAATGAAGTCAATTCCAAAACAATGGAATCCAAAATAGTCCCGAATCTTTATTTTTGCGGTGAAGTTCTGGATATTGACGGGTTCTGCGGAGGATTTAATCTGCAAAACTGCTGGTCAACTGCTTATGTTGCGGCTCAGGGAATAATTTCCCGATCTTAAGCCTGCTGCATTTCTTTCAGTAAGTCCTCTTTTACCTGAAAATCTTTGTCGCCGGTTATGCATCTTACGGCTATCATTATTGCCGGTACCGCAACGCCTAATGCAGCAATACATGTTCCGAGGTTTTTCAAAACCGATGTTCTTTTTAAATGTTTTACTTTGTTTAAGAAAGTATCCAAAGATTCGCCCGAGGCTTGATATTGTTTGTATAAAGTATCAACTTTGGCGTAAATTCCTCTGACACCGGTTTTCTTTTCCGCACTGCCTATATCAATAAATCTTCTTGTATCTATTGCGTTTTTGTCGGCAATTTCAAGATGCGGAAGGTTCAGTTTTTTCTTAAGTTTATTGAACCATGTATCGTATGAACCCATTGTAATTATCTCGTCTGATTTTTTTGCCATCTGAACCACAAAGTTGTCCGGATTTTTATGCAGGTATTCATAAATTTCCGTATCAGACCCTTTTATCGGGAAGTTTTTAAGGCTTTCTTCTATTATATTTTTATTCGAGAAGGCTTTTTTCAAATCTTCGCTTTCAATTACTCTTGCGTCAAGGTCGATTGATTTGTTGTATTTTTCAACCGATTTTTTTTCAAGGAATTTTTGTATTGGTTTGCTTGCAAAATACATAAATGCCCAGGTGGCGCCTTCTTTTATTGTGTAACCTATAAATTCCTGTCTGTTTCTGGATTTTGAAAGTCTTTCGGTTGTAATTGTTCCGTCAACAATCATCAGGTTTTGAACAGGGTCAAACATAAAGTTTTTGAGTTTTGAAACCAGCGATTCAGCACCTGTGAAAGAAGGTTTTGCTGCAGAGCCTTCTTTTGAATTTTGTACAAATTCGCCGAAAGTTGTTCTTAAATTATTATATTTGTTTGGTTTTATTTTGTTTTTTTGTTCGGATAAGATTTCTTTTTTTGCCGCTTCTTTTGTTTTCATATGTCTGTATTTTGTAAGCATTGTATAAGAAGCAATCGTAAGCAATGTTGCTACGCCGAACTTGGAAAGCGCAAGTGATTTTGAAAATTTAGGATTATTTTTCAATTCCAGAAGGCTTTTTTTAATGCTGTTGTTCTGTGATTCCGGCGCAAATTCAATTGCCTTATCAAGAATTTCCGGTGTTTCCAGAAGTCTTACGTCAGCTTTTGGGTCAATTTTAAGAGCTTTGTAAAGTGTTAAATCGGTAATTTTTTTGAATACGGGCAGTCCGAAAAGCCATATTGCCTGTGTTCCGAATTCATCAAGAAATCTGTCTTTTCCTTCAAGTTTGTCGCCTATAATGTAAGAGCCGGTTGTAAGCCCGAGGCTGTTTGCCACATCCTTTACCGCCAGCGGGACAAGCGAGCTGTTGTTTCCCAGTGTTGAATATATTCTACTTGCGTTTATTGCCGGTATCATTTTTTCTGCATCCTTATATTAAAATCCACTACAAACCCCAAATTAAGTTCATTAATTTGACGATAGGGGCATTCGCCTTTTTGGTTATGTTTCGTCGCAGATTTAATATCATGTTCTTCCCTTTCACTTTCAATTAAGTTGTCTGAATTATTTAATTGCTTCCGTGAAATTTATTTTTTACTTTTTTTAACAAAAAACAAGACCCTGTTCAAAAGGTCTTGTATATATATTTTCACGATAATCAGCAAAGTCTTCGTTATATAAACAAGCCTTTTTAAAAAATATTTGCTGATCGTCGTAATTGTTTCTGCATTGATTAAATCCCTATAAAATACTCCCAGGGGAATTCGAATCCCCGTCTACACCGTGAAAGGGTGTTGTCCTAGGCCTCTAGACGATGGGAGCAAGTGTATTCACGTTTCTTATAATAACCGAACCAAAATTAATTGTCAACCATAACTTTTGATTTTTTACCGGTATTTTGAATTTCCTTTATTATATCTGCAATTTCATCGGATATGTCATCTTTTGAATTGAGATTTTTTTGCACCATTTGAGCAAATTCAGATTTTTTAAATTCGTGCATGCCGCGGTGTTTGAAAATTTCTTCCAGAATTTTTACCATGCCGGAATTTTGATTTACCGTTTCAAGTTCTATCATTGAAATGTTTTTTAGGCCGTAAAGCAGCGTTTTTTTGATTAATTCAACCGGCAGCATATCTTCAAATTCGCCGCAGTTTATTAAATGTACTCTGTCAAATTCTCTCAGGCGCGGTTTGATTTCGTTGTAATTTTCTTTTGCGTCTTTGTCCATAAGTATAAAAACCGGAATTTTCAGACAGTCATAGAGTTTATAAAACAATTTGACCACCTGATTTTTTCCGCCGGCAGAGATTATGTAAACACCGTTTTTATCAAAATCATAGCCGCACAATCTGCCGAATTCAGGCAGAAGAATTTCTTCGGTGATGCCTTCTGATATTACTACTTTTTCAATAGGAAAACGCAGGCCGTATTTTTCCCTTAAAATATTTGACGGTTCGTTTTCCGGTAAGGATTTCAGCCATTTTAAATTGAGAGGGCAGTCTTTTTCAATAAGATTAAGGCATGCTTTATAATTTATGTTATTTTTTATAAGAATTTGGACATCTTCGTTTATATTGAATACGGAATTTTCGTAATCGTAAAGTTTTTGGTTTATAAGATAATCGTTGTCAAGTGCAAGTCCCAGATTTTCAAGCGAGTTGTTAAAAATTTTTTCCGCATATTCTTTTATTTTTCCATATTCAAGTGAATCAAGTTCTGATTTTTTGTATTTCGGCGAGATAAGATTATTTATAATTAAATCTTTAAATACTCTCAAATACTTGGTTTCAGGCTCTTTAAATCTTGTCAGTCTGTCAATTGATATGATTATTTGTTCTTTTGTAAGCGGTTTTATTTTTATCAAATTCTGCCTCATTGTTACATTTATTTATAAATTCGTATTTTTATTAGCAATTTTTCCTATGTTTAATTTTTAATATAAATGTGGAGTAGAAATGGTAGTAAGTAATATTCAACAATATAATTATAACACAGTATCAAATACTGCGCCCGTTAAAAGCGGAAAGCTGCAAAAACAAACGCTAAAAACCGCTGCAGCGCCGGTTTCAAACAGTATTACATTTCAATCTTCACAAAAAACATCCAATCTCAGAACAGAGCTTTTTTCGGATGATGAAAAGAAAAAATACACAGAGCTTTTAAAAATTGTTGATAAAAACAGCAAAAGGCAGCTTGAACTGCTTTTAAAAAGCGGTGTTCTTTTGAATGCTGATTCAAATGACCGTTCAACCGTTCTTGACAATCTGTACAAAATAGCCACAACTCCGAGGGCGGAAGGGCTTGATGCGCAGGGGTTATTAAAAGATACCATTTCTACAATTTCTTATCCGTTTCTGGTAACACAGCAATTCGGAGATATTCCGGAGGCTTACCGCGCAAGAGCTATTGCGGCAAATACCGCGGGCAAAACAAATTTGCTTGACAGGTATATTTCTTATAAGGATATTGATGTCGAGCATTCAGGAACATGCGTTGCCGCAAGTATTGAGTTTAACCTCGCGGAGAAAATGCCGGCTGAATTTGCAAGATTTGCCGAAGGATTATCGTCGGCTGATATGTCGGTTAAAAAAGAAATTAAGCTGAATAATCTGGCGGACAATCCTCTTGATGCAATCTGGCTTTTGAATGCGTTTGAAATCCCGTTTGAAGCAAGCAGTTTTGACAGCGCGTTGTTGACATTTGCTCCTGATAAAAATGCAATCCTGCGTGCTCAAATTCAAACCACAAACCGCGATCCGCTGGAACGCTCCCCTCTGGATGTTCTTATGCAGTCTACATTTATGCAGGTAGGTTCACAGCAGTCATATAATTCTTTGACTGACAAACGTAAAGGAAAATTTAACCAGAACGATAAAGGTTTGATAGAATTTGAAAAAACCTTTACCGAATCGGTTGTCGAAGACAAAAATAAATTGTCGGTTACTTATCAGACAGTTGACGAAAATGCAAGGCTTGTAGGTTATGAAACAGATTTCGGCACAATGAAGCGGCATCTTTTGACAGCTCTTGATATGGGCGAAAATGTTATAATCGGCTATACTCAGGTAGATCAGAATAATATTATAATCAACGGGCATGAAATTACTCTTGTCGGTTACAGACGCGACACTGACGGAAAGCTCATATTCATTTGCAACGATACTGATGATAATATCTCAAAACCTGTTGAGTACAGTGAAGATTATCTGCTTCCGAAAATCCACCACGCGGCTTTGCCGGAAAGCATTGTTGCGGGTGATTTGACTGTTACTCCGAACTGGGTGGAAGGTTTAAATATATACAAAGATTTGAAAAATAAGGCGGCTTAAAATGATTAATGCGGTTCAACCTGTACAACAGAATAATAATTCGGTAAAAACGAGCATTTTTTATATGAATGACTTTCATGCAAAATTGCCGAATCTTGAACGTGTTTATACCGCCTCTCAAATGTTTGATACTTTTGAAACTTCCGCGGACAAACTTAAACTTTCCTCAGGCGATGACGGATTGGGTGAAGATCCAGTGTTGAGCCGTGCCGTAAGCAAAATGCTCGGCATGATAGGAATTACAAAACGCCAGAACGGAAACCATGAATTTGATGTTTCGCCAACAGCTCATGCTGAAATCGCAAAAAATGCAAAATATCAGGAGTTGGGTGCAGTTAATATTCATGCAAAAGATACAAGCCCGCTTAAAGATATTATGGTGCGCTCCGCAATAGAAGAACATAACGGCAACAAATACGGCATAGTCGGAATCGGGCCTTCCGATATGTTTGCAAGATTAAAAGACGGAGTTTCAAAAGGCGAGCTGTCGGTTGATAATTTGGATGACACAATTAAAAACCTACAACAGGAAGTTGATAAATTGAAGGCTCAAGGAGTTAACAAAATCATACTGCTTTCCCACAGCGGTTATACAAATGATGTTAAACTCGCACAGCAGACCAGAGGAATTGATGTAATTCTCGGCGGACATTCGCACGACTTGATAAAAGATGTGAAAGAAGGCAAAAATCTTTTCTATAATCTTGATAACGAACCCGTTGTTATAACTCAGGCAGGCAAAGACGGCGAATATTTCGGCATACTTAACCTTGAATTTGATGATAAAGGTTTGATAAAATCGGTTCAGAATAACGTTATTCCGACAAATATATTCAACAGAACTTTGCCGGCAAAATTTGCGGTCGAGAATATTATCGGTAAACCCGAACATGTCGGAGTTATAAATTCAGCTCCGCCTTCACCGAAAAACCGTTTAATCGAAAACAATCCGCACGGAAACTTTATGGTTGATGCAATGCGCAAAGAGCTCGGCGTTGATGTCGCACTTTTAAATTCCGCAAACATCCGCGGATATTTTGAAAAAGGCAAAGTTGATACAAGAAAAGTTGCCGAAATTTCACCATTCAAAAACAAACTTGTGGTTGCGCAGATTAATGAAAAAGAACTTGTCGACGCAATAAAACTCGGCGGAAAATCGTTTGTACATCCTGACAACAAACCGGGCATTGTTATGGTTTCGGGACTTCAGTACACAATGAACGACAAAGGTGAACTTTTAAAACTTTCTTATGTCGATGATTCGGGAAAAATCACCCCGATTGATATAAACAATCCGAATCCTGATAAAGTTATCAGGGTTGCAATGGATGATTTTTATGCAACGGGCGGCGACGGATTCCATATGCTCAATAAAAAACATATTGCAGAAGCGGTTTATGATTTTGACAAAGACAAATTAGCCTGCGATTATATCAAAAAACAAAATACTCCTGTTGATATAGTTGATGACAAACGTATTGAAATAGTCAAATCTTAATAACCGTACTGGCCTTTGGAATTCAGATATTCTCTGACCGTATTTAAAGAGGCCTGTACTATACGGGTTACGCGTGAAGATGAAAGCCCGACCTGTTTTGCTATGTCTTTTACCTGCATGTTTCTGTAAAATCTGTATTCAACAACGGTTCTTTCTTTAGGCGGAAGTTTTGCGATAGCTTCTCTTATCATGCGGCCCATTTCGGTAATTTCCGCATTCTCATCAGGAAGCGCGTGCGGGTCTTTTACAAAATCAAACGGAGAATCATTATCGCTTGCGGCAGCAGCCAGACCGTCAATAGAAAGAATGGTTTCATAAACCGCTTCACGGACTTTTGCCTGCTGCATATCCATTCCTTCAACAGCTTCTTCTTCGTCGTATTCGCCTTCTGCTTTATGTTTTAAAGAGTACCATTTATATCTTATTCTTAATTCGTTTCTTATAGCCCAGCGGACTGCTGTGGCTATGTAGGCTGCATTATATTTTTCAAGCTGTTCGGGTGTTTTGTTTTTAATCAAAACCTGAACGGCAATAATACCGATAGAAAGCAGTTCTTCATATTCGACCATGTGGGAAGGTATTCTTCTGTGTTCGACACGGGCTACTTTCTGTACTATATCAATATATTCTTGTAATTTATTTTTATCTTGCATAACCATGATTACAGAATTATCTTAGTATAGATTAATCTCAATTAACCCATTTATTTGGTGGATTTTTTCATATTATAAACAAAAAGTAAAATTTCGGCAATTGCTTTGTACAGTTCGGGCGGAATCATGTGGTTAAGCTCAACCATTTTAAACAGAGCCCGCGCGACGGGTGCATTTTCTATGACCGGAACATTATGTTCTTTTGCAATATCTATAATTTTTTTTGCAATAAGTTCGGTACCTTTTGCAATAAGCATAGGTGATTCCATTTTTTCAGCTTCGTATTTTAGAGCGCAGGCAATGTGCGTGGGGTTTGTGACGACAAAATCAGCTTCCGGAACCGCGTCCATCATACCCTGTTGAAGCATTTGCATACGGCGCTGTCTTAGGGCAGCTTTGACGTTGGGGTCGCCTTCGGTGTTTTTGTATTCGTCTTTAATTTCTTTGAAGGACATTTTTTGGTCTTTTAAAAACTTCCATTTTGTAACCCCGTAATCGGCTGCCGAAATAATTAAAAACGCGATGCAGGCTTTAAAAATAAATTCGGTGATAAGTTTGCCGAATTCAATCATTACCGCAAAATTGTTATCTATTGCGGCGAGCATCAATATGCTTTCAATATGCGACATATAGACGCTCCAGCCGATATAGCCAAGGATTACGACTTTTAAAATATTTTTAAAAAGTTCAAAAAGTGTTTTAATTGACATAATATTTTTGAAATATTTGGTCGGATTGAGTTTGTCGAGTTTAGGGACAAGCGGAGCAACCGCCACAAGCGGCCCTACCTGAATAAAATCAGCCATTATTGCAACAAACCATGCCAGAAATAAAATCGGGCCTATAATCAAAACTGCGGTCTTTAACGTTACGGTTAAAATATAGGTAAGTCCGACATCCGAGAGGTGTGCATTAGGAATTTGTTCATACAAAAGCGTATAAAGCTGTACAATCTGGTTCCAGATAAACGGTGCCAGCGCGACAATTGCGGAGAACATTATAAGCAGCGAAACCGCGGTTGAAAAGTCTTTTGACTTTACAACCTGTCCTTCTTTTCTTGCCTGTTCGAGTTTCCTCGGCGTGGCGTCAAATTGTTTATCTTCATCTGCCATATTCTATATTATAATGTTTATTGAACTATTTTCACACCCGAGCTGGTACCTAATCTTGAGGCACCGGCTTTTATCATTTTTTCAGCTGCCTGTTTATCTCTTATGCCGCCGGAGGCTTTTACTTTCAGCCCGTGAGAAGCGACTGTTTCGTACATGAGTTTAACATCTTCTTCTTTTGCTCCGACGCCGTTTTTTACAAAACCGGTTGAAGTTTTTACAAAATCGGCACCGCCTTCTATGCAGAGTTCGCAGGCTTTTTTGATTTCATCTTTTGTCAAAAGATCTGTTTCAAGAATTACTTTTAAGTTATGAGAGCCTGCGGCTTCTTTTATTTGCTTGATTTCATTTACTATTAAATCATATTTTTTGTCTTTGAGGTGTGTAACGTTAATTACGGTGTCTATTTCGTCGGCACCGTCAGCTATTGCGCATTTTGTTTCAAAGACTTTTACTTCGGTTTTGTTTGCGCCGAGCGGAAAACCTGCTACTGTAACTACTTTTACGCCGCTGTTTTTGAGATAATCCGAGGCGAATTTTACATAACACGGGTTTATGCATACACCCAGAAAATTGTGTTCTTTAGCTTCGTCAAAAAGTTTGATGAGTTCCTGTTCGGTTGCGTCCTGTTTTAAAAGAGTGTGTTCAATGTATCTGTTCATAATTTCTCCTTAAGATTGTCTAAAATTTCTGATGCCGCGCGGGCTTTGTTGAGAGTAAAAAAGTGAAGGCCTTTTACTTTGTTATCCAGAAGTTCCGCGCACTGGCATGTTCCGTATTCAGTGCCGAATTTTTTAATATCTTCGGGTGAATTTTTATACTTTTCAAAGTTCTTTTTCATCTTATCAGGAATACTGATTCTTGCAAGTCCTGTCATTTTGTTGACCTGTTTCACGGAAAGAACCGGCATGATTCCGGGAATTACCGGAATATTTATTCCTGCTTTGCGGACTTTTTCAACGTAAGAAAAGAATTTATTGTTATCAAAGAAAAGTTGTGTATAGATTACTGAGGCGCCGGCGTCGACTTTTCTTTTAAGATTTTCTATATCGGTTTTAAGATCCGGACTTTCGATATGGCCTTCGGGGTAGCCTGCAGAAGCTATTGAAAGATTTGTTTTGTGTTTTATAAACTCAATCAGCTCATTTGCGTATCTGAAATCGTAATTGCAAAGGGTTTTATCTTCCGGAATATCGCCTCTGAGCGCCAGAATATTTTCGACTCCGAGCTTTTCAATAATCGCAAGATTTTTTTCAACCGTTGCTTTTGAATTACAAATGCACGTAAAATGCGGCATAACATTGAAATTCATTCTATCTTTCAGTTGTGTGAGAATTCCGGTTGAGAACTCTTTGTTTTTGCCTGCAGCGCCGTAAGTGAGGGAAATCAGCGCAGGCGAATATTTTTTTAATTTTGCAAGTTCACCGTATAAACTTTCAATTTCCGTATCGGGCGGAAAAACTTCAAAAGATAATATTGTTTTTTGATTTTCGGAATATATCTCTTGCAAATTCATATTTTGATTATAGCACATAATTTTTATGTTAAAATTTGAAATATGATTTCACAGTTGAGAGCAAAGACGGAAATTTTAGCAGGGGATGTTTTAGGCGGAATAAATTCGGCGATTATCGCATTGCCGCAGGCGCTTGCCTTTGGCGTGGCAACGGGGTTCGGCGCGGGTGCCGGTTTGTGGGGTGCGATTATTCTGTGTTTTGTTGCGGGAATCCTCGGTGTAAAAACTCCGATGATTTCAGGAATCACAGGGCCGGTTGCTATTGTTACCGCTTCAATTATGCATTCTCTCGGTATGGACATTAATTCGGTAATTTTGATAATTGCGATGGCGGGAATTTTGCAGATAATTCTTTCCATGACTCAATTGACCGATATTGTAAAATATGTTCCGTATCCCGTAATTTCCGGGTTTATGAACGGTGTCGGAGTGATTATTATAATTTTACAGATAAATCCGCTCATAGGGCATTCGGCGCTTTCAAGCACGATAGAGAGCGTGCAGAAATTGTTCATAAATTTTTCCTCAATAAATTACGACGCGCTAACTCTTGGAATTTTAACCCTTTTGATTGTGTTTCTGGTGCCGAAACGAATTAACAAAATAATTCCTTCAACTGTTATAGCGCTTGTTATTTGTACTTATGTTTCAATAAAATTCGGATTTGAGGTTGATAAGATTAACGCAATATCAATTGATTTTCCGAAATTTATAATTCCTCATGCAAAGTTCGGGGAAATAGTTAACTATTTGCAGTATGCAATCACGCTTGCGGTGATTTTGTCGTCCGAAAGTTTGCTGACCGGGCTTGTGTGTGAATCTTTAACCAAAGATAAAAGCAACCCTAAACACCTGATTGCGGCGCAGGGTGTGGGAAATATCTGCTGTGCCATGGCAGGGGCGCTTCCGGGCTCGGCAGCCACAATGCGCACTGTTGCCGCTATAAAAGCCGGTGCAAAAACTAAAATAGCGGCAGTTATAAGTCCGCTTGTTTTGCTGCTGCTGCTTTTTAAGTTTTCCGGATTTGTTGCGGAAATTCCGCTGGCGGTTCTTGCGGGAATTCTGATTAAAATCGGATACGACATTATTGATGTCAAACTTTTAAAAGTTATGAAATACGCGCCGAAAGATGATTTGTATGTTTTATGGGTGGTGTTTTTTCTCACAGTGTTTTATAACCTTATTGTTGCAGTCGGCGCAGGAATTGTTCTTGCGGCGCTGTTGTATGCCAAAAAGACTGCAGACAGCGCCAAACTCGTCCAAAAAACGGTTTATGACAGCGATGTGACAGAGCTTGAAAAAACGCTTGATGAGGATTACAACCACAAAATCCGTGTTGTTCATATTGAAGGGCAGTTCTTTTTCGGTTCTGCAACCCAGCTGATTGCACAGTTTGATGAGATGTGGGGAACAAAATATCTTATTTTGAACTATGATGTTTTGGATACGCTCGATATTTCAGCTATATTTGCCTTTGAGGATATTGTTCTGAGGTTGAAAGACCAGCGTATAAAAATTCTGCTCGTTATCCATAATGAAAAACTTCATGAACAGCTTGAAAAACATAATATCATTAAACAAATCGGTGAGCATCACGTTTTTTATTCGGAACTTGACGCGATTGATTTTGCAAAAAATTCTTTGAAAAAGAAATCAAAGAAAGGTAAGCAGTTTTGATTTTTGTATAAAAATTTTGTAGTACGGGTTTAGAAAAATTAAGCACTTGCCAAAATTTAAAAAAAATGCTATATTAAAACAGTAGTACGACATAAGAACAACGAAAGGGGCTAAAAGTATGATGAATAGTGGATT
>CALUUN010000021.1 GCA_944323995.1 Candidatus Gastranaerophilales bacterium | reverse complement strand
TTAGGCTGAAATCCACTATTCATCATACTTTTAGCCCCTTTCGTTGTTCATAATTGTGCTACTGTTTTAATATAGCATTTTTTTCAAATTTTGACAAGCCGTTTATTTATGTTTAAAATTGTTTTATGTATGAATTATACTCGGATATATTAAAAACGCTTGATGATAACTCACATCTGCGCTCTGTAAAAAGTTTTTCCAAAAAAGACGAAAAATACGTCTATTTCGGCGAGAAAAGGCTGCTTAATCTTTCTTCAAATAACTATCTGGGAATTGCAGATAACAGAAGAATTACCGAAGAGTTCATGAAATTTATCGGAGGCAAATATTCTTTCGGAAGCGCCTCCGCCAGACTTTTGACAGGAAATTTGCCCGTATATAAAGATTTGGAAAATCTCTTAGCAAAACTTTACAATAAAGAATCCGCCCTTATATTTAACAGCGGCTATCACGCAAATGTCGGTATCACAAGCGCATTAGCGCAAAAGGGCGACGTAATCTTCTCTGACAAACTCAATCACGCAAGCATTATAGACGGAATGAAATTATCTCAGGGCAAATTTTTCCGCTATCAGCATAACAACATGCAAAGCCTTGAACAGCTCTTAATCCGCGAGCGCGAAAACTATGAAAACGCAATAATAATTACGGAAAGCGTTTTCAGTATGGACGGCGACATCGCCGATTTAGCAAAAATTGTTGAACTCAAGAAAAAATATAATTGTATTCTTGCGGTTGATGAGGCGCATGCCTTCGGTGTATTCGGCAAAACAGGACTCGGCATTGCGGAACACCTCAACCTTACCGGCGAAATCGACTTATTAATCGGAACCTTCGGAAAAGCTGTCGGCTCTGTCGGAGCATTTGTTGTCGGAGATAAAACCCTTATTGACTTTCTCATAAACAAATCCCGTCCGTTTATATTCTCAACCGCGCTGCCGCCGATTAATATCGCTTATACAAAATGGGTTATAGAAAACAAACTTCCCGACACTTTTGAAAAACGGGAAAAAATGCTTGCGCTCGCACAAAAATTCAACAGCCCGAGCCATATAGTTCCTGTCATAATCGGTGAAAATGCAAAAACTGTCGAAATGTGCGAAATTCTTTACCAAAACGGCTATTTTACATTACCGATAAGACCGCCTGCCGTGCCCGAAGGGACATCAAGAATACGCATTTCTTTGACTACCGAAATTACCGAAAAGGATCTGGAAAATTTATGCAGTATCACTGGCTTCACAAAAATATAAACAACAACAAATTAATAGTATTTTTCGGCGGCTGGAGCTTTGACTTCAGGCCGTTTGAGTGTCTTGAATCAAACAATTACGATGTTTTGATGTTCTACGATTACAATAACCTTGAAATCCCCTCTAAAATTCCGGATTATGAAGAAAAAATTCTGATAACCTGGTCAATGGGAGTTTTTATCGCATATTATCTGAAAGACAAACTGCCGGAATTCAACAGAAAAATCGCAATCAACGGCACACCGTATCCAGTCGACAACGAACGCGGAATCCCTTTCAGAACGTTTGATTTGACGCTAAAGCATGCACAGACGGGACTTAAGCAAAAGTTTTATGAAAATGTTTTTGCAAACGAAGAATTTTTAAAAAAATACCTCAAAACCCCTGTTGAACGCACAATTCAAAACAGAGTCGAAGAACTTAACGCTTTGAATACACTTATCAAAAATACTCCCGTAACTTATGACGGAAAATTTTACGACCGCGCAATCGTATCAAATAACGACAAAATTATTCCTTTTAAAAACCAGATGAATATGTGGCAAAATCTTGCAAAAGTAATTGATTGCGGACATTTTCCGTTTTATAATTACAAAAGCTGGGATGAAATATGCAACTAAACACACAATCAATAAAAAGCCGCTTTGAAAAAAGTATGGATAAATATGACGAAAATGCGGTTGTACAAAAGGAATCCGCCGAAAAACTCGCAGCCGAAACCGCAAAAATCCGGAAAAATTTTGATGTAATTCTGGAAACCGGCTCCGGCACGGGACTTTTAACGCAGGAAATTAAAAAACACCTGATATTTAAAACTTATTACGCAAACGATCTTGTCGAAAAATCCAGAACTTACGTCACAAAAATAATTCCTCAGGCAAAATTTATTCACGGAAACGCCGTCAAAATAAATGTTCCGCAAAAACCTGATTTAATAATCTCAAATGCAATGTTTCAGTGGTTCAACAAACTTGAAAATATTACGGGACGCTGCAAAACTGTTTTAAATAAAGACGGAATACTTGCGTTTTCAACATTCGGACCCGAAAACTTTATTGAACTGAAAAATCTCTCCGGCCTGACACTGAATTACCGGTCAAAAGAGGAAATTATCAAAACCCTTGAGGCGGATTTTGAAGTTATACATTATGAAGAATATATAAGAAAACTCAATTTTAAAACTCCGCCGGAACTTCTTTTGCACATGAAAAATACCGGCGTAAATTCGCTTTCCGCAAAGCCGTGGACAATAAAAGAAGTCAAAGATTTCTGCGAAAAATATCTTGAAAAATTCGGCAGGGTGCAGCTTACGTATAATCCCGTAATAGTAATCGCAAAAGTCAAATAAAATTTCAAATAAGAATTTTTTCAAATACTTATTTACATGTATTCCAATTTGTAAAAAAAAATATTATAATCTTTACATAAAAACATGTTTATTATTAAAATATGGTATAAAGGACGACAATATTGTTAAATAATTTTGAAAATTTTGATAATTCCGAAACTTCAGCAAGAAAATCCTCGCTGATTCAAGAGAGAGTAAGCCTTGTATCAACTCACATGTACAAGCAGTTTTTGGATTATCAGCATGCAACCGTAAACACGAATGAAATTTTTATAAGAATGATTGACAACCTTCAGGCTGTATCTGAAACGCTTAAGCAGTCATTTTCATCCCGCGGGATTACAACCCAGAATATTTACGTTGATACAGACGCGCAAAAATCGGTTGCGATTATAAATATTCTCTGGCACAAAATCAGTTTTACAACCCGCTGCAACTACCAGCCGCAGGCTTTGTACAGAGAAAACGGCGAACACATGTTTTCCGGCCGTATTATGGCCGTCAAAGGCAATTACAACGAAATTATGCAGGGTGTCAAAAACCATGACGATGAAATGGGACGTCTGCTTGAACACGAAGTAGCATCGCTTTTTGTTCCGGCTGAAACAAATCAGAATACTGTTTTGAAGATTAAACACTTGTCTAACAGAGAATTTTATTTAAACCAGCTTGATGCGCCGAGAGAGTTCGTTCTCAAGGTCGTGGAAACCATCTGCGGCGGCGGTTTCTACCACGAAGAAGGCGCAAGAAAACAGTTTAATATTTAACAGAATTTTAACATTTAACTTCTTGACATTTAGACAAAAATGACTAATATATATTTTGTAGGTGTATATGCGTTTAACAGAAAAATTAAAAGAGCTTGAAAATCAATATATGTTTATCAGATGGGCAACAGGGGGAGAATACGGAAAGCTCGTCTATGCCGGCGAAGATTTTATTGAATTTAACATCATAGATGTTGATACAATGGAATACAGCGAAACCGTCTTAATCCACAGCCCTCTAATCCTTGAGGTCGCTCTCGGCGGCTCGGATATTGCAAGAATCCTCGCGGAAGTTTCGTCAAAAATTTCGCTGGAATAGCCCGCTCTTTGCCAAAGTTTTATGTTTGATTTTGAATTAAATTGCGGATTTACTAATCCGGCTGCGATTTTTTTGTCAGCCTGATAAAGCTGACCTGCTAATTATTGTGCAGCCGGCGCAAAAAAAAAGTCACATCTTTGTGACTTTGAACAATAATCTTGGGAGGAGATTTGGGGATAGTTGTACATGCATGATAATGCAAGCATGCCAAATTTGTTACATGTGTAGAATAAAAATTAATAAATCTTTACATTTACTTGATTTTGTATTATAATATATGCATGAGAAAAAGCATGCGTATATTAATAATTAACGGCGTAAACCTCAATATGCTGGGGTTTAGAGAGCCTGACCATTACGGAACCATCACTCTTAAAGAGCTGGAAAAAGAACTTCATGCCTACTCTTTTGCGCTTGGAATTGATATTGAAACGTTTCAAAGCAATATAGAAGGCGAAATTGTTGAAAGAATTCAGCAGGCCCGCGAGCATTTTGACGGGATAGTACTTAATGCAGGCGCATTTACACACACGAGCATAGCTATCCGCGATGCTATTACAACAGTGGACATGCCTGTCGTTGAAGTTCACATGTCAAATATTTACGGCAGAGAAGATTTCAGGCAGCATTCAGTAATTGCACCCGTCTGCATAGGTCAAATAGCCGGTTTTAAAGCCGACAGTTATAAATTGGGACTAAAAGGACTGGTTAATTTCTTAACCAACAAAGACAAATAAGATTAATATTACAAGAAAAATTCGTTAGCGAACCCACCCATAAGTTCTGCAGCTTCTACCGGTGATTTGCCGTATCTTTCACAGATTTCAAAGAATTCAAGTGATTTTCTGACAGCTTCCGGATCCTTAAACAACGGTTCCAGATCTTTTTCAGCGGTTGTTTTAGTCACCTGAGAACGGCCGATAACTTCAGCGGGCATTTTGCCTAAATCGGTAACTTCTGAGGATTCGACTGCCGGCACTTCCGGTTGAACATTTTCTTTTAGGCCGCGCTGTTGAACGCCTTGAAAGTTGACATTACTCGGGTTTGCTGTGTTGTTGTTTACTTCTCTCATAAGTATCACCTTTTCCGGTTAGTTGTTAACCATATCTTTTATTCTAAAACTCACGGACAAAATTTTTTGCTACTTCGCATTAAAAAAAATTACAAAAATTAATATACAAAATATTTGTAATATTTTTTTATGCTATTATGAATTATATAATAACAAAGGAACTATTGCAAATTATGAACTTAGGTAATGTATTTAGAGATTTTTTATACGGATTGAATTTAAAAAGAGTTTTAAAAAATTTACCCGATACGGTTTTAATAGTAGAATCAGACGGCAGAATATCATGGGTAAATGACAAAGCCACAACTGTTTTTGAATCCGGCAGAAGGCTTTTGAAAAGTTATCATTTTGATGACCTTGTCGATAAGGGAAGAGAAAAAATTGAAAAATCAATTGCAACGAGAACCCCTATTATAGCAGGTGCTTTTACCCCGACTGCAAAAGAATTTTTTATAGAACTTAACGCAAAATCATACCGCGGAAGCTACATTGTTACAATCCGTGATATTACGGCTATGACGAATGTTTTGACCAATGCGGAGCAGACAAGCCAGTTCAATAAAGAAAAAAATGCCATGCTCGTAAAACTTGCAAATGAGATTAAATCACCTATTTCATCCATTGTGGGATTTTCTCAGGCGCTTTTGGACGGAATGGGCGGTGAAATTACCGAAAAGCAAGACAAATACGTCAAGATTATAAACAAAAACTCAAATGATTTGCTCACGTTTATGGACAAACTCATTGAGTTTTCTTATGCTGAATCAACGCTGTATGAGTACGATTATCAGACCTTTGATATCATAAATTCAATCCAGAATATAATAAGAGCAAACGACTTTGCTGTTTCAAATAAAGGTCTGACGGTAAACTTTGACTATGAAGAAGTTGCAAAACGTGCAATATTTTCCGATGAAAAAACTCTGAAAACAATTATTCAGAACCTTTTTGAAACATCAATAAAACTTACAGACACAGGTTCAATTTCATTCAGAATTTTCTATCCCGAACCTGAAATGATTAAAGGGATGAAGGTTTTTGATAACTTCAAAGAAAATTCTTTGATGCAAATATCAATAAGCGATACCGGCATAGGTTTGCAGGAAACTGAAATGGACGGGTTGTTTGAACCGTACAACCAGCTTGATAAAACAAACAAGAAAAATATTGTACGTTCAATAAGTTTAGGCACCGCAAATATTCTTGCAAGACGTCTGCACGGTGTTGTATGGGCTGAATCTGAAGTTATGAAAGGCACAACGTTCAATATTATAATCCCTATTGAAAAGGATTTTGCGCTGAAACATGAGTAATGTAATTCTCAAAAATGTTACAAAAATCTATGATAAAAAAGTTGTAATCAATAACATAGATTTGGAAATAAAAGACAAAGAATTTGTGGTTCTTGTCGGGGCATCCGGATGCGGCAAATCAACAATTTTGAGAATGATTGCGGGACTGGAAGAAATTACCTCGGGCGAAATTCTTATCGGGGATAAAAAAGTCAACGACATTCCGCCAAAAGACAGAGATATAGCCTTTGTTTTCCAGAGTTATGCACTTTATCCGCACATGACCGTAAGAGAAAACATTGCCTTCGGGTTAAAAATGCGCAAAGTTGACAAAAAAATTATTGAACAAAAAGTTAAAGAAGCCGCGGAAATTCTTGACTTGACCGAATATCTGGACAGAAAACCGAAACAACTGTCAGGCGGTCAAAGACAGCGTGTAGCGCTCGGACGTGCAATTGTAAGGAATCCGAAAGTGTTTTTAATGGATGAACCGCTCTCAAATCTTGATGCGAAATTAAGGGTTCAAATGCGTTCGGAAATCAAAAAACTGCACGAAAAACTGCAGACAACATTTATTTACGTAACGCATGACCAGACAGAAGCTCTGACAATGGGCGACAGAATTGTTGTGCTTGACAAAGGCATAATCCAGCAGGTTGATACGCCGGAAGAAATTTATAACAATCCTGCAAACACTTTTGTAGCGGGATTTATAGGCTCACCGCAAATGAACTTTATAGAAGGTAAAGATTTAGGACTGGATGAAAATATTTTATACGGCGTGCGGCCGGAAAAAACAGTTTGCGGCGGAGAAATAAAAAAGACCGTGGATGTTGAAATTACGGAACTTTTAGGCAGTGAAAAAATTGTATATTTTAATATAGGTAACAAAAAATGCAGTGCGAAACTTCCGGCGGAGTACAATTTGGATAAAACCCTTGAATTAAGCATCCGCAGAGAAGATTTGTACGAATTTGACAAACAGGGTAAAAAGAAGGAGAAAACAACATGACACAAAAAATGTCTCACATTAGTACCCCTGTAGGGGGGGGGGGGCTGTAAATCAGCTTCACGTGCCGAATACAGCGATTTAATAACTCCAAAAGCTAAATCAGCCTTCACTTTAGCGGAAGTGTCTGAGGCACGACAACACATCGGACATTGGTCAAATGCGACATGTCATTGCGAGGAGCGGAGCGACGTCGCAATCGCAAAACCGATAAAATGTGACAGTAAGCGCAAAAAGGCCGCCTTCACACTTGCGGAAGTATTGATAACACTGGCGATTATCGGCATTGTTGCAGCACTGACAATCCCGACACTTGTACAGAACTATCAAACAAAAGCATGGGATACTGCATCAGAAGTATTCCAAAGAAAACTTGAAGAATCATTAAAGGTAATGAATGTTCAAGGAACCTTAGCAGGCTATACAACAACAGAAGCATTTGTTGATGAATTATCTAAACATATTAAGATAACAAGAATATGCGATAACGATGATATTACAACATGTTTTGCGGATAAAGTTACCTGGGGTAAAGAAGGACAGGAAACAGAAGAGGTTAACATGTCCGAAATTAAAACAGCCAAAAACTTCGGACAGGAAGATTGGGATACAAATACTGTAGGTGTGCAATTTGCAAACGGTGTGAATGCTGTTATAGCGTATAATCCTTCTTGCAGACAGGATCAATACAGCAATCAGGTTTCGGTAAATGATTGTCTTGCGATTTTATATGATGTAGACGGATTTAAGAATCCTAATGCTGTCACAAAGGATTTGCGTGACAACGGGAATATAATATCACTCGGCGGAGTGGAAGGCGGTTTTTGTATACCCGGCGGCCTTTGTTTCACAGCACCATTTCAACCAGCTGTATTAACATCAGCAGATTGTAATGAAAACAAAGAAAAATACGGTATACAAAACTGCAGAACCGGTTACGATGATGATTTCTGGGGCGGAGCAATGAAGGCATGCGCAGACCGCGGGAAAAGATTACCTACCGATGCTGAATTAACTGCTCTTGCAAGTGACCTATACGGTAAAACAGTAACCGGAGGAGATAATGAACTATTTGAGGCGGCTATAAATCCTGAAAAACTAGCCTCTTACGGTTTGAGTTTTACTAATGTTGCGGAAGGAGTTAACGGTTTACTTCTTTGGTCAAGTACAGAGAAAGATTTTGATGTAGCATATGCACGTGTTTTCATGGAAAATGGAACCGGATGGAGTTCAACCAGTTATGCCCGAACATTTTCAGGTGCAGGTTTATATGCAGTCTGTGTAGACTAAAATAAAGGTGCGTCAAATGACGCACCTTTATTTAATTAAAAAACTTAACGACTTTTTACTCTTCAGGCGGTTTGTTTATTATTTGCACGCCGAACTTAGTTCTGAACAGGTGTCTTACGGTATCTTTTTGGATTTCAAACATCATGTTATTAAACAGGTCGTATGCTTCGCGTTTATATTCAATCAGAGGGTCTTTCTGGCCGTATGCACGCAACCCGATGCCTTCTCTCAGCATATCAATGTTGTGAAGATGGTCTATCCATTTGTTATCAACAACACGGAGCAAGATATCCTTTTCCAGATCACGCATTACGTTTTCGGATGAGAAGGGTTCCTGCGGTATGAAATCGGGTTCGTATTTTGAAATTACATCATTATAGAAGTTTATAATTTCAGTTTCGTGATCTCTGTATGCCTGCAGAGCAAAGTCTTTTACTTTATCATACATAGGTTCAAATCTCATATTTTGAACGTCCGCAACTTCAAAATGCGACAACTGCGGAATGTATGAGTGAAGTTCCTTTATCATTGTCTGCAAATCTTCGTATACGTAATCTTCAACATGCATATCCGGCGCAATATAGCTTTTCAAAATTCTGTCGACTTCGCGTTCAATCATAAATCTGATATCTTCGCTCAAGTCTTTGCCTGCAAGAACTCTGCGGCGCTGTGCGTAGAATTTTTCACGCTGGATGTTCATTACGTCGTCATATTCAAGAACGCTTTTTCTTATGTCAAAATGGTATGTTTCAACTTTTTTCTGCGCTGACTGAATCTGACGCGAAATTAACGGCGATTCTATTGCCATTGTTTCTTCCACGTTAAGCATGTTCATCAAAGAGAATATTTTATCACCGCCGAAAATTCTCATAAGATTGTCTTCCAGCGACAAGAAAAATCTCGTTGAACCGGGATCGCCCTGTCTTGCGGCACGGCCTCTTAACTGGTTATCAATACGTCTGGATTCGTGGCGCTCAGTACCGATTACGTGAAGTCCGCCGGCTTCAACAACTTTTTGGTGTTCTTCTTCGGTCAAAGCTCTTGCCTGTTGCAATGCTTTCTCTTTTTCTTCCTCGTAATTCGGATTGTCAGGCGTAATTCCTTTTTGGTCAAGTGCTTCTTTTGCCATATATTCCGCATTACCGCCGAGAAGAATATCGGTTCCGCGGCCGGCCATGTTGGTTGCAATTGTAACTGCTCCGACTCTGCCTGCCTGTGCGATTATGTAGGCTTCTCTTTCGTGCTGTTTTGCGTTCAACACGTTGTGTTTGATGCCGCGTTTTTTCAATAATGCAGATACGTATTCGGATTTTTCAATACTGATTGTACCCACAAGAACCGGTCTGCCGATTTCGTGCATCTGAATAATATCGTCTACAACGGACAAATACTTCTGACGTTCGGTTTTGTATATTACATCAGGATAATCCACTCTGATATCAGGCTTGTTGGTCGGAATTGTGGTAACTTCCAGATTATAAATTTTCCCGAATTCGGCTTCTTCAGTCATCGCCGTACCGGTCATTCCGGAAAGTTTCGGATACAAGCGGAAAAGATTCTGGAAAGTAATGCTTGCAAGCGTCTGGGTTTCATCTTGAATCTGTACGCCCTCTTTTGCTTCCACTGCCTGATGAAGTCCGTCTGACCAGCGTCTGCCTTCCATCAATCGGCCGGTAAATTCGTCAACTATCATTACCTCACCGTCTTTGACTACGTAATCGGTATCTTTTACGTAAAGTTCTTTCGCTTTTAAAGCCTGCAAAAGATGGTGAGCATATTGCGTATTTATATCAAAAAGATCTTTTATCCCGATTAATTCCTGCGCATGGTCAATACCGTCTTCGGTCAAAATTATGTTTTTATTTTTTTCATCAACTTCATAATCAACATTTTTTTGCATTTGCGGAGCAACTTTTGCCATTAATTTATAAGTTTCAGCTGATTTTTCAAGTCTGCCGCTGATAATCAAAGGCGTTCTGGCTTCGTCAATCAAAATACTGTCAACTTCGTCTATAATTGCATAGTTATAAGGTCTTTGGACAAGCATGTCAAGACTTCCTGCCATATTGTCGCGCAGGTAGTCAAAACCGAATTCGTTATTTGTTCCGTATGTAATATCACAGTTGTATGCAGCTTTTTTCGCTTCAAAATCTTCGGCATTTCTTCCGCCGGATAAAATTACTCCGACCGAAAGCCCCAAGAATTTGTAAATTTTTCCCATCCATTCGCTGTCACGTTTTGCAAGGTAATCATTTACCGTGATTATGTGAACACCTTTGCCTGTAAGAGCGTTTAAGTATGCCGGAAGTGTCGCCACAAGAGTTTTACCTTCACCGGTTCTCATTTCCGCGATATGTCCGTTATGCAGAAAATATCCGCCGATTAATTGTACGTCAAAGTGACGCATGTTCAAAACTCTTTTGCCTGCTTCTCTGACCGTTGCAAACGCTTCCGGAAGAATTTTGTCAAGTGCTTCTTTTTCAAGCCTGCGATCTGTTTTAAAATCCTGCGATACGGGTCTTTGTGCAAGTATTGCCTTGAATTCATCAGTCTTTGCACGGAGTTCTTCGTCCGTCATCGCCTCAAATTGCGGTTCTAGCGCATTAATATGCTCCACAATTCCCATCATGTGTTTGATTTTCTTTTCGTTAGGATCGCCCAACAGTTTTATTAGCCAACTTAACATTATTCCTCTCCAAATTTTCAAGTATATTTCAATCCTAACATAAAAATGTCTGAATTGATATCTCTTAAGGAATAATTAATAATTCGGCATTATTACTGGAACATATTGAATACTTTTTCAATATTTTTTGAAATCAGGTTTTTGACTGAATCGTATTCGGTTGTGAGTGAAGAAATTTCAGTATCCAAATTCTTCATATTAAGGTCTATTTGTTCCTCTTTATATGTTAATTTTGTTTTCTGATAAGTAAATTCAGCTTCAGCCTGCGCAATCGCATCCTGGTCGGTAATCTCAACCACGCAGTCCTCTTCATTATAACGTCCCTGATAGAAATATCCGTCACCGTTTAATGAAGTTATGAAATAAGTTCCGTTTTTAAGTGCGTTTTCAAGATAATTTTCATCTTCCACGCTGTCGTTTTGCGTCCAGCCGTTTACGCAGATGTTGTTGTATAACTGCATATAAAAGTCTGCCTGCATTACCGTTACACTGTCAACCGCGTTTTCATCTTTCATAACATAATTGTAATAAGGGTCATCAGTTACAAAATATGATGTGCCGACTGTTGCACCGACAGAATAAGCTGAATTAAAACCGTTCAAAACAAGTTCAAAGTTGGTTAAAAACGCAGCCATCATGTTTGAAAGATTTATTGCTATGGTATCGTTATTTTTCTTACCTTTTGCGTTACCGTAACCGTATGAGTTTGAGTTAGATGCATTGTTAACGGCATCATTTAGTGCAGAATCCGTACTTTTCCCTGAATCATTACGGGTGGTATTGCCCAAATATTGCTGCTCAATAAGTGTTTTTGCACTTTCTAATGCCTTTTTGGTCGCAATATCTTCAGGGAATAATTTGCCGAGTTCTTCGACCATTTTGTCTAATATTGCCTGCACATTTGCCTTGAATTGTGCTGTTTGATTGTTTTCACTCTCCGTTGAATTATACTTATCTCCGTTATCATTAAGAGTATACATATAAACAACATCGTTTTTAAGCAAATCGCTGAAAGTAAGTTCGGTAATATCTTCCGTATTTTTGAAGTTGCCGTTCACTTTTACTTTATATGCGCTTGCTGCGGTTGTATTAGTTGAGAACTCACCGGTTAATCCTATATTTGAATCTTCAAGTCTGTATGCAAGACCTACAATACTATCGGTTAAGGCACCGTTTTTATTCAAAGGTTCTGCACCGTAACCGGCATTCTTTTTGTATTCCTGATCTTTTATTGTAGCTGCTGTTGAAGGTGAAAGTACACCGTTTGCAGCAAGTGCATCAACAAATGTTGCAAAACCGGTATCACTTCTGTTTACGGGTTTTCCGTCAGAGCTTATTGCCTTAGCTGCGCCGGCAAGCTGACCGTTAAGAACCACCGAACCGGTTCTCGTCGTTATAAGATACGGATTGTAATTATTCAAGTCTGTCGGGGTCATCAAAACTCCGTATGATAAGTTATACGGATTTTCCCCGGTTCCGTCATAATCCCATACAAGTTTTGTCTGGTTCAAAGCGTTTTGATATTGTTTTGATACATCAGCTAAATCTCGGGTAACGGAAAGTTTGTCCTGTGCAAGCTGCATGGATTCAAATTCACAATATGCTTTTCTGGATGTTATGGCCAAAAATCTTGCTTGTGATGCCGCCAGTCCCATTGCTTTCCTTTCATTCTGCTTAGTAACAAAGTCCTTGTATTCATGTAGAATGACGGCTTTTAGAGAGTAAAACTTTAAAATATAATATGAGTTTGTAATAAATGTTTACAATTTTGTTAACATTAAAAAATTATTTTACGGCTATTATGCAGTCATAAATTTTGTCGATTTTTTCTTTCATATCGCAGAACTGTTCTTTTAAATCATTAAAACTGTGCTGGGTCACAAATTTTTCTTCGACATCTTCCAGAATTTCACGGTGCTTTTTTTCAAGCTGTTCCGGAGTAACAACAATTCTCTGCTGGATTAAAAACACCATAATTGCAATGATTATCGGTGAATAGTGTAATAAACTTTCCATAAATTTTTCCTCATAAAGTTATCGGCCAGTAAAAATCCACAAGATAAGATGCCGCGTCAATCGGGTGCGAAAGATACTTGAGTTCTTTGCTTTGTTTAATTTGAGTATAGGTCGGAATATCTATTCTTGAGGTGCCTTCTTTGTATTTTAGGTTATAAATATTGTATAAGAGCTTTTCGCATTTTTTGTCGACGTAAAGACAGATTTCGCCCTGAGCGTTGCGGATTTTTGCATTGAAAGCCGCAATACGGTTTTTTATGGGCGGATTGAATGCTTTTATTTTTATATCTGTTTCGTAACCGAATTGCGCAAGTTTTTTCTTTATGATTACGTAATTCGTGTATTCGCTCGTACAGCTCCGGTTATCACCCGAGGCATCGCCGTTTATTATAATTCTGCCTTTATGGTTGGGGTATCTTCTGCAAAATTCTTCGCAGGTTTTGGCGGTTGTTGTGTTTTCAAGCACGATTTCATCAAAATAAAAAACTTTGTTTTCGGTTTTGTGCGCCAGAACCCAGCACATCGGATCTACGTTGAAGTCACAGCTTATGTGAAGATCCATTTCGTTTTGATATGATATTTCTTTTATGTTTTCATCAGTAAAATCTTTTATTACAAGCCCGTTATTGTAATCCCCGTTTTGCGCCAGAACAAAAATATTATAATATTCTTCATCGTAGAGTTTTTTCAGTTCGTCGCAAAACCCGTCGGGCAGATAAATATTCTGGGTTGTCGGAGCCGTTATAAGCCTGTAATTCGGCGGAGCATCTTCCATAAAAGTTTTGTAAACCCAGCCGCGATGCATTTCCGGATTTGTGTGTCCGAAAATTCTGTAGGTAAAGTTTTTCCATATTTTTCGGGGTTTCTGCCTCATTCTGCCCAGAAGCATTTTGAATGTTTCATAAGGAATATCAGACATTTCTTCTATTTCGACAAATCCGAGGTTCAGGGATTTGAGTTTATTGGGTTCGTCAAAGTGTCTGAAAAGGATTTCGGACCCGTTGTGAAATGTCAGTTTTTGAAGCGTGCCGGACCATTCGTAATCCTTGCCTTCAATAAATCCCATATTATCAAGATGTTCAAAATAAGTTTGAAGCGTGGTGTCACGTACTAATGTGTAAGTCTGTGCACCGACAAGCCCCCGTATTTTCGGGAATTTTAAACACAATAATATTCCCAGAAGCGATCCGGCAAAAGTCTTGCCGGAGCCGTATCCTCCTTGATATACCGCAACATCAAGCGTATATTTATGCGGAATTTCCAAAAATTCACGCTGTGCTTTTAATAATTGATATTTCATAATTTTAAATAAAGTATGTTTACTTAACTAATAAAGTTACATTTTTTATTTTGCTCTGTAGTAACCTCTAACCTCTGTTCCGTCAGATCTTGTGTATGGTTTTACATAAACAACACCGGAGTTATTTCGTAATTCTTGACTACTCGGAATACCGAAAGATTTAAGCTGTTGCATAATCTGCGGCTCATTTTGTTTATATTCATCAGTGGACATGTTTCCTATATCTTCGCGTGTAAATATTCTGCCGGAATTTTTAACTGCTGAAAAGTCAGGAGCTTGGCTTTTAATTTGTCCCATTTGCAATTGCTGCATAATCTGCGGTTCGTTCTTTGTGAACTCATCAGGTGTCATTGCGCCGATTTGTTCACGTGTAAAAGGTTGAGATGTGTTCTGGTGCCGCCTGCCCGGTAGATTTTCCTGATTTGTAGAATAAATTTTCAAAAAAGCCTTTAAATTTTCTTTTATCGTCAGGATGTGTTATCAGTTCACCATTTCTCATTTTTAAGATTATTTTAGAAGCAATTGCAGCATCTTTTTCCGCATTGGATAATTTATTAAATTTATTTCCATATTCTTTTTTTATCTCCTCTGCAATTTTTCGTCCTTCTGCATTATTCCAAGAGTCCATATTCCATTCGCCTTTTGGGTTATTAGGTGTTTGGTTTTCATGATATATACCTGCTACTAAACTATAAGCATTACCTTTGCTCAAAGCTAAATCTGCGCCCATAAATGCATGTTTAAATGCATCGGCTTCTACATTCCAAGTACTATGTCCTGGTGTGGGATTCAGTTCAAAACCGAATTTTTTTTGATATTTCATTGTTTTACTTGCTACTTCATCATTATATTCTTTTGCTTGTTTTTGTATTCTTTCTTCTAAAAAATTTTTTTTCTTCATATTGTATTCCTTTCTATGTATGCTAAAATCTTTTTATGAATTTTGCAGATATAAGAAAATATTTATCACCGCATTTAATGGCAATGTGTGCATATTTGCATTTATTTTTTGTGATATGGACAAAATTTGAAAGTCTTAAAATTTATGCATTACCCGGAGCCGATGAAACTTCAGAGGCTTATTCTATGACGTTTTTATCATTACACGAGTCAATTTTATATTTGAGTATTATTTTTCTTCTGTTTCTTTTGACAATTATTGAGATTTTTGCGGATAAAAAATATAATAAAAATGTTCTAAAATCATTAAATTCATCATATCTATTCCGGTATGTTTTTTGGACTGGAATGGTGCTGGTATTTTTACCTTTCTACTTCTTTTTAGATTTAATATTAAACCACGTTTTCTATATTTTGCCTGAGGTTGTTTGTAATTTTATTTCGTCCTTATGTGTTACGTTTATTTGGCGGTTTCTTTCAAAAACAAATTCAAAGCTGTCAGAAGTTTTTAATGTATTAATATTTTTAGTTGTATTCTCTGCGCTTGTGTATTTATACTAAAAAAAGTGCTAGTGATTTTTCAAAGTTTTTGTCATTCATAATGTATTCCCTTTCTTTTTGTGTTACTGTTAGATTATGAAAAAAATATTTTTTACTTTATTAACAATATGCTTTATGTCTCCTGTATTGGCTAATACCTGTGAACAGTTCCCTATAAAAGTTATCCGGATATAACTCCTTATCTTGAGCCTCACGAAGAATTTACCGGTTCATATACGCAGATGTATTCTTATCAGGCTAAAACAATGGTTTCACTTAATAAACGATATGATTTATTATGCAAAAGAATTGTAGAAAATTTTAAAGAGGATAAGCTGTTTGTAGAAGCCTTTAAAAATGATATTGAAGCTTTCAAGGTTTATATTGAAACCCAAAATGCAGTAGCCTTACCGAGAAACCCTCAAGAGTATGGGTTTATGTATTACAATATGAAGTGGGAAAATGATTATAGATTAACTGTTTTACAAATAGAAAATACTTATAAAAATATTGTTGCATATTGTGATTTTAACTCAGCCTTTTTAAAGGATAGTTCTGTTTGTTCGCAAGAAAGAATCAGCAAGATGTTTAAAGGTCTAAAGCTAAAGTAATATTTATTTTGCCCTGTAATAACCTCTAACCTCTGTTCCGTCAGATCTTGTGTATGGTTTTACATAAACAACACCGGAGTTATTTTGTAATTCCTGACTACTCGGAATACCGAAAGATTTAAGCTGTTGCATAATCTGCGGCTCATTTTGTTTATATTCATCAGTGGACATGTTTCCTATATCTTCGCGTGTAAATATTCTGCCGGAATTTTTAACTGCTGAAAAGTCAGGAGCTTGGCTTTTAATTTGTCCCATTTGCAATTGCTGCATAATCTGCGGTTCGTTCTTTGTGAACTCATCAGGTGTCATTGCGCCGATTTGTTCACGTGTAAAAGGTTGAGATGTGTTCTGGTGCCGCCTGCCCGGTAGAAATACCTTTAAGTTTTGATTTTATATTATCAAATAGAGTGGGTTCAGTGTAAACTCTACTATCATTAGGATTTGTTATGAGTTCTCCTTTATTTATTTTATCAACAATTTTTTGCGCTGTTATGTCTTCTATTTCATGATGAGTTTTTCCTTTATTCCAGTACTCTTTATAAACTTCATGAGCAATTTTTCTTCCTATAGAATTATTCCATAAATCCATATTACTTTCTTTAGGATCTTGTCCTTTTTTATTCCCTTGTTTTTCATGTAGGTCGGTTATATATTTTGCAACTGGTTGTCCCCAGTTTCTGGCAAAATACGCAGACATATATGCGTGTCTGAATGCGTCAACTGAATCATTATGCCCTGAGCCAACAGTGTTTACAGGTAAATTGTATTGTTGTCTGTATTTTTCTGTATCTGTAACAATTTTATCTGTAATTTTGTTTTTATAATTTTGCTTGTAATTTTCTTTATTTGTCATTGCTTTCTCCTTTTGTTTGTTGTAGTCTTCTTATATGCAAAATTTATTTAAAAAGTCTTTTTTGATAAATATAGTTTCGTTTTCAGCATATTGTTTCTATGCTATTTTTATTTATTACTTCATTAAAAATTCGCAGATTAACGCATACTTTGATTACTATGCTTCGTATATTTCGCTTTTCAAAAGCTGCATATATTACTTCTTTATAGGGCTGCTTTTATTATTGTTATCAATTGTAGAAATGTATTTTATAAAAAATTATGCATTATATGAAAAAATTAATTTTTCTATTCCATTATTTTTATCAAAAATGCATAGTTTTTTATTTTATTTAGGATTAGTTATATTTTTCATTCCTGTGTATTATTTTGTATATAGTTTCTTATTCGGGTTTTTATATTAAAAAAAGTGTAATTCTGTGCGAATGACACATGGAATGAGTTATTTTTCAGTCAAGAAATTATTAGAGTTTTCA
>CALUUN010000020.1 GCA_944323995.1 Candidatus Gastranaerophilales bacterium | reverse complement strand
TGGTTGATAGGTCAGAGATGTAAGAATGGCAACATTTTCAGTCGACTGATACTAATCGGACGAGGGCTTTTCCTAAAATACAGCCATTAAGGCTGAAGGATATTGGTGATAGCGTTAGCTTATAATCATTATGCAACTTTCAAAGTGCTTCAAGCACAGGTTACCAAGTTTGTCGGTGACCAAGAGTGAGGAAACCACCCGTTCCCATCCCGAACACGGTCGTAAAGACTCATTTCAGCGAAAATACTTGGCGGGCCACCGCCTGGAAAGATAGCCCGTTGCCGACATCTAATTTTTAAAAAAGAGGAATGAGGAAAATTGTTCCTCTTTTTTTTTGCGAATTTTGTTAAAAATAATTTTGACAAGCCAGCGGCGTGAATACTTGGCGCCGTGTCTACGTGCGTAGCACCCGCCTGGAAAGATAGCCCGTTGCCGACATCTAATTTTAAAAAAAGAGGAATGATGAAAATTGTTCCTCTTTTTTTTGCGAATTTTGTTAAAAATAATTTTGACAAACCAGCGGCGTGAATACTTGGCGCCGTGTCTACGCGCGCAGCTTTTTGATTATTTTAGATAATTCGGTTTGTTAATTTCAAGTCCGTTATCTTTATTCCGGCTTGTTTTTATTCCTTGTGCATCCACCCAGATGTCTTTTGCACCGAGTGCCGTTTTATTGCTATCTTCCTCATTCCATTTTTTATCCAAGTCTTTTGTGTATACTTCATCGGCATAATTGTCATTATTAACGTAAATTTTATTGTTATCACCTTCAATGTCTATATAATCTTTCTTGTCAGGTGCTCCGAATATAGTAACGTTTGACATATTAGTTCCGGTCAGATACGCATAGCCTTTTTGTGTCCATGCACTAACTGCCGGTTCCCCGCGTCTGTGAAATTTGGTTTGGTCCTCAAAGATAAGTTTTTGTCCTGTTTTTAGGTTTACTTCGTATTGTTGTTTACCTTTAGAATAGTTGAAACCGGCTGATGTCACTTCATCTTTTGAAAACCTTACTCCGCCGTAATAAACAAAATTGTTACCTGAATCATTGATATTTGTCATTTTATCCTCCTTGTTTATTGTGTACATGTATTTTAAGTTTATTTTAAATATGTATTTGTTATTATTTGATTAAATCTTTACATAAATTAATGGTTATTAACTGTTAATTAATTGTTATTAGCAGTTAGAAATAGGTTGATAACTTGCCTATACTATTGTTATGCAGGATTTAAATAAAGACTTAGAAAAGAAATTCGGCGCAAAACTTGCTTATGCAAGAAAGTCAAAGAAATTATCACAGATGAAACTTGCAGAGCTTGTGGATATGAATTTCAATTATATCGGACAGATAGAGCGTGGCGAGGCTAATGTTACCATAGGAACAATGAAGCTGCTTGCAAATGCTTTGGAAATTGAAATGAAAGAATTATTTGATTTTACGTTTTAGATTTTGTATAATAGATTTATGCGCAGGAAGTTTCAAAATAAGGTTTTAACTTTTGCAGTAACTTTTTTATTAATGTTTACGGGGTTTTATTACCTCGGATTAAATTACGTACCTTTGGAATTGTACGATACGAAGACAATGCCGGCGGATAAAACCGAAGATTTTTACGTAACTCAGTGGTGCGATTCGGAATTTGGCAGAAAAGAAGCGGTCTTATGGGATATGACACGTGTGGACTGCCTCACAAAAGATTATGCGATTGAATTTGATTTTGCTCAAAAATGGGCGGAAAGTGTCGGACAATCTTTGTATTATGCCGAACTCACTCACCGAAAACCCGCAATCGTCCTGATTTTAAAAAATTGGGCTGATTTAAGATTTGTTAAAAGGGTTGAGCGTTTGAATAAAGATATTCAGATTTTTCTTGTAAAAGCGTTTTAGAAAATTCCATTAAAAAAATTGACTTTTGCATCTTTATAATTAAAAAAATTGTATGATGATTATGGAGTTTTTTAAAAAAAGCAGACAGTGCAAGCACGAAAATTTTCCGCCGGAAAAAGAAATCGGGTATTGTCCGGATTGCGGTGAATTGATTGAAAATCAATGGTTTATTGTACGTTGTGCGTGCTGCGGAGTTAAACATAAAGCTGTTTTAAAAAACGGGGAAATAATTTCGGCCGAAAAATTTTGCCACAACTGCGGCAGTAAAAGTTTTGTTGCCGAAAAAGTCGACAAAATTAATTTTATCGACATAAGTTATGCTGTGCTTGTCAAAACAGTTATTATGCGCGAAGACTTTGAATTTACCCAGAGCTGGGCAGAAGCTAGAGAAACATCCAGTTGCACACGCAGACTGCTGCAACAATTCCGATAATATCAGCAAGAAGTCCGACAATTAACGCATAGCGCAGTTTTGAGATTCCGACAGCTCCGAAATATACCGCCAGAACATAAAACGTTGTTTCGCTTGAGCCGACCATTATCGCCGAAAGTTTTGTTGCATAATCATCCGGGCCGAGCGTATTTGCAATGTCGGAAAATACCCCGAGTGCTGCAGAGCCCGAAAGTGATCTTACAATCATGACAGGAATTACGTCTGCCGGAACATGGATTTGCGCCAGAACCCCTGACAAAGCCGTTTCAATCATTTCAATTATACCTGATGCCCGAAACATTGATATTGCAACAATTATCGCAACAAGATAGGGAATTATGTTCACCGCAACTTTGAACCCGTCTTTTGCTCCGTCTGTAAAAACTTCGTATACCGGAACTTTTTTTGCTAACCCCATTGTAAGAATTAATAAAAGTATTGCAGGCAAAGCCCAGAGAGATAAAATATCCATTACTTGCCGGAACATGTTTTACCTCCGGGGGCGGTATTTTCCATCTGTTCATAAAACCGCTCTGTTTCCTGTAACGGGTGCGGGGTTTGTGCGGGCCAGAATTTTTGGAAAATTTTTGCCAAAATAATTGCAGATACAAACGCAATTGTTGTGACAAGAAGCGTCGGAGCAATTATTTCCGTCGGATTTTTGTATCCGATTCCGATTAACACAGCCAGCACGGTTGCCGGAATTAGTTGAAATCCCGCCGTATTCATTGCCAAAAGCGTACACATTGAATTTGATGCGGAAGTTTTGTCAAGGTTTTCTTTTTGCAATTCTTCCATTGCCTTTATACCTATCGGAGTCGCCGCATTTGTAAGTCCAAGTGCGTTTGCCGAAAAATTCATTGCTATATCGCCTATTGCCGGACTTTCTTCAGGAATTTCGTTGAATAACCTTTTTGTGACAGGTTTTATAATTCGGGCAAAAATTTGAACCAGTCCGCACTTTTCTGCAATCTTCATCATCCCGAGCCAGAATGCCATAATCCCGATTAGCGAAAACGCTACCTTTACAGATAGTTCAGCACCTGTCAGAATAGAATTTGTGACCTCTGCGAGCCTGCCGTTTACTGCCCCGAATACTATTGATATTACAATCAGAAAATAAAATATGTAATTCATAAGTAGATTATAGCATTTAATAATTTGCTACATGCAGATTGTGAATTGTTCGTTACAATTATGGTGTTATGCAAATTGCCTGCGCATAGTCACCATAACCGAATTTGTCTACATTTGCTTTTTCTTTTGTATACCGATAGGCAACTTGTCCTAAGCAACAACCGGGAGAATACCATTCTTCGCCTGTCCATATATAGAAATAATCGTCCTCTTCGCTTAAATTTACGTCAAATCCGAGTTTTTGAGCCTTAGTATTATTAAAACCATTTTGGTCATATAAATAATCCGCAAGTTGTTTTAGTTGTTCTTTGGTTGGCATTTTGTCTTTACCACCGCAGCTTATTACATGTCCAAGCCAGTCACTATTAACAAAACAAGAATTTTCTATATTATATTTATTGTATATTTCATTTTTTTCAGCGCTGCTTAATGCCAAACAATTAATAGGATTAGGTTTGAAAGGTTTAGTGAAACATGTCCCGTTAATTTTGAATGCACATGTGCCGCTCAATTTGACGTTCGCACTGCTCCTGATATCTTTTGTATATTCATTAGGTTTTTTAAATCCTGTTGTATCGTATATTATCGCTAAACAATTCATTGTGTCAACTTGGTTTGAATAAGGATTTTGGCGGCAGTCGTAATCATTATATGCAAGTATTGCCGTTGTTCCGTTTGCAAATTGTATACCGACTGTATTTGTTGACCAATTTTCTTGCCCTAATTGTTTTGCCGTTGATAAATTTGATATGTTTGTTTTATCCGCGGCTGTTGTTGCTGTATCTGTAGCAATATCTATTACTTCTGTCAAACCGTTAATTTCTTTTTCAAAACACTTTTCCAGCTCGTTGTTTTTACAAATATTAGATATTTTTATATGTTTCTGCAATTCGGAAACAAATTTTTCCGTTGTTTTGTGGCCTGCTAATGTTTGTTCTGAGTTCATTATTTTTAATGCTTCTTCCAGTTTTTTTTCAAAAATTTTTGCTGATGTATTCCAAACCGTTGTCTGGTAATTTTTTACCAGTGTCGGTATAGTCATGGCCGCAACTATGCCGATTATCGCCAGTGTGATTAAAACTTCTGCTAACGTAAATGCTTTTTTCATAAATCTTCCTTTCTTTTTACACTATTATAATAGTATAGAATGCACATTGTCAATAGTATAAAATTTTTATTATGGAAAATTACAAAGATGTGCTAAAGCAAATCGGGTTAAGATTCAGGGTAGAGCGTACTAAAAAGATGCTTTCACAGGAAAAATTTGCCGAACTTGCAAATGTCCATACGAATTATATAGGGAAAGTCGAGCGCGGAGAGCAAAATCTAACTGTGAAGAAAATAGTTGATTTGGCCAATTCTCTTGATATTTCCGTGTATAATATTTTGAATTTATAGATCGAATATTTCGTTAAGTTTTTCGTTTTTTGAGTCGGTTATTTCTTCTGTGTCTATTATTGAATCAAGTCTTTTGAGCGTTTGTTTTACTTTTGCGGCGTTTGTTTCCATAAAAATTTCGTGTCCTTCGCCGCCGCATTCCATAAATCCGAGTTTTTTGTATTTTGATACTGTGTCGTACGGGCCGTCAATAATCGCTTCAAGAGTTATTCTTGATGATTTTGCGTTTTGAAATATTGTGAAAAGCTGTTTGAAAAGTGTGGTGCCCGCAAGCGGAACTTTTTTGCCGTATTCAACGGGCCATGTGCAGATGCAGTCAAGATGAAACTTGTTTTTACCGGGCTGAAATACCGCAAGTCCGCAGGGTTTGTTGTTTACAACCGCAAGAAGGCTTTTTCTGTCCGCAAACAGCGCATTATCACAGCCGTATTGCAAAATCTCATGCCACCTTGCATATTCTTTTGCGGATAAATCGGGCATGAGTTTGTCCATTTGAACCTTTTGAGGCAGAATTTTTATAAATGATTTGTCATTTTTTGCCGTCATTTCATAAAGTTTAATGTCGGTTTCAAGGTTGTTTATTATATTTCTGGCGTTTGCTATGTGTATGCCTTTGAAATTTGTATTTGTGTCGTTTAATCTGTTTATCCGCATATTATACCTAAAACAGCTCAAAAAATTTTTTGCATGGAAAATTTATTTTTTTGCAATAAAAAAAGTCCCCTTTCAGGGACTTTTTTTCAGAATTTATATTCTAGCAGGAGCAGGCTGCGCATTCGCATCCGAGAGCTTCTTTTGCTTCGTTAAGTCTTACCTTAATTCTGCCGTCTACCGCAATGCCTTCACCTGTTTTTTCGCTGATTAAAAGCGGGTTGATATCAAGTTCGTCAATGAATTTGAAGTCATTAACAAGCTGCGATAATCTCAAAAGAGTTTCCTCAATTTGTGCCATATCAGCCGGTTTGGTACCTCTTGCACCTTGAAGAAGTTTGTATGCTTTAACTGATTTAACCATTTCACAAGCATCTTGATCTGTCAAAGGTGCAATTCTGAAGGTTACGTCTTTTAAAGCCTCTACAAACACGCCGCCGAGTCCGAACATCATCATCGGGCCGTATTGAGGATCTGTTGCAATACCGCAAACCATTTCGCGGTTGCCTTTTACCATTTCCTGAATAATTACGCCTTCAAGTCCGTCAATTAAACCTTTTTCGGTTAATTTTGCTATCAGGTCACGGTATTCTTCTCTCAATTGTTCTTCTGATTGGATGTTTACTCTTACACCGCCTACATCGGTTTTGTGAGATGTTGTTTTTGAAGTCATTTTCATTACAACAGGGTATCCGATTGAATTTCCTAATGTTGCAACTTCTTCTTCATTTGTTGCAAGACCGTATTTGCAAGCTCTGATTCCGTAAGCCTGCAAAACATCAATTGATTCAAGTGTGGTTAATTGATCGCGGCCTTCAGCAATTGAAGATTTGATAATCTTTTCAACTTTATTTCTGTCAACATCGTAGCACGGAACTTTACCTTGAGGTCTTTCCATCCATTTTCTTTGTTGATTTAATCTGTTAAATCCGTCTGCAGCTTCTTCCGCGTACATAAAGAACGGCATGTTAACTTCCATATCGGAAAGTTTTGTGAAGAATTCGTTCTTGGTCATAAATACGCCGATAACCGGTTTGTGCGGATATTGCGCTTTGATTTCCATAACCGCTTTTGCAACGTCAATGTCTTTTAAGCCTAAGAACGGAAGGTAAATTACCATAATCATATCAACATTTTCATCAGCGATAACTGTTTCAAGAGTTTGTTTGTAGTGTTCAATAGGAGCTGATGCAATCATGTCTATCGGGTTTTTAACTGATGCGGCAGAAGGTAAGAAACTTCTCAATTTTTCTTTTGTCGCATCCGAAATTTTAGCCATCTGCATGCCGTATTCGCAAACCGCGTCGGTTGCCATAATTCCGGGGCCGCCTGAGTTTGTGATGATTGCTACTCTGTCGCCTTTAGGTATCGGGCAGTTTGCAAAAACTTTTGCTGTTGCAAACAGGTTTTTCAATGAGTATTCTCTGATTACGCCTGATTGCTGCAAAAGAGCGTTTGCAGCTTTATCCGCACCTGCTAATGAGCCTGTGTGTGATGATGCGGCTGAGGCACCTGCTGCTGATCTGCCGGCTTTTAATGCAAGAATAGGTTTTTTCTTTGAAATTCTTGATGCTAAGTTCTTGAAATTGGAAGGATTTTGAATTGATTCCATATAAAGAAGAATTTGTTCAACGTCATCTTCGTTTTCCCAGTATTCCATAGCTGTTTCTGCGTTAACATCTGCCTGGTTGCCGATTGAAATAAATTGAGCAAAACCAAGGTTTAAGTCTTTTAAAATATTCAAAATACCGCCGCCGAGAGCACCTGACTGTGATACAAAGCCGATATTTCCTCTCTCCGGCAAAGATTCCGCAAAACATCCGTCCATTCTGATATCGGGGTGAGTGTTTACAACGCCTAAGCAGTTCGGGCCTACACATCTCATGCCGTATTCTCTGACTTTTGCAAGCAGTTGTTTTTCGGCTTCCGCACCTTCCGCGCCGGTTTCTTTAAAGCCGGCTGTGATTATGCAAAGTCCTTTAATGCCTTTTTGATGACACTGGTCAATTGTATCAAGTACGAATTTTGCATTTACAACTATAATTGCAAGGTCAACTTCGCCGGGGATTTCCAAAACACTTGTATATGCCTGAAGTCCTTCGATTACGCCGCCTTTCGGGTTAACGGGATAGATTTTTCCGTTAAATTTGTATTCCTGTAATCTTTTCATCAAATCGGAACCGATGGTATGTTCTTTTGTTGACGCACCGATTACCGCTATTGATTTCGGTTTCATGATTTTGTCTAAATTGCTGCTCATTGTTTGGTCCTTTCTTTTATTTATTATATATATCAAAGTTACTATGAATAGCCGTTTTCAATCCATTCGCGAACCCGCAGGGCTGCACCTGAATTTTGCGCAATTTTTTTGCAGGCTTCAATATCCAGATGTCTGCCTTTGTAGCCTTCAACTATTGTTGCGACTGTGTTTATGCCGGCATCCGAGGAGGCTTTTATGAATTTTTTTACCTCATCATAAGCACCCTTAAATGACGGTTTTGAAAGTTCGTTATATTCTTCTTCCGATTTTCCGTTAAGGCTTACCGAGATTGTATCAATCAAGTCTTTTAATTCTTCGCATACATTTCTTTTGTAAACGAAATTCGCGTGTCCGTTTGTATTTATTCGGAGTTTTGTTTCGGGGTATTTTCCTTTAATGTATTTTGCAACTTCTTTCAACACATCAAGTTTTAACAGCGGTTCGCCGTAGCCGCAAAATGTTACTTCGGTATTATTTTTAGCCGAGGGACGTATTTCTTCAAACTGGTTAATTACATCCTGTGCCGTGAAATTTTCACTGTCAAGCCACATGTTTTTGCCGCAAACGTCGTCCTTATCGTTTCTCAGGCAAAAAATACACGAATTAGTACATCTGTTGGTTAAATTTATATAAATTTTCCCGTCTAATAAGTATGCAAGTGTGTTTGACATGTCGTCCCTTCCGATAATATTATTGCACGTCAAGATATTTTTACAAGGGAATTTTACTGGACAAGGTATTAATTTTTATGGTATAAATAGTTTTGAGGAGATTAATTTGATGAATTATTTTACGGGTTCATATATAGTGACGGCGGCAGGGCTTTTGGGCGCGTATTTTTGGGGTGAGCATGTACACCCCGGAACGGGCTGGCTTTGCGTTTTTATTGCAGTTGTACTGGGGATTTTGGAAGTCAGTTTGTCGTTTGATAATGCTGTTGTGAATGCAATGAAGCTGGAAAAAATGACTCCGGTCTGGCGTCACAGGTTTTTAACCTGGGGGATTGCGATTGCCGTATTCGGGATGAGGTTTTTGTTTCCGATTTTAGTAGTTGCGATTTTTGCTAAATTAAGTATGCTTGAAGTTACAAAAATTGCGCTTACCAATGTTGATAAATATGCGTATTACCTGCATCAGACGCATGCGCCTATTGTTGCTTTCGGCGGAATGTTTTTGATGATGCTGTTTTTGCATTATTTTTTCAACCACAAAAAAGATGTACACTGGATTAAAAAAATAGAAGAGCCGCTTGCTCATTTGGATCATGTAAAAAGCATTGAAACTATTTTGTCAATGTTGATTTTACTTATCTTGTATGATATTGTACCGGCGGAACAAAAGTTAAGCGTGGTTATTTCGGGTTTGTCCGGAATTTTGGTTTACTTAATAATAGACGGTCTTACTCATTATCTTGAACATCATGAACAAATGCGTCTTGCAAAATGCGCTGAAGGTGCCAAATGTACCGGACTTGTCAGCTTTATATATCTTGAATTAATTGATGCGTCATTTTCTCTGGACGGGGTTCTGGGTGCTTTTGCATTGAGCAAGGATATTATAATAATTACCATCGGGCTTGCAATTGGTGCAATGTTTGTAAGATCTTTGACAATAATGCTTGTTGAAAAGAAAACGCTTGCACGGTTTATTTATCTTGAACACGGAGCACACTGGGCAATCGGGGCTTTGGCAGCAATTATGTTTATTTCGACCGTTAAAGAAGTTCCGGAAGTTGTGACAGGTCTTATCGGATTCGGTTTTATTGCGGCGGCGTTTATTTCTTCCGTAATGCATAACAAAAAACTTGAAAATCGTATTGCTGATAAATAGGTTGAATGCTTGACATAAAAACTATTATATAACCTAAAAGGAGCAGGCATGAAAAAGACATTCTTAATTACATTGAGCATAATATTTATTGTATATTTGCTATTATTTGTTATTCAAATAATTGATGAAAAAGTTAACGGCGAAGATTACGAAAAAATTCACAGGTTCACAACAGATATAAGTTCAATTATCAAAAGTGACAGTTACTGCACGCAAAATTCAGACGACGTTTTTAAGATGATGTTTTACGATGACTATACAAATCCGAATGTGGCAATGGATGAAAATTCTTTTAAAAGACGTATTGAATCGTGTAAAGAACTTATCAGACAAATAGATAGTGTCGAAGTTCCTGACTTAAAATCAAAGCGAAAACACGATTTAGCTGAAGCATTGAAGAAGAGTTCGGTGTTAACTCTAAATAATTACACAAATTATTTTAGAGTTTATAATAATTGTCCTGCAAGAAATTCTTCCTGCATGGCAAATTATGATGAAACGCCAAATCAGCTGTGGGCTTATGGTGAGTTCTTGTATTCATCTCTTCAACTTTCGCTCAGATATTCAATTAAGCATATTTTTTTCGCACGTCCTCTTCTGTTTTGGTTTAAACATAATTACTCAAAAAATTTGGATATAAACATAAATTAAGGAGTATTTTAAGGCTACGCTTTGCCTGTTTAATCTACGTAGTATTACTTACGTAGAAATACGGAATTGCGCCTGTTTTTGCAATAGTTTATAATAAAAAAGTATAACAAAAAAGGTATATTATGAATAAAATTGACACAAGCTAAAATGTAATTGTATAATTAAACCCCAAAGGAGCAGGCATGAAAAAGACACTCTTAATTATATTGTGCATAATATTTATTGCATATTTGGCATTACTTATTGTTCAAATAATTGATGAAAAAATTAACGGTGAAGATTACGAAAAAATTCATAAATTCGGACATGAAATAAATTCCGTAATAAAAAATGACACTTCATGCACCAAAAATTTGGATAAAATTTTAAAAGCATTTGTTGATGACAATTATACGAATTCTGAAGTAAGTTTTGACAAAAAAAGTCTTAATAAACGAATTGATGCGTGTTTTGAATTATCTGAAAATATAAAGCAAATACCTGTACCTCAAATAGATAACCAAAGAAAAATTGCACTTATGACCACAGCTAAAGAGAAATTTGCAAATATCTTTTCAGTTTCAGCAAATATTATCAAAATATTTAATAATTGCGAGAAAAGGAATTCTTCATGCCTTGATGATTATAATATTCTGTTACTGAATGAAATAACGAAAACTCAAAGTAAATTACTTGTAAATTCAGTAGAGATTTATTTAACTTATTCAATTAAAGATATTTTAATAACCAGACCGTTATTGTTTTACTTAAAACAAAGTTTAACAAAATGAACGCGTTAGAAAAATCGCATTACAGATCAGCATAAAAAAGACCTCTTATGAGGTCTTTTTTACTACAATTTCCAACTGTGCAGGTATTCTTCCTGTTCAGGAGTCAGAGTATCAATTTCAATCCCCATTGCCTGAAGTTTAAGTTCCGCAATTTTGACATCAACTTCGTGCGGGAGTGTGTATAATTTATTTTCGAGTTTTCCTCTGTTTTTAACAATAAATTCCATACCGAGCGCCTGATTTGCAAAGCTCATATCCATTACGCTTGAGGGGTGTCCTTCCGCTGCCGCAAGGTTTACGAGTCTGCCCTCTGATAATACGTAAATTGATTTGCCGTTGTTTAATTTGTATTCCTGTAAATCAGGTCTGATTTGTTTAATTTCGGTCGTAAATTCTTTAAGTCCGCTTACGTTGACTTCCCAGTCAAAGTGGCCTGCGTTTGCAACAAAGGCTCCGTCTTTCATTGTCAATAAATGTTTTACGTCAACCACGTGTTTGTCGCCGGTAACTGTCAGGAATATATCACCTTCAAGCGCAGCTTTTGCAATCGGCATTACTCTGTAACCTTCCATAGCTGCTTCAAGCGCTTTTAACGGATCAACTTCGCAAACAATTACGTTAGCACCGAGCGCTTTTGCCCGCAATGCACAGCCGCGTCCGCACCAGCCGTAACCTGAAATTACAACTGTTTTCCCTGCAATAAGAATATTTGTTGCGCGGATTATGCCGTCCATTGAACTCTGGCCTGTACCGTATCTGTTATCATAAAGGTGTTTGGTTAAACTTGTATTTACTCCGACTGCCGGAAATCTCAATTTGCCTTCGGCTTCCATTGCCTGAAGTCTTATTATACCGGTTGTTGTTTCTTCGGTTGAACCGATTATTCTGTCCGCTAAATCAGGACGTTCTATATGCAATGTTGAAACAAGATCGCATCCGTCTTCTATTATTAAGTCAGGTTCATGGTTTATTGCTTCCTGAATATGTCTTTTGTAAGTTTCAGTATTTTCGCCAGCGATTGCAAATACAGGGATTCCGTAGTATTTTACAAGCGCTGCCGCAACATCATCCTGAGTTGACAGAGGGTTTGACGCAACAAGAACCGCGTCCGCCCCGCCTGATTTCAAAACTATACACAATGCAGCGGTTTCTTTTGTTACATGCGAACAGGCCGAAAGTTTCAATCCTTTGAACGGCTGCTCTTCAATAAATCTTTTCTGTATTTTTGTTAATACAGGCATGTCTTTAAATGCCCATTCAATCTGGTTTTTGCCTTGTTCTGCAAGGTTAATGTCTTTGATATCGTATTTTATTTCTGTCATCAGCATTAATTTTCTCCAAAACAATTGTATTTTCTACACGCTTTAATTATAATCTATAAATATGAAATAGTCATATTAAAACAAATCTATGTAAAATTTTCTTAATAAATGCCTGCACCGGGGCAAAAATAAAGTTTTACTCTCATTATAATCAAAGTGATAAGGAGTGTTTTGTGAAGGTAAATTCAATTGACAGGAATTTTTCAAAAGTAACTTTCGGGGGCTACAGACCCGTAAAGGATAATTACGGATTTAAAAATTACGAATTTAATTTTCCGTTTGACGAAAATGAATATGACTGTTATCTGGAGCTTTTTAACGTAAAACGGGATGTTGACGGCAATTATGTTATAACCGATATTATACCGAATCTTGATACTCTTAACGGCATGCTGAAATTAAAAGACGGCAAAAATGTCGTGGATATTTCATCCTCCTATTTTATCCCGAGCGATACTCCTTTTGCATACCATTACAAACTTGTTAAAAAAGGCACAAACACTCCGCAGTATTGCGTCGACGCCGGTGATGTCGTAGATAACACATCAAAAGGCGCCCACGAAATATACAACATTGTAACCCAAAGCGGTTCAAACCTTACCCATGGCGGTTCAATGAAACTTGTTTCGCTTGATAATTTCAAAGCCGGTTATATCTATAACACGGATATGTTTGCAAAAGATTACATAATAAAAGACGATGCAATTTTGAAAAAAGCAATGAAATCTTACAAACATTTTTCAAATAAAATCGGCGGAACCCTTGCCGGTTTGGAAAAAGCTATTGATAACGGTGAATTTGACGGTTATTCCGGAATAATTTCACTGCCTTTATTTACAGATGACAGTTTATCACCTCATGCTTACTGGAACAAAAACTGTATGCAAATGGCGCAGTCGCTCGGCAATATTAATAACTATGCTTCACTTCAGCGCAAAATGTTTGCGAAAGGCTTGAACTTTGTATCTGACGGTGCCTTTGTAAACGAAGGCCTTGAAGGTATTCATTTTTCAAATGTTCTCAAATGGGGCGACAAATCTCCTTATATTAACTGGTTCAAAGCTCCCGGACTTCAAAGCGGCCCGCTTACTCTGGGTGTATTCGGCAAAAATCAGGAGTTTGTGTCCCACAAAATCGTTAACTCGCCCTACACTTACATTCAAGGCCATAACGGTGTAATAAAAATTTCAAGAAACGGTGATTACGATTCAAGCAAACCTACTTATGTTCAAGTATTTGATTCAAGACTAGTAAGTGATGAACAAAAATATGATACAAGCAGGCTGATTGAATCTTATGACAAACTTAATACAAAAAATCCTTACGAAATAAATACTCACAACGATACCATTATCAATTATTCGTTTGAAATCAATCCGGAAACTTATAACAACAACATCAAAAACCTCAACGAATATAACAAAAAGCACAAAAATTATATTCAGATGGATAGCATTGAAGGCACAAGGTTTTTGACAAAATTTGAGAATTTTGAGCTGGAAGAAAAATTTGAAAGCGGTTTTGAAACATGGGATGCAAACCCGGATATCGCAAAACTTAATTACGTCTATTCTCATGCGACAACCGAAGATATGAAAAACTTAACTCCCGAGGAAAAAGCGCGTAAAATTGAAAAATTAAGACGCAGTAATATAGAAGTGCAGGATTACGTTATATCTTCGGGTGCTTATTGGACGCAAAAAACAAGAGATATTTTAACCCTCTATATAGCACAAAATCTCCGAAATCTTGAACAAAATAACCCAGACAAAGTTTATTCGCAAATCATTGACAAAATTTATGACGGCGTATTCCCCATAAGACTAAATGCCAATTTAAACAAAGAAATCGTGAAAAACGTACTGACGGGACAATACGAAACCGACAGAGTTCTTTCAACTGATTCGTATTACGATCAGGTTAAAATGGGGCTTATGAATTTCCCGCTTGATTCAATAGAACTCGGTGACAATATAGTTTCCGCATTTGCATCTCCGTACATTTCAAAAAGAGCCGCCCACGAAGATGAAATCGGGGTTTCAAAATACGATTTGTACAAAATGGGAAATCCTCAATTGTCGGATGAATACAGAAATGCTTACGAAAAAACGCAAAAGATGTACGATAAAGAGATGACAAATTTTGCGGTAAGCGTTCTTGATATGGTGCAAAAGCAGCTTGCTCCGTCACAAAGATTATCTTCCGGCGTGAATACATCTTTATACGGCAAGTATGTTCTTCCGATTTTAACTGCTGAAATTGCAAAATTTGCTGTGATAAAAGCAATTAATCCCGAGGCGGAAGTTTTTGTCAATGAAAAAACCGGTGAAATCGGGTATGATTATAAAGAGTTGAAAGATATACATTTGCAGACTCTCGGAATTCACGCAGCATCGCCGGAAGATGAAGCCCTTAGTCTTATTTCCGCAATCCGTTCAGGTATCGGCAAAATAAGCTCCGAAGATAAAAAACTTCTTGCAGATGCTATTGCAAAATCCATTGCAGGAACAAATATCCACAGTTTTACACTTGCGGATATGATTATCGACCGTTCACAGGCAGGCCTGGATTGGAGAATTGACGCAACAAAAGATATTGCGGATATTGATGCTTTGAGAAACGGAAATACCGACTTTGATTACACATGGAAAAATGTAAATGAGTTCTGGAAAAAATTCAACGATAATATCCTTAAAATTAATCCTAACGCATATCTGGTTGCGGAAGTTACTGACGAAGCCAAACTTCATGAAACAGGCAACGGTGCAAATTCCGCAAAATATAAAGATGATGTTGACATAAGAAGAAAACTTCTCAACGAAACCGGTCTGACAGCTATTGCAAACTACAGATATTTCTTTACTGATGTTGCAAAAATTTTCGGCAAAAGTTTTGAAGACGGAACAGAAACCGACCTTTCAACATTGCCGTCAGCCGTTTTTGAAAAAATGATAGGCAAAGATAATTACCTCAGATCTTCAAATCTCAATTCATTAATATATTCTTATACATTTGTGGATAACCATGACAAACCCCGTGCACTGCATTGTCTGGCATTGGATATGGGTATGTTTTATGCTGATTTGCGGGATCCTAAAAATTACGAATACCGCGAACGCGCCTATCGAATTTTGGAGGATAAATTTAATCAGCACATAAATCCGGAAGCTGTAAACAATTACGATTTTTCAAGAGTAAGCCCGAAAGCGCTTGCGATGGCGGATGCTATGATAAGCAGTTTCGGCAGATCGCTTGAAGATTTGAGCAAAGATAATGAAACCCTGCGCAGCCATAAAGACAACATCTATAAAGCCGGCATAAAAGCAATAGTACGGCTTGCAAAAGGTGAATATCTCGGCAAAAACTTTGATGCGGACGCGTTCGGCGTAAAACCGTTTGACATTACAATAGAAGCTGTTATGAACCAGATGAAATACGAGTATAACAGAATTTTTGACGAAAAACTTCCGTTAAGCGAAAAAGATGTGAAACAAATAAGCGATCTTATGTTTGAAAAAACGGTTGATCCTGCGTTTTCCAAACTTCTCGGAATAATGAAATATCTTGTTGCACTTCCGGGCAAACCGACCATATTTGCAGGCGATGATCTCGGTGCAACAGGTTATGAAGAAAAAACAAAAAATATTTATCTCCAAAACAGAAACTATCTTCATAACGAATGGCTCAAAGACCCGTCAAAAGAGTTTGTTGCAAAACATTATAACGAATTGAACGAGATTATGAGCTTAAGGTCACGTTCCGAGCTTGATGCTTTGAATAACGGTGCGCCATTTACGCTTCCTCTGCAGCAGGCATCTGCGGATGACGGTGAAAAGACGGCAGTTTCCGCAATTTTAAGACAGAATACCGACGGAAAAATGGCTGTAGTTCTGTTTAACGCCGCAGGAATTAACCATGATCCGGAAAAATATTATTCGCCGAAAACGGTTTACCTCAACGAAAACCGCATTTATCTTGACGGAGAAGGCAATAATATCGGGATTAAAGGTGGGCTTATTGAAGGTGCAAAATTTATTAACGCAAACAATCCGGATGATGTTTACTATGTTCATAAATATAATGACGGCAAAGGCGGACAATTCTACGCTCTTGAACATCACGACAACAAATCACCCGTAACAATCACCGACAGCACAATGATTTTATATCATGTGCCGGATAAATCAAAGGTATCTTTCACGGGTTCAATAAATTACAAACCTCAGTACAATTTTGTTTCAAAGGCATATGAAAAAGCGCTTGTCTAAACGCTGAATCTGAAATGGACAAGATCTCCGTCCTGAATGACGTAATCTTTTCCTTCAAGCCGGGTGACGCCTTTTTCTTTGCAGGCAACGTATGAGCCGAGTTCCGCAAAATCTTTGTAAGGTGTTATTTCAGCTCTGATAAACCCTTTTTCAAAATCGGTATGGATAACTCCGGCAGCCTGCGGAGCTTTTGCGCCGGCAGGAATTGTCCAGGCATGGACTTCTTTTTCGCCGGCAGTTATAAATGTTCTTAAATTCAATAATTTATAAACCGATTTAATCATCCGGTTAATTCCGCTGTCCTCAACGCCGAGCTCAGAGAGGTATTCTTTTGCCTCTTCCGGCCCGAGTTCAGCGAGTTCTTCTTCTATTTTGGCGGAAATCAGGACGACTTCTGCATTGTGTTTTGAAGCGTATTCCTGAACCTGTTTTGTGTAATTGTTTCCGTCTTTTAAATCATATTCCGAAACGTTTGCCGCATAGATTACAGGTTTTGTTGACATCAGATTAAGCATTTTTACAACGGGGATTTCATCTTCGTTAAAATGGTCTTTTACGTTTATAAAAGTGCCTTCCGAAAGCAAATCGGTCAATTTAGAGAGGACTTTATCTTCAAGAACTGCGTCTTTGTCGCCGCCTTTTGCCTGTTTGGAAATTCGAGCCTGACGTTTTTCAACGGATGCAAGATCCGCCAGCGCAAGTTCGGTGTTTATAACTTCAATATCGTCGAGCGGGTTCACTTTGCCTGCCACGTGGATTGTGTTCGGGTCGTCAAAACAGCGTACAACCTGAATTATGGCATCAACTTCTCTTATATTATGCAAAAACTGGTTGCCTAACCCTTCACCTTTGCTGGCGCCTTTTACAAGCCCTGCGATGTCGACAAACTCAATTGCGGTCGGGATAATTACATCTGTTTTGCAAAGTTTTGCAAGCACTTCAAGCCTTTCATCAGGCACGGTTACAACCCCGACGTTGGGTTCAATCGTGCAGAACGGATAATTCGCGCTCTGTGCGTTTTTTGAACTCGTAAGTGCGTTAAATAAAGTTGATTTGCCGACGTTCGGCAGTCCTACTATTCCTGTTCTAAGCATGTTTGTTTCCTCTCGACTAAATCTTATCACAAAAAGAATATGGAAGCGAGCGGGTTGTGAGAATATGCAGGCCGGTATATTTTGCGTATAAATAATTTTTGTTTTTAAAAAATACCAATCAAAAAATAGCAAAAAAGCACTTGCCAAAAAAAGAAAAAAATGCTATATTAAAACAGTAGTACGACACAAGAACAACGAAAGGAGCTAAAAGTATGATGAATAGTGGATTTCAGCCTAAATGGGGGGGG
>CALUUN010000019.1 GCA_944323995.1 Candidatus Gastranaerophilales bacterium | reverse complement strand
TGATTTGAATATGGATCCTGTTTACAAGTTTCTGTAGGATTATATGCAATTACACCGTTAACACCGTTTGCAAACTGCACTCCTACAGTATTTGTTCCCCAGCTATCCTGTCCGAAGTGTGATGCTCTTTTTACATCTGCCATCTCTACTTCTTCATTCTCTGTTCCCCATGTAACTTTATCCGCAAAGCATGTTGTAATATCATCGTTATCGCATATTCTTGTTATCTTAATATGTTTAGAAAGTTCATCTACAAATGCTTCCGTTGTTGTATAGCCCGCTAAGGTTCCTTGAACATTCATTACTTTTAATGATTCTTCAAGTTTTCTTTGAAAAACTTCTGACGCTGTATCCCATGCTCTTGATTGGAAGTTCTGCACTAACGTCGGGATTGTCAGTGCTGCGACAATGCCGATAATCGCCAGTGTTATCAATACTTCCGCAAGAGTGAAAGCTGCCTTTTTGACCCTCACCCGGCACTGCGTGCCACCCTCTCCCAAAGGTAGAGGGTTGTGTGCGCTGTCATTACGAGCAGACGCAGTCTGCGTAGTAATCGCAAGGTCGTTGCGTTCTGACGGTTTTACAAACGAGCTTTTAGCTCCGTACAATTTTTTGATTAAGCCATCAGGAGAGGATTTATATACTACCCCCCCCCCTGATTTATAGATCAAGTTTTCTGACATGGTGGTTTCTCCTCTGTTTTTTAACATCTTTTTCATATGTTTTAATATATAGTATTTATCATTTTATGTCAATATTTTTTTCTAATCCGTTTGATTGATTTTGTTTTATTAAACGCTAATATGTGCCTGAAATCCCCTCCGCCGGGGTGGGGGGCTTTAATCGTGATATAGCTGGTTTCCGTAGGTTAAAACTCCGGTGAGAAGTTGTCGGATTAGTAAATCCGACCTACAATTCTATAACGGCTGCAAGATGCTGAAACAAGTTCAGCATGACAAATTATGATATGCCTGAAACTCCCTCCCCCCTTGAGGGGGAGGGCTGGGGTGGGGGGCTTTAACCCTGATATTGCGGGTTTCCACAGGTTAAAACTCCGGTGAAAAGTCGTCGGATTAGTAAATCCGACCTGCTATGCTGCTCTTTAAACCCTCACCCGGCACTACGTGCCACCCTCTCCCAAAGGTAGAGGGTTGTGCGTATTGTCAATACGAGGCGGATTTTCGGCAGGGCGCCGTGTGAGCCAAGCGAACCCGTTTGTGCGGCGTAATTACGCTGCACACAGCCGTCTTATAATACAGCATTTAGTGAATTCAAAATCGTTAAAGATGAAGAGTGAATTAATATTTCGGCCAAAATAAAACCTTAAATTAAAGGATTTAAGGTTAATCATCATACCGAAGTAGCTATTCATAGATTTAAAGAAGTTTTTGAGCTGACATTGACCGAAGGGGTTATATTTTTGGCGCCAGCTTTTAATGCAATGGCGGATTTTATTAATAGTACGTTTTCGGAGGAGAATTCTTTCGGGCAGGACAAAAAAGCCCACAAAATTAACCCCTTGAGTAACCGTATTAATAAGTTTTTTCAAGGGGTGCAATTTAAGTTTAAGATTCAATTGGATATGGGTGTTAATTGAGTTAAAAAAAATATTCAAGCATTTTGGGGATTCAAAAATAATAACGAAGTCATCGACATATCTGAGGTAAAACTTGCAGTGCAGCTTATGTTTAACAAACTGGTCAAGGACGTTGAGATAAACATTACTAAAAAACTGGCTGGTCAGGTTGCCGATGGGCAGGCCGTGGTGTTCATCGGCATTCCAGAGGCTTTTATGAGGCGGAATAAGCCTGTAAAGATGCGGCGGCGACTTTTTGTAGACATTAGTCCGCGGGTCGTGATAGATAATCTGCTGCAAAAGAGTGAGAATCCATTCTTCTTTAACGTGTTGTTTTAGCAAATCAAAAAGAATATCTTTGTCAATTGAGACGAAGAAGTTTGACAAATCAGCTTTTAGGAAATACATTTTTCTTTTGTAATTATTCGTAGCAGCGCGGGAAAAATGCAGGAGTCTTCTAGCGGCAGACAGGGTACCGCGGCCGGGAATACAGCTGTAAGTATCTTTGATAAAACGTTTGTAAAAGCGGTCTTTTATCGCGTTATAGACGAGATGGTGCACAATTCTGTCCCTGAAATTAGCGGCCCAAACTTCTCTGGGTTTGGGTTTTGTAACGACAAAACATATACACCTGCCGATTTTGTAATTTCCGGTTTTGAGTTCTTTGTAGAGTTGAAGCAGATTTTTTTCAAGATTAAGTTCAAACTGCAAAGCAGAACGTTTGTTACGCTTATTTTTTCTGCAATCGAAATAAGCCTTGAACAAATCATTTAAAGTAAAATCTTTTACGAGTTCTTCTTCTCTAACCATGGATAAGCTGTTTTTGTGCCTTTTATAGAAGGACTCCATGACACTATAGTATTGTCATTACGAGGCGGATTTTCGGCAGGGCGCCGCGTGAGCGAAGCGAACCCAGCCCGTTAGGTGCCGGTCGGACGTTACTCCGCCGGCAACCCGAATAATCCGATTCAGTCCGACGCAGTAATCGCATTATCGTTGCGTTCGGTCATATCAAAAAACAAAATGAAAAAGCGGTTTTCATTACCTAAGCACACCGCCTGATTGTTGCTGTTGTTGCGGTTGTTGTTGTTCCGGTTCGTGTTCGTGGAGTTGAAGTTGCGGTTGTACGCGTTGTTCTTGCTGTACTCCTCACTCGACCACAGCCAAAACGCCAATAGGAACTCTCCTGATGCCAATCCTGATAAAACTCAAGAAAGCCAACTTCGATCTTCCCAACCTTTCGCTCTTCCCATTATAAGTGAGCAAGTCGCGGGCACCTGTTGTGCCGAAAAGGGACTTTATTACGTTGGATCTCAATCTCGGTTACCCTCGTGTGGATTACCGGTTCCCACGTGATGAAAAGCGCACTCCCTGCTAATCCGTAGACACAGCAGGCTCTCGCACTTTTTCATTTGTTTTTAACCAACCTTGTGCTTGATTAGATACGTCATCAATCGCCTCAACAATACTGGCAAATCTTTCTGTCGGGAGTAATTTTATATCGTGTGAGATACGCAGATACAAATACATCATCTGGATATGTTCATTGAGTTCTTTCAAATACGGAACCTTATCTTTTGAAGTATTCGCTCTGTATATTGCGACAATCATACTAATCGCAGTATTTTGAATCCGCTCGCCGAGTGTGTATTTATACTCTCTCGGGAAGTGGCTTATCACACGCATTATTCTTAATAAGAAATCATATACCGCCTTGTATATAGGCAAAGTGTCGTACCTGGCCATTGTAGTCCTTATTTAATTGTCAAACCCTTCGGGTGATTTTTTATACAGCACCCCCTCCGGAACTCTTGCTGTGTGCGGGTTTTCAGCCGCTCGGTTTCATGTATTTTTGTAACATTTTTTTCTCCTTTTGGTTGTTTTTTCCTCTGTTTTGTGTTATAATAAATGTGTTGAAAGCATTATTATAACTGAATTTCAGGAGGATTTTTTATACGATTTAATTAACTTTATTCAACAAAACTTAATATTATTAAATTTTGTAACTTCTTTTCCACGGTGCCCTTGGCGGGCGCGATTTTCTGGAAAAATCGCGCGAATTAGGAATTGGAAAATTTAATCACCTAAGCACACCGCCTGAAAGTTGCTGTAGCGGCCGTTGGTGTACCGGCCCGTGTACGTGGAGTAGAAGTGGCGGGTGCACGCGCCGTTCTTGCTGTACTCCTCACTCGACCACAGCCAAAACGTATTGCCGGGAGATGAGATAAATCCCATTGATACTGCAAGGTCGTTAGCTCTGTCGCCGTAGCTTGTTGTATAATCAGTGTAGATTGTTGTACCGGGGTACAAATCTCTCGCTAATTGGTCTAACTGTTCCTGACTCGGTAAACTTGAGCCCATATCATGGCATGTTTTTACTGCGCCACCCCAGTAATCATCATCGCCATCTCTACAATCTGTTATGCCCAGTTCTGATTGTCTTTCTATGCATTCTGCATGAGTTAATGCTGTTGGTTTAAACGGTGCGGTGAAACATGTTCCGTCACTTAGTTCTATTGAACATTTTAATAAATTTGCTAATTTGTCAACGTTTAAGCTATTAATATCTTTATCTGCTGTATTCGGATTTTTAAATCCGTCTACATCATATAATATTGCAAGACAATCTGTGCTTATTCCGTTTTCTCCTACTGTTATTACATCATTACTGAATTGGTTTTGTCTGCAATCGGGATTGTATGCTATTACTCCGTTTACACCATTTGCAAATTGTACTGCTACTGTATTTGTGTCCCAGTCGTTTTGTCCGAAGTTTTTTGCTTTTTTAACTTTAGACATGTCAACTTCTTCATCACCCCAGGTTACGGTATCAGAAAAGCATGTTGTGATGTCATCGTTTTCGCATATTCTTGTTATCTTAATATGTTTAGATAATTCATCAACAAATGCTTCTGTTGTTGTATAACCTGCTAAGGTTCCTTGAACATTCATTACCCTTAATGCTTCGCCGAGTTTTCTCTGGAATACTTCTGATGCAGTGTTCCATGCACGCTCTTGATAATTCTGTACAAGTGTCGGGATAGTCAGTGCTGCGACAATTCCGATTATTGCTAATGTTATCAGGACTTCCGCAAGAGTGAAAGCTGCCTTTTTGACCCTCACCCGGCACTGCGTGCCACCCTCTCCCAAAGGTAGAGGGTTGTGTGCGCTGTCATTACGAGCAGACGCAGTCTGCGTAGTAATCGCAAGGTCGTTGCGTTCTGACGGTTTTACAAACGAGCTTTTAGCTCCGTACAATTTTTTGATTAAGCCATCAGGAGAGGATTTATATACTACCCCCCCCCCTGATTTATAGATCAAGTTTTCTGACATGGTGGTTTCTCCTCTGTTTTTTAACATCTTTTTCATATGTTTTAATATATAGTATTTATCATTTTATGTCAATATTTTTTTCTAATCCGTTTGATTGATTTTGTTTTATTAAACGCTAAGTCGTGTCTTGGATTTACTCCGCGCACAGACTATCTCCTTCTTCACATTCCTTTGCAATTTTGCTAAGAAAACCACTTCATAGTATAATAAGCAAAAAAGGGGGAGCAATGCATTTAGAACACATCAAAAAAGTTGATCCGGCAGTTGCGGAACAGATAGAGCTTGAACTTAAGCGCCAGCAGGAAACAATCGAACTTATCGCGAGCGAAAACATCACATCACTTGCGGTAATGGAGGCTGCGGGAAGCGTTTTGACAAACAAATACGCCGAAGGCAAACCTCACAAAAGGTTTTACAACGGCTGTGAACATGTTGACGTTATAGAAGAAATAGCGCAAAAGCGTGCGTGTGAACTTTTTCAAACAGAACATGCTAATGTCCAGCCTCACAGCGGCGCACAGGCCAATATGGCAGTGTTTATGTATTGCTTAAAACCGGGTGACAAAGTTCTCGGAATGGACTTATCAAACGGAGGCCACCTCTCGCACGGCTCACCGGTTAATTTTTCGGGATTATATTTTGACGTTGCAAGCTATGGTGTTGATTCCGACGGAAACATTGATTACGACGATGTTCTGGCCAAAGCTAAAGAACACAGGCCAAAGTTGATAATCTGCGGCGCAAGCAACTATTCAAAAATAATTGATTTCAAAAAATTCAGAGAAATCGCCGACGAAGTCGGAGCATACCTGCTTGCGGACATTGCACACATCGCAGGGCTTGTAGTTACGGGGTATCATCCATCACCTGCGCCTTATGCGGATTTTGTTACAACAACCACCCACAAATCCTTAAGAGGCCCAAGAGGCGGGATTACAATGTGCAGAGCGGAACACGCTGCAGGCATTGACAAGGCTATTTTCCCCGGTATGCAGGGCGGGCCTTTGGAACATATTATTGCGGCAAAAGCTGTTGCGCTTCATGAAGCTATGCAGCCGGAATTTAAAACTTACGCGGGACAAATTATTAAAAACGCAAAAGCGCTTGCTAAGGGCTTGATGGACGAAGGTATGGACATCGTAGGCGGCATGACCGAAAACCATCTTATGACTCTTGACTTAAGAAGAACCGGAAAAACCGGGAAAGATATGGCAAACGTACTTGAACGGGTCGGAATTACGGCAAATAAAAATACAGTTCCGAACGATCCTCAAAGTCCTTTTGTAACTTCCGGCATAAGACTCGGCACACCCGCCGTCACCACAAGAGGATTCAAAGAAGATGACATGGTTGAAGTTGCAAAAATTATTGCCTCCGCAATCTATGCATCTGACAACGAACAGGGGCTGAAAAATTTGAGAGAACGCTCTTTAAAACTCTGCAAAAAATATCCGCTTTACCAATAAAAGCATACTTTCAGAGCTAATTACATCAGGGAATGAAATTTTTTATGATTTTATTTATACCTGATGTATTATGAATGCCGTAAATAAATTACTCAAAGCCCTATCTCACACAACAAAACTCAAAAAAGATATCTGGAGCGAAAAACATGCCTATTATGCATTAAACACCAGTAAAAAATGGGTTGCAAACATAGTTCCTTCAGAGCTTTTAGACCGTTCGGTAAAAGATGCGGTAAACTCAATTGCAACCCTTAGCGAAAGTAATATTTTTTACGAAAAATTTCCCGACCGCATTGAAACCCCGAACTACGGCGACAGATGGGGCAGGCTAGCAAATTATATAGAAATAAATAACCGCGCAATATCGGAAATGCATGACAACCGCGATTGCTGCGGGATTTTAAGCATGATAAAAATTCTTCCAGCAATTCCGCCCTCTGCCAGAAGCTGGGCAAATTGCATAATTATTTCGCAGATTTTTCCGAATATTTACGGCGACGGCTACAACAAAGGCCCGTTTGAAGAAAATTCAATTTACGGAATAAAACTCAACGCCGGCTACAGTGAAAATGTTGTATCATTTGAACTTGCAAAAAAAATTTCTCCCGAAGAACAATTGAAAGCCTTTAACGACCTTGCACATTTCAGAGGGATAAAATCCGGTTTCAGAATGGTGATTTCCGCAGACCAGATGAAGGTCTGCTATCCTGACAAAAGTGATCTGACCTTTGACTGGAACAACCCCGAACATGTGGAGATTTATATAAATGAATGCGTAAAACTTATGAATCTCGGTTTTGAAGCAATGTTTATAGATTCCGCAAAACACATCGGCGGATACGACATGGAAAATTACACCGGTGTCGGAGCACTGCCTGAATACGCGCAAATGCAGTATATACTTAACGAAATCCGCTCGCGCTCAGGCAAAACCGACATAAGTTTTGTCGGCGAAAAAAGCTCTGACGACTTTGAACGATACAGAAATATGGGACTGACCGCAGGAACTGATTATATTACGGGGGATGATTTTTATGCGGTAAGAGAACTGTCCGAAAAATTCAAATATCTTAGAGATTACGCCCCGGGAGTAGAAGTGGAAAACGACAACAACCAAGGCGGTTTGTCTTACGAACAAAGGCTTAACAGAATAAATTCCGCGCTTTTCGGGTTTTATCTGGCAAGCGACAAACTCCCGAGTTTTATGCAGACAGGTGATCTTTTCCCGCTCAGATATGACACAAATACCCACCATATTATGATGACTAATCCGTCTTATTCAATTGACGGCTCTCCCCAAAGCCACTGGGAAAACCTCTTTGCAAAAGATGACGGAAGATTTTATAACCACAAAACAGGTGAGCTTTTTGCACACGCATTAGGATTATAGAAAGGAGAAAACATGACATTCAATGCTTTAAAAGAAAAAGGTATTCCGGTTGAAAAACAGTTAAAATCCTGGCACGATATAGTAAAACGTCCCTACAAACGAATGGACGTTGACTGCTATACAAGAACCCGCCAGATTCTTATGAACGGGATTGAAACCGAAGCCTGGGGGTTTAAACATTGTTTTGCACGCAAATGCGAAGATAATGATTTGAAAATGCTTCTTGCACATATCAGACGTATAGAAGATATGCAGCAAACAACCGTAAACTGGCTCTCGCCGGTAAATCAAACCGTACTTGATACAACCCTTGGATATGAACAGGTTGCGGTTGACCTGACTGCATGGCTTGCGCAAAACGAGCCCGACGATTACGTTAAAGAAACCTTTGACTTCGGACTTCTCGAAGATTTTGACCACCTTTACAGATATGCACAGTGGGCTTATATGTACGAGGGCAACAACCCCGACGATATTTTGCAGGGCATGACCGATGTCGTTATCGGCAGACCTACGCAAAACCACCACAACGACAACACCATAAGACTCAGAAAACACTACGATAAAAATACAGCCTCGCCGCAGACAAAAGTTAATATTTTAACACTTGTATCCGGCGAACAGCAAACCCATAACTATTACGCCGAACACGGCTTTATGTACGGAAACGATGATTTGAAAAAAACTTATGCGGAAATATGCGACGTTGAAGAAGAACACGTTACTATGTATGAATCCTTGATAGACCCGACCGAAACCCCGTTTGAAAAATGGCTTGTTCATGAATTCACCGAAGTCTGCAATTACTACAACTGCTATGTTGATGAGGTAGACAAACGAATTAAACTCATCTGGGAAGAAATGCTTGCTATGGAAATCGGCCACCTTCACGCAGCGGCAGAAGTATTCAAAAAATACGAAAACCGTGATCCTGAAGAAATTATCGGAACAGATATAGTTCTCCCGTGCCATTTTGAAAGCCAGAAATCCTATGTCACAAATATTCTTGAAAATGAAACAGGCAAAAGACTTGACAAAAACGGAGAATATACATTTATTGACAAACTGCCTGACAACTGGCCGAGCTATGATGCCCAGAAAATTATTAACGGCAAAGGCGCACCCACCGAAAAAACAATCCGGCTTTCCTGCGCTTCAATCGGCCGCGATATAGTCTGCGCAGACAAAAAACTCGTGAAAAAACAACCCGAACTGCTTGAAAAAGGCCTTGAACATAAAGCGCAGGCACCCGATACCGTGACTCTTGCCGAATACGAAAAAATAACCGAAACCGATATATATGACTTTGAAGAAGAATAAATTCTTTTCAGTAAAACCGGTATTTTGAAAAAGGCTCAATATTTGAGCCTTTTTTGAACAGTCTTTATCAAAATTATTTTTATCATATAATCTTCTTATGCCGGCTGTAATAAAAACGACAAAAACAAAATCAGATAACACAATTCAGCTTATCGCGAATACTGATTACAAAAGAATACTTGTAATCGGGGTTTTTCACGGCGATGAGCCGCAGGGAGAATTTCTGATTAACGAATACATAAAAAGAAATTCCGCAACCCGTTTGCTTTTTATTCCGTGTCTGAACCCTGACGGAAAGGCTTTAAATTCCCGCACAAACTCACACGGAGTGGATTTGAACCGGAATTTTCCGACCCAAAACTGGGAGTTAACCGAAAAGAACGAATTTTTCGGCGGGGATAATCCTGCCTCTGAAATCGAAACACGGTTTTTGACAGAAGTAATTGACCGATACATGCCGGAACTCATACTTACTCTCCATGCACCGTTTAAGGTGGTTAATTATGACGGGCCGGCAGAAGAAATTGCGCAAAAGATTTCCGAAATAATAAATTATCCGGTTGAAAAAAGTATCGGATATCCGACACCGGGAAGTTTCGGCACATACTGCGGAATTGAAAAAAATATCCCGACAATTACGCTTGAACTGGATGAAAAATGCCCGGTTCAAGATTTGATTGAACCGGTGCATAAAATTTTTGAATTGCTTGAAAAAATCTGATTACCAGAATTTCCACCAGGGTTTGTTTGCCCTGTCAAAAAGTTCGGCAGCTTCTTCTGCGCGGCGCTGTTCATCCGCAAGCTGTTCCGGAGTTCTGATATCAATAGTCAGGCCGCCGGTTTCACCGTCTTTGTTAACAACTTCCGCAAAGATAACCCCGCCTTCCGTTGCATCTGCAGCCGGAACAATTCTCGGCACAAATCCACCGTTGTCACCCGGAACATAACCCGTTTCCATATCGTTAAGCCTGTATTCCGATTTTGCTTTTTGAAGTTCTTCTTTTGCAACATCCGCGTATATTGCGCCGTTCAAGTCTTCTCTATCAAGGAAGTTATGTTCGCCTTTGTAATCGTCACCGCGTGCTGCGGCTTTGATTAATGCAGCCTGATAGCGCGTTACTTCCATTACGTTGTCTTCAATAGTCTTTCCGTCTTTGTCATAAACTTTTCCGTCTTTGATTGTCCATTCGGCTTCGTTTCCTTTAACTTTTGCATTTGTAAAATTGATTACAAAAGTTTCTTTTGTATCTTTATTTTTTACCGTAACCGGTGTATAGCCGCCTATATCACCAAATCTTGTTTGTTTAACTACAGTTCCGTCTCCGGGCATAAAATATCCTCCTCGTTATCCTGTCATATTCTATTAAACAAATTTGCGAAGTTCAAATTGCCATTAACTTAAAATAAATTTACAAAAAGGTTTATGTTTGTTGTAAAATTAAGATAAGAGGAAAAATTTATGAGATTACACAATTCTTATACCAATACAGTTGAAGATTTCAAACCTATTGAGGGAAACAAAGTCAAAATGTACGTATGCGGCCCGACAGTTTATGACAGTGCGCATCTGGGACATGCAAGATGTTATATTACATGGGATGTATTATATAGATATCTGAAATTCAGAGGTTATGAAGTAACATACTGCCGCAACGTAACCGATGTTGATGACAAAATTCTTAAAAAAGCGGAAAAAGAAAACAAAACTCCCGAAGAAGTTTCACAATACTGGTATAAGCAGTTTGAAAACTCAATGAAGGCGCTCAACAACCTTAAACCCGACATAGAACCTTTTGCCACAAAAACACTCGGCGAAATGATTTCAATAATAAAAGATTTAATCAAAAACGGTTATGCCTATGAAGCAAACGGAGATGTATACTTCAGAGTAAAAAAATTCCCGAAATACGGCTATCTTTCCAAACAACCGATAGACAAACTGGAAAGCGGTGCAAGAATTGAAATCGGCGAACACAAAGAAGATCCTCTGGATTTTGCGCTCTGGAAAAAAGACGAAAAATTCGGCTACAATTCTCCCTGGGGTGTCGGACGCCCCGGCTGGCACATTGAATGTTCCGCAATGAGCCGGAAATATCTCGGCAAAACAATTGATATCCACGCAGGCGGAGCGGATTTAATCTTCCCGCACCACGAAAACGAAATTGCACAATCCGAATGCGCAAACGGCTGCAAGTTCGTAAATTACTGGCTGCATAACGGTTTTGTAACCATTAACAAAGAAAAAATGTCAAAATCTTTAGGAAATTTTCTGACAATAGATGATTTGCTGAAAAAATACGACGCAAATACAATAAGATTTTTCATACTTACAAACCATTACAGAATGCCGGTTGAATTTTCGGATGAAGCTCTTACCTCGGCGCAGGCCGGCGTAAAGCGGCTTATGAATGCTAAACGCACTCTGGTTAACGAAAATCTTGACATAACAAAAACGGATGAATATAAAGAATTTGTTGAAGCAATGGACGACGACTTAAACACATCAAAGGCGCTTGCTGTTCTGTTTGAACTTGCAAACAAAGCAAACAAAGATGAAAAAGACGCCTTTACGATTTTGTTTAAACTGGCGTCAGTCCTCGGTTTCAGCTTTGAAAAGGCTGAATTATCAAAAGATGAATTGCAAAAAGCCGTTCAGCATGTTTGTGATGCACTCGGCGAAAATTTTGCAAATATGGACGAAATACTTGCCTGCAGAAAAAAAGCACGTGAAGAAAAAAACTGGGCAATAGCGGACAAAATCCGTATTGCGCTTGATGAAGCCGGAATTATAGTAAAAGATTCCAAAGACGGCACCGTGCTTGAGGCTAAATAAGGGGAAAATTATGGTAAAAAACAGGATAGGAATAGACGTTGGCGGTACGAACGTAAAAATAGCTCTGGTAAACGATAAAGGAAATATTTTATATTCAAATTCAGTTCCGACCCGTGCGGAAATGGGTTATGAATATACAGTGAATAACATCAAACAGGCGATAAGAGATTTGATAACCGAAACCGGAGTTACAAATATAGAGGGAATCGGTTTTGATTTTCCGGGACAAATTGATTACAAAAACGGTATAGTAAGGCTTGCGCCGAATATTCCCGGCTGGGTCAATATCCCGATTGCAAAAATTATTGAAGATGAATTTAAAATTCCGACAAGAATTGACAACGATGTTCACTGTGCAGCGCTCGGAGAATTGAAATTCGGTGCCGGACAAGACTGCGAAAACTTCATTTGTATGACTGTCGGAACAGGGATAGGCTCCGGTATCGTAATTAACGGAAAACTTGTGCGCGGAGCATCAAACGCTGCAGGCGAACTCGGTCATATAAAATTACAAATGCATGAAGGCCCGCTTTGCGGCTGCGGAGATTACGGATGTCTGGAGGCTTTTGCATCAGGCCCTTCAATAGTTGCAATGGCTGAAGAATATATCTCGGGCGGCAAATCAACAAAATTCCGCGAAATGGCAAGCGGAGGCGAGATTACACCGTATATTGTCGCTGAAGCGGCCAAGCTGGGAGATCCGGTTGCAAAAAGAATTTTTACAAAAGTCGGAGAATACATAGGTTTCGGGCTTGCAAGCGTTGTAAACCTGCTTAATCCCGAAAAAATAATTATCGGAGGCGGTGTCGCTGATGCGGGCGATATTTTGATTGAACCCATTAAAGAAACTATTAAAAAACGTGCAATGGTTGTTGCGGGTTCGGCAGTCGAAATCGTTCCGGCAAAACTTGCAAATACGGCGGGCGTTATCGGCGCAAGTTTATTAATTGAGTCTTAGTTTATGGCAGTATATTTTTTCTACGGCGATGAAGAATTTAATATAGAACAGGAAATCAACAAACTCAAAAAAGGGCTTGACAAAAGTTTCCTTGAAATGAGCCTGAAAACTTACGACAATCCCAAATTCGCAGACCTCATTGCCATTTTGAGATCTCAGCCGATGATGTTCGGCAAAATGCTTGTCATTATAAAAGCCGAAAGCTACTTTAAAACCGCATTTGACGACAAAGAACTCAAACAAATAGAACAGGCGCTTGAAGATAACAACGACAACCTCGACATTGTTTTTGCCGCTGAATATCCGCGTAATGAAGGCAAAAAACCGGACAGCAGAAAAAAATTTTTCAAAATTCTTTCCAAATACAACACAAAAGAATTTGCCTCAATCCCGACATACAAAACAGCAGAACTGGAAAACTGGATTAAAAAACAGGCAAAATCAAAAGATATTGAAATTGAACCTGAAGCCGCCTCAGCTATGGTTGTACAAATCGGAAACAACCTGCGGGAACTTGACGGTGAGCTGGAAAAACTTAAACTTTTCCTCTATCCTGTGAAAAAAGTTACAAAAGAAAATGTCAAAAATCTCTGTATATCAAATGAAGATTTATTCGCGTTTTCGGATTTTTTGATGCAAGGTGAAAAAGACAGCGCGCTTCTTGAATACAGAAAACTCCTTGAAAAAAAATACGTGCTTGAAATTGTTGCAGCGCTGCAAACAATGATAAGAAGATGGATTACGCTCAAGGCAAAATCCGCAAAATGTTCGGCATTTGAACTTTCAAAACTTACCGGACAGCACGAATATGTCGTAAAATTAAATCTGCAAAAACTCAAAAATACAACCCTCAAAGACCTTGTTAAATTAAAACAAAACCTGACCGAAGCGGAAATTAAAATAAAATCAGGCAAATCGCTTTCACCCGAAAAGGAGGTTGAAGATGTCCTTTTTAGATAAAGATTATCCGTTCCTTACGAATTATTTTTCAAAAGGGATTAAAACCGGAAAAATCGCCAACTGTATACTTTTCTGGGGAAACGATATTGAAACGCAGTATGAACTTGCACTTGAAATCGCCAGAATTTTAAACTGCAAAACCGACGGTTCACATAACTGTCAATGCCTCAATTGCAACTGGATAAGAAATAATACCCATCCGGCCGTCTTAACCTATTCAAAAACAGATAACAAACCTTCCGACGATACGGCAGCCACAATGTTTTCAATAACACAGGCAAGAATGATTAAAAATGACCTTGCCGTAACCTCTGACTATCACAGAGTTTTAATTTTCTGCGACAAAGATTCTGAAGGAAAACCCTGCGGGCTGAATCCTACAAACTTTTCAACCGATGCTGCAAATGCTCTTTTGAAAACTTTTGAAGAACCGCCTTCAAATACCACTTTTTTCTTTTTAACAAACGATATATCAGATATGATATCAACCGTTGTATCGCGTTCTCAGTGCTTTTTCGTTCCGTCAAAAAAAGCGGAACCGCAAAATTTTGAACTCGTAAAAAATCTTCTGGACGGATACCTTGAGCTTGAACGCAGCGAAGTTCTGGATTTTAACGAACAGATACTTGAACTTGCAAAAGAAAATGCACCGGATACAATTTTTGTACAGATGCAGAATTATCTGGTTAATCTTTTAAAATCAAATTTGAAAAATAAACATCTCAAAATAAAGCTGCTGAGCGACTTAAATTCAATCGAAAAAGCAAAACAAGAATTAAAATTGAATATGAATATCCAAACAATTGCGGAAAATCTGGCTTTTGAAATGATTTTGGACAAATAATCTTCTTATTGCCGTAATATTTATTAATTTCAATTGCGGAGGAATTTTATTCCTGCTAAAATTTTTGTACGGAGTGTTAAAGATGTTTTTTTACGCTGATTTACACATACATTCAAAATATTCACGCGCAACAAGCAAAGACTGTAATCTTGAACAGCTGGCGCTCTGGGCGCAGAAAAAAGGTTTAAGCGTAATCGGCACCGGTGATTTTACACATCCTGCATGGTTTAAAGAAATAAATGAAAAATTAATTCCTGCAGGTAACGGCGCATACAGATTAAAACCCGAGATAGAAAAACAAATTTTTCAAAACTCCGAACCCGTACGGTTTGTGCTGTCAGTTGAAATTTCCACAATATATAAAAAAGGCGACAAAACGAGAAAAGTTCATCATGTTGTTTTTGTACCGGATTTAGATACCGCCCAAAATTTCAGGCAGAAACTTGATGCCATAGGCAATATAAATTCAGACGGCAGACCTATTTTAGGACTTGATTCAAGAAACCTTCTTGAAACGGTGCTGGAATCCGGCGACGATACCTTTATTATTCCGGCGCATATCTGGACACCGTGGTTTTCGGTTTTAGGTTCAAAATCAGGTTTTGATTCAATAGAAGAATGCTATGAAGACTTGTCAGATTATATTTTTGCGGTAGAAACCGGTCTTTCATCAGACCCTGAAATGAATTGGAAAGTGTCAAAACTCGACAAATTCAGACTGGTTTCCAATTCAGACGCACATTCGCCCTCAAAACTCGCGCGCGAAGCAACCGTTTTTGATACAGAGCCGGATTATTACGGCATTATGAACGCCTTAAAAACCGGCAAAGGTTATACAGGTACTGTTGAATTTTTCCCTGAAGAAGGAAAATACCACGAAGACGGACACAGAAAATGCAATATATGTCTTACACCGGATGAAACCAAAAAACTAAACGGCATCTGCCCCGTCTGCGGAAAACCTTTGACAATAGGCGTTTTATACAGAGTTAATGAACTTTCGGACAGACCGTTTGACTGTACATTTGTACCTGAAACCGGCGGAAAAGTTTTCAGCCTTGTTCCTCTTTCTGAAATAATTTCCGAAATCCTCGGCGTCGGCCCTTCAAGCAAATCGGTTACTAATGAATATGAAAGATTAATTAAAAAATTCGGCTCAGAGCTTTCTATCCTAAGGAATGTACCTGTTGAAGATTTGTCAAAAGATTTTCCTCTTCTCGGTGAAGGGATTTCAAGACTGCGGCAGGGAAAAGTAATCAAACATGCCGGATATGACGGAGAATACGGCACAATAAGGCTTTTTGAGGACAGCGATCTTGTAAAAAAAAATTTTATAAACTTAAAACTGGATATAAAAATTCCGGAGCCTATTATACAACAGCCTGCAGAAAAACACTTTGAACCGTTGAAAACCGGACTTGAAGAAAAAGAACAGGCAAAAACAGTTAAATCAACAGGCCTTGACGAATATCAGACCTTTGCAACAGAAAATAATCACAGCCAAATTTTGATTATTGCAGGCCCCGGCTCCGGCAAAACAACAGTCCTGACCCGCCGCATAGCATATCTTATAAATGAGAAAAACGCGCCGGCTCAAAACTTTCTTGCAATAACTTTTACGCGCCGCGCTGCCGAAGAAATGCGGCAAAGATTAAGTCTGCTTATTCCTGAAAAATTTAAATTAATAAATATTCACACCTTCCATTCACTCTGCTTTTCAATCTTGAAAGAAAATTATGAAAAAGCGGGATTAACGGCCGATTTCGGAGTTATAAGCGAACAGGAAAAATCGTTATACGATAAAATTCCCGAAAATCTTATTGAATTTGATGATTTGATACGTTTGACCGTGAAACTGTTTGAAGAATTTCCGGATATTTTAAAGATATACACCGACAGGTACAAATATCTTTCCGTAGACGAATATCAGGACATTGACGAAAATCAATATAAACTGATAAGGCTTCTTGTGCCATCTGACGGTAATATCTGTGCAATAGGAGATCAAAATCAGGCAATATACGGATTCCGCGGCGGAAGCCCGAAATTTTTTGACAACTTCAAACAGGATTACAAAAATGCAGCCGTGATTAACCTGAAAAACAATTACAGATCTGCCGAAAGTATTGTAAATGCCTCAAATCAAATAATAGATTCATACAATATAATTTCATGCTGTGACAGACCTCATGAAAAAATTACCATCCATACGGCACCGACCGAAAGAGCCGAGGCTGAATTTGCAGTCAGCACAATTGAAAATTTAATTGGCGGACACAGCTTTTTCTCCATTGATTCCGACAGAACAACCGGCGAAAAACAAGATTATTCATTCTCTGATTTTGCTATCTTATACAGAACCTCCGCTCAGCTTAAGCCTTTAATTGAAGCACTTGAAAGATCCGGAATGCCTTATGTAAAACTATCAGATGAGATGCTCTGCGATAAAAAACCTGTCAGAGATTTATTAAAAAGTCTTTCAAGCAGTGAACCTGTATTAAATCAGCTTGAAAATTATGCTGATAAAGAATCAATTGAGGACTGCGTTTTTAACTATCTCAAAAAACTGGCTGTTGAATACCCTGATAAAAACAAATTTATCCATGCAATATCACTCATAAAAGAATCTGACACTCTTGATTCCCGCGCAGACAGAATAGCTTTGATGACTTTGCATTCTTCCAAAGGTTTGGAATACAAATGCGTCTTTATAACAGGGCTTGAAAACGGAATTATTCCGTTATATAAAGCCCGCACTCCGGAAGAAATTGAAGAAGAAAGACGCCTGCTTTATGTCGGCATGACAAGAGCAAAAGAACGCTTGTTCTTAACCCGTGCAACAAGACGGTTTGTATACGGCAAATATGAAAATTTTGAAATATCACCGTTTCTTGCAAAAATTGAAAAAGATTTGCTTGATTATTCAAAATTTGAAAAAGAATACAGGGAAAAAGTTGATCAATTAACCCTGTTTTAAACTTTTTAATCTTCAATCAAAACTCTGTCCAGACAAATTTTCGGTGAATATTTCCATTCGCGGTAGGTAATTCGTTTAACCTTGAAACCGCAGCGCTCAAGTATTGCCTGTTTTTTCATATTGGAAACAACAGGGTTAACACTGTCCTCAACGCCGTCGATTTCCACAACAAACTTTTTATCAACAAGCAAATCCGCACTGAGTCCTGCAATATCCGTCCCTGCCGCAACTTCATGGCCGAGTTCGCGCATTTCGTGCGCAATTTCACGTTCAAGAGCGTTTTTGTATTCGTTTTCATCAATTTGCAAGTTTGCAAGCGCTTCCTGCTTGTTTTGATATTCTTTGATATAAGAAATATAATTTCTGAAAAGCCCTTCCGGAAGATTAGTTATATCACGTGATACAAAATTTATAACCTTATATCTTGCACGCGTAATTGCAACGTTAAACAGGTTTGGTTTTTGCAAAAACGTTGCGCTCTGCGGATGACTGTTATTTGCAAATGCCCATGACATAAGGATTATATCGCGTTCATCACCCTGGAATGTATGCGCCGTACCTATTTCTATCTGATGTTTTCTTAACATATGATCCGAAAGCACTTTTGAAACAGAAGTCTTAAGCTGCTCCACCTGCGCTCTGAAGGGTGAAATTATCCCGATAGAAACCGGATTATCAGGGTTTTTGCGCTCATCTTCTATAACAATTTCATGTAATTTTTTAATTACAGCCTCAACTTCGGGAAGGTTTCTGGTCGCATCATAATCCACCTTGCCGTCCGGAACTTCAACCAGCTCAAGAACCTTTTGACCGCCGAAATCTTTTTTCATAACTCTTATTCTGTCGCCGTAAAATTCATGATTTGAAAAATCAATTACCGGCGGCAGGCTTCTGAAATGTTCGTCGAGCATAACCGAATTCATTGAATAGTAATCAGCAAGATCAAACATTGAATTTGTTCTGAATCTCCACATCAGCTGATATTTGTCAGGAATACCGTACTGACTTAAGAACGACTGCTCTTTTGCTTTTTCTAAAAACGACAGGTGCGGGAGCTGTTTGTCATCACCTACGATAACCGCACGTTTTGCACGGAACATTATCGGGAAACAGCTTGCAATATCGCATTGAGAGGCTTCGTCAATAATTGCAACATCAAACATGCCGGGTTTCATCGGAAGAGAACCTGATACTGCGTAAGTTGTTACACACCAGCAGGGGAATGCTTCCAGAAGCGGTTTGAAATCTTCTTCTTCAAGAATTCTGTTTTGAAGATTTTTTCTGCGTTCAACAAGCGATTTTGCATGAACTATTAACCTCTGGCGTTTTATCTGATCGCGCAAAAGACCTTTTAAAGACTCTCTGCGGCGGTTTTTGAGAATATTCACAGCGAGATTTTTCTGTTTTTTCTTCATCTGACGAATTTGTTCGGTCAATATATGCAAGTTTCCGGTTTTTTGAATATCCGCCTCAATTTTTCTTAATTTCCAGTTCATTGCCTCAACTTCAAGTTCGGCACTTAATCTTGCAAGATTTTCATAAGTAACGTCAAACTCTTTCAGTTTAAGAATTTTTTTCAATTGTCTGAGGCTTGTAAAGTTTGCAAGGTTTGCGAAAAATCCGGCTTTTTCAATATTATTTTCAAGAATTTTTATTATTCCAAAAACCATATCTATCTCACCTTTTTTTAGGTTCGACATAATAAACTGCGGCTCACCTATTGCTTTTTCGTGTTCCAAAACCTCAAGTGAAAGGTCATGCCATTCACGTTCAAGTTTTATAATATTTTCACATTTTTGTTCGGTTTCTTTCAAAAGATTCAGGTGGTTTTTCATGTCATTTGTATCGACAAGCAGGCTGTCCTCAAATCCGCTGTCAATGTCAACTTTACCCGACAACAAATCCTGAAGCTGAAAACTCAGCTGCTTTTGATAATTTAAACGTCCTGCCCGAAGCGCCAAAAACGGTGCTCCGAGTTCATTAAGCCTGTCTGCGACGACGTCAACCGCCTTATCCATACGGGAGGCCACAAGAACTGTTTTTCCGTTTGCAATCAGGTGCGCAACAAGGTTAACAATAGTCTGTGATTTGCCGGTGCCCGGAGGGCCTTGAACTGCTACAAATTTGTTGTTGTCAATATTTTTTATTACTTTTTCCTGTGAATCACTCAATGAAAGCGGAGTTATCGGATAAAAATCGGTTATTTCCTTCATATCCTTGATGATTACGGATTTTTCCTTTGACTGGATATATTCATCATTAATAATACTCAAGGCGGTTTCTCTATATACACCGCTCGGTTTTTCGGCAATCTGCGTCAGTTCGTGCAAAACACCTGCCGTAACTGAGGGGCGTTTTGTTAAAATAATTGCGCTCTGGTAAGTTACAACAACTTTTTCAAGTTTTATTGAAGATTTTTGTGCGGTTTCGCGTTCTTCTTCTTCAATTATTTCGTCTATATTTTCTGCGTCTATTTTTTCTTTGTAAAAATCTTTTGATTCCGAGATATTGTCTTCGGTTTCGTTATCTTTTATATTGCTGCTGATTTCAATTTCCGGCACAACCGACTGAAGCGTTGTCAAAAATATATCCAATTTTTCCTGAGTAATCGGCAAATCCGGCACCACGTCGAGTATACCTTCAAGCAAAAGATCCACTTCATCTTCGTCATCGTTTTTTTTCATCAAAGCCGCAAGTGCACCGGTATTAAGCGACAACATCTCATCCTGCGGAATACAGTTTATATTAACACCGTTTCTTTCAAGTTTGCAGGAAACATACAAAAGCGGGGTTAGAAATTCGTTTTGTTTCTTTGATTTATTGCTTTTTCCGACAAGAAAAAGGTACCCGTAAATAAGGTATTTATCTTTTGTACTGAGTTCGCTTTGAATCATCAATTCGGTCAATTTACTGTCCGAACCGTCGAGTTTAAGATATTCGGCACCTGTTGTAAAAAGCTGTTCCTCGCCTTGCAGAAAAATCCATTTGTTATCTTTATCAGCCTTCAGGTTGCGGAAAGTGGAGCTTTTAACTTCTTCTCTCACGCAGTCATGAAGGTACTGGCTGAGTTTTTTAATAAAACTGTTATTGAATGCTGAATTGATTGCTTTTGTGGCTTCCTGTAACATTGTTTTCTCCTGCTTGTTTATTATACCATTTTACGTTAAAATATGGAAGATGGACATCATCAAAATATATGATAATTCAGATAAACTCTATTATATCGGGGGCGTTGTCCGCGATAAACTTCTCGGTGTCGAAAGTTTTGACATTGACATAACCTGTATCGGCAACGCAATTGAATACTGCGCAAAATTCGGCAAAGTAATACAGGAGAATCCGGAATTCGGAACAATCAGGGTGGAAGTTGACGGCCGCGCGGTTGATTTTGCCTCGACAAGGTCGGAAGTTTACGAGAAAAAAGGGCATTTGCCTGTGGTTACAAAAATCGGCTGTACTTTAAAGGAAGATGTTATGCGGCGTGATTTTACAATCAACGCGCTTGCCATGAATGTTTCAACAGGTGAAATAGTTGATTACACCGGCGGATTGAAGGATTTAAAAAATAAAAAACTCCGTGTATTACATGACGGGAGTTTTGTTGACGACCCGACAAGGATTATCCGCGGATTAAAGTTTCGTGTGCGTTTCGGGTTTGAACTTGAAGAACACACAAGGCATCTTCAGGAAGATTACCTGAAAAATATAAACTATGACATGTCGTATAAGCGTGTTAAAAAAGAGCTTATCGAAACTTTTAACCTGAATTCGCAACACGCGTTTGAAATTTTTGTAAACGAAGGGATTTATAAACTGGTTTCGCCTGCGGAATTCAAGCTGCCTGAAGTTAATATTGAAAATTTAATTAAAAAATATCCGGTAAAAAACATCTGGCCGGTTTACGTCGGGCTTTTGCCTGACCTGTCGCGGCTTGAGTTTACAAAAGAAGAAAGAAAAATTATTGAAGATTTCCGTTCAATCGGCAGTGTGAAAACAGATTTTGAAATTTATAAAGCATTTGACGGGCTCGCTGCAGAGAGTATTTTGCTATACGGGATTGCAAAAAATATGAACGCAGCTGTAAGATATCTTGATGTTCTGTGCGGTATAAAAATCTCTCTGAGCGGAAATGATTTGTTAAAACTCGGGATAGAACCCTCACCGAAATATCAGGAAATTTTTGACTACATTTTGCGTGAAAAATTAAAAAATCCGGCACTGACGCATGATGATGAAATTCAACTGGCAAAAGAATATTTTACCGTGAATTAATATCTGACAGAAATATTCATCCTGCAGTTTATTAAATAAAATTTTTATGGTAGAATAAATTTAACGGGGCGTTAGCGCAGTTGGTAGCGCACGACACTGGCAGTGTCGGGGTCAGGGGTTCGAATCCCCTACGCTCCATATTTATTAAACGATTGGGATAAAAATTCTCAATACACAAAGAATATTTTACAAAAAATGAATAGAAAATAAAATTATTTATTGTTTTTTATATAAAAGAATATCAATATTATTTGTATAATAATAAGTATTATCCACGGGATGGCGCTAACACACAAACGTATAAAATTTGTTATCGAATTATATCCAATGTGGTCTGTTAATGTACAATATGCATTAAATACAATATTATCAAATACTATAGTGAAAATCATAAAAAGCACCCAAAAAATGGCACTTAGTATTATTTTATAAAAAATTTTCATTTTTAAAATTTTATAAAATGTTAAAGTAAGAATAATTGTAGCAAAGTCATAAAACATATTTTAATTATACACAAGATAAACTAAAATACAAAAATGTGATAGTAAAACTGTTTGTAATCATTTGCGCAAGATAAAAACTTAAACTATTCAATAGGTTATAATAAATCTTAAATCCACGAATAGAAAACGGAGAATTTAAAGGGATATTATTTGATAAATATGACTACAAATGGTTAAATAAAGAAGAATTACCTAATTCAGAAACCCGAATACTCAATAATAGCGCCTATACACTGCAAACTATTAACAAACTAAGAAATTTATTATGTTATAATACCTGTAAGATTTAGATTAGGGAAATAACTATGCGCAATTTATTTAAAAATATAATTTGTTTATTACTTATTAATATTTTCGCAAATGCAAGTCCGTTGGAGGGCTGTCTGATTCTAATATTAATGTATCATAAATTTACTGATGAAATTTCGGTATTACAGCTTAACGGGTTGACAGTACTGGTAATTATAATATATTTATTACTTATTTTGCGTTTGTTGGTTTTGCATTTTGCGTATAAAAAATTAGAGAATTCCCAAAATTATAAATTGGTGTCTCAATTTATCCACAAATTAAAACAATCAAATTATTTAAAATTAACAGTTCTTGTAATTGCGTATTTTTGTTATTATCCAACAGGTGTACCTTACTTTAGCGGAGATTTTTATGGTCAGTTAATTCAGGGAGGAATTTTCGGATTATTTGGCAGTTACATTGTCTTATATATTTACTGGTATATAGAGGATAAGATTAAAAACAGGATAAAAATGTAATCAGAAGGATTTTCATGTATGAAAAATTTCAATTTTTATTTTTATCTAAATCTTTTTAATATCCTATTAGTTATATTTATGTTTGGAATGTTTCTCATTTTTTTTATAACTTGTTATGTATCACCAAACTGGATACTTCCAAGCTGCTTTATATTATTATGCATACTTGCAAAAATTTTTCTTTTGTACCTATTATTTGTTACATTTGAAAAATTTTTCCCTAATTCAGAATTGATTAAAGTGGCGGAGGAATTGAAAACAAACAAAAATATCAGAAAACCGGTATTATTATTAGCTCTTGGTTATGATGTCGTTATTATATTATGCTTTGCTTTTCCGTTATTAAAAGAAGCACATTTTGGAAGTTTGTTATTTTTTCCGATATTATGGGAGATATATACATTAGGTGGAATATGCATGTTCTATATCTCATTATTTTTTATATGGAAAATCCAAGATAAGAAAATCAAAAAAACTAAATAGCAGGATTATTAAATCAATACTTTATAGTTGTGAAATGTAGGTATAAAAGACAAAATGAGCAGCTATTCCAATTGCAGTATTCAGCGTATTTTACAGTTGAGGGGTTAATCTTTTGAACTGCCTGCAGCAAATCTTGGGTGCTTATCAATCCTTTTTTGCCTGTTTTCAATGCTTCTCTTATTTTTATATCAATTGCAGCGTTGCAAACAGCCTTAATATCAGCAGCGGAATATCTGTTTGTTTTTGCTGCCAGCAATTTGTAGTCAATGTTTTCTACAGGCTTTCCACTTAATAATAATTCAAAAATCTTTGCACGTGCATTAACTTCCGGCGGCGGTACGAAAATTGTTTTGTCAAATCTTCCAGGACGTTTGAGTGCAGTATCAACAAATCATGGTACATTTGTTGCACCTAAAACCATTATTGATGTGTTGCCAGAGCCTAGTCTTCTTTTAACTCATTCATCCCGCCAACATCATTAAAATTGATATCTGATGCTTCAATTGCTTGAAAGTATTCCGCTACCATAAAAACTCCTTATATTTTAGTGTAAATCCTTAAATAAACATTTACATTCTAAAATATAAATACGACAAAAATGGTCATATTGTAGAATTTATATATTTACACTTAAGAATAAATGTTACTTGATAACTTTTAATATTTTTATTCTATCAAGACGAAAACATCTTATTGCATTTCTTAACTCACAAAAAGCAACTATAAATACTAACTCCGACTCGTTTGGGTTTTTAGCATTTCTTATAAAAGCGCTATCCTCCATCATTTCATAACCCAATTTAATATCTTGAGGTCTTATTGTCCTTATATTTATTTCGTTTTCAAATGGATAATGTTGGGTAATATACTCTATTTCCAATTTATAACCGTGTTCAATTGCATCATTTATTCTATACCCCGTTGTATTTTTCTTTTTTGGAGGTATTTGTTCACCGTAATTTTCCATAGGAGCTTTTTTCTCATTTCCAAATTTAAACCCATGAATTTTTTCATGGCAGTCACGGCATAAAGGTATCAGATTTTTAATATTATTAGTTCCGCCTTTTGATAAAGGAATTTTATGATGAACATTCACATTATTACAACTTCCACATTTAGAACATTTGTATCCATATTTTTTAAGTACCTCTTGCCTGATTGCCCACCATTTATCCTGTGAATTTGAAGATTTATCCTCATGAATAATAGTTTTTTTATTTTCAATGACCGGATAATCTTTTGGATAGTTCTGCTTATTTGTTGTTTTAGTATATTTAAATTTTTTTGATGTTGTTTTTTCTGAATCTTTTTCACTGTTACACAAATATGCAATAACACAAATTATTAACCAAATAAGAAATGTGTCCATTATCTCTCCTTTTACATTACTAACACTTTTTAATATTTTTAATGAATATTTACGGCTAAATAAATTTAGACTTAATTAATTTGCAGTTAGTATGACAAAATTGTTACAATTGTTTTAGAATATATTGAAAATTATAGGGTTATTACTATTAATTTCATTATGACCGTTTTTGACATAGCGGTCTTTTATACTTCTTATTAAATAAGGAGTTAGTATTATGAAAATATTTAAAATGTTATTTTTGTTAAGTTTTTTCTTTTTGGGATTACCTGTTTTTGCAGGTTCTATTCAATACGGCTATAATGCAAACGGTGATTACGTCCCGACATCAATAAACGGTCAGCGTGTACAGTACGGTTATAACGCTAATGGAGATTATGTCCCAACATCAATTGGAAAACAACAGGTACAGTATGGTTACAATGCCAATGGAGATTATGTCCCGACAGCAATTGGAGAACAACGGGTACAGTATGGTTACAATGCTAATGGAGATTATGTCCCGACAGCAATTGGAGAACAACGGGTACAGTATGGTTACAATGCTAATGGAGATTATGTCCC
>CALUUN010000018.1 GCA_944323995.1 Candidatus Gastranaerophilales bacterium | reverse complement strand
GAAATCCACTATTCATCATACTTTTAGCCCCTTTCGTTGTTCTTGTGTCGTACTACTGTTTTAATATAGCATTTTTTGCAAATTTTGGCAAGTGCTTAATTTAACTTTATGCGTCAATATGACTTGTAACTCCGATTGATTTATTATTATCTATTTCAATTGTATGTCTGATTACGGTATGCGCCATCAAAAGCAGAAACGGGTTTATTTCGGTAGTTTTAGACATATTAATTTTTGCTTTTGCAACTTCTTCTTCAGCTTTGGCCTCTCTGTCGGTAAAAGTTATTACGGAATTCATTGAATACTGCTTTTCAGCACCTTGAAGCCTCAAAAGAAGTTCGTCCTTCGGAAAATCTTTTGAACATTCTATTGAAACATGAACGGAATTTGATGTTTCCAGAACAAGCGTCGCAAAAACAGTACCGTAATTCACGGTTGAAATACTGATTGTTAAAATGCTGTCGCTTTCTACGGAATCGTCATCCGAAGTTTCAATATCAAGGTCAAACCCAACACCTTCTTCCAGCGGAAGCCAGGGCAGGTACAAAAGCATCAAAACTTTCAAAGTCTGCGCCGGATCGTTTTGCGCCGCCGCAGCCATGCTCGTATTAATCAACCGCGCCATCTCTTTTATCTGTGTCAGGTCGTTTATCCCCTGTTTTGATGCGGAGGTCATTGCCGTAATCAATTTTGTAACGGCTTCTTTACCGTTTGCCTGTATCAATTGAGCAATTTGCGACAAATCAATCATGCCGTTCGGCGACAATGTAAGATTTTTTATTGAAGATTGAAGCTGGGTTGCCAGCTGGGTTTGGATAATAGTTTGAATCTGATTCGGAGTAGTCAAACCCTGCAGCTGGGCAAGAATCTGCGCCTGCATCTGCGACATTGCGTTTTTCTGCGCCGCAATATGCTGTGAAAACATTTGATTGAACTGTGCCTGCGTAAGCCCTTTTTGAAGCATAAAAATTAACTCGTTCAAATTCTTCGGAAGCTGCATAACCTCTTTTGCGTAAACCGCCATATCCATACTGTGCAGAGTGTTCATCTGCAAGTTAACAGTCTGCGAAACCGTTTGAGCCGGAATGTTCTGGTTCACTGTCTGTGCAAAAAGGCTCTCCGCTGACTGTGCGGGCTGATTGTTAACCGCAGCCTGTCTGTTTACAAACATCTGCGAGTTTGTAAATTTCATCAGCATACGTCCTAAATCAAAGTTATTCATATACTTATTTTAAATGATTTTTTGCAAAATGTCTATACAAAGAGTTAATACAAAATTTGCACATGAACCGTTCGCGTTCTTGCTTTGTTGTCAAAATCAACAAGAACTATCTGCTGCCACTGTCCCAGCTGCAAAGCCCCCTGAAGCAGAGGAACCATCGTTGAATTTCCGACAATTGATGCTCTGACGTGAGAATATCCGTTGCCGTCATGCCAGGTTTCATCATGGTGGTATGGTTTATCAACAGGAGCAATTCTATCTAGCGCCTCCGGCAAATCAACCAGAAGCCCCGGCTCAAATTCAATATTTGTTACCGATACCGTGCTTCCGGCAACATATACATACACAACCGCATTTTGGAGCGAATGTCTGTAAACCAGATTTTTGACATCGTTTGTTATATCTATAATATCGGTATTACCCTTTGTGTGAACGGTAAACTTATCGCATATTAATGTCATAAACTGAACCTTATATCTCCGCGTTTAACAATTTTTCTGCCTTTTGAATATGTTGAATACGGCATGTGCTTTTTAACAAGATCACGGTAATCCTCACCCTCATCAAGTTTGAATACATTGAAATCCGCATCCTTGCCTATCTCTACCGTACCCGTCAAATGATCAAGTCTGAGAATTTTTGCGGGATATACAGTCAAATATTTGACAAGTTCAACTACATCCAGCTGATTATCACTGTTACACTCAACCGCAAGTTTAAGCAGACTGAAATCTTTCTCTTTTCTGAAACTCTGCGATGAAAATCCGAAGTTTTTACCAAAGTATTTTAAAACAGTATTAAAATCAAGTTTTTTATTACAGATTTCTTCACTGTAACGCGGCTGGTAAACAAATTTTACACCGGTATCAGCCAGCTGTTTAAGATATTTTTCTTCAACATAGTTTGCATTTGCCGCTATAACTTTTTTGGTTAATACTTTTAACCCTTCAAGATAATCAACGGGATTTTCCGTACGTTTGTACGGCGTAATCTTTCTGAATCCCATAAACTTGTGCAGCAAGTCAACATCTGAAAAACCATGTTCAAGCCACTCAATCTCGTCCTGCGCTTCCGCAAATCGTGTCATTAAAAGCATATTATGCTTTCTGCAATATTTTGAGAAAAGTTCCCAGAGTTTTTTGTGTACTCCCGGAATTGAATGAAGCATAATCCCGATATGAGTGTTTTCACCTTTATGAAAAACATAGTTTTCAACTTTTGAACGAAGTTCTTTAAACTTTTTCTTGCTTTTGTCAGAACTGTCCGCAAAAACTTCAAAAAACATATAGTTTTTGATAGGCGCACGGTTAATTATTTCAAAATACTTATCCTCTTTTGACACCTGCGCAATACATGTTGTGCCCGCTTTTATAGAGGCTTCAAGCCCGTCTTTAAATGATTGGATTTTTTCGTGCCTGTCCAGAACAAAATAATCGCTTAAAATATTTGCCCATTTCAAGCTGTAATTATCGGGTTTGACACCCGCAAAAGTATATTTTCTGGCAACTGTTTGAAAAATTCTTTTGATTTTTGTCTTGAGGTTATAAGGATTTGTTTTGCCGAGATTTGTGTACTGATATTGCGTAAACAAATCAATAAACCCCGGTGTTACAACAGCATTGCCAAGATCTTTTACGTATTTTTCATCAAACTTTGAGGCATCTTCTATCGGAATTATATCGACAAATTTGCCTTCATCCACAACAATAGCCTTGTTTTCAAGAACTTCTCCGGTCGAAGTTATTATCCATCTCGCTTTGTAACACTTCATTTTATACCCCTCTTTATGTTCAAGAATACCAGAAATACGCAAAAAAAGCAAGTATTTAAGAATACATTTGGTCTTCCCAGTATTCCATTTCAAGGTGTCCGATTACAATTGTGTCACCGTCTTTAACGCCTTGTTTTTTGAGTTCTTCAAACACACCCATGCCGGTCAAAATATTCTGCAATCTTATAATCTGCTCGGTATTTCTTGAATCGGTGACCGCAGCAAGCCGTCTTATTTTGCCGCCTTCAACAACAAAAGTATCTTTTGAGGCTTTGTAAACTTCATAATAGCTGTCATCATTATTATACGCGTCCAAATCCTCTTCAACAACAATATCTGTGTGATGCGGTTCGATTTCGTCAACTTTTATTGAAATAAAGTCAAGAAGTTTGTCGAGATTTTCGCCCGTGACCGCCGAAATTAAAAACACATCGTTTGAAATTTGTTTAAAAGCGTCTAAAAGTTCTTTTCTGCGCTCATCGTTTATTGCATCAATTTTATTCAGTGCAATAATCTGATAAAGATTTGCAAGTTTATCCGAATGTTTTTCAAGTTCAGAATTTATAATTTTGTAATTATCAACAGGATTCTCAGCCGTTGTATCAACAAGATGCACTAAAAAACGGCAGCGCTCAATATGCCGCAGAAAGTCATGCCCCAGCCCGACTCCTTCAGAAGCGCCTTCAATTAATCCGGGGATATCCGCGACAACATATCCGTCACCCGAACGTTTTTTAACCACACCGAGATTGGGTATTAATGTTGTAAACGGATAATCCGCAATTTTAGGCTTTGCGGAAGATATTCTGCTTATTAAAGTGGATTTACCCGCATTCGGCATACCTAATAAACCGACATCTGCAATCAGTTTAAGCTCCAGTTCCAAATCGCGCTCGATTCCGGGTTCTCCCGGCTCGCAAAACTGAGGGGCTCTTTTCTGCGCGGTCGCAAATCTTGCATTTCCTCTGCCGCCTCTTCCGCCTTTTGCAACAAGAACTTTTTGCTCATGCTCTTTCAAATCCGCAATTACATTTCCTGATTTCAAATCTCTTACAACAGTTCCGACCGGAACTTTTATTACCAAATCTTTTGCACAGCGTCCGTGCATGTTTTTAATACTTCCGTTCTCGCCGCTTTCAGCTTTAAAAACAGATTTGTATTTAAAATCCATTAATGTGGACATGTTTTCATCCGCAATCAAATAGACATCGCCGCCCGAACCGCCGTCGCCTCCCGCAGGGCCGCCTTTATCGACATATTTTTCTCTGCGCCAGGCTACCATACCGTTTCCGCCGCGGCCTGAAATTATTTTTATACGTGTTTTGTCTAAAAATTGCATTTATTTTCCTCTTTGTATTACAATATTACTATGAAAATGATTAAAAATACACTATTTACAAAAACTCCGGTATCAATCGGCCCCCAGAGCGGTTATGATAACTATATTATGGCAATAGAATCAAGCTGCGACGAAACAGCCTGCTCAATCGTAAAAAACGGCCGCGAGGTGATTTCAAACGTCGTTGCGTCACAAATAAAAACCCATGAAAAATACGGCGGAGTTATTCCTGAAATTGCGGCGCGCGAACATCTGGAATCAATTAACGTTGTAATAGATCAGGCTTTTAAGCAGGCCGGTATGACACCGGAACAAATAACAGCTTTTGCGGGAACGGTCGGGCCGGGACTTGTCGGATGTCTGCTTGTCGGATTAAACGCCGCAAAAACTCTTGCGCTTGTGCATGACAAACCGTTTATCGGTGTCAATCACCTTAATGCACACCTTTGCGCAAACTACATTGACACAGATTTAAAACCGCCCTATATAGCGCTTCTGGTAAGCGGCGGACATACACAAATTATTGACGTAAAATCTTACTCAGAGCAGGAAATTATCGGCGAGACGATTGATGATGCAGTCGGCGAAGCGTATGACAAAGTTGCAAGACTTATAGGACTTCCGTATCCGGGAGGCCCGATTTTGGATAAACTTGCAAAAGAAGGTAATCCGCATGCGTTCAAACTGCCCGAGGCAAAAGTTGAAGGGTATAATTTCAGCTTCAGCGGATTGAAAACAGCTGTCTTGCGGCTTGTCAAATCATTTGAGGGCAAAGAACTTCCGGTAAACGATATTTGCGCAAGTTTTCAGGAATGTGTTTCATCAACTTTATTTAAAAAGGTTAAAAAAGCACTTGAACAAAGCGGCTATAAACAGGTTGTAATCGCGGGCGGAGTTGCCGCAAATTCTGAAATCCGGAGAAAAATATTTTCGCTTGAAAACGAAGGTTACAGCGTAAATGCACCGGCAATGAAATACTGCACGGACAATGCCGCAATGGTCGCGTCCTGCGCATACTTTAACACTAACACTTTTGATGATGTTGATGTTGAAGTGTTTTCAAGAGCGTAAAACTTCTTTATCCTGTCAAATATTGTTTTCAGGATAGGTCAAACCGCTAAAGAATATTTTTCATTTTGCAATGTATTTACAATTTTAAATATATCGTCAACAATTTGCTTTTCAAAGTTAATATTGAATGCGTTGTTTATTTCTCTTATAAAATAGCAGGGACTTGTCACATTAACCTCAAGAATTTTTCCGTCAACAACATCAAGTCCTGCCATGTAAATTCCGCGATTATTCAATTCACGTGCAAGAGCGGAGAATTTTTCTTTTTCATCAGATGTCAAAATATCTTTTTTAATACATTCATCCTTATGTTCATTGAATTTAAAATCGTTGTTGCTCGGCAATTTTCTCACACAATAATCATAAACTTCACTGCCGATTATCAAAACCCGCTTGTCGCCGTAGACGGCTGACGGGAGATACTTTTGAACCATAACAGCATTGGAACCGTTATTTGTAACGGAATTTATAATGACTGATGTGTTTTTGTCGCCGTCTTTTAAGTACATAACACCCGAGCCGAAACATTTATTCAGCGGCTTTAAGATAATCTCGTTATTTTCTTTCAAAAACTCAATTATATCGTTTTTAGACGAAGTGACGATATTTTCAGGCATCAAATCGTTAAACAAAACAGCATGGAGTTTTTCATTAAAATCACGGATTGCTTTTGTATCATTCAGAATAACCGTTTTATTTCTGTCAACAAAATCAAAAATATAAGTTGCGTTTATATAATCCAGATCAACCGGCGGATCCGGTCTGAACATTACAAGCTGAAAATCTTCAATTCTGCGCCGGTATTCTTTTTCTTTGTCGAAAAATATATTCCCGTTTTTCACAAAAGAATCAAAACCTGCAGCAAAAGCAATGCCGGATTTTAACGACAGTTTATCAATCGTTGTGATAAAAACACTATTTCCGCGCTCTAAAAACTCTTTTATTAACCAGAAATTAGTCACCAAATCATTGAACTCAAAATACTTAAGTTCTATTCTGTCAATAACAAATAAAATATTCATAACGCCTCAACAATATTATATCTCGTTAGGATTTAAAACACCTACGGAGGTATTGTTCATATTAACGAGTTTGATAAACCTTTCGACATCAGCCTCTATTTCAGGGAAAGTGCCGTAGTGCATAGGAATAACGGTTTTAACCCCGAGCCACTTGGCTGCGATAGCTGCATGATCAACATCCATTGTGTAATTACCGCCTATCGGAAGCATTGCAATCTGCGGAGCGTAAAGTTCTTTTACAATTTTCATTTCACCGCTTAAACATGTATCGCCGGCATGATAAATTCTTGCACCTGCAACATCTAAGAATATGCTTGCCGGACAACCGCCGTATCTGCCGTCAGGAAGAGAGCTTGAATGAAATGCAGGTAAAAATATTGCACGTCCCCAGCTGTAATTTAACCATGCACCTAAAGAAACCGATTTTGCTTTTGCGCCCTGTTCTCTGCAATATGCAGCAAGCTCGGGTACTGCAGTAATTTCTATATCCAAATCCTTTGCTATTTCAATTGCCTGCCCCAGATGGTCACCGTGAGCATGTGTCAACAAAATATCTCTGACCGGTTCATTTTTCCAGTCATATTTGGAATTATTTTGTACAAACGGGTCAATCAATACGGCGTTTTCACCGTTTGTAATCTGAAATGCGCTGTGTCCGATATACTTAATATCAACCATAAAATACTCCTTTACATTACACTTTAAATCTAACACATTTTACGATAAAATACAAATATGCAACAAAAGTATATGGAAAAATGCATAGAACTTGCAAAAAAAGCTGAAGGGCTGACTTCACCCAATCCGCTTGTGGGCTGTGTTATCACGGACGAATTTGATAACGTCATTGCAACGGGTTACCACCATAAATACGGCGAAAACCACGCGGAACGCGACGCGCTTTTAAAAATTAACAAAGGTGAAGGTGATACTCTCTATGTAAACCTTGAACCGTGCTCACATTTCGGCAAAACCCCGCCCTGCACCGATATTATCATTGAAAAAGGAATAAAACATGTCGTAATAGGTATGCTTGACCCGAATCCTGCCGTATCCGGAATTAAAAAACTGAAAGAGGCAGGAATTGATGTTACAACCGGAGTTTTGGAAGACGAATGTAAAAAGCTCAATGAAGTCTTTATAAAAAACATGACACAGAAAAAAACTTTTGTCGCAATAAAAACAGCAGCCACACTTGACGGCAAAACAGCAACATCAACCGGATCTTCAAAATGGATTACATCCGAAAAAGCAAGGGCTGAAGTAAAAATAATCCGCAACCGATATGATGCAATAATGACAAGCTCTTCAACCATTATAGCAGATAACCCGCAAATGTTTCACAGAAAAAAAATTATTCTTGACAGGGAACTCAAAACAAATCCCGAATCTCAAATATATAAACAGGGTGAAATTTACCTTTTTAACGAGAAAAAAGACGGGCTAAACGGCAACATTAATTTTATAAAAACTCCTGTCAAAGACGGAAAAATAAGCCTTGAATTTGTATTTGAAAAACTCTACAAACTCGGAATTATGAGCGTACTTGTAGAATCAGGCGGGAAACTGAGCGGCAGAACACTAAAATACGCCGATAAAATTTATCATTTTATTGCCCCGAAAATCACGGGTGACAACAGTTCAAAATCATGCTTTGATTTCCAAAAAATAACAGACATCTCGCAGTGCCTGAATTTCCGAATCGACGGCATTCAAACTTTTAATCCGGATATTTTATTGACCTACTATCCGATTGGAAAATAATTTTGTTTTGCTATAATCATATTAATGGAAATAAAACCGACAGCGCAGGGTGTATTCTATCCTGAAGAACCTAACGAACTTATAAATATTTTTAACGGGTACTACAGCGAAAAAGCGCCCGCATCAAATCTCGTCATCGTTCCGCACGCAGGATATGAGTTTTCCGGCAGAATCGCCTACGAAACAATAAGCAGACTCACGCCCTTAAAAGAAAATATTATTATAATTGCACCGGCTCTTTATAACAAAAATTACGGCTCTGCAACCTGCAATGAAGAATCTTTTTCAACACCGCTCGGCAGCGTCAAAATTAAACCCGCCGAAAACATTGATGTAAACAATGAACTTTTTAAATCCGAAAGCGCAATAACGGTTCAAATCCCGATTATAAAAAATTTATTCCCTGAATGCACTGTCACACCTGTATTGTACGGCTGCGAGGATTACAAAAATATCACCGGACTTATACGACAAAATTTTGAAAAATCATCATTTATTATTGCAACAAATCTGAGCCGCTTTATACCTGAGCGTGAATCCTTAAAACTTGACGAACAAACCGCAAGAATGATTGAAAGGAAACAAATTCAAGACCTCGACATCGAAATGGCAGACGGTGCCGTAGGGGTATGCGCGGCAATTGAATTTGCAAAAGAAAACAACATGAATTTTGTACAAACCGCACTGACAAATTCATCTCAAATAACCGGTGATTCTTCAAGCGTTGTGGGATACGGCGGCTGGTATTTAATCTAAAATTTTACCGTCAAACAATTTCACGGTCATATTAACCATATCCGAATGCATGGACATATCAACACGTTCTACGGCAGCTTCTTCTTTAATTTCCTGAACTTCTTCTTCAGAGGGCGGCTCTTCATCAGGCGCTGCATCTTCAACCGGCGGTGCCGGAGGCACAGCCGCCTCAGACTTTGGGCGCGGGGCACTGCTTTCTTTTACCGTCTTGTCATCAGGATTCGGAAGCCTTACCTGAACGTTGGAATTTTCCTGATTAAACAGCCGGTTAACAGCATCAATCAAAATATTGCGCTTATTGCCTTCTATAAACTGTTTTAAAAGATTTTCACTGTTAATGCTTATGATAACACTTTCAGACGAAAGTTTGACAGGATTTGCCCACTGTTTTAATAAGGATTTTGTCGGCGGACTTGTAATATTATCAAGCAATTTGCCCCACAAAACCGAAATATCCTCTGAGGAATCAACACTGTGAGATTTAGGCATAGGAGCAAAATCATCAGTCTGAATATTTTCAGGAGGCGTTGTTTCTGCGGGTTTTGCCGGCATAGACACTGATTCAACAGGTTCTGCTTTTTTAATCTCAGGTTTAAATTCAGGTTTTGTAACCGGAGCCGGCGGAGTTTTGTAGATGTGCGGAGTTTCAGCCGGCGCACCTTTTTCAAGAAGTGAAATTCTTTTCTGCAAATCTGCAAGCGTAGTATTTTCAACCAGATTTGCAAGATCTATAATGCTTACCTCAAGCCAGAGCCGCGGGTTGTTGGTAAGTTTGATTTCTTTGATATATTCGGCGCATTTGTCAAGCAGCGCAACAATCTGATGTGTTTCAATTTTTTCTGTTTGCGCCTTTAAAGATTCAATCTGAGAATCATTCAACTGCGTCAATTCAAAGACTATTTCACTGCGGCAATTTTTCACAATCAAAAGATTTTTCAGATAATCAAGAAGATTTGAAAGTATTTGAACGGGTTCATTGCCTGAATTATAAATATTTTCAAGAAATTCGACAGCCTCCTGCGGAGATGAATTGAGAATTGAATTTGAGAGTTTGTTCAAAACATCAAAAGATATTCTGCCCAAAAGCTGATTAATATCATCGGTTGTAATCGGATTTTCACCGCCGAGAACACTCAATTGATCCAAAAGTGCAATACTGTCGCGCATTCCGCCCGCAGAATTTTTTGCTATGGTAAAAAGCGCATCATCAGTTATATTTATATTTTCTTTGTCAGAGATAAACCTGAGGTGTTTTACGATGTCATCAACAGTTATACGCCTGAAATCAAACCTCTGGCAGCGGCTTTTTATGGTATCCAGAACCTTATGAACTTCTGTTGTTGCAAGTATAAAAATAACATTTTCCGGCGGTTCTTCGAGAGTCTTTAATAAAGAATTAAATGCGGTGCTTGAGAGCATATGGACTTCATCAATAATATAAATTTTATATTTGCCGTAAACAGGCGCGTAAAGAATTTTTTCCAGAATATTCTGAGTATCTTCGACTTTTCTGTTGCTTGCCGCATCAATTTCAATAACATCCATCGGCACTGCATTTGTAATATCGACACAGCTTTCGCACTCACCGCAGGGATTAATCGTCGGGCCGTTTTTGCAGTTTAAAGATTTGGCAAAAATACGCGCCGTTGAAGTTTTTCCGGTTCCTCTCGGGCCGGTAAAAAGGTAGGCGTGCGAAATTTTGTTTAATTCAATCGCGTTTTTCAGGGCATTTTTAATATGTTCCTGTCCTACAAGTTCTTCAAGTTTTTGCGGTCTGTATTTGCGATAAAGCGGTATGTATTTTTCATTCATGCTATAATTATAGCAGAAGATTTTCCAAAAGGACAATATATGAACTTAATTAAACCGGAAAAACTTAAAAAAGGCGATACAATAGGAATTCTTGCAACCGCCGGAGCTGTTGAAGATAAAGAAAATGTTTTTCGCGCACAAAAATTCTTTGAAAATCTGGGATACAAAGTTGTATTGAGCAGTAATGTTTTTGACGAATACAGATACCTTGCGGGTACTGACGAAAAAAAAGTTGAAGAACTGCACAGGTTTTTTTCAGACCCGAAAATAAATGCTATAATCTGCATGCGCGGCGGCTACGGCGCAATACGATTGATTAAAAAACTTGACTACGACTTAATTCGCAAAAATCCTAAGATTTTTTGCGGATATTCGGATATTTCGGCACTTTCTGCCATGATTTTGAAAAAATCAAATCTTATGACTTTCTGGGGCCCGCTCGCACAAAGCGATTTCGGAATTGAAACTCCTGATGAATTTACTGTTAATTCATTTTTCAATGCTGTAACATCAAATGAGTTATCATACAAACCTGCCCCGAATAAACTCTGCCGTTCGGGTGAAGCTAACGGTATTTTATGGGGCGGAAATCTTGCGACAATTGTGTCACTTTGCGGTCAGGATTTTATTCCCGAGGAAGATTTTATATTCTTTGCGGAAGACTTGAACGAATCTGTCTACAAAATCGACAAAATGATGACACAGCTAATAAATATTGAACAATTCGCAAAAAATATAAAAGGCATTGTGCTCGGTGATTTTCTGGATATTGATAACGAAAACTGGCTGGATGAGTTGTTCTTTGAAATCGGCGAAAAATTAAACATTCCGGTAATCGGCGGGTTTAAGATTACGCATGATACAGAAAAAATTACACTTCCCTACGGCGCAAAAGCACATCTAAGCCCTGACGGTCTGGTATTAAATTACTAGAACATTAAGTTTATATTAATTATGTTTAAATCCGCAAATTTTTGCGCTACAATTTTATAAGAGATACACAAAAAACGGAGTATAAATAATGTGGGATTATTCGGAAAAAGTAATGGATCACTACAGAAATCCGCGCAACGTAGGCAAAATTGATAATGCCGATGCTGTCGGAATTGCGGGTTCTTTAGCCTGCGGTGACCAGCTGAAAATATATTTAAAAATAGATAATAACATTGTAACAGACGCAAAATTTCAGACGTTCGGCTGCGGTTCCGCCGTTGCAAGTTCAAGTATATTAACCGAAATGATTATCGGCAAATCAATTGACGAAGTCAGAAAAATTACAAACAAAGATATTGCGGATCAATTAGGCGGTCTGCCGCCCGAAAAAATGCACTGCTCCGTAATGGGTTATGAAGCGCTTGAAGACGCCCTGAAAGGCTACGGTGATGATTATCAGGATCTGGACGATTTGAGAGAACCTGAAAAAGCTGAAAAAATTGTCTGCACATGCTTTAATGTTACTGAAAACCTTATATGGGAAGCAATTAAACTGAACGGACTCAAAACAGTTGAAGAAGTAACCAATTACACAAAAGCCGGCGGCGCCTGCGGAAGATGCAAAGGCTTAATTCAGGATATAATAAACACTTATTACACCAAAGAAAAAGCCGAAAACAAACTTTCTCCGACACAGCGGATTTTAAAAATAAACAATATTATAGAAACACAAATTTCACCCGAACTTCAAAAAGACGGCGGTGACATAAACCTTGTTGACATCAAAGACAACAAAGTTTACGTAAAACTTCACGGCAAATGTTCCTCCTGCAAAAACGCAACTCTTACCATAAAAAGATTTGTTGAGCAGACACTCAAAACAGCTATGGATGAAAATATTGAGGTAATAGAAATATGATATATTTAGACAATAATGCAACAACAAAAATTGATGAAAGAGTTCTGGAAGCCATGATGCCGTATTTAACGGATGAATATGCAAATCCCTCCAGCATGTACGGTTTCAGCAAAAAAGCCTCAAATGCGCTAAAGGAAGCCCGTGGCGTGATAAAAGATTTTGTAAATGCAAAAGATGAAAAAGAAATAATATTCACCTCCTGCGGTTCTGAAAGCGCAAATACCGCAATCAGAGGGGTTTTAAACTATAACAAAGCAAAAAAACATATCATAACAACAAAAGTTGAACACCCCTGTGTATTGAATCTTTATCAAACACTTGAAAAACAGGGCTACAAAGTTGATTATATCGGTGTAAATTCAAACGGAGATATTGATCTGGAGCAGCTGGAAGCCGCTATAAATTCAGACACCGCACTTGTTTCCGTTATGTGGGCAAACAATGAAACAGGTGTAATTTTCCCGATACAAAAAATTTCCGAAATAATCAAATCCAAAAATCCCGAAACAAAATTCTTTGTTGACGCAGTTCAGGTAGCGGGCAAAATCCCGATGGATGTACAGGAGATGGGAATAGACCTGCTCGGAATTTCCGGCCACAAATTCCATGCGCCCAAAGGTGTCGGAGCCCTGTACGTAAATTCAAAAACTTTAATAACTCCTTTGATTGTCGGCGGACATCAAGAACGCGGCAAACGCGCAGGTACTGAAAACGTTCCGTATATTGTCGGTATGGCAAAAGCTGCAGAACTTGCAACAGACGGATTGAAGTACGAACTTACCGAAGTAAAACGGCTGAGAGATAAACTCGAAACAAATATATTAAAAAATATTTATAATTCAAGATTGAACACGGGTGTTTCAAACCGCGTTCCGAATACTTCAAATATCGGTTTTGAATATGTGGAAGGTGAGTTGATTCTTCTTCATATGAGCGATCTCGGTATATGCGCAAGCTCGGGAAGCGCCTGCACTTCAGGCTCCCTTGAACCGAGTCATGTATTAAGAGCTATGAATGTGCCTTTCACGGCAATTCACGGAAGTATAAGATTTTCTTTAAGCAGATTTACAACAGAAAAAGAAATTGATTACGTCTGTGAAAAACTGCCGCAAATTATTGAAAAAATAACCGCAATTTCCCCCTATCAGGAAGAACTTGCAGCACTTAAGGCATTGAAACAGCATTCTTAATCATTACTAATTGTAAATATTACACCTGTATACCCGCAAAAAATTACATATTGTGATTTAATATCATCATAGGGATATATATGGAAGTAAATAAAATACAGAGTAATCTCACTTTCGGATATAACAGAAAGTTAAACAAAAAACTTATCAAAAGGCTTGATTTGGAACATGAGAATGACCATGTCGCATCAACCATCCGTGATTTGAATACTTTCTGCAACAATACCGAAGATATGCTGAAAATTTATGATAAAAACGGAAGCGCTCAAAGCGATGAATTATTTCAGGCGCTTATGTCCTCCAAAATTACCCTTGCAAGCCTTGTGGAACACAAATATCCCGAACTGAATTACGCAAAAATCGAGCGTGATACCTATGAATCAGAAGCCGCAAACATTGCCAAAAAAGGCACAGAAAAATACCCATGGCAGTTTTCAATAGCAAACGAGCTTTCCGAAATAGTCGACGCCGGCAAAGTTGAAGAGCTTACGCCCGAACAAAAAAAGAAACTTAACGAAGCGGAAAAAAGAGCGGCCGAACAGAAAAGAACAAACAAAAATCAGACAAATGCCGCACCGAAAACCGATAATAACGTCATAGAAAAATTTGAACCAAATGATTTTTCTCCGAAAGGATTTGAAAGCCTCGGAGGTATGGACGAATTAAAAGAAGATTTATATGATAAAATAATTTATCCGGTTTTGAATCCGCAGCAAGCCGCACTTGATTTTGAAGAATACGGAAAAAGGGCACCGCGCGGAATACTTCTATACGGTCCTCCGGGATGCGGAAAAACTTCGGTAACCGAAGCCCTCGCTGTCGAATCAGGTCTGCCGCTTTTCAAACTCAAAATAAGTAAAGCAGGTTCACCCTATATAAATTCAACCTCAATAAATTATCAAAACGCATTTGACTATGTTGCAGACTACTCAAGATATATTGAAGCGCCCTGCTTTATGCTCATAGATGAAATCGACGGTATGACAAAAGGCAGAGGAAAAGAAGCCTCAAGCGAAGATTTAAAACAGATGGGGACTCTTTTAAACCTCATAGAAACCGCCCGCGACAGAAATATTGTAGTTATCGCCGCAACCAACAAATACGATATAATCGACGAAGCTATCAAACGCCGTTTTGATGAACAAATTTATGTGGGAATGCCTGATATGCAAACCCGCGAAGATGTACTTTATAAAACGCTTGCGCAGTGGCTGAAAGGTATTCCGCTTGCTGAAGCTCCGGAAGATTTGCACGAAATCGCAGAAAAATTAGACGGATTTCCGACAAGCGCAATCGTAATTATCGCTGACAAAGCCTCAAACGCCGCCAGAAAAGACGGAAGAAGAATTATCAAAAAGGAAGACTTTTTCAACGAAATCGAAAAGAACCGGAACCTCCAAATTTCCGAAAATGATTACAGGTCGGTAAAATCTTACCCGAGAATCGGATTCAACACGGGCTTAGGCATAAAGACCAATAATAAATAATTTTTTAGTGCTTTTTTACTACTCATAAAATCCCGTTTTTGCATTTTTTCAAACTCCAGAAATGTTGAATGGAATTCAACTATAAACAATTCTATTCTGTATGTAAGGAGTAATTATGCAAAAATATATAATTATTTTAACCTTACTTATTATGTTTAATTTAAGCGCTACTGCAAGCACATATACACCAACTCTCGGAAAAATTGAAAATGTGCTCTACGGCTTTCAATATGATAACGAAGACGACAGCACAAGACTTGCAAGAATAGAAGAATCAGTTTACGGAAGCAGAAATTCCGGCGATGTCGGACAACGTATAAATAAATTAAGAAGTGATCTTTCGGCAGATCTTCTCGGACAGGAGATTGAAGCAAGAGAAGATACTTTTGCCTCTGAAGAAGATGAATGGGTTGAACAAGAACCTGTTGCCGATGCAAATATTCAATATCCGGCCGTTGATGAACTTGAGATGAAAGTATTTAACCAAAAATTCAACAACAAAGACATAAAAAACAGGCTGTCTGCGCTTGAAAAAGAAACTTTCGGGCAGGAGTTCACGGACGATCTGTCATCGCGTGTTGACAGACTTAAGGCTGAAATAAAGCCGAACAGCTTTATGAATAACGGAATTGCACAATCCTCAAATGACTTTTTTGATAACGAAGATCTGGTACAGCTTGAAAAAAATTACCACCTTGAAAGATATGAATCGCCCAACCAGTTTGATTACGACGCATACAATGCAATGCAGAATCAAAATCGTTTTTTCCCGACTAAAAAAGCAAATATAACGACTGTGGAAAATGCGATTTTGAGACACTCCTACAAGGGTGATTCAATGGAAAACAGATTGTCGCGTCTTGAGAATGCAATGTTCGGCACCGAATTTTCAAATGATGACAACGAAACACGTGCTCAAAGAATTTCAAGTGCCTACCGCGCCCAAAAAAGCGCAAACAAATACGATAACAACAAATTTTCACAAAATATGGCAACTGCAATGCAAATAGGCACAATTCTTCTGATGGTGCTTGCATGCATACTTTAGAATTTGAATAAATTTTTCAGGCCTTCTTTTGCGTCCAGAAGCTGCTGTTTTGTATCTTCTAAATTCTGTTTTGCAGCGTCTACCGAGTTTTTAAAAGATTCAGCGGCGCTGCCGAACCCGCCTTCAACATCCAGAGCAGACGTATCACATTCGGAAAGCCATTTGAAAGACTTCACGGAAGATGTGCTGTCAATCCCGCCGTTAAATTCAACTTTAAAATCTTTATAGTTGTCACTGCCGGATGATAAAGCAGGAATATTTTCGGTTTTTTCTTTTGCCGGATCTGATGTCATTGAATTAATAAGCATTCCGGTAAGGGTGCCGAATTTAGGAATATAGGAGGTTAACTTTTCAACCGAAAGCTCACCCAGCGGCCCCAGAACCGCTACAACTTTTTCATCAAGCCTTCCGAGAATAATTACATTGGTTGTACCGTTTAAAAGATTATAACGGCCTGTTACATAATAAGCCATTGAAGGCCCGCTTGTTTTTATTGAAGCAATTTCGGCCCATCCGTTATTAAAGGTCATTTCTCCGTTAATAGTTTTAAATTCAGCTGTATTTTGAATAATCGGAAGGTTTGTAACAGATGTAACCGCAGCTTTTAATATGGCATTACCAAGGATATTTTCCGCATAAAGCAGGTTGTCAAAACGCCCTACATTCATAAATTTGCCGTTTGAAACATCAAAAACTGCCTTACCGGTGAGATTTTTCATTATGTCGACATCTGACACCCCGCGGGTTGCAATATTTGCGTCAAATCCCAGAGTTCCGGAAAGTGCATTTTTAATACCTGCAGCACCTTCTGCCGCTTTAACCGCACTCATGCCGGAGCCTTTCATATTGACACCTATTTTACCGTCGGAAATACCGTATGAAATATTACCGGAAACCTTTCCGTCAAAAGCATCCGCTGTCAAATTATTCAAATAAAACACGCTGTAATTTTTCAAAAGAAATTCCGTTGCAATATTTTCTGCAGTAATTCCTCCCGACTTGAGCGATTGAACGGTTGCATTGCCCTTTAAAACCGGCCCGTTCAAATTTGCAACAAGATTTGAAATTGTTAATGCCATATCGGGCAGATTTATTGAAGGAATGTTAATAAGCCCTTTCAGATAAGGATTTGCAAGTGTTCCCGATATATCAATATCGCCTCTGGCTGTCAGAGAGGAATTTTTAAATCCCGGTACATTCATTGAAAGAGTTTTAGGGACAGAAAGGCGCATATTAAGTTTTTGCGATTTGGAAAGATTATTTATTGAGCCTTCAAGCGATATAACAGGGTTGTTATCAGCAAAAACACCCGTATTTGTAAGTTTGGCGCTGTCGTCCGCTATACGTATATGAGAATTAATAACTGTCTTTTTGTTTTTCAGGGAATCTATATCAACAAATGCAATATAGTTATCCGGAGCCGAGGTTATTTTTAAAGCTAAATCCTGAATTTTTTGGTTACCCGTAATTGAAAAATCAACAGGAATTTTTCCGGTTCCTGAAATAAAGTTACGTACATCTTTCGGAAGCATTGTCTTAATATCGTTTGCGAGAAGAGCGCCTGAGGCTTTTATATCAATCTTTAATTTATCATTGATATAGTTTGTAATATTTCCTGTAACATCTATTCTTGAATTATTCAAAAATAAATATGCTTTTTTGATATCAATATTTTTGTCACCGATAACAACCTCGGTTTCGGGAGCGGAAACATTGATAAAAGGATTTTCAATTAAAAGATTGGCCGCTGTTAAATCCCCGCTGAATTTTTTGCCGTCGGTATTAATAACAAATTTTGCCGCAGGCATGGTTATTTTCGTATTTGTGGGAAGATTTTTCACGCTAATATCATCAAGCGACAGATTAACAGACGGAACAGGTTTTGATAATTTGCCGGACAAAGAAGCGTCCAGCGAAAGTGTTCCGGAGTTAAATTTATTTTCTTTAAGCAGCTGCACCTGCCCTGCCGCAGCAATCAAACCGCGCAAAAGAATTTTGTCAGCCGTAAGATGCAAATCAGTATCCGAATTGTTTTGAATTGTTCCGTAAATTTTCAAAGGATGCCCGAGAATTTCAACGCAAGCATCTTTAATATTTACCATATTATTCAAATCAACATCTGCTTTTATGTTTTTTAACACAACATTGTATAATTTATAATTAACAGACGCCTCAGGAATTTTAAAATAACCTGACGATTTTACTTTTTTCATATCTGAATTAAGATTAAAATCCGCGTCAATACCGCCTGTTGCGGTAAGGGTTTCCAGATCGTTATAGTTGAAAGCTCTTGCAATACTGTTCAAAAGTCTGAACAGACTGTTAAATTGCAAATCCGATTTGAATTGCATATCGACTTTAGGGTGACGCCCCGTTTTGAAATTACCTGTCAGAATTGTTTTTTCATCAGTTCCTGAAAACAAATTCATATCAAGTTTAATATTGCGGCCTTTTGCATTTAAAGTTAAAAAACTTTCGGGAAGTTTTTTTCCGTCGACAAGCACAGAAATCTTGTCTAAATTAACAAACCCCTCTAATTCAGGCGAAGAAAAAGAGCCCGAAGTTTTTAAATCCATATCTAAATTTGCGGACAGTTCGGATTTATTGAGCGCTTTGAACAAATCAATAATATTAAAAACGAACTGTTCTTCAGAGGCTTTTTGCTGCGGCTGGGGATTAAAAACCAGATCATTCAAAGAAATTTCCGGCATTAATCTATTGAACAGTTTAACATTATAGCTAAACTGTTCAACTGAATTAAGAGTCAAATTACCTGCGGTTGAAAACTTGAACCTTTTATCCAGAATAAAATCCTTAAGTTTCAAATCCTGCCCCGAAAGTGTGTATTCGCTTTTTGTTGCCATATCAACAAATGTAATAATATAATCATTAACCCGAATATCCGGCAGCCTGTTTGAAAGTTTAAACCCGAAAGGCAGAGGCTGCAAAGTTGTTTCAGCGGGCATGTCAGGATCAGGCTGAGGTAAAAACTCTTCCAACAAGAATTTTCCGTCCTGCCGCACCTGTAAATTTGCGCTGATACTCTCAATTGATACCGAATCAGCCTCAATTCTTCCTATTAACAGCGGCAGCAGGGACAATTTTGCTCTGAAATCATCAGCTTCCATAAATTCTTCGCCTGTCGGCAGCATAAATTCCGCATGACCGACTTTAATCCCTGCGGTAAGTTTAGGAGTTGTAACAACACCGAGCTTTTCAAGTTTAACCTTATACCCCGAGGCCTCCTCAATCATAGCGGCTATTTGTACGCTGTAAGAGTTTAAAACAGGTGTCAAAATTAAAGGCAAAATCAAAAATACCACGTATAAAAAAACGGCAACAGAACCCGTTATTATGCCTGCTCTCTTTAATTTATTTATATTCATTACACAACCCCTTTTCTATAATATTATCAGATTTTATTTATTTTTTCAACTTTTCAGGATAGACATTCCATTTTATATCCGGATTTTTTCTGAACCAGGTCAGCTGTCTTTTGGCATAACGCCGCGTATTTTGCTTAAGTTTATCAACAGCCTCATCCAATGTCAATATGCCGTCAAGATAAGATACCATCTCCTGATAACCTATTGTATACAAAATATTATTGATTCTGCCGTGTTTTTCAAGCAGTTTTTCGGTTTCTTCAACAAGTCCGTTTTCCATCATTAAATCAACGCGCCCGTTTATTCTGTCGTACAATTCTTCACGCGGATAATTCAAACCTAACCATTCTACATCGTATTCAGGTTCTTTTCTGCCTCTTGACTTTGAAAGCGGCTTGCCGGTCAGTTTGACTATTTCAATAGCACGGATAAGTTTTTTGCGGTCATTGGGGTCTATCTCAAGGGCAGTCTGCGGGTCAAGAGAAGATAGTATTTCGTACAAATTATCAGTTTTTTTCAGTTTTTCTCTCAAGTCATAATCGGGTTCAACTTTCGGAAGATCATAATTCATTAAGAGAATATTCAAATATAAACCTGTACCGCCGGCGATTATCGGAACTTTACCGCGCAACAAAATATCTTTTATAATTTTTTCAGCATCTTTCAAATACAAACCTGCCGAATAATCTGTTTCGGGTTCTGCAATATCAATCATATAGTGCGGAATACCTTCACGTTCTTTTAAAGTCGGTTTAGCTGTTCCTATATCAAACCCTTTATATACAAGCCTTGAATCCGCCGACACAATTTCACCGTTAATTTGATGTGCAAGATTAACCGCAAAAGCTGTTTTACCGCTTGCGGTAGGCCCCACAACCGCTATAATTTTACTCTTCTTCAAATTCTCTGTCATAATATACAAATATAAGCATTACAAGATACACAAGAAAATAAAAATAAAGTATCATCATCAAAAAATATAACACCGGATTAATTATTGAAAATGTATTAATAAACGAGAGCACAAAATTCAAAACCGACATAAAAACAAAGAGTTTAACAGCTTTCCACGGTTTTTGGAATATTTTTTTCACGGATGTGAAAAGTGCGGCAAGAGGATTTTTGTTTTGATAAACAATTTCCGGAATCCAGAGCATACAGAAAAAAGAAACCAGAGAAGTCACTGCAAGAAAGAGCAAATTCCAGTTGTATAGCTTTATCAGCTGTTCAAAAGAGAGCGAATCCAAAAATGCCTTCATATCAACAGCCGAAGAAAAAATATTTTTCAACTGCGCGGGATCCAAATTCAGACCGCCGATAAAATGCATTCCGAGATGAAAAACACCCATTCCTACAATACCTATTATAACAACGGACAAAATAATCATCCCGAGATAAGAAAGAAAATATTTTCCGATACCGTCTGGAATTTTTTTCAAAAGGTTCAAAACAGCCTTTGCCCTGTCAGAATCAAGAACAAAAATTTCATGATACAATTTAACGGCTTTTTTAACCATGTAAAACCAAGCGGCAAAAAATGCAGCCGTCATAACAAGCACGGTCAGAGCCGACAAAAAGAAAAGCGGCAGAGAGTTGACAGTTTGCCTTGCAAAATCAATATACAATCCCAAAATCCACATAAACAAAATTAGCGGAGGAGCCAGAATTATGTTATCATTAGTAATTTTTACAGTATCAAGAAAAAGTTTTCCCATAGACATTATATACCTCAATATAAAAATAAATTAAATAGCCGTGCCGCTCAATTGTTTTTCTTCCATAGCTTTTTTACGTTTTCTGCGTTTCATAAGATCAACAAACGCTTCCAAACGAGTCAGATAGCCTGCTTTACCGGTTTGTTCATCCATAATCAGCGGCAAAATAGGGATTTCGCAATTTTCACGCATAGCCGGGAAAATATTCTGCGACATAATTTCCGGCATGCAGGTGAACGGACTTATATGAATAATACCGTCAATACCGCGTTCATTTGCATACGCAACGTCGGAAACACATTCAAGAGCATCACCCCCGATGTCCCGCATAAGATAAGGTTTTGCAAGCCTGTTTGCACGCTGCAGGTGAGTTTCGCCTTTTCTGAACATTTTAGGAATAATTGCATCTTTTAAAAAGCTGCTTACTGTAAGACTTTTGCGAACCTGAACACCCATGTGACCGAGTTCTTTTTCAATATTCTGGTTGGAAAAAGGGTCGCAGACAAGATAAATTTCGCCCGTTATATCAACGTACAGGACTTCTTTATTTTTATCAATTTTAACTTTGTCCATCTCAGCAAAGGCACGTTTTTTGGCTTTAGAAAGTTTAAGCAGGGAATCTTCGGCCTCAACGATTTTCAAAGCTCTTTCAAAGGCTTTTTCGGCGTCGCCTTGCTTAATTTCGCGGGCTCTTAAATATGCAAGTTTAGTTTCCAGATCATCAACCAGAAAAACTTTTCTTATTGCGGTAACAATGGCATTAATAAACATCAAGGGTCTGTTTTTGCCCGTAATTTCGCGCAAAAACCTGTACATTCCCTCAATTCCGTCATAGAGTTGAAGTTCAATATATCTTGCATCATACCCGAGATCGTGCAGAGCATTTTGAATACATTTGCCGTATTCACCGAGCCTGCAAATTCCCGGAGAAGTAATCATTGCAACGTAATCCGTGCCGCCGTCAAGCGCTTCAATAAAGTTACCGAGAATTAATTTATAAGGCAGGCAGATGGCTTCCGGAGAATGTTTTGTACCGAGAGATAAAGTTTTTTTACTTGTATAAGGCGGTACATAAGGTTCCAGACCTACTTTTCGCAAAGCTGCCGACCAGGCAACATATATAAGGCCCATGTGGGGGAATGCTATTTTCTTTTTTCTTTGTTTTTCTTTTTTCATAGTTAAACTTCCGTAAATTTCAAATCAGGGTGTCTTGCCGCAAGCGTTTCATCAACACGCTTAACCGGAGTTGTATGAGGAGCCGAAATCAATTTTTCGGGATTAGTTTTTGCTTCCTCTGCAATTTTTATCATAGTATTAATAAACTCATCCATTTTTTCTTTTGTTTCGGATTCGGTCGGTTCGATCATGATTGCTTCATGGACAATGAGCGGGAAATAAACCGTAGGCGGATGAGTATTTTCATCCATGAGCGCTTTTGCGATATTTAAAGTTGAAACGCCGTTTTCGTGTTTTTGTTTTTCGCCGGAAAGCACGAATTCATGCATGCACGGCTCATCATAAGGCAAATCATAGTATTTTTTAAGTTTTTCTTTAAGATAATTTGCGTTCAGAACAGCGTTTTCAGAGGCATTTTTAAGATTTTTTCCCATCATAAGAATATACGCATAAGCCTTCACAAGCACGCCGAAATTTCCGTAAAAAGATTTTACGGCACCGATTGAATGTTTTATATTATAATTTCTGAAATATTTTTGTCCGTCAAATTCAATAATGGGAGAGGGCAAAAACTCTTTCAAACTTTCAACAACACCGACCGGGCCTGCGCCGGGGCCGCCTCCTCCGTGCGGGGTTGCCATAGTTTTATGAAGGTTCAAGTGCACAACGTCAAACCCCATAAGTTTCGGGTTTGTATAGCCCATAATCGCGTTGAAATTTGCTCCGTCGTAATATAAGAGCGAACCGTTTTCATGCATTAATTTTGAAATTTCCAGAACATTTTCTTCATAAATCCCGAGCGTATTTGGATTAGTCATCATAATCGCCGCAACATCTTTATCAAGAACGGATTTTAACGCATCGATATCAACCTGACCTTTGTCATTTGATTTTATTTCAACAATATCAAACCCGCACATTTTTGCGCTTGCGGGGTTTGTGCCGTGGGCGGAATCGGGAATTATAACTTTTTTACGGCAGTCGCCTTTGACATCAAAATACTTTTTGATAATCATCATGCCGGTCAATTCGCCGTGTGCACCGGCAGACGGCTGAAGAGTAACAGCATCCATGCCCGTAATTTTTTTAAGTGCTTCCTGAAGATTATACATCAATTCAAGCGCGCCTTGAGAACTTTCATCATCAGACAGGGGGTGAATATTTGCAAATCCGTCAAGCGAGGCAAGAAGTTCATTAACTTTCGGGTTATATTTCATTGTACAGGACCCCAGAGGATAAAAGCCTTTTTCAATACAGAAATTTCTGTCTGAAAGTTCCTTAAAATGCCTCATAACCTCAAGTTCGCCGATTTGAGGCAAACCGGTTTTACCTTCACGTAAATCAACATCTTTCAAAAAAGAAAGGTCAATGACATCATCCGTCAAATTTATGCCATCAGTACCGTTGCTTTTCTCAAATATAGTTTTCATTTAAATAATCCCCTGTTTTGCCAAATCTTTTTTAATTTTGTCCAACCCTGATTGAATTATGCGGGAAATCCGCGACTGTGAAATATTAAATTCCTCAGCAATCTCTCTGAGCTTTTTCTCTTTGAAAAATTTGTATTCAATAAACTCTCTTTCACGCTGCGGAAGTTTTTTCATCGACTCCATGATTTCATTTTTAAGCTCAAAGAACTCAATGGATTCTTCGGGGTTTCTGTCCTCGGATTTAATCTGCGTAGGCACTTCCGCGTCTTGCATTTCGTCAATCGACAAAATTGTTTTATAAACTTCTTCCCTCAAATTGTTGTCGTATTCTTCTTCAGTTTGTCTTTTATTTTTAAGAGAATACCACTTGTAACGGCGTCTGACTTCGTTTCTCACTGCCCATTTTATGGCTGTTGACAGGTACGTGTTATTAAAACTTTCAGGATTGTTGTTTTTAAAGAGAATATACAAAGTATGGTTACCGATATTTATAAGCTCCGAAAGCTCAATAAGATGCGAGCTTGAGAACTTCTGGTACTCAACCTTTGCAATCATTTCTATTAAGTCTTTATAATCTCTTAAGTTAATTTTCTGCTTCGGAGGCATAAAACAATCCCTAACTAAATTACAATTATATATTATCAGAAAAAACACTAGCGTACAAGAGGATGTAATTTTCCTTAACATAATTTACTTTAGGAAACAAAAAGGAGAAAAAATATGAAAGTATTGTTCTGCACCGACGGGTCTAAAATAAGTTATGACGCGATAGAAAATTTTTCAAAATGGACAACTTCCGAAACAACAGTTGACGCAATATGCATAATCGACTGGAGTTTTCTGCCGGAAGAAGTAATAATTGAAGAAACCGGTTTTGTAAACAGCTGCCGCAACGTGGCCGATTCTATTCTTGAACACGCGGAAAAAGTAATCACAAGCCTTGATTTGACCGCGGGCAAAAAAATAAAACTCTGCGGCGCGGCGGTAGAAAGCATACTTGATCAGGCAGAAAAAGAAGAATATGACTTAATAATTCTGGGTTCACACGGCAAAAAAGGACTCCAGAGGTGGCTTGGGTCTGTATCAAGAGAAGTTCTTGACGCAGCTGACCTGCCGGTCTATATTTCTAAAAACAAAAACCTGAGCAATAAAATCCTCTTCACAACAGACGGCTCCGAAACTTCATACACAGTAACAGAACAGGCAATAAAAACCCTCAATCTGAGCGGCAAAGAAGTTTACCTGTGCACGGTGACAGAAAATCCCGACCTGTTGTTTTTGGAAGGAACACTCGACAGCAACTGGATGATGGCAATAAGAACCCAGCAGGAAATATATTCAGAACACGCAGTCAAAAAAATTCTTGAACTCTTTGAGCGGTATAATATTGAAGTAAAACAAAGCAGAATTCTTGAAGGCACACCCGCCAAAAGCATAATCGGATACGCGGAAGAAATCAGTGCTGACTTAATCGTACTCGGCTCCGGCCGTAAAACAAAGATGCAAAACTTTTTGCTCGACTCGGTCAGTAAACGCGTTGTCGAACACACCAAAAGCGATACCATTGTTTTTAGAAGTCGTTAAATCCGTTGCATTCGCTTCGCTCAGGATAAGTTATTTTGTCATTACGAGCAGACGCAGTCTGCGTAGTAATCGCATAATCGCCATAATGATATGCCTGAAACTCCCTCCCCCTTTGAGGGGGAGGGCTGGGGTGGGGGGCTTTAACCATGATATTGCGGGTTTTCATAGGTTTAAAACTCCGGTGAGTGATTGTCGGATTAGTAAATCCGACCTGCAATTCTGTAACGGTTGCCAGATGCTGAAACAAGTTCAGCATGACAAATTTTACTGCAAACCAGCCTCGCCCCTTGAGGAGCAAAGCGAACCAACGAGGAACGAGTTGTGTGAGCCTGCTTCCGTAACAAAGTGAAGGTGAGAGGCCGCAGTTGTGTGAACGCAGTGAACTACAAATGCGGGTGAGGGGTCTAAATATGCATGAAATTCTCAAATTACCCCTCACCGAATTCCCAACACTCGTTCCTCGTGTTGAAATTCTGCCTCTCCCACAAGGGGAGAGGCTAGTCTGCTGCTATTCACCTACGCAAACCGCCCATGAGTTCGGGTAGGAGTAGTCTCTGGTGCCATTCGAGCCCCAGAGCGTGTACACGGAGTAGAATTCGCGAGCGTGCGCGCCGCGAGCGTCCGTCTCCTGACCGGACCACAGGGTGAAGCCGCTGATTCCGCCACCTGCGTCAGTGAGGGGAATGCCGTATGAGCTTGCTTTATCTGTATTCATGGTTGCGTATACTGGTTCTCCATCACCGCCGCCGATTGTTTCTCCGTATAAGTCATTTGCTAAGGTGGTTAGTTCACTGTCGTTTGGTAGTCGTTTTCCTTGGTCATGGCATGCTTTTACTGCACCTGCCCAGTAATCAGGATCATAGTAACATTCACTTATTCCGAGTTCTCCTTTTTGTGCTTCACATTCTGCTGCTGTTAATGCTGTCGGTTGGAAAAGTGTTCCGAAACATATTCCGCCTACTTCAAATGAACATGAACTTCCCCCTAAACTTGATACGTTTATACTTCTTAAATCTTTATTCTGTGTATTCGGATTCTTAAATCCGTCTACGTCATACAATATTGCCAAGCAGCTTGTTCCTGTTATTTGATTTGAATATGGATCCTGTTTACAAGTTTCTGTAGGATTATATGCTATTACACCGTTAACACCGTTTGCAAACTGTACTCCTACAGTATTTGTTCCCCAGCTATCCTGTCCGAAGTGTGATGCTCTTTTTACATCTGCCATCTCTACTTCTTCATTCTCTGTTCCCCATGTAACTTTATCCGCAAAGCATGTTGTAATATCATCGTTATCGCATATTCTTGTTATCTTAATATGTTTAGAAAGTTCATCAACAAATGCTTCTGTTGTTGTATAGCCTGCTAAGGTTCCCTGAACATTCATAACCTTTAACGATTCTTCAAGTTTTCTTTGGAATACTTCAGATGCTGTATCCCATGAGCTTGTTTGAAAGTTCTGCACAAGTGTCGGGATTGTTAATGCTGCAACTATTCCGATTATTGCCAAGGTAATTAAAACCTCCGCAAGTGTGAAGGCGGCCTTTTTGACCCTCACCCGGCACTGCGTGCCACCCTCTCCCAGTGGTAGAGGGTTGTATCCCTTGTCATTGGATTTTACCAATCCTGCAAATGCACTCTGCGCGGTGCTTTTGCTTAACGCTTTACTCCTAAATACCCCGAAACCCGCACGGTGAGAGCTT
>CALUUN010000017.1 GCA_944323995.1 Candidatus Gastranaerophilales bacterium | reverse complement strand
GTACGGATAGATTAAGATTTGCATGTTTAACTATATCTGAAAAAATTAAACTTTTAATGAACTGTAATTTTTGTAGATATTTGCTGCGTTAAAGAATTTTCTTGCTTCTTCGGGGCGTAAATTCTTTAGTCTTTTTCCGTTATTTAGAGTTATTGATATGTCATCAAGAACGTAGTGGGGTTTGTTGTGGTGAATAGCCATATTATTTACATTCTTTGAATAAAGCACTCTTGTTTTTGATACGCCCAGATTAGACATGTGGCTTCCTTTCGGGTATATTTTTGTAACAGCTTTAAGCGAGCCGTCCGAATTTATGCTCTTTTTTATAACCGTACCGAACTGTGTGAGTGTTGTACTCAAATCTTTCCATATTTTTGTCGAATCGCCAAGAGTCTCTTTAAAAAACGTAAATAAACCTTTTTCCATAACAAATTTTCCTTTCTGTATTGTTAATTTTTAAAAGCCTGCTATGTTTAGCTAAAAACAATAAGACAAAAACTATTGCTATAATGTTACAAAATTTTACACTCGAATTCAATGAAAATGGATTATATACCCAATACGGGTGCTTTTGTACTAAATGACGGAACATCGGTTTTGACCTGGGCCAACAGCGGTACTTATTATCCTCATGTTTGGGCTTATGTTGATGTTAACGGAAACGCTGAACCAAATATGGTTGGCAAAGATGTTTTTGCAATGTATTTTTCTCCGGGAAATCCCGGCAAAGCTCTCGGTACAAAAATGAAGCGGGAGAGTTTGTAGATTCAGGCAAGACTTTTAATATAGGTTATGGTTTAATATTTTTTGGCGAAGGCAGCGGCAGCACACCGGAAGATATGATGCAGGAGGATTTTACTATTCAGGACGCTTCGACAAGCGCAGAGAATTTTTCTTGTTCTGAAAAAGGTTTAGGGGCAACCTGCGGCGCTGTAATCAGTATGAGCGGATGGAAAATTCCGGAAGATTATCCGTTTGAATTCTAGAATATATAAATTATTTCATCAATTGTAATTGTGCGAGTTTGTTGGCGGGTTTTAATTATTCATAACCTACAATTCCTGCAAAATAAAAGTGCAGCTCTTGCTGCACTTTTATAAATTTGTTTTTATATATTAGGGTAATCGTCCGGATACTCCCATCCGTTTTTGATTATGACAGAGGCGCAAAACATTCTGTTTCCTTCGGATGAACATCCGTATTCACCGCTTTCAGGATTCGGTTCACCGTTTCCGAATGCGGAAATTGTATTGTTCATCACCGAAAAGACATATTTATCTGCCCCGTATTTGTTAGGATTTTTTTGTCCGTTTACATCTATGTAAATATAAAGTATCTTATTTGTTTTTTTAATTGTAAATCCTAACATGCCTCCGTCAGCAAGTGTGTATGTTATCTCCGGTTCTTCTTCTATGTTTTTTGCATTTTGTGTGATATACCATTGATAATACTGTGCACACATAATATCAACACCCGGTACCATTCCGCTTCCCCAGTTCCCTCCAGCATTAATGCATGCGTCAATGTGAGGTTGACAATAAACCTCATCGACAGGAGCTCCGTTCATGGCGTTCTCAAAACATTGAGAGTCCGGATCCGGTGCCGCAAGTGCAGGTTGTTCAAAAAATAAGCCTTTTGGTTGTATTTGCGTACGGCTCAAAAGCCAGCAATCTTCACATGCGTTCATTTGTTTGAAATACGGTGAAATATATCTTGCTATAAATTCATCATTTTCCAAATTCCAATCCCAGCCGCTCATGCCTCCGTTTTCAATGGTTGAAAGCCGGATAACCTGATGCAGTTCCGCATATTTCTTTTTCAGTCCCACCAAATAACTCCGTTTTCTGTAGTTACCGGTTAAGGTCGGTATTGTCAGTGCTGCAACTATTCCTATTACTGCCAGTGTAATAAGCACTTCTGCGAGTGTAAAACCTCTTTTTGTTTGTTTCATGTTAATCCCCTTATTTATATAACATAGACATGATACCACATATTTTATTTATTTTAATGATGTATTAACAAATTTTAAGATAATTATTTGTAGTGTATTTTATAACAAGGAGATATTGATTTTGACAGATATAAAAGAACTCACCGGTAAAAGAATAAAAGAACTGCGTCTTAAAAAAGGCCTGAAACAGTCTGAGCTTGCTGAACTTGTGTCATTAGAGCCGCGCAGTATAAGCCGGATTGAATCAGGGCATCATTTTCCTAAAGACGAGCATTTGTAAAAGTTTGCCGGTGCGCTTGGTGTTGAGGTAAAGGATTTATTTTCTTTTTCTCATATTAAATCCAAAGAGGAAATGCAAAAAGATATTATACAAATTCTCAAAAAAGCTGATACCGGACAGCTGGTTGAAATATACAGAATAATTGAAGTTATTTTGAAATAAATTTATTTATCGGGCAAAAATATTTTTCAGGGGTTTTTATATGGTATGAAAGTTCCGGTCGTAAAAACTTTGCCTTTGAAAAAGCTGCCTGATATTCTCTTTTATCAGGAAAAAGGTACACCTTTTTATAAAATGATTGATGTCAAGCGTTGCAAAAACGTAGGGTTTATGGAAGCGGCACCGATTGTTTTCAATAAACAAAACGTGTCCTATATAAAGTGGCTTTTGATTTTTCAGAAACGTCAGAATTTCGGTACAAAATTTTTAGATTTTGCCTCAAATATCAGCAAACAATCGGGATGTGGCGGCAAACTTCTGGTAAAAGCCGCAACGACGGTTTTTGATCCGCATAATCCGCCGCATATTTTTTACAGAAAATACGGCTTTACCTGCTCAAATAAAAAACTTTTAAAAAAGATAGATAAACATATTAAAAACAACAAACAGCTTAATTACAGACAAACGCCGCCGGTTGATATGTTCTATCCCGGTTCGGCGTTTGATAAAAAATCTCTGTGGCAAAGATTAAAAGATAAATTTAAAATTTAATAATCTTTTTCACATAATCGTAATATTCATTATTCTTAAAGTTTTTGACCTGTTCTTTCAGCTTATCTTTGCTGATGAAGCCCATTCTGTAGGCTACTTCTTCAAGGCAGGCTATTTTTATGCCCTGATTTTCCTCAATTGTTTGGATATACTGGCTTGCTCTCAAAAGCGAGGCATGAGTTCCGGTATCAAGCCATGCAAAGCCGCGGCCCAGAAGTTCAACCGTTAAATTACCGTTATTCAAATAAATTCTGTTTAAGTCGGTAATTTCAAGTTCTCCGCGGGCAGAGGGTTTTAAATTTTTTGCGTATTCTACAACTTTGTTGTCATAAAAGTACAGCCCTGTTACTGCGTAGAAAGATTTTGGCTGAGCCGGTTTTTCTTCAATAGAAACAGCCTTGCCGTTTTCGTCAAACTCGACAACGCCGAACCTTTGCGGATCTTTTACCGGATATCCGAAAACGGTTGCGCCGCCTTTTTCTTCTATATTTTTAACTGTCCGTTTTAAAGTTCCGGAAAATCCCGGGCCGTAGAAAATATTATCACCGAGAATCAAAGCCGCACAGTCATTTCCTATAAATTCTTCGCCCAAAATAAAAGCCTGAGCCAGTCCGTCAGGACTCGGCTGTTCTTTATATGAAAAATTAACCCCGAATTGCGAGCCGTCACCCAGAAGTTTTTCAAAATTCGGCAGATCATGAGGTGTTGAAATAATCAGAATATCTTTTATTCCGGCCAGCATCAAGACTGAAATCGGATGGAAAATCATCGGTTTATCATAAACCGGCAGCAATTGTTTTGATACTGTCATTGTGCTCGGCCAGAGTCTTGTTCCGCTTCCGCCTGCTAAAATAATTCCTTTCATTATACAACCTCCTGTATTCTAAGCTGTAAGTAATCATGCAGCGCAGCTTCCCAGCTCCTGCAAATCCCGTCGTTGTCCATTACGCTGTAATGAGGCCTTTTGGCCGGTCTTGGAAATTCTTCGGTTGTGCATGGTTGCAAATTTACATTTATATTGCTTTGTTTAAAGATTTCTTTTGCAAATCCGTACCAGCTTGTAACGCCGGAGCCGCATATGTGATATGTTCCGTATGGTTTTTGTAAAAGTTTCAAAATTCCGTTTGCAAGTTCAACCGTCCAGGTAGGGCAGCCGATTTGATCATCAACTACCTTGAGTTCGGGTTTGTCTTTTAATGAAAGCATTGTTTCAACAAAGTTTTTGCCGTGTATTCCGTAAAGCCAGCTGGTGCGTGCAATATAATATTTTTTGCAGTATTTTTTAACAGCCTGTTCGCCCTGAAGTTTTGTCAGACCGTAGTTGTTAATCGGATTTGGTTTATCGTCCGGTTTATAGGGAACTGTATTTGTTCCGTCAAAAACATAATCCGTTGAAATATAAACAATCGGAATATCCAGCATGCCGCAGACTTTTGCAAGGTTTTCCGTACCTGTAACATTGATTTTTTGTGCGGTTTCAAAATCGTCTTCTGCTTTATCTACGTTTGTATATGCTGCACAATGGATTACCAGATCAGGATGTTCTGATGTAATAATTGAATTTGTTTGTTCCGGATTTGTTATATCCAGAGTGTTTACGTCTGTTTCAATTACAAAACATCCGGCATCTTCCAATATCGGGCACAAATCCTGCCCGAGCATTCCGTTTGCTCCTGTTACTAATACTTTCATCTATACAAGACTCGCTTTCTTTTCTTCTATTTGTTTCATCCAATCTTGATTGTTCAAATACCAATCAATTGTTAACTTGATTCCCTGTTCAAAAGTTAAAGAAGGTTTCCAGCCGAGTTCATTTTGAATTTTGTCATTACAGATTGCATAACGTCTGTCGTGGCCGAGGCGGTCTTCGACATATTTGATTGAACTTTCGTCTTTGCCCATGGCATCAAGTATCAGATGTGTAATTTCGAGGTTAGTTTTTTCGTTATGGCCGCCGATGTTGTAGACTTCACCCACTCTGCCTTTGTGAAGTACAACGTCAATTGCTTCGCAGTGATCATAAACGTATAACCAGTCACGAACATTCAAACCGTCGCCGTATACCGGAACTTTTTCACCTTTCAAAAGTTGTGAGATAAAGAACGGGATGAGTTTTTCAGGATACTGATAGGGGCCGTAGTTGTTAGAACAGCGTGTGTTTAAGACAGGCATTTTGTAGGTTTCATAATATGCGCGAGCAAGCATATCCGCGCTTGCTTTTGAAGCAGAATAAGGACTGTTCGGCGCAAGCGGTGTGGTTTCGGTAAAGTAGCCCGTTTTGCCCAGTGTACCGTAAACTTCATCTGTTGAAACCTGCAAAAATCTTTCAACACCTATTTCTTTAGAGGCTTGTAAAAGATTGAGGGTGCCCTGCACGTTAGTTTCAATAAAAATTTCAGGGCCTGTGATTGAGCGGTCAACGTGAGATTCTGCCGCAAAGTTTACAACACAATCGCATTCGGAAATTAAATCGCGCACAAGTCTTTTGTCACAGATATTTCCGTGAACAAATTTGTAATTCGGGTTATCTTTTACGTCGTTTAAGTTTTCAATATTTCCTGCATAAGTAAGTGCATCAAGGTTTATAACCTGATAATCAGGATGTTTTGTTAAAATATGTCTTACAAAACAGCTTCCTATAAATCCTGCACCGCCGGTTACCAATAATTTCATTCCAGTTCTCCTTTATTTATTTTGTTAAGTTCGGGCTGCTTTTTATCTTTATCGCTCAAAATCGGCTCAAAGTCAATTCCCCAGTCAATGTTAATCTCTTTATCGCACCATAAAATTCCGCGGTCGGCCTGCGGGTTGTATTCACCGCTTGCTTTGTATAAAAGCTCGGCCTGGTCGGATAAAACAACAAATCCGTGAGCAAAACCTTCCGGAATAAACAGCATTTGTTTGTTATCTTCTGACAGTTCAACTTTAACATACTGTCCGTAAGTCGGGGAATTTGGGCGGATATCAACCGCAACATCATAAATCCGTCCGCGTGAACATCTGACTAATTTTGCTTGTCCGTACGGTTTTGCCTGATAATGCAAGCCTCTTAAAACATGTGCGGTGGATTTTGAATGGTTGTCCTGATTAAATTCCGCATCAATTCCGTTGGCTGCGAATTCGGATTTTTTGTAGCTTTCCATAAAAAATCCGCGGTTGTCGCCGAATACCTTCGGCTTTACTAAAATTACGTCCTTTATTTTTTGCGGTTCAAATTCAAATGGCATTTTTTAACTCCTTTTTAATAAGTTTTTTAGGCTTTCTATTCCATAATAGTGTTGATTATTCAATTTTTCAATTACTTTATAATTGTTTTCTCGCATATATTTAAGTTGTTCCTTGTCAGGGAGTTTTTTATGCAAGATGTCATCTAAGCTTATGTATTTATATCCAAGATCTTCAAAATCTCCAATTTCTGGATGTTTTATTATTGGAATAATACCGAATTGGATATAATCGATTAACTTCGTCGGACAGGCAACTCTGTTTACATCAATATTATCCCGTAATACAAACCCGAGATCTGCTCTTTGATATTCTTTGTATAATTCGTTTGAAGGCACATTCTTTATCGTTATTGTTTCAATATGTTCTCTCAGTTCTTGTTTGAAAATTTCTACATCCGGTGTGCATATTGTTATTTCGTAACTTGAATGTAGTGATTTTATTGCCTGAATCATAAGATCAATATTTTGCCACTTTTGCGTGCCGCCTGAGTATATAATATTTAATTTTTTGTTTGAACTTTCTTTTCTGTAATTGTTTTTGTTAAATATCGGCAATAATATAAAATTTGTCTTTATGTCAGGATATTTCCTTTTGTAAAAATCTATCATATTCTGTGTAACAGCAATAAGAGTATTAACTGAGTTGAAGTACTCGGCTTCTATTTGTTGAAACTTATTTATCATGCTTTGATCAATATTATATAGCCCTAATTCTTCTACTGCACAACCGTGGATATCTATAATTATTTTATCTTTAAATTTTGTTAGGATATTGTCTTGGTTTAACTTATTAATTGAATATATGCTGTGTATGTATATCATCTTCGCATTTTTACATAATTCGAATAACCGTTTTTTATTTATATATGGTAAAAGTTTTACTTTGTTAGTTTTTAATTGTTTAAGTTTATTTTTATAATTGTAAACCTTGTTCTTAAAATACTTTTTAGGAAACTTTAAAAAATAAAAATCAGGAACAATATTTTCTATGTAGATTCGTTTATAATCACATATCAAATTATCAATGGCTAATTCCCTTTGAACCATCCCATCTTTTTCATTCGTTTTATAAGGGATTTGACCTATTATTAGTACATAATCATTTTTCACGATGTTTGCTCCATTTTTTTATTATCCTAAATATTAGATTTTTGTTTTTCTTTAAAATGCCAATTTTATCTTTTATGATGTTGTATTTATTAACAGATAGAGAATTATTTTCAATTATTATTAACAATTCATTCGCTATAGATTCTAAGGAATGATTCTGTTTAAAATATTCATAACACATTGTACCAATTTCTGATTTTTTATTTTGTTTATATATTAGCTCAAGTATATCTTTTAATTTGTAAGGTGCAATTTTCTTGTATTCAGACAAAGAAGTCCCAAGAGTGTTTCTGGGAGATTCAAAAAGAAAGTGAAACTTGTCCAAATCAAATTTTTTGTAAGAATATGGAATTGGGACAACAGGCAGCTTTAATGCAGCACCTTCAATTAAACTTGTTCCCATTGCAAATAAAATATCGACGTTATTTATTAAGTATTCATCAAGGATGTTATCTAAAAGAGTATTCTTGAAAATTATGTTAATGCTTTTGTAATTACTTTCCTTTATTAGGTTTCTGCATTCTCCGTCACCTATAATATGTAGTTGTTTCTTTTTATTTGTTTTAAATTTATCGTAATATTTTGCTATATTTAACAAAGGCATAACCTTTTCTTGGCACAAACGTCCTAAAACTGCTATGTTTATTTCATTATTATTCACATTTCCACTTTTAGCATATAATGTTTTTGTTTTACAAGCTATCGGTAAATACTTTGCTGTTAAAGCATCTTCGAATATACATTTGTTATATGAATAAGTCGTGCTATCCATATGAAAAATCCCATTAAACTGATTACATTGTTTTAATAAATTTTTAAAGACGTTGTAGTTGTTTTTACAGAAATTTTTTAAGATAAATCTATTTGCTTTTGCAGAGAATTGTTCTAATGTTTTAGGATCTGGCATAACATGTATAAGATTGTAGGTATGTAATGTCCAAAAAATTAAATGTATATCTAAATTTTCAAAATTAATAAAATCTTTTATTCTATAGATGTTTGAAATTGGAGTAATAAGTGTACCTTCAATATTTAAATCAATTTTTTGCTCATCATCAAAATCCAAGAAATTGATATTTTTAAACTCTTCATTGTTACGAATAAAACCATCTTGATAATCAATATAAAATACTTTCTTATTCAAAGATTGCATCAAAAAATTAGCGAGTCTCGCGAAAAGAAATTCTGCCCCGCCGATTGTTTTACTTGGATAAAAAAATATTATATTATCTGTTTTCAATATATTACTCCATTTTTGTGTTTATTATTTTTATAATTTTTTCAACTTCTTCATCAGTCATAACTGGAGAAATAGGAAGGCTTAATATTGTGTTATGGATTTCTTCGGTCAGCGGGAAACTCAAATTATTCCATTCCTTGTAACAATCCTGTTTATGCGGCGGAATAGGATAATGTATAAGCGTTTCTATTCCGTTTTCTTTTAAATATTCTTGCAGTCTGTCACGTTCTTTTGTTCTGATTGCAAAAATATGCCATACATGGGCGTTTTCATCGTAAGTTTCGGGCAGAATTACAGCAGGATTTTTGATGTTTTCTCTGTAATATTTTGCGATTTGACGCCTATGGGAATTGTCTTTATCCAAATATTTTAACTTGATGTCCAGAACAGCAGCCTGTATTTCATCTAATCTTGAATTAACACCTTTATAAATATTGTGATATTTATAATCCGAGCCGTAATTTCTGATAGCTTTGATTTTTGCAGCTAACTCATCATCATTGGTGGTAATACATCCTCCGTCTCCCAGACAGCCTAAATTTTTCCCCGGATAAAAACTGAATCCGGATGCATCTCCAAGATTCCCGCATCTTTTGCCCTGATAAATCGCACCGTGGGCCTGCGCTGAATCTTCAATAATTTTTAGATTGTATTTTTTTGCTAATTCCCAAATCTTTTCCATCGGAACTGCCTGACCGTATAGATGGACAACCATTATGGCTTTTGTTTTTGATGTGATTTTTTCTTCAATCAAATCAGGATTGATATTATATGTTTTTATATCAGGTTCAACAAGTACCGGTGTGCAGCCGTTTTGTGTAATTGCGAGTATTGAAGCAATGTATGTATTTGCCGGAACTATAATCTCGTCGCCTTGGCTAAATCCGTATGCTTTAATGATTATATTTAATGCATCAAGTCCGTTTGCAACACCTATACAGTGTTTTGTTCCGCAAAAATCCGCAAAATCCGCGGTGAATTTTTCGTTTTGATTGCCTAATATATACCAGCCTTTATCCAAAACTTCCGCGATTTTTTCGTCAATTTCTTTGCGAAATCTGTTATTAATTTTTTCTAAGTCTAAAAATTTTATCATAAATTTACCTTATTACTTGTTTTTAAAATTTCTGTTATTTTCTTGTTGTCTCCATAAATACAAGGTGAATCATACGGTCTGGAGGGAAATTCACCGTACGCGGGCCGAATTTTCAGATTGTTTTCTTTAATAAATTCTTCAACTTTATCCTTGATAGAAACAGGTTTGCCCGAGCAGCAGTTAATTATTCCGGTAACTTCTTTTTGAAGTGCAACCGCCGCAATTTGTTTTGCAAGTTCGTTTATATGAATATAATCAAATTTGTTACTGCCGTCAGTAAACGGAAATGTTTCTTTTCCTTCTTTTTCCATTTGCAGAATTTTGGAAAATATCGAGCCGGAACTTTTTTCATCATCTCCGTATGTATAAAAGAATCTGAGATGTTGGTATGTAACATCTTTATCCTTTACATATATTTCAATCAAGCGGCGCAAAGTATCTTTAGATACGCCGTAGAACGTTTTAGGCTGGGGGGGGACATCTTCCGGCACCTCCCCTTCAAAATATCCTATGTCATGCATAGAGCCTGTTGTGATAATTTGTTTACATCCGTTGTCGATGAGATTTTTTATAAAATAAAAGTTTTTGCTTATTGAATCAATATGCCATAAAGAATTGTGCACGGGAACATCTTTGCAAGCCAAATGTATTACGACATCCGGTCTGTTCCATTCTTCATAGAAATTTGTTTTTTCATTGAAAATGTCACCGGTATATAGTATTGCACCGGAATCTGTTGAATTAAAGTTTAAATCAACAGCTGTTACCCGGCATCCTGTATCCAGAAGAACTTTTACAAGATGGCTGCCTATATACCCGTTTGCTCCTGTAACTGCTATATTCATATATCTTATCCTTTTAGTTTTGCTTTTATAGTTTTTCTGGCACATTTAAGCGTGAATTTTATTTTGCTTTTATCAAAATCCCAAATTAAGGATAGTAACATACACCGGAGTGCTTGACTATATTTTTTTGCATTGTAACATAATGATGCCCGTAAATTATACATATTGGCAATGCATTCTTGTTGATATTCAGAAGGTACTGCCATAATAATTGCCTGTAGTGTAATGCTTTTGTTCCAGCTTTGATCATTTGTAGCACTTTCTGAATGTTTGCGAAGTTGAAACATTATTTTATTCATAAAGCCAATATTGTATTTTTCAAAAGATTTTATTAAGATTGGCCAATCGTTTAAAAACAATCTGGATCGTATAGGGTTTAATTCCTTAATTGTTTTCGCTTTGAAAAGAGCTGATTGACTCATTGGTAAATACACATCAGATGGTACTGTACATATTGTCTTGAAGGCATTTCCGCTATTGTAGAGTTTTTCAAAATTATCTAAATTTGGTTGGTTCGGCAGAATATTTCCATTTTCGTCTACTTCTTGCGTTGCGGCATAAACTCCGTCAAGATGATTATTCTGTATGTAGTTAATTTGTTCTTCAAATTTTGTTTCAACAAACATGTCGTCTTGATCTAAAAAACATATATAATCGCCGGTAGCAAGTTCAACTCCAATCTGAATATTTTTATTCAACCCTAAATTGAATTCATTAAATCTAATTATAAATCTTTCATCATCTTTATATTTTGAAATTATTTCTCGGGAATTGTCTTTTGAACAATCATCAATAATAACTATTTCAATGTTTTTATGTGTCTGATTTAAAATTGACTCTATGGCTGCTTCAAGATATTTTGCACCATTATATACTGAAATTACAGTAGTTACTTTATTCATCATTTAATCTCCTTGTTGCGGTCAGCATCGCCGGATAAAACGCCGGAGTCTGTTATTAACTTTTGGATAACTGACAGATTTTCGACATATGACGGGATTTTATTTTCAAGAAATGTTTTGCATTCTTCATAATTGTTCAAAAGATATTCCAGCTTTTCTTTAATTACAAAAGTATTATCAAGTGACTGTACATGAGCCAGAAGCGGAGAATTCTCGCCGTATATGTCTTTACTTATACCGATTGATTTATGTTTATATCCTGCAATAATCGTCGGAACTTTGGACGCGATTGCCGGAATTTGTGCGTGCGTACGCAATGCGACAAATGCTTTGAGTTTTGATAATATATATTTTACCTGCGGGGCACTTTTTTCACCGAGCATAAAGACACGATTTGTATCTTTATATAATGCATACAATTTTTCTAATGTTCTGCTGTCGGACATTTCATAGCTCCAGTTTACATGCGGAATCAAAAGAATATTGCTGCCGGTTGAATTGAGAACGTATTCAATTGCATTTTTGTAATTTCCCAGCAATATGTCCGAAAAAATTTCATTACCCTGCTGCAAAAATCCTGCATTGAATCCGATTACATCTTTATTGTCAAAGCATTCAGGCAGAACACATTTTTCCGCAGGCATTGCAAAAGCAGGACACGGCGCTAAATAAGTGTTTTCTAAGCCGGCTTTTTTCAAAAGATTGTATGTCAATGATTCGCGTGCAATTATAACGGAATAGTTTTTTAAGTCTTTCAAAACTTCAGGTTCATTTATAACATCCTCTGTTATTGAACAGCCAAGCATAACGGATACAGCTCCTTTTGCTCTGATTTTTTTGTTCAAAAATGCATACCACTTTCTGTGCTCGCCCGGTTCGCAATACTGATCTCCGGCTTCAAGAAAGTATATTCTGTCTTTTTCAATATTATGCAAAAACGGACTGAAGAATTTTTTGTATTCGTAGTTTTTATCATTTCTGTGAATAAATTTTTTGAATTTTTCCGTCTTATTCCATGGAAAAGTTCTTGTGAAATATTTGATTTCAGCTATTTCATCAAGGTTAAATTTTTTGTCAACCGGAATTGAATTGTGAAAGGTGAAAAGCTGATAATCAGCATCAGGAAACAATTCGTGCAAACCTCTTGCAATTGCTTCATTACCGTGATTTTGTGAGCCTCTGTGTCCGTATAATGCTATTTTCATTTAATCTCCTTTTCAAAACTTAATTTCGGTGAACATTTGCAGCCGATGCTTTCTTTAAAATCGCACAGACCGTAATTCGGAACACTGTCTAATGTTGCGGTTCCTATATCAACAACCTTTTTGCCAAGTTTTTTGTAATAGTTTAAAAGGTTGTATGACAAAAAATTGATAGGTCGAACTTCTTCGCTTTCAGGAGTGTTACCCCAATAGACTACTCTAACTATATTTTCTTTTAAATTATGCACAAGTGCTGATGCATAAGCTATACCGTCATTTGATTTTACTACAAAATAGTCACTTTCTATTATATCAGAAGTCTTGATAACATCTTCCAAACTCATCCATAACGGGAATCCTCTATGTGAGCGGTTTATTTTTATTACATTATAAACTGTTTCAACATCATCTGTTTTTTGGAATATAAGGTTATGTTTTAGTGCATTATTATAATTTTTACGGGCATTCCTGTGAATATTAGAAAGGTAATCCCCGTTAAATTCTTCAAGGTAATATTCAAAATTTATATCGCAGACTTTAATTTTGAAACCGTTATTATATAACGCATTTTGTAACTTTGTTATATGTGCAATATCATAAAATAGCGGCGGAGTGTTAAATTCTACAGTACGGATATTATTGTTTTCAGCCCAAATTAATAAAGAGTTGACAGCTTCCTGATAATATATGGTTCTATTTTCTGTTGTAATTTCTGATAAACAACTAAATGTTGCCGAAAATGGAAATTTTAATGTTTTTCCCTTTATACCTCCTGTGAGTCCGAAACGATTTTTCCCATTATTAAATATAAAATAACATACTTCATCAACTTTATGTCTGTTAAGCTCAACAAACTCAACGGTGTCAAACTTGCTGAACGGATTTATGACTATTGTTTTATATTCTTCCTTTGGTACTCTTTTTATTTCCATTTTTCCCTTAATTTTAACATAAAAATTGATAATTATAATATTGTTTCTTTGATTATTTGAATCATTTTTTCCAGATCTTGTTTGGAATATCTTTGATCAATAATCAAGGGGAATAAATATTCATGAAGATACATCTCGTATGAATTATTTTTACATATTCTATTTAAATTCCTCCAGCATTGAGGAATGTAAATCTTGTTGTTTATTAATTTTTCTCTAAGATTTTTGTTTTCAGTAAGAAAAGGATAGTACATCGGGATGTCATCTTTATCGAGTTTTATCTGTAATTTATTGAAATGACATAAGTGCTTCTCTAAAAATTTATAATTTTCGATACGTTTTTGTTTAGCACGTTTGTAGTCAATATTAGCACACATTTTAAAGGTTAAATTTGACATTTGCTTTATGGGTTCACCGTTTAAAGATTCATCGTTTTTGTTGAAATCTTCATATGCAAAATTTGAGCTGCAATCAATACGTTTTATAAGATGTGAAAATCTTTGATAAGATGTATCTTTGCAAAATTCTTGGTTTAATCTTTTATTGCAAATAGCGAACCCTCCATCTGCAAGTCCAAAAAATTTTCTGGGAGAATATGCACTGGCAATTCCATAATGAGGCATATAAAATGCCATCGCGTTATCAACTATCAAATTATGATATCTTTTTGCGAGTTTTTTTACATTCTTTGCACAAATACCAAAATAGTTTGTGTATAATATGTAGCTGTCTTTTTCGAAATCTTTGTCGGGCATGAAGTTTTTGTCTATATTGTAATAAATTATTTCGTAACCGTTTTCTTTAATTGCATCAATTACTACAGGGCAGGTATAGTATGGCAGATGAATCTTAGTTATATTGTATGCTTGGATTGCATATAATATAGCATTCCTGCCTGAATTCAATGCAATAGAACCTTTATGATATTGTTTCCCTTCTTTTAATTCTAATTCAATATAACCACCAATTTCTTTTACCATATTATAATCTCATTCCTATCCTAAATAATTTCCCAGTTTCAATTAAAATACCGTCTTTCTTAACTTCGTCAATAGAAATACAGGTATCTTTTGTTTTTACCCAAAAACTCGATCCTTTTGTGTATACTATTCCTCCGCAAATTCCTATATAAGACTCAATGTTTGGACACGGAGATAGTTTTGTAATCTTATAATTTTCATTTTTATATTTGAAATATAATCCGCTCCCTGATTTTCCACCATAAATTCGGTATAAGTTTAAAAAATAATCAGATGGTTTGTCCCAACAAGATATAATTCCGTCGGAAGGAATTAGTGGTGTTGTATAAATGTAATTACCTTTTTGCGGGATTGGTTTTATTTTTTTATTTAATATTTTATTTATTATGTTGCTGATCTCAAGTGATGTTTTTTGCACAATTTTATCTATTAAATCCTCAACAAATTCATTTTTATTATTTTTTATTTTAAATATGTGGTATATTGGTCCTTCATCCATATTTTCATTAATTTTGTGCAGTGTGTAGCCCAAGTATTTTTCATTATTTAAAAGAGCAATAAGATTGCCTGAACGACCTCGGTATTTTGGAAGTATCCCGCCATGTAAGTTTAAGAATAATCGGTTTTTGATATAATCTTCGGGAATTATTCTATTGTAAGTTAGAATAATATATGCATCTGCTGTTATTTTTTTAGACAGTTCTAAGGTTGTTTCAGGAATATTGTTTCGTTGCAAAAATTCCCTTTGCTTGTTGATAGAATTCTGAGAACATTTTTCATCAACTATGCCTGCTACTATATCAAAATTTTTCACAAGTTCTTCTGCTATTGCTTGGTTTGAAGTGTTTCCTATTAAAATTAATTTTTTATGTACCATGTATGCTCCGCACATTATTTTAATTGTTAAATCATTGTATTAGAAAGATGTATTTATTTCTTCTATAAATTTGTCATAATCTCTGATGTATTCTTTTTCGTCGTAGTATTCACTTGCAAGAATCATTAATTTACAACCGTAGGAAAAATGCCGCATTTCCCGCCACATGTTTTTGCCTATATACAATCCGACATCCGGACGGTTGAGCCATAATTCTTCGCGTCTTTTGCCGTCATCAAGAACAAACTGGCATGAGCCGTCGATTGCAATTATTATCTGTTCTAAGTTTTTGTGTGCATGTTTTCCTCTTTCAAAATCAGGTATTGTGTCGTAGATATAATAAACCCGCTTTATCTCAAACGGAATATTTTTGTTTCCTTCAAGTGATATGAGCTTGCCTCTTTCGTCGCCAAAGACTTTCATGTTAATAAGTCTGTAGTTCATTTTTTTATCCTTTGTTTTTTTAAAATAATGTTATGACCTAATATTGTTATTTTTTTGTATTTATTACCGCTTATATCAATATTAGTGAGTGAAAATATCTTTTCAATAAAAGATATTTTTTGAGGACGGCATTTTTCTTGAAGTAAATAGTAATGTAAATTATTAATATAATTTGCCGCATAATCTTCGGGCATAATCCAGCCGGTTAAATATCCTGCTTCTTGAACAATTGCCGGATATATACGTTCAATTGCATGTGATACGGTTCCATCATTAGGCAGGGGTTCCGGTGGAAAATCTTCATATTCCCACTTGTGTCTGAATAAAGGTGCTATGGCTTTCCCTCTTATCCAGAACATTGAATCAAATGGGGCAACAGGATGCTCATCAAAAGGAATACATATATTTAAATATTTGTATAAATTAATTGAGGCATCTCTATTTCCGGCCAATTCTTTCCCTATGGTCCGTGAAGAAGCAAATTCAATAGCTGGAGGACAGAGTAGACCCAGCATATCATTTTCGTTAAATTTATTAATTACATTCTTTACGTAGTTCCCAGATTTTAAGTTACATTCGAAACAATGATTGGAAAATTCTTCTCCAATGATGGAATATTCTGCGGTAGACGTTTTTTTATCGTGCATGCAACATACGTAATCGTAATTTTCAAAAACATCCGCGCAGGTAACAAGGTATGCGGAAACATCTCTTCCGCGGTTATTCTTTTTTCTATAGATGAAATTATATTCGGGTAGTAAAGAAGATTTTTCTTCACATAAATCAAGAACGCTTTGTTTGCTGCTTACAATATATATGTCTGTGCCTGCAGGCATTGATTGTGCATATTTCAAGCAGTAATCAATCAAATCCTCATAATAAATATGCATTATTAATGCGATTTTTTTGTCATTAGTTTGAACTTTGTCAGAAAATTCAGACGATAAAACATAATTTAAATTAAGATGTGCTTTAATCTCAGACATAGGTTTGGTTGTAAGCAAATCCTGATAAATCATTTTTGTATCATAATTCGTATTATCTTTTAAAAATTTGATAATTTGTGCACTTTTACTGGTCAATTCTCTTATAAATAGTTGGTCAAACTCTCCGCATATTGCTTTACGTTTGACAACAGGTAATATCCCTTTTTTAAGAAGTTTGTATGTTACACACATGGGGTTATCGACTAATTGTTTGTGTATATTAATATCGACATAAGAATCATCTTTAAACCCTTTATCCTTAAAATATTTTGTGAAAGAAATTTCGTTATATGCAACGGCTTCCTTAAAAGTGCGTACCTTTTTCAAATGTTTCCAGTAATTTTTAAAATCTTTTGAGGTAAACATAGAATTATTGAAAACTATAAAATATGATTGAATATGTTCAACGATTTTTACTTTTTTTTTGTTTACTCGGAAAAAGGAATGTTCGGGGTGTTTTGTAATGCCCCAGAAATCGCAGTCCCGTTTTTCCATTTCTTCAAACATTTCGGAAAATGGTCTTATCGGCCCGTAGCAGGTGCAGTTGGTAAGTATTAATTCGTCATATTTTGAAAGCTCCTCATAGCCTGCAGTTTCAATACCGGCCTTATAAGCCCAGAAATCAAGCCCTTTATTTTCACGTACGAGAATATTAATTCCCATATCTGATAACAGTTTGCGGCTATCTTCGGATATTTTTCCGTTAACAACTACCAGAATTTTTTCGGCAACTTCCTGCAACCCTTTTAAATAATAGGAAAAGTAATCCCTTACAATCCCGTCTTTTTCCCAAAATACACATATACAGTATCTCTTTGTCATTTATATACTTCCTTTGTGTGCTATAGGCTGTTTATATTCCAATCCCAAAAGAGTAATTATTTTGTACTCTCTTTTGGCATCATTTTTTATTGAAAAAATCTTTCCGACAAATTCGTTAAACTTACGGTTTTTGTAGGATTTGATTATTTTTTTCAGTTTTTTGTAATTTGTGAGATTTTTTACTGAATTTTTATCAAAATCGTTATATTCTTTCAGATATTTTTGAATTTCGTCAAAAATTATATCGCGTTTGTTTTTGTGTTTAACCCACATCCAGCAAAAGTAATTCATATTTCTGTCTGTCAAATACATACGGCCTTCTTTTGATGCGTTTTTATACAAATTTGATTGTTTGAGCAATTCGTGTGCTTTGCCGTATTTTTTTATTGAGTTTTCAAAAGCGTTTAGAATGCTTGATACGCTGATATTCCGGTAGTTATACAATGCCTGATTAAAGACGGATATTGCAGGTTTGTTATAAAGAACCTCAAACCAGAAAAGCATATCTTCAGATTGTGCCAGATCAGGAATAAATGCAATGTTTTCAATAAAATCTTTTCTGCAAAATTTATCCCACAGAATTCCCGGTGCGTAAATTATATTCTTAATATAATCGTCAATATTATCAAATTTATAATAAGATTTTTTGCAATTTTTTGAAATATCGTACAAGTTTTTCTTGTTCGGGAATACGTCATAGTGCGAAAATAAAACCACATCGGCTCCGGTTAATTTTGCTTCTGTGATAAGTTTTTCGCATGCGTCAATTTCCGTCCAATCATCTGAATCGACAAACATTATATAATCACCCGATGCAATCTTCAGCCCGCTGTTTCGTGCTGCGGAAACTCCGGATTTTTCCTGAGTAATTATTTTTATACGGCTGTCTTTTTGCGCAAATTCAACGAGAATCTCAGATGATTTATCCGTCGAACCGTTGTTTATACAGATTATTTCAATATTTTTATAAGTCTGATTTATAAGATTTTCAAGACACTGTCTGAGATATTTTTCAACGTTATAAACAGGAACGATTATTGAAATAAGCGGATTTTCAACCTCTTTTTCAAAAGAAGATTTTTCAGGCATAAGTTTTCTTAAAAATCTTTTTGCATTAATCCTGTCGGATTCTGCGGCTCTGTCATTATCATTAAAGCAGAATAATTTCGGGTTAACGTAATAAAATCTCTTTTCAAGATCGCTTTTTTCAATACCTAAATATTTTGAATCAACACCGTAACGACCTGTTAATTTGTTGAATAAAGTTGTGCCGAACGGAAGATGAAAATCAGTACGCGGGATTACTTTGAGTTTTGCCTGCCCTGTTGCAAGCGCGTATAACGATATCAAAGAACGCTGGGTGTCATTTTTTTCTCTGAATTTGTTATTTGTTACATATTCAAACTTGTTTTCACACCCCGAGCAAATACTTTTAGTATAAGTGTCAAGGTTGTGGTGCGGTTCCAAATCGTAAAAAATACCGTATTCCTGTTTTATAAGTTCTTGCATTTTTAAAATGGTGTAAGAATAAACGGATTTTTCCGCAAGTTTTTTGCAGATTGATTTCTGCAGTCTGATAACAGGCATGCCTTCTTTTGTAAAAAAGAAATCCGGCGTGAGTTTTTGGTTAATAAACATGTCATCATTTGCATATATAAAATGTTCAGATAAGTTCGGAATTTTATGCAGATACATTTCAATTGATGCCGAATTGAACGTAGGCAGAATTTCTTCAGGCATAAAGTCTTTATGGAACACAACCTGAATTTTAGGATTTGTTGTATCAAGCCATTTGGGAATCTGGTTGTCTGTTACGATAAAGATTTTATTTATCCAGGGCATATATTTTTCAACACACCTTAAGGATATTTTTAATTCGTCGTTATCTTTGGCGCGGCATTCGGCAACTGCTTCATTTCCCAAAATTTTCCCTGAATTTTTGAGGTAAAGCTCCTTTTTCGCCAACCATTCCTTATCCGAACCATCAACCCATAAATATACCAGATCAACAGGAAATTCTATTTTATTATTTTGATTATCTGACATAATTTAACCTATAAGATAATTTTATACAAAATAGAATTTTGTAACAATAAAATAGCCCATTGAGGTAATTTTTTTTTAATATAACTTTACAATGATTTGGTATACAAAGTTATGATATATCATAACTTTGCGGCCTTGTTAAACAAGGCCTTCTTTCAATGCTTTCACGGCAGCCTGGGTTCTGTCATCGACCACAAGTTTTTGGATAATATTACACACATGTGCTTTTGCGGTATGTTCGGATATTGTAAGTTCCTGCGCGATTTCATTATTTGATTTGCCGTCAACAACCAGTTTCAAAACCTCATATTCACGCTGCGTAAGGTTGGCATGCTGTTCTTTAAACATGGCTCTTGACATCTGGCGGGGCGGAACAACTCCGCAGTTTTTTTCGCGCAGAATGGGGACTACCTGCGGGTCAAGCCACATTGCGCCTTCTTTAACCGTTTTTATTATCATTTTTAAAACTTCTATATTGATATCTTTCATCACATAAGCACATGCGCCGGCATGGAGTGAATCCAGCACTTCCTGTTCGCTTATGTGTGATGTCAGCATAATTACTTTTGCATTGCCGTTAAGTTCAAGAATTTTTTTTGTTGCTTCAATACCGGAAATATCCGGAAGGCCTATGTCCATTAAAATTACATCAGGATGAACTATTTTATATTTTTCAATTGCTTCTTTGCCGCTTTGAGCCTCCGAAACAACTTCAAGCCCTTCAAGTTCTTCAAAAAGCGACTTCAATCCGACACGCATTAATTTATGATCCTCTACTAATAATATATTTATGGACGTCATAGTTTTCCTCCTCTTTAAATATATTTATATGACTTTTGACGGATACATTTAACCCCTTGATACTAAAATCTAAAGACTATATTCCGCTTTTATATTTGTGAAACATAATTTGTATTAAAATGGTATTTTATTTTTTTTGTTAAATTTTAACGGGTTTTTAATTTTGAATCTTAATAAAAACTTAAGCATTAGAGGGTAGAAATTTCAATCTTTTTGGTTTACAATGTTCGGGAAAAGGGATGAGAAATGAAATACTCTAAATATTCGGCAGTAATAATAGGCAGCGGAATCGCGGGTTTGTATGCGGCGTTAAAACTTGAGCAGCAGACAAATTTGCCTGACGGAATACTTCTAATAACCAAATCAAAACTCGGCGAGAGTAATTCAAGGTATGCGCAGGGCGGAATTGTTGCCGTTTTAAAAGAAAACAAAGCAGATTCAACCGAATCCCATATCTCTGATACCATAAAAGCCGGTGCGGGTTTGAGTGAATTTAATACGGTTAAATTTATATCCGAACATTCCGATGCGGTTGTAAAAGATCTGCTGAATTTCGGAGTTGAGTTTGACAGAGATAAAGATAACAATCTTTGTTTTACGAAAGAAGCTGCCCACAGTGTTAACAGAATTTTGCACTCGGGCGGTGATGCGACGGGCAAGATGATAGAAAAAGCCCTGACAAAAGAAGTTTCAATGAACGACAATATTGATGTCTATGAGCAGACAGTTGCAATAGAACTTCTTGTAAATGCCGATAAAGAATGCAAAGGAGTTATTGTATTTAACGATCTGACGGGTGAATACGAAACGGTTTATTCATCTGCCGTAATCCTTGCAACCGGCGGACTCGGTCAGTTATATAAATATACAACTAATCCGGCAGTGGCAACGGGCGACGGCATTGCGCTTGCGTATAATGCGGGTGCTGTATTGCAGGATCTTGAATTTATACAGTTCCATCCCACCGCGCTTGCAATTGACGGAGATGAGAACAGGTTTTTGATATCGGAAGCAGTACGCGGTGAAGGCGCAAAACTTGTCGATTCTGACGGCATTGAGTTTATGCATAAATACCATGAAAAACTTGAACTTGCCCCCAGAGATGTAGTAACCAGAGCAAATTACAACGAAATGCTTGAAAAAGGGCTTGACCATGTTTATTTGAATGCAACCTGCATACCTGCCGAAAAACTCGCCGAACGTTTCCCGAATATTTCAAGAATTTGTGCGGAAAACGGTATAGATATTGCGCATGATTTTATTCCGGTTGCACCTGCGGCGCATTATTCAATGGGCGGGATTAAAACCGATGTTGAAGGCAGAACTTCAATAAAAGGTTTGTATGCAATAGGCGAAGCTGCATCAACAGGTTTGCACGGCGGCAACAGGCTTGCCAGCAATTCTATTTTGGAATGCGTTGTTTGTGCTTTTGAAATCGCAAATTATCTTAAAGACAAAGAATTAAAAACGCCCAAGCAGATTGATGAAGATTTAAAAGCGGCCATAGACAAATATTCAAAAGAACTTTTGATGGAAGAACTTGATGTGGATTCTTTAAAGCATGAATTGCAGGAGATTATGTGGCGCGGCGCAGGAATTTTAAGAAGTGAAAAAACTTTAACTGCCGCACTGGAAGATATCCGCGCGCTTTCAAAAAAATTCCCCCGCAGTGTTAAATGCCTGAACAAAGAAGAATACGAATTTAAGAATATGCTTCTTGTTTCAAAATTAATCGTGACTTCCGCTCTAAAAAGAAAAGAATCCCGCGGAGCGCATTACAGATTGGATTATTTGAATACTGACGACACGGCAAAACACAGTATAATAACAAAAGATGAAGGAGAATTGAGTTTTGTTAAATAGTTTGTATATGGAAGAACATGTAAAAGAAGCATTGAAAGAAGATATAGGTTTCGGAGATATTACAACCGAAAATCTCGCAGATGATAAGGATTATCTGAAAGGTTTTCTCAATACCAGAAGCGACGGTATCCTTTGCGGTTCAAATGTGTTTGAAACCGTTTACAAAACACTTTCAAAAGATATAAAAATAAAATTTTATTATAAAGACGGTGACAGAATAAAAAAAGGCGATAAGGTCGCTGATATTGAAGGCCCCGCAAAATATCTTTTGATGGGCGAACGCGTTGCGCTGAACTATATCCAGCGCATGTCCGGAATCGCAACAGAAACAAGAAAATATCAAGATGCCATAGGTGATTATCCGGCAAAAATCGTCGACACAAGAAAAACAACTCCGAATTTCAGAATGTTTGAAAAATATTCGGTGAAAACCGGCGGCGGCGCTTTGCACAGATTTAATTTGTCTGATTGCGCAATGATTAAAGATAACCATATCAGACTTGCCGGCTCAATTACCGCTGCTGTTGAAAAATTAAGAAAAAATCTTTCGCATGCCCACAAAATAGAGGTTGAATGCGATACATTAGAACAGGTAAAAGAAGCACTTGCAACAGGGGTTGAAATAATTATGCTTGATAACATGTCAATTGAAGAGATGAAAAAAGCATGCCTTATTATAGATCATAAAGCTATTGTCGAAGCAAGCGGCAATGTGAATCTGGAAACGGTTAACGCTATTGCGGCAGCGGGTGTTGATATTATCTCTTCAAGCGCTATTGTTGCAAAAGCACCTACTCTGGATCTTGCTCTTGATATATAAAAATTAATAATTTAGTGTTGATATAACACCAATTGTAAAGATGAATTTTTCAAAGTATATTTGCAATTTAAGTAAAAAAATAAATTAATTGTAAACTTTTTTAACATGACCCGCAAATTTTATTTTGCTTTGATTTAGAATAAATGTATAGATAGTTAGTTGATTGGTGGTATATGAAAGTTAATTCAGTACAATACGATAGATCACTCAAGCAGGGATACCATTCGGATACCGGAAATCCTGCAGGTATTGCGAAGGAGTATAGTGCGGGAGTGCGTAATAATAACAACACAGGATATAATGTAGCATTTAGCGGCAGCGGAGCGAGTAAAACGAGCAAGGCTGCCGCTAAAGTTTTTAATAACCTGGGCAACACGGTTACCGATAAAATGTTCAGATCGGAAAAGTTCAAAAAACTTGTTGAAGTATTTGAGGAAAAAACAGTAGTAGCACAGGCTCTTGTAGCGCTTGTTGTTGCCGGTGTTTTAAGACCCGCAACCAATATGGCAATGGCCGGCAAAAATGACCGCGAGGACAGTATGTATGCAGCAGCGCATGCAATATCATCCGCTGTAATCGGCTTTGTTGTTTCATCTATTGTTATGGCACCGTTTGACAAAGCATTTAAAAAGATTAAAGCGGAGCCGAAAAAATACTTGAACGGTTTGGAAGACATGCTGGGCGTTAAAGAAATCGGCAAAAGAAAACTTGAAAAGTCCAAACCTTATAAGAATATAAGTAAAGTAGCACAAATGATTCCGGATTCAATTGTTCTCGGTATTCCTAAAGCCATGTTAACAATTGCGCTGATTCCGGCAATCTTAAAATATGTATTCGGATGGGAAAGAAAACCCAAAGGCGGTCAAAAACCGGTTCAAAATAATACAGTAATGGCTTATGCTCAAAACTTTTTGAACAATCCGGCATTTGACAAATTCAAAGGAGGTAACAAATAATGCAGATATCATCATTACAGACTTTGAATTTAAATAACGTCAATTATTCACGGCAGAATAAACCCGCATTTACCGGAAAAGTTCCGGTTGAGTCAAAATTATTCAACCCGATTTCCAAGCGTTATGACAAAATGACCGACTGGATTGCCAGAAACTATTACGAAAGATTTTACAGAAGCTCGTTTGCAAAATGGTTTATTGACAAAACCAAAAACGTAAAAAACATGACAACACACATGTCAGCAGTCGGTGCAACGCTTATTTCCGGTATGTATACCGTAAGGACATTACAAAACGATAAACTTGATCCGGAAAAACGTAAGACACTTGCATTGAATGATGTTATGACATGGGGGCTTTCAACGGCAGGTTCATACTTTTTGGACAGTAAACTTGCAAACTGGTGGGACGGTGTGACAACACGTTTTGCGGCAAATTATCTTCTTGATCATCCGCAGGGCAAAAAGCCTAGAACTTTCGGCAACTGGAACCCCGCAAATTTGAATAAGTTCATGGAAAAATGGTATCTTGTCAAAAACAGACGAATTGATAACCTGAACAGAAAAATTGCGGCATCAATTGCTGACGGATCTTACAAAGGAGCAAGAAAACCAAATCTTCAGCATGTAAAACCGGAAGACGCAATTTCTTATAAAAATATCAGAGATTTTAACCTTGATGTATTGAAAAACAAGAGATTGACCACCTTGATTGACGGTATGGGCGTTCTCAAATCATTATTCGTATTCGGTATGGTATACAGATACATAGTTCCGGTACTGGTAATGAAACCCGCCAACAAAATAGGCGCAATGATTCACAAAAAGAATGCCGAAAAAGCCGAACAACAGGACGTAAAAAAAGCGTAATGCATCTTGATGATATAATAAGAACTCCCGAAAGGGAGTTCTTTACATAATTGCAACAAATCGGTTTTTATAGTATATTTATCTACGGATAGGAAGATTATGTTGGATTTCGACACAATTGCAAAAAAATGTAATTTGTTTGATGAAACTGACGTTGAGGCGGTCATTAATAACATTGCCTCTTTAGACGAACAATATTCAAAAGAGGATTTAGTCGAGATTTACAATTATATATTAACGGTTTGCAAGAATCCCGATATATTGATGAACACAATTCGTTTTGCGGACAGATTCAGGTTCAAATCCACCTTAAACGTTTTGATAGATTTGTTGTTAATGCGCACGGAAGCCGACAATGTTTCATTACAGGAAAAATACGTAAACGTACGCTCAATGTGCGCAAAAGCAATTGCAAATTACAGAGATACGGAAGCTGTCACTCCGCTTTTATACTGCCTGAACAATAAAGACGAACATTACAGAGTCCGGCTGGCATGTGCGGATGCACTGGGAAAAATAGGCGACAAATACGCAGTGGCGCCGTTGATAGAAGTTGTAAAAGACGAGAGTGAAAAATCGGTTTACTTAAGGGAATCAGCGGCATCTGCGCTGGGACTTATAGGGGATTTGAGAGCTATTGATCCTCTTGTAAGTATTCTTGAAACCAAACAGGGGTTAATGAATAAGTTTACATTTTTGAAAGAGCGGGTAATAGAAGCGCTTGCAAAGCTCCGGCTTGATGATAACGACAGAGTGTTCCACGCTTTGAAATCATCACTGGACGATGAATCAACACAGGTAAGAATTAATGCAATAGAGGCATTGATGGAAAGTACTCACCCGGAGGCTGCAGGAGCCATCAAGACCTGTCTTAGCGATAATGATGAAGAAGTAAGAAAAAACGCTCTGATTGCTTTGTATAATATTATAGGCCGGGATATTCTTGATGAAGTTATAAGCCTGCCGTCTTACGAGAAGAGTTTGAAAGAAGAGGCGCAAGCTCTGATAGAGGAATACGAAAATGACTAGATCGGTAATACTTCTGTCAGGCGGGCTGGATTCTGTTGTCAGTCTGGCGCTATGCAGGGAAAAGCATAATATTGTGCTTGCCCTTACATTTGATTACGGTCAAAAATCAGCAAAACAGGAAATAGAAGCCTCAAAAAAAATTGCCGGTTATTACGGTGTAGAACATAAGGTTATAAAACTGGACTGGCTGAAAGAAATTACACATACTTCAATAGTTGAGGATAAAGAAATTCCCTCGGGCATCCAAACTTCCGCAAAATCAGTTTGGGTTCCGAACAGGAACGGTTTATTTTTGAACATAGCAGGCAGTTTCGCTGACGGTGAAAATTATGACTATATTATAATCGGAGCCAATAAGGAAGAAGCAGCGAATTTTCCTGACAATACCGCGGAATTTATTGCGCGGATTAACTCTGAATTTGAATATTCAACGCAAAAACACCCTGAAGTTCTGGCTCCCTTGATAAATTTTGACAAAAATGATATAGTAAAACAAGCTCTTATAAATTCCGTACCGCTTGAATTTGTGAGAAGCTGTTATCAGGGTTTTGAAAAGCACTGCGGCAGATGTGAATCATGTACGCGCTTAAAAAAAGCTCTGATTGCAAATAATGATGTTAAATATACAAAGATACTTTTTGAGGACTGATGAAAACACTTTTTACAGAAGAACAAATCAAATATGAAGGATGGCAGCTTTCGCCGCACTGGATTTATAAAAACTTTAAAATTCAAGGTGACGCGATAGTCGGATTTACGGGCGAATGCGAAGTCAAATTGTCCGAGATGGTTGATATAGAAGACGTAATCAATAATGAACCCATTTACAGCAAAAACATGCTGAGCTTTATAACCGAACAATTTAACGTAAATTTGGTTGAAGGTGTTTTCAGACAGCGGCTTTTAATCTGCATAATAAAAGAAGCGCTCGAAAAACGCGGGATTAAACTTGAAAGAAGCGGCGATGATTTGTATGTAAACGGCAAAAAATTAACCGTTTCAATTGCGACAAAATCCCTCACGTCAATTTTAATTCATACGGGGATTAACATTAATTCCGAAGGCGCACCGATTGAGGCCTGCGGACTTGAAAACGATCTTGGCATAAAAGATGTTGAAGATTTTGCAAGAGAAGTTATGCAGAAGTATTCACTGGAAATTGATGATATAATACTGGCATCAACAAAAGTAAGAGGAGTGTAAAATGATTTACGAAGATGAAGAAAAATTTGAAAAACCCTCTCATGTGAGCTATAAAGAATACAAAAAGAAACTTGAAAGCAACCCGAACGAAGGGCTGGTGCTTTTCATATCGGCATTTTTTGTAATGCTGTTGATATTTTTAGGCGTGGCAAAACAGTTATCACCGGATGTTGACGTATCAATCGGAGACAATTCGACGGATTCTGCGGTGGAAGAAGTTGCGCGCGGAAATGTTGATGAACGGCTTAAACTCATCCAGATGGAAGATAATTCTCCGGATGAAGCAACCGAAAATCAAGACGATACTTTTTCTCCGGAGCTTGAAGAGAAAGTAACCATTCCTGAACATTCAAGAAGAACAATCGGCGAAGAAGAAGTTATTACACTTGAACACCAAAAACCGGAACAGGTTCAGCCTCAGACTCAAATGCCGGCACAACAGGCTCAAACACCGGTGAGTGCCAAAGTAATTGTAGGGTATTATGCAACGGCGGAACAGGCAGAAGTTGCAAAAGGTATTATTATGGAAGCCGGTTTGAATGTTCAGCCTTTTGTTAAAAACATCGGCGCGGCATACACACTTCAAGTGGGCTCTTTTTCAACAAGAGAAAAAGCCCAGAGTGTTGCAAACGACCTTTTGAAAAACAACTTTCCTGCACGTGTTATTATAGAATAACATTAAATCCAGTCACAGCTGTTGCCTTTGCACAAAACTCCTTCAAGATCCGACATAGTTTCTTTTCTGGTCATTTCAAACGTAACCGGAGTTATTGAAATTTTGTTATTTCTTACGGCTGCGATGTCTGTATTGGCTGTAGAAGGCTCGCTGATGAGTTCTCCTGCCATCCAGTAATATACTTTTCCGCGCGGGTCAATTCTTTTTTCGTAATTGTCGGTAAACATTTTTCTGCCGAGTTCTGTTATTGCAACGCCTAAGATATCCTCATCGTCAAGTGCCGGAACATTTACGTTCAAAAGCATTTTGGGCGGGAATTGAAAGTCTTTTAATTTTTTCAATAAAGACACAACAAATTTAGCAGTGTATTTAAAATCTTCGTATTCCGAATGCATGCTTGCAAGTGAAACCGCGATACTCGGAACGCCGAGCATTGCGCCTTCCATTGCGCAGCTTACGGTTCCGGAATAAAGAATATCCGAACCTAAATTCGGCCCGTGATTAATCCCGGATATTACAAAATCCGGCTGTTCATCAGGTGCCAAAATAGCGTTAATCCCTAATTTTACACAGTCACCGGGGGTTCCGTTTGTTACCCATGTGCGTTTTGCGCCAGATTTGGATTCTTCCAATTCCTCTACCCTCAAAGGTGTGTGAAGAGTCAGTGAATGTCCTGCGGCGCTTCTTTCCCTGTCCGGTGCCACAACATATACATTGTGATATTTTGATAATTCTTCGGTTAATGCTCTGATACCATTAGCTGCAATTCCGTCGTCATTTGAAATTAGTATGTTCATAATTCTCCTTCTTTGTTCATATCTATAATAACCGTTTTGTGCCGAAAAACAAACCCTTTTCGGGAATTTATTAACTTTTGTAACAATGAGTAATTTGTATGTCTAAAATATAGCAATTATATATACTGAAAATTTTTTATATATATGTAAACACGAGGTACGCTTAAAATTGAGGAATCACGGAAAATTTTAAGCACACACACTACACTTCACACTATTTACGAGGAATGATGAAAGTTATTCCAAAGGGTCTTAATCTTTAAGGCTCTTTTTTTTATGCGAAGTTAAAATATTGCAGCCTGAACATACTTTAGCAATTTTAAAGTCGTTAAGAGGTGTCTTATCTCTAACAGCCTTGCGGCACAGAGGCTATTCCGCTAAGCACACCGCCTGATAGAAACTGGTGTCGCGGCTGTTGTAGCTCCGGTACGTGCGCGTGTAGTTGAAGCCGCGGCGGTACGCGGAGTTCATGGTGTACTCCTCACTGGACCAAACCCAAAACGTCGAGCTGGGAGAGGAGATGAAGTTCCATTCCATTGCAAGATCATTATCTCTATTGCCGCTGAATGATGTTCCACTTGCGTCTTGATATAACTCTTCTGCAAGTTTATCTAAGTCTGACTGACTCGGTAATGATGATCCCATATCTTTACATGCTTTTACTGCACCTGCCCAGAAGTCATTTTCGTAGTTACATCCTTTTATCGGATACCCATCTGCTACTAATTGCTCGCATTCTGCTTTTGTTACTGCTGTTGGATAGAACGGTGCTGTGAAGCATGTTCCGTCACTTAGTTCTATTGCACAGTTGCTGCCGCCTAAACTTGCTACGTTTAGAT
>CALUUN010000016.1 GCA_944323995.1 Candidatus Gastranaerophilales bacterium | reverse complement strand
ATTGACAAAAGAATAATAGTATATAGCGGACAACATAAGACGTTGCCGTTACACAAAAAAAATCGGGATGTAGCGCAGCTTGGTAGCGCACCACGTTCGGGACGTGGGGGCCGCAGGTTCAAATCCTGTCATCCCGACCATTTAAGAACCCGCTTCTGAGAAATTTTTACCAATATCACAGAGGCAAACCGACAACATAAGATGTTGTGGTACCATTGAAAATTTAATAAACAGGATGAATATCCAAGTGATAAAGTTTTTTTGTAAAACTTTTTTTTCAAAAAAAGTTTTCGGGACGTGGCGCAGCTTGGTAGCGTGCTACCTTGGGGTGGTAGAGGTCGCAGGTTCAAATCCTGTCGTTCCGAATTTTTAAAAAATCTTGTATTTTCGGCTTTTCGGGAATACAAGATTTTTCTATTTTTACATTTTACTAATGCCTGAATTATGAATAAACGCACGGTGCGTTAAATGGAGCACCGTGCGTTACATATTACATTTATTAGTATACACAAATTGCATGATCTGTATTAAAATCCCTGGGTAAATTATTAGTGTTAGGAGCAAGGTCGGAAGGTGAACTACCAAGGATAAAATTGTTGGTAAAAATTGCACCTTGAACATTTATACTACCATATCTACCATATTCCCGAGAAAATATTGCAAACACACTCATACCATCTCCTACTATAGGAGTGATACCCAAAGCTGCAACCCTTTCTTCGTCCCATATATAGCTTTTACCCATGAGGCTATTTGAATACTCTATCATTTCTTCTTCTGTTAACCCGCTTTCATACATATCTTCAACAATAGTATTCAGAAATTTGAAATTATCATCTTTATATAAGTATTTTCCAAGTATTTCCAATTGTGCTAGGGTTGGCATATTATTTACTCCGCCGCATTGTCTTACCGCCGCACCCCAGTAATCATAATCATCACATCCATCACCGCCAAATCCTTCTTCGTGTCCAAAACAGCAATACTCTATACCCAATTTTTCCTTTTCCGCGTTACATTCAGCCATTGTCATCGGTTTATCAGGGATAAATGCCGTACTAAAACATAATCCCTCCAGTTCAATCGCACACTCATTACCAAGTTTTAATACATTTATACTTCGTAAATCTTTGCCGCTGGTATTCGGATTTCTATATGCTGAGGTATCATATAATATTGCCAAACAACTTGTCCCGGTAACTTGGTTTGAATACGGATCTTGTCTGCAATCAGGATTGTATGCAATTAATCCGGAGGTTCCGTTTGCAAACTGTGCGCCAATAACTTCAGTATCCCATTCTTCTTGTCCGAAATCTTTTGCGTTTTTTATTTTTTGCATTTCAACTTCTGATGGTTCTATATCGCCTGTACCCCAATAAACCTTATCCTCAAAACAAGACATCAAATCGTCATTTTTACAAATTTTGGTTATTTTGATGTGTTTGGATAATTCATCAACAAACGCTTCCGTTGTTGTATAACCTGCCAAAGTTCCTTGAACATTCATAACTTTTAACGATTCTTCAAGTTTTTTTTGAAATACTTCTGACGCTGTATCCCATGCTCTTGATTGGAAGTTCTGCACTAACGTCGGGATTGTCAGTGCTGCTACTATTCCGATAATCGCAAGAGTTATCAATACTTCAGCAAGCGTAAAACCTTTAGACCAATGTCTGATGTGTTGTCGTGCCTCAGGCACTTCCGCAAGTGTAAAAGCTGATTTAAAAAAATTCAATTTCATATCCATCCTTTCCAAAATGGGTTATGACATGCTCCATTTTTATAATTATTGTATGGGAAAATGTAATTGATGTCAATTAAGGATGAAAAACTTATACTTCTCGGGCGCCAGCTGAAAAAACTCCGGAAATCCAAAGGTTTGTCACAGTTGAATTTGTCCGTAAAATTGGGAATTACGCGGGAGCATCTTTCCAAAATCGAGCGCGGCGCGGCTTATCCCAGTGTTAAAATTCTTTTTGAAATAATTGACATTCTTAATGTGTCTTTCAAAGATCTGGCCGATTTTTAGCGGTTTATGTTATAATTTTTTTATGAAAAAATTGAGGGCGGCTTTCGGGTATTTAACACTTATAATTATTGCAATAAGTATGCTGTATCCGTTTTTTGCAATGGTGAATTTATCTTTTGCGGAAAACAGTGAAATTTTTTCTCAGGCCGGAAAAATTTTTCATTCGCCTCTGACGTTTAAAAATTATTTGAATGTTTTTGAAGAAATTCCGTTGAGTACGTATTTTATGAACAGTTTGATAGTCGCAGTAATTACGACTTTCGGGCAGGTAATAATTGCGTCAATGGCGGGTTATGCCTTTGCAAGATTGAAATTCAAATATCGCGATTTGTTGTTTCTGATTATACTTGTTACAATGCTTGTGCCGCCGCAGGTGAATATTATTCCGCTTTTCTTTTTAATGCGGGAACTCCATTTGATAGATACATATCAGGCGCTTATTCTGCCGGGGCTTTTCGGCGGGTTTGGAGTGTTTATGATGCGGCAGTATTTTTTAAGTCTGCCGAAAGACCTTGAAGAATCCGCCGTAATTGACGGTTGTAATTTTTTTGAAACCTTCTTTAAAATTGCTCTGCCGCTTGCCTTGCCTGCTGTTGCAACTCTCGCTATTTTTACTTTTGTTTCCAGCTGGAACAGTTTTATGTGGCCTTTGATTGTTACAAATTCGGAGGGAATGCGCACTTTGCCCGTCGGGCTTGCGATATTTAAAGGCAGTTTCCGTGAAGTTACACTATGGGGGGAGCTTCTGGCATGTTCTGTTATCTGTACGCTGCCGGTTGCCGGAGTGTTTTTGCTCGGCAAAAAATATTTTATCAATGATATTTTGCAGGGCGGAATAAAAGAATAATTTATCCCGAAATTTGCGCGAAAATGCTTTCAAATTCAGGAAAAGAAATGTTTATCCAGTCAAAATCTTTTATCAAAATTTCTTTTTCAGAAATCAATCCTGCCGTGTAAAGGCTCATCGCAAGCCTGTGATCGTTGTATGTGTCGACTTCCGCTCCGCCTTTGAGCGGGGTTTTGCCGTTTATAATCATGCCGTCTTGTGTTTCTTCAATATCAGCACCGAGTTTTTTAAGTTCGGTTACAACCGCTCTTATTCTGTCAGATTCTTTATTCCGCAAATCTTCCGCATTTTTAATCACGGTTGTGCCCTCTGCCTGTGTTGCAAGAACGGCTATAACAGGAATTTCGTCAATAAGCCGCGGAATTAAATCTCCGCTGATCTCACACGATTTTAAATCCGATGTGCAAACTCTTAAATCTCCCGTAATTTCGTTGGAAACAGTTCTCTTGTCAAGAATTTCAATATCTGCGCCCATTGATTTTAAAACATCAAGAATACCCGTTCTTGTAGGATTCAGTCCGATATTTTGCAGTATTATTTCAGAATCCGGTACAATCAAACCCGCCGCAATAAAATATGCAGCACTTGATATATCGCCGGAAATTTCTATTGTCTGCGGTTTTAATTCGGATTTTGAAATTTCAACGGTCAGCCCGTTTGTTCTTATGTCGGCCCCCATATAGGATAACATAAGTTCCGTGTGGTTTCTGGATAAATAAGGTTCAGTAAAAACTGTTTTTCCGTCCGCAAAAAGTCCCGCAAGTAAAATAGCGGATTTTACCTGCGCGGATGCAAGCCGAGAGGTGTAATCAATCCCGTGAAGTTTTGCGCCCGAAATTTTAAGCGGTGCTCTGTTATCATTTGAATCTATGCTGGCGCCCATAAGCGAAAGCGGCTCAATAATTCTTTTCATCGGGCGTTTTGAAAGACTTTGGTCGCCGGTTAAAGTTGAATTGAATTTTTGACCTGCCAGCACGCCTGCCATAAGCCGCATAGTGGTGCCCGAATTTCCGCAATAAAGCGGATTTTCAGGTGTTTGCAGCCGGCCTTGTGATGTAATATGCAGTTCATTGTTTATGAATTCGTAATTAATGCCTAAGTTTTTGCAAACTTCAAGTGTTGAAAGCGGATCATGGCCTTTGGAAAAATTTTTTATGACTGATTTGCCGTTTGCAAGCGACGAAAAAATTACCGCCCTGTGCGAAATTGATTTGTCCGAAGGGATTGTTATCCTGCCTTTCAGGCCGTTTGTAATTTTAGAAATTCTTTTATCCATATCTTGATTTTAACACAATTACCAGTAAAAATACGGACTGTACAAATATCTGTAAGGATAGTAATAATATCTGTTGTAGTTCATTTGCTGCTGAAGAAGAAGCATTTTTTGCATCATAAGTTCCTGTTCGCGCTGCTTTTGGAGCTCTTTGATTTCTTTCAGTTCTTCTTTGAGTTCCTGAATTCTTTTTTCTTCGGAATTGTTCAGCGCCTCAAAACATTTGACAAGGTTGTTGCCGTGGTATTTTGCAATACAGTTGTTTGCGGTTTTGAAAAATTCATCCTGAGGTTTTGACCAGTTTTTTATGTAGAAATTCATGTCCGGAGAATTTTCGATGAAATTTTTCTGCCAGTCGGGTTTTACGACAAAATCGGTTATGTTTTTATGCGCGTTATCAATTTTTATTTGTTCAATTCCGGCGATTAATTTGTCGGTTTTATAAAGTTCCTGATCGGGTTGTTTTAACAAAATTTCTTTTGCTTTATATAGGTAGTTGAGTTTTTGAACATTGTTGTTGCCGCAGCAGTATGCTAATCTTAAATAGTTTTTTGCATCAAGAGGTTTGAGCCGGTTTAATTCTTTTGCGTATTTGTATGCGGTTTGAGTGTCGCCCAGATTGTAATAAGAGATATACAAAAATTCCAGTGCGTTATAGTAGTTGTGATTTTCGGGCGGAATTTTTGATGCATATTTGATTGCGTTTTCGTAATCAACAAGTTTCAGGTAAGTTTCCGCCAGAATAAGATAATTTCTGCTTGCGATATTAAAATCTTTAATTGTTTCAAATTCGTTTGCGGCTTCTTGAAATCTGTTCAGCTGAAAACAGCTCCGTGCGATTATATCGGTTATCATATCGGGCGGAATTACGTTGGTTGTATTCAGCGTCCTTAATTGTTTTGCGTAATTATAAACCTCCTGCGCCTGAAAATTTTTTGCGTATAAAAACATTAATTCATAAACCGCCGGCATGTATCGGGGATTTTTTTTCAGAATTTTTTCGTAATATTGGATTTTCTTTTCCGTTTTAAAAGTTTCTTTTGCTTTAAGCATCATTTTTTCGGAATACTTGCAGGCGGATTGGTAATCTTTGGGAAGATTTGTGCAGCCGGTAAGCGTGAATTTCATTGAATTCGCGTCAAACTTATACGGCGCAACTTCTTCAATTGCAACGGCTGACGTAAATGTCAGCGCTAATCCGATTAATAAAATAAATCTTTTCATCTTGTAGAGAATAACAAATTTTTTTATAAATGTCAAATATTCGCGTTTTTGTGTTAAGATAATTACATAACCGATAGAGGGGTGTCCGAGCGGTTTAAGGTGCAATCTTGGAAAGGTTGTGTGGGAGCAATTCCACCGAGGGTTCGAATCCCTTCCCCTCTGAATTTTTTGCGGTATGGTAATAAAAAGAAGTACTATAGATGATTTGAATGAAATTCTTGAGGTTTATAAAGCCGCAAGAATTTTTATGCAAAATAGCGGAAATCCGTCGCAATGGGGTGATTCTTATCCGGATAAAGATACTGTCCTGAATGATATAAAATTAAATCAGAGCTATGTTTGTTTCTGTGACGGAAAAATTGCAGGCGTATTTGCATTCATAAACGGGCCTGATAAAGATTATGATGTTATTGAAGACGGGAACTGGCTTAACGAAAAACCTTATGCCGTAATGCACAGACTGGCGGTAAGAGTTTTTAATAAAGGCGTTGCATCATCTTGCCTCGATTGGTGCCTGTCAAATGTGAATAATATAAGAATAGATACGCATAAGAGTAATATTCCAATGCAGAAACTTTTGTTGAAAAAAGGGTTTGTGCAGTGCGGAACAGTTTATGTCAGAGGCGGCAAAGAACGCATTGCGTTTCAAAAAAGTGTTTAAAATCCGCAAAAATATAAAATTATAGATTGAAATCAACTGTTCGTATTCCGTGCTATTGATAAATCTCAATGATTTTAAAAATATTCTATTGCATAATCTCAATTAATGCAATATTCTGAATTAGGTAAGTTCGTAGGTCGGATTTACTAATCCGACAAAAATTTTATATTATAATTATTTTATGAATTACAGGCGTTTATATATAGAAAACAGTTTAGTCTTTATCACTATCGGCACTGACAAAAGGCATCCGATATTGCTTCAAAACGGAGATTTATTATATGAATCGTTATTCAGTGTCTTAAAAATTTACAAATTCAGACTAATTGCATATTGTATACTGCCTGAACATATTCACGTTATCATTAAACCCAAGAATATATATGATTATCCTAAAATTATAAAATCTTTTAAATATTCATTTACTAAAAATGTCGGATTAGTAAATCCGACCTACGTTAAAATATGGCAAAGCAGATATTGGGAACACACTATACGAGATGAAAATGATTTAAAGACTCATCTGGACTATATTCATTACAATCCGGTTAAACACGGACTTGTTAATAATGTAAATCACTGGCAGTATTCATCATTTCATAAATTTGTAAAGCAAGGTTTGTATGAAAATGATTGGGGTAGTGCAAAAGATATCGAAAATATTAAAGAGTTGAATTTTGAATAGTCTTTATCTCCGTTATTTAATCTTTTTCAGCGAAGAAAGGAAGTTGTTGTTCACAACATCGCCGTCAACTTTTGTCAAAAATATCTGACAGTCTTTTTCATCCGCATCAATAGGCGGAAGCTGTTCAAGTTCCGCTGCGTAGTAGTGTGCATCGTTTCTGCTGCTCAAAGGTATTCTGTTTGCAAGGCTGTTTAATGAAAAGTTTCTTAAAATCCCTGCAAATCCTTTGTTTTTATTGCTGAATTTTGTATATATTCTTAAAATAGCATCTCCGTCTTCTATGTTGTAGCGTCCCACGATATAGCTGCTCAATTGCGGAGCTGAAGATTTTATTTTTAAAAGTTCCACTACATTGTTTTTCAAATACAAATCGCCGGTAATTTTTTCAAAGTTACCTTCCGGAATATTCACCATATCCGAAATGGTTGCCGGGCTTATCATAGCTATCGGGTTTCTGAATACTGCGGCAAATTTCAAAACGTACTCAATCAAGCCTATCTTTTGGATTGTCCCGTTTTTTACAGTGAATTTTATTGAGCCGTTTAATTTCAAAGAATCATCTGTGTTTAATTCAATAAGTCCGCTGGATTTGCCTGAAATTTCTCTTGGGAGATTCAACAATGAAGTCGACATTATGTCGGAATTTACATCTTTTATGCCGAGCGTAATATTGTATTTGTGTTTTTTAAGATCGCAAAAGACTTTTACCGAAGAAATCCCTTCTGCTATATCAAATCTGTTTGATCTTAATTCAAGGATATTATCTTTGTTCAGGGTAAGATTTGCCTTAAGGTTGCCGAAATTTATATCCTTATATTTACCGTCGTTGAGCCTTAAAATACATCTTTCTATAATCAGGTTGTTAACGTCAAACATTGCAGCCTGTGTGTCGGATTCTTCGTCATAATTATTGTAATCATAGTTATAATCCGTGTTGACAGGTTTTTTCTCCTGAACCGCGGCTGTATTTTGCGCATTGAAAGATTTCATAACGCGTTCAATATCTATTTTGTCAATTCCGAAATCAATATTTTTTATTACGACCGGATATTTTATTGCGTTGGCAATTGTGCCGGAAAAATCGTATTTTGAGCGCTTGTACCAGCCTTGTGATTTAATGTGGATATTATTTTTGTCGGTATAAAATTCTCCGCTTTTTATGAACACTCTCTGCGACGGAATAATTATTTTTTCCGCATTGAGTTTTCCGTCCACAACGGGGTAAGTGCCGTCGTTTACCATTGCTATTTTTCCGTAGAATTTGCCGCCTTTGAATAGTTTCTGTCCGATTAAAACGTTCAAGAATTCGCTCGGAAGCGGGTTCGGAATTTCAAACCCGAGTCTGCTTACAAACGGAACCGGTTTTGAAAGATCAATATCCCCGTTTAAAGTCAAAACAGGTTTGACTTTGCTGCCTTTTACTATTTGTGATGCAATGTAATAGCTTATGTCGTTTATGTTCAAGATATTGTTTTCAAAATGGAGTTTTGCCTGAACGGCTCTGTCGTATCCGGTCGGTGTAAGTGATGCTCCGTCAACGAGAATGTCCTCGCCTTTTGCAAGTTTTGAAGCCCAGACAATATCAATTTTGTTGTAAATTGATTTGATGTCAATTTTTGTTCCTGCGTTTCCGATTATTTTGAACGGAAATCCGACAAGTTTTGAAAGATAGTTTTCCGCAAATTCGTTTGTTGCGACTGTGTTTACGGTGACTTCGGTGTCGCAGGATTTTGTGTAATCTTTTATTATGCCGTTTAGAGTTATTTTATTTGATTTTTGAGTGCCGTAAAATCCTTTAAAATCCTTAAATGTAATATCTTTTGAAGTTAGCAAAACTTTTCCGCCGGTTACGTTAATCGGCAAATCCGCAACAGGAACAACCTTTAAGGTCAAATCGTTCATATCAATTGAACCGGATAAATCTTTTCTTTTGAGGGTTATATCAAAATCAAAATTTCCTTTAATATCTTTGAAATAAGATAAGATTTCGCTGCCGTTATTGATTATAAGGTTTGAGCCGGCAATTGCGATTATGTCATCAACATTGAATTTTTTTGAAGATATGTTTACGTTCAGGCCGTCCTGCCTTGAAGCCGAGGCATTTATGTGTACATCGGATTTGTTCATATTAAAAACGCAATCCTTTACAAGAAGTTTTTTCTCCTTTATTATAACCCTGTTGTTGTCACCTATTGCAAAATGCAGAATCTGTCCTGATTTTTTTATTGTTGTATCTAAATTAAAATGCACAAAACGTTCATATTTTTTCGTATTGTTTATAAAAAGTTTATCAGCCTCAAGTTTTAATTCGGCATCGGGTGTGAGATTATAAATAACTATCCCTTTTTTCAGTCCCAGAATTGAGTCGTAAAAATCAAAACTCCATTTGGATTCGGATTTTTCACCTGTTTGCGGAACAAGAGCCATGAGTTTATTTGCGTCCGCAAAAATGTAATTAATAAAAAATCTCTCAATAATAATTCTATTTTTAAAAATTTCTTTTAATGAAATTTTGGTGTCAATATCTTTTATCTCAAGCATTTTGTCATTATTTTTTGATAATAAAATTTCGTCAGCTTTAAAAGATATCGAAAGCCCTGTCTTAACTGACGGTGATTTGATTGCTAAATCAGCACCGGTGAAAGTTTTTACTTCTTTTTCAATAAAATTTATAAAGTTGTTATTTGATATTAAAATCGGCGGAATTGTTATATAAAGCACTGCCGCAAATATTATTAATACCGCAATTGTGCAGGATATCCAAAGTGTTAATTTTTTCTTCATTCCATCTCCCTCAATAAAAATTATAACATAATAAATTTTATGTTATTATTTAATTATGAAGAAGTTTTTTATTTTGTTAGGTTTGATTGTAATGTTCAGCGGAGCAGCTTTTGCACAAATGCAGGCCGGAAGCGTAGTCGAAAATGTTCCGGTGACTGTATTCAAGCAGGACAATTTGTTCGGTTTGAAAGATGCTGAAGGGAATATTATTGTTGAACCCCAATACAAAAAGATGATTAAACTCGGAAACTCTTCTTTTATCGTACAAAAAAGAAGCAAATTCGGTCTGACGGATTACAGCGGAAATATTCTTGTGCCGGTTAAATACACCCATGTCGAAAGGGTTCTGGGCAAATATCTTAAAATCGGCGGAGGCAGCAAATACGCACTTTATGATGAAACAGGAAAAGAAATTCTTCCGAGGGAATATTCTTCAATAGATTTGCTTTTCGGCGGAATGTTTTTGACCTGCAAGAATTTTAAATACGGTGTTGCTGATGCGGACGGCAGAACTATTCTGGAAAATAAATTTGATGATATTTATATGCCTCAGCCGAATATTATGCGCATAAGTTATAACGGTCAGTGGTACGAAATTGAGCAGGTGTGCGGTGAAGAATTTAAACTTCCAAAAAATGTACAGGATATTAAAGGCGACGAAAACTTTAAAATCTCAGAACTTATTACAAATCCGGCAACTGCCACAGGTTATTCGGTTGTAACGTTTACCGATTACCTTTTGAAACTTTTCTCATCAATTTCACCTGCACATGAACAGACAATTGATGAATTAATGCTTTCGCAGGGTGCCGAAACGGTTTCTATATTCATTAAATTAACCTGGCTGCCAAAATATCCGTTTGCTTATGCAAGAAATTATTTTAATACCTTAAGAACACCGAATAACGGGCCTTTGTCCGAAATTAAATACGAATTGAAACGACAGCTGCAATAAAAAAGGAGTTTTTTATGAACAAAATCGAAATTTACACATCTCAAACCTGCCCTTACTGCGTTAAGGCTAAAAAATTACTTCAAACTCTCGGACTTGAATATGAAGAACACGACGTTTCCGATACTTTTGATAAAATGTGTGAAGATCTGGAAAAACGTTTCAACAAAAAGATTATGACAATTCCGCAAATTATTATTAACGATAAATATGTCGGCGGATTTGACGATTTGAACGCTATATACAGAGCAGGCGAATTGAATTCGTATCTTAATGAATAAAGTTTGTCCAAATTTTTTCTTCGGTCTGCGGATGATTTATTCCTGAATTTTTACCGAGTTCAATGCATTTCAGAATCCATGCCATATTATGCCCTAAAGTTCGCATAATCTGAAGCCCTTCTTTATCTTGCATAACCTCGTCAGGAGTGTTTCCGTGAACCATGTTCCAGTAATTTGAAGATATAACAGGCATTTGATTTATTGTGAAATGTTTCATTATTGCATCAAGCGAAGCTGTTGTGCCGGCACGTCTTGCGGAAACCACTGCTGCCGCGGGTTTGAATGCAAATGCACCTGAGCCTGCGTAGAATAATCTGTCCGTAAGCGACAGAAGTCTGCCGCTCGGATGTGCATAATAGACAGGCGAACCGAATATAAAACCGTCTGAATTTTTTGCTTTTTCAATAATTTCATTTACAATATCGTCGTTAAAAACGCACTTGCCGCCGCCTTTTTTGCAGTATCCGCATCCGGTACAGTCGCGGATTGCCTCAGATCCTGTGTGGATAAGTTCTGTTTCTATGTTTTCCGCGTTCAATGTTTTTTCGACTTCTGTTAATGCAGTAAATGTACAGCCGTTTTTTCTTGAACTGCCGTTAATCAATAAAACTTTCATATATTTCTCCTTATATTTTTTTCAATACCCTGCAAGGATTACCAACTGCAACGACATCTGACGGAATATCTTTTGTAACTACGCTTCCGCCCCCTATTACGCAGTTGTCGCCGATTGTAACTCCGGGCATAACGCAGACATTTCCGCCTATCCAGACGTTATTACCCACAGTAATCGGTTTTGCGTATTCCTGTCCGGTATTTCGGGTTTCGGAATCTAATGGGTGTGCTGCCGTGTAAAATCCGCAGTTCGGGCCTATGAATACGTTGTCGCCGAATTTTACTTTTGCGCAGTCAAGAATTACAGTATTATGGTTTGCGTAAAAATTTTCACCGATTTCGATATTGTATCCGTAGTCGCAATAAAATGAAGGTTCAATACAGAAATTTTTGCCTGTTTTTTTGAGAATTTTGCGCATAATCTCATTCATTTTTTCTCTTTGCGTAAAAGGTGTCCGGTTGTATTCAAAACAGAGATTTTTGCAAACGGTTCTGTCATTCAGCAGACTTTCGTCCGCTGAATTGTACATTAAACCGTTAAGCATTTTTTCCCGTTCAATCACAGTTCTTCCTTTTTAAGGCCTTTGAAGAATTCCTTAACCTTACGGATACCTTTCTGGAAGATATTTTCGTTAGCAATTCTTTCAGCTTCCGCTTGAGCTGCAAGAAGTTCTTCCAGAGTTGCGTTAGGATTGTTTGCATCCGGCGGCGGAAGTGTTTCTACAAAGTTCTCTGCATTTTCAATATCAGCAGCTGTAGCAAGCCACTTGAACGATTTTATCAAAGAAAGCGGTTTTGTTGTATCGCCTCTTAAAACAACCTGGAAGTTTGTTGTACTCATTTTGTTGAAATCTTCAACAAAATTCGGGATAGCGTTCATTTCTTCAGTTGTTATTGCTTCTGTGAATATTGAGAACATTTTTGCCGCCGCAACATTCAAGCCCGGTGTTGCTTTTACAAGGTTAATCGGGTTGACTGCCGCAATCGGGCCGAGCATATCGGCAATTTTGGAGCCGAGTCTTGCTCTAAGTTTCATATCCGCTTCGTTTGTGAGAACATTCATATCTCCTGAAATATTCATACACATTACAGGGCCGGTAGAAGTTATCGGGTCTATTTTTGCAATTCCGTCATTCATTTCTATATGACCGTCAAGTACATAGAAATGAGATGTCTGAATTGATGTGAGTGAATCAATAACACCGCCGAGCGCTGTCTGGAAAAATTCGGATTCTCTGATGTTTTCCGCAAGAATAAGGTTTTCCAGTCTGCCGAAAGGCCCGAGCTGTCCGTCTTTGATTTCAAAATTTATATCGCCTTTTATGCCTTTCATTTGTTCTTCTTGAGTTTTAGCGGCGCCGTTGATTACAAGATCGGTATTAAATGCAACAGTTCCTGTCAGAGTATCTTTCATATTCATCAATTCATAGAACGCTTTTTCAACGTTAATATTTCTTCCGTTGACTTTTGCGGTCAAAAGCATTGATAAAAGATTTGCCGAAATATCGCCGCCGACTGTACCTTCAAGAGTCGATGTATTGAGGTTATTCAAATAGAAGATATTATCTTCGACCGAGATTTTTCCGGTAGTGTTGTTAAGCAATATCGGCGGGGAAGAAATTCTTTTCATATCAATAGAGCCGTTTGCAAGAACAAGCGGAATGTCGGCCGGTTCTGCTCCCGGTTTTGCCGGCGGTGCAAATTTCATTGCCGCGTCGCTTACTTTCATAAGTTTTGGAACGTCAATATTTTCAGATGACACATCAAGGTTGTTGACCGTGAACACAGAAGCCGGTTCAAGGCTTGCGTTGCCGGCAACCTGAATATCCGAATCGTTAAGGATTAAATCCTCAACCGTAATATACAGAGTTTTTGCAATGAACTTTAAGCTCAAAGTTTTCATTGATGTATACAGTTCAGGAATTGAAAGATCCCATACTCCGAAATCGCCTCTGTATTTCGGTGAAAGTGCCTGACCGAATACAAGCAGGTCACCTCCGAATTTTAACGAGGATTTCGGGAAGGCATAGATATTCATATTCAAATCCTGCGGGATATTGATATTTATCTGATTTATAAACGGTTTTGGCGTATCAAGTTTTGTAATCGTACCGGATACGGTTGCGATACCTTTTGCGCCTGTCATATTCGCGTCAAAGTCATCCGTAAACACTGTCGGGGTCGGTTTTATATAAAGACCGGTATCTCTTATGTTAAGACGGTTTCCTTTGAAGGTTATTTTTGATTGGATAATACTTTGCAGGCCTTTTACTTCCTCGATATCAACAGGTGTGATGTAATTGAGTTTGTCGGCTTTTATCTGGCAAATCATATCCTGACGCTTGTCGTTTCCGCTCAATGAGAATTTCACCGGCAGAACACCTTTTGCGTTAATAAACGGTTCTGCGGCTTCGCCGAGGATTTGTTTCAAATCTTCAGCGTAAAGATCACCGTCCGCCGCCAGAGTTATAAGCGGATTTTGCATATATTCAAGGAGTGAGCCTGTAATTTTGATTTTTGAATAGTTGTTTATATTAACCGCAAACGGTGAGATATTTATGTTTTCTTCGTCCACTGTCACGTTAAGCTGCGGATTGAAAATTTTTGATTTTGTATCCGGAAGATAAACGCTCAGGTTTTCGTTTGCAATTTTGCCGGTTACGGTTTTAAAATCACTTGTAAATTCAGCGTCGAAACTTCCGTTTGTAATTTTCAAAGAATTATCTTTTGTGGCAACGTCAAGATTCGACAATACAGCTTTAATATTAGAAACTGCCTGTTTGAGTTCGCCTTTCAAATTTATATCAAGGAAGAGGTTTCCTGAATTTATTTTGTAAGCGTTTTTCAAATCCACCGGAGCAAATGCCGCAAACAATCCGGGCAGAGGAAGTTTTTCCGCATATATTGAAATATCGGCAACCGATTTTTCGTCAATTTTTCCCTGAGCCTGAAGTATTGAATCATTCACGTAAAGGTGTGTGTCTTTCAATTCAAGTGTTTTATCTTCAAAAAGAATATTTGCGTTAATATCTTTGAAAAGCAAACCTATTTTGCTGTTTGAGATATTACCGTTTCTGATAATTATACCGCCGTTGGATTTGAGTTTTTTGAAGTCGGTTTTTATTTTTGCGTTAGCATTAATATATCCTGCGCCTTTCATAGATGCGAGGTCGTTTTTAATGTTAAGCGTATCCATAAAGGCTTTAGCAAGAATTATAAGGTCATTGAAATAGATTTTCTTTGAGTTAACCATAATATCGAGTTTGGGGTGTTTGCCGTGGTTTACGGTACCGTAAAGCATAATATTCTGGTTTTTTGCGATATTGAGGTTTGTGTTGAGTTTTGTGGAATTTCCGTTGAATTTTGCTCTGAAGTAGCTTTCGGGAAGCTGGTATCCGGAAAGATTCATTGTAAGGTTTTCAACGTTTGTAAAACCGTGCAGAACAATATTTCCGCGTCTTGTTTGCCGTGCTTTAATTTTAGCATCGACGTTTGTTTTCAGGTTGTAATCTCTGTACATCAAAACAGGGTTTACAAAATCCATATCCGCTCTGTAATCCGGATCGTCTTCTTCATCAATTTCAGCAGCCGGCGGGATAAACGAATCAATATCAACGTCAGCGGTAATATTCACGTCCTCGTCGCTGGAAAATTTGGTGAAAGTTTTTACGCGGAAGGTTTTCATATTGTTATAAGCCGCAAAAAGTTCGTCACCTTTAAGCGCAAGGTAGTGTTTTGATTGCAAATCGTTAATTTTTACGGCGTAATTATTTACTTTAACATTAGGAACTTTAATTTTTATCCAGGCGGGGTTAAAAGTGAAGCCTGAATTTTCCGCAACCGGAGCGGCTTCTTTTTGACGTTTTTGATCGTTGATAATATTTTGCACGACCGACATAATTTTATATTGCGAACCGTCTTGGGCAATATCAATATTGACTGTGGGGTTATCGACAACTATTTCGGACACTCTGACGGTCAAAAGCAGAAGATTCGGCAGAGAGATTTTTGCGCGGATGTTGTCTGTTGTAATCAAATCCGATTCGTCAGGCAATTTTACACTCAGGCCTTTAATCTTAACCCCTGCTTCAAGAGCGGGAGTTGTGTACAGTTGAATATTTTCAAAATCCAAATTCATTTTTGCCTGTTCAAGCACAAGTTTTTGGACTTCAGCTTTATAAATATTCAAATCAACTTTTCTCGGCAAAACAAACAAAAATGCCAGATAAGCAAGTACAATTGCCGCTAATACTGTAATCCCCGTTATTTTCAAAAATTTTTTCACTTTCAGCTCCTTATAAATCTACATAGCAATATTATTAAATAATATAGTTTGAAAATAAAGGGAATTTAAATTTTTTTTAAGAATAATTATCTGTTAAACTCTTTCAAATTCATAATAAACTTATAGCAGAACTGGAGTTGGGCGAGGTTAAAGCATTTAATTTCTGAAATAATTCTGGATTTTAATTGTTCGGGGTCAATGAGATGGGAAAACTTAAAGAGTTCATCAACGGGAACATCAAGGACGCGGGCAATATTTTCAATATTTTTGTAATTGGTGAAATAATATCCTGTTTCAATTCGGCTGATAGTCTGGTATTCAAGGTTAACTTTTTCGGCAAACTGTTCCTGAGTAAGTTTTTTTGCTTCACGAAGTTCTTTAATTCTTTTTCCGAATAGTTTGTTTCCTGATGGCATTTCGACCCTCTTTCTTTATTACTATATATTAAATTAAACTAAATGTTAAATAGCGTTTTACGTATAAAATATTTGTTATATAATAAGCATGCCGTATAAATGATAATTTATACGTATAGTCAATGTAAATTAGACATGAGGGTAAGAAATGGCAAAAGTATCAGTAATTATACCGGTTTATAACGTGGAAGAATACTTGCATGACTGTATGGAAAGCGTTGTTAACCAGACACTGAAAGATATAGAAATCATATGTGTCAATGACGGCTCAACTGATAATTCAAGAAAAATCCTGCAAGAATATGCGAATAAAGATTCAAGAGTTAAGATTATTGACAAAGAAAACGGCGGACTGTCTTCTGCAAGAAATTTGGGCATAAAACTGGCTGCAGGCGAATATATAAGTTTTATAGACAGTGATGATTGGGTTAGTTTAGATTTTTTGGAAAAACTTTATAATGCCGCAGTTAAATATAATGCGGATATTGCATGTACAAATCTGGTGAGGGTGTATAAGCATAAAAACACTTATTATGTAAAATATAAAAGATACAGATGTACAAATAAGCCAAGGTTGAAATATGAGTGGGCTAAAATCCCTGACAATTGTTATGTAAATAACAGAATTTATGAAAGAAAAAAACTGCAAAAAACAGGAATATTATTTGAGGAAGGTATAAATTTTGAAGATATGGAATTTTCTCATAAAATTCTGTATGTTCTTAACAATTTTGTTACTGTGCCTGATACATATTATTTTTACAGAGATAATCCCTATTCAATAGTAAATATCAATTCGGAAAAGAATATGAATAATTATAAATATGCAATTACAAAATGTCTGGATTTTGTAGCTAAAAATAATATTTGCTGGAACAGGCAAAGAAAATATCATTATATATCCAAAAAGAGTTATAGTGTGTTAGGACTTCCAGTGATAACAATAAAAGACTTTATAAATTATAAAGAGTATTTTTTGTTCAAAATATTTAAAATATTACAGATAAAAGTAAATAAATGGATTTAAAAAATGGAGACAAATATGACTAATACTATTGAGATATTTTTTGCTGCTGATGATAATTTTGCACGTCATCTGTGTGCGGCTATGGCATCTATATTAGATAATGCCAATAATGATGATTGCTTTAACTTTTACATATTGGACGATAATATTTCTGATTATAATAAGAACAAGATTATAAATTTAAAAAAGATAAAAGAATTCAATGTTGAATTTATAAAAGTTGACAATGAATTGTTTAAAAATTGTCCTCAGTCGGTTCATTGTCCGCAAATTACAAAACAAACTTACTATCGCTATATAATTCCAAAAATTAAACCTGAATTAAAAAAAGTATTATATCTGGATTGTGATATTCTTGCGGTTTCTTCTCTCAGCGATTTGTGGAGTACTGATTTAGGAGATAAGTATTGTGCGGCAGTTCAAGGATTGAATGACGGTTTTGCATTTATGCAAAATGCAGAAAGGGTAGGGTTGAATGTAACATTTAATGCCGGCGTAATGCTTATAAACAATGAAAAGTGGGTTAAAGAAAATGTTACTGACCTTTTGTTTAAGAATACTATTGAATTAGCAAAGCAGGATAAGTTATGGTTGCAAGACCAAGACGCTCTAAATTATACTTTTAAAGAAAATATTGTGTGGTTGAATCCCAGATTTAATTATCAACAAACGATGTTTCCGACTTGTTATCATCCGATTTATTCAAAAGCTGAAATGAAGTATGCAGATAATAATAAATGCTTAATTCATTATAATAGCAGTATAAAACCTTGGAACAGACACTGTAATTTTTATAGTGATTTATATGAAAAATATTTATTCCAAAGCGGATATTATTTTGAATATTGGAAACTTATTTTCCCAAAAATTGTTCAAAATATTTTTTCATTAACAAATATTGCAGATAGAAAAGTAATTACATTGTTTGGTGTGAAAATAAAATTTAAAAAAGACATTATTCAGCATTTGTTATATCGTTTTTTATCAATAAAATCTGTTTCAAATTATATAGACAAAAAATATTATAAATTGGCAAGACAACATAAATATTCTGATTTCGCAGTATTAAAATATGATTATACACCAAAAGGGTATTGTTATTATAATTTTGGAAATATTGTAAATATCGGCGATTATATTCAATCGCTTGCAGCGAGGCAGTATGTTGGAGAGAATTGTATTTATGTTGATAGAGATGGTTTAAATTTTTATGACGGAAAACCTGTCAGTATGATTACAAACGGCTGGTTCCATATTTACGATGGGAATGACAATATTTCAGAAAAAATTGACCCGTTATTTGTGTCATATCACATAAATAATCCAGGTAAGATTAAAAAGTATACATTAGAATATTTGAAAAAATATGAACCGATTGGATGTAGAGATTATGCTACAAGAAACTTTTTGTTAACGAAAGGTATTAAAGCATATTTTTCAAGCTGTTTGACTACAACACTTTACAAAAAATATCTTAAAGAAAATACAGAGCGACATGGGGTAATATATTGTGATTGTATGAACGAAGAGTATAAGTGCGATAAAAAAATTGAAAAAACGGTAGAAAGCATTTTAAAAAAATATAGCGGAGAAAGCATGGAACACGTTAGTCATCTTTATCCGTTGAGTTTAACTCACGATGAACGTTTTGCTGCTGCCGAAGCATTATTGCAAAAGTATGCAAAAGCAAAACTTGTGATTACAAAAAGGATACATTGCGCACTTCCTTGTCTGGCTTTGAATACACCCGTTATTCTTGTTATTAATTCTTATGATAAAGCCAGATTTGCGGGTATTGCGGATTTATTAAATGTTGTCGGTTATGACAAAAATAAAAAATTTATGTGTGAAGTAAAAAAAGATGAATCAGGATTTGTAACAAATCCTGATGAATATATTAAGTACGCACAAAAGTTAGAATTATACATAAATGAATGGTTGAGAGGTAACAAAGATGTACAAAAAACTCGGAACTGAACGCGATCGGCTTACAAAACAAGAAAAGGTGATACTTCAGCATCTTGTATACGGACTTGAAAACAAAGAAATCGGGGCGCGTCTGGGGATTACCGCACACACTGTCAAGACTCACGTTTCCCGTATCATAAGAAAATTCTGCGCCAAAAACCGTGTGCACGTTGCTTTCATCGCCGGCGCCGGCGGCCTCGTACAGATTAAATAATATTTATTTTTTATGGTAGAATTATTTTGTCTTTAACTTTTTTTGATTAAGGTTATGGTGCTAGAAAATGATTTTACGTAGTATGAAAAAGTCATATAACAGTTTTACTGAGCCAGTTGATCTTGTTTATTTGTGGTGTGATGATAAAGATTCTGTATGGCATGACAAAATGCTTAGATATGCAGAACAATATTTCAATTCTGACGATTTGAAAATGTTTTTGACTGGCAGATATACCGACCATGATGAACTTAAAATTTCACTTCGTTCGGTTGAAAAATATCTCCCGTGGATTAACAAAATATTTATTGTGACAGACAATCAGGTTCCTGAGTGGCTGGATACAAATAATCAGCAAATAGTAATCGTAAATCATAAAGAAATTATCCCTGAAAAATATCTTCCGACATTCAACTCTAATGTTATTGAAACCTATTTGCACCATATTCCGGGGCAATCAGAACATTTTCTGTACTCAAATGATGATATGTTTGTGAATTCTTATTTGAGCCAAAATTTTTTCTTTACAAATGATAAAAAGCCGATTGCGCGTTTTAGAAGCATGCGGCACATTGAAAAATCTGTTATTGAAACTAGTGCATATTTTAAATTCACGATAAAAATGCAGAATTGGGTTCAAAAAAGATTTGGTAAAAAAATTTATTGTGAACCTCATCATAATATTGATGCATATACAAAAACTATTTGTGCTGAATGTGAAAAAGAGTTTTTAAAAGAGTATAATATTTGTCGAAAAAACAGATTTAGAGCCGAAAATGATGTGTGGCGTTTATTAATTTATTATTATGCAATTGCAAAAGGCATGGCTGTGCTTAAGATTCTTCATAAAATAGATTCATACCTGCCGCTTTGCGAACAAGTCCGGAATTTTCTCACTCACAAATATGATATGGATTCAATATATATGCGCAGCGATGATAATGATATATTTGAAAAAATAAAAAAATACAACCCGAAGCTGTTTTGTATTAACGATATGGGAACTCCTGAAGACAAATTCTGCTTGTCACAGTTACATGATTTATTCCCTGAAAGGTCTGTTTTCGAAAAAAAAGAGCCTTAAAAAAGGCTCGTTGGAATTAAGAATAGCTGGAAGTATGAAAAAGATTTAATTATATTAAACCTTTATATACCTTAATAAACAATTACCCATGCGGTTAGATATTTTTTCCTCTACGGTTGTGTAATTCTGTACAATCAGGTAATGGTCAGGATTTGAACTCTTTTTATAATATTTTTATGGAAAAAATTTTTACTGTAATTAATCAAAAACGGTTCTTGAGGATTATTTTTATACTTTTTCTGTTGAGCTCTCTTTATGTGGCTTTTAAAATGCTCACCAATGTTTATATCACAATCCAATTCGACGAACTTGCGCCGTTTGAGAATAATATGCCGGTTTATTACAAAGGTTTCAAAGTCGGGCACACTAGAACCATTAAGCCCGGAAAAGATTTTAAACACACGCTTGTTAAAGTTACCATAAATTATAAGGATTTGCGGCTTCCCAAAAACACAACAGCGCTTGTAAAAACCATTGACAAAGGCGAAAAAGAAGGCAAATTCGATTATATTGAACTTGAATATCCTGATTCACCCTCAATTTATTATCTTAAAACAGGTTCCGTTATTAAAGGCAAAACCTCTTTAAATTGGGATACTCTCATTGCCCAGCAGGCAGATAAAGGTACACTCGACGATATCGGAGGCGGGATTAACGAACTTTTGGACAGCCTTAAGGAAACAAGCGACTCGTTGAATATTATTTTTACGACCATTAACGATATTCTCGCAGAAAACAGACCTAATATTAATGCCGCAACCGCTAACCTTTCACGCACAACTTCAAACCTCGAACAAGTTTCTTACAAAATGAATACATCTATTACGCAGGAAAAATTAAATAATACAACATCAGGATTTGAGGGTTCATCCGTTAATATTGACGAAACAACCAAAAACCTCAAAAAAGTTACTCAAAACCTTAACGAGATGATGCCGTATATTGATGCCACAATCGTTGACATGAATTCCGCTGTTTGCAACGTAAATCAGATTACCGACGGAGTTTTGGAAACACTTCAAAAACGCCTCGGCCTGATGAAACTTTTAATCGGCAGACCCGTTGATAAGAAAAACTGCTGTCCGTAGCTTTTTGTGGTATGCTTATTTTATGGAAATTTTATTAAACCCTGTAGTGATATCGGTAGTTTTGCTTTGTATATTGTGCCTTTGCAGAATAAACGTGCTTCTTGCCATTATGATTTCGGCAATTGCGGCAGGACTTGCCGGACATATTCCCGTAAAAGAAATAATGCATACGTTTATAAGCGGTATGGGCGGAAATTCCGAAACCGCGCTGAGTTATATTCTGCTCGGTGCCTTTGCGGCTTCTATGACGCACACAGGGCTTGCACCGCTGCTTGCTAAAAAAATTGCAGGCATGATAAAATCCAACAAATATCTTCTTCTGGCAATTTTGACAGGTATCGCGATTTTGTCACAAAACCTTATACCTGTTCATATTGCGTTTATCCCGATAATTATCCCGCCGCTTTTGCAGGTTATGAATAAACTTAAAATCGACAGACGCGCGGTTGCCTGTGCGCTTGCTTACGGCTTAAAAACTCCGTATATTGTTTTGCCTGCCGGTTTCGGGTTAATATTTCAGGGGCTTCTGGCGGATAATATTACACAAAACGGTATGACTGTCTTAAAAAGCGATATCTGGCATTATACCTGGTTTTTAGGGTTAGCAATGACCATAGGACTTTTGATTGCTGTTTTTGTTTCCTACCGCAAACCGAGAACTTATGCCGATGTAAAAGTTGCTGAAATTGAAGCGGTCGAATGCGAAAAATTCAATAAAAATCATTATATAACACTTTTTGCGGCACTGATGACGCTTGCGGTTCAGTTGTGGACAAATTCGCTTCCGCTGGGTGCGCTTGTCGGGCTCGGAATAATTTTCGGTACAAAAGCAATTGACCATGACAAAATGGATAAACTTATTAACGAAGGCATCGGTATGATGGGTTATGTCGCATTTGTAATGCTTGTTGCGGCAGGGTTCGCAATGGTTTTGAAGTCCACCGGAGCGGTAGATTCCTTAATTGCTTCAATAACGCCCTTGATGGGTCACAGCAAAATTATCGCTGCAGCAATGATGCTTTTTGTAGGCCTGCTTGTCACAATGGGAATCGGCACTTCGTTCGGCACAATTCCTATTCTGGCTGTTTTATATGTACCTGTTTGTATAAGTCTGGGGTTCAGCCTTCCTGCAACCGTAATTGTTATTGCGGCGGCCGCGGCACTGGGTGATGCGGGTTCTCCTGCGTCGGATACAACACTCGGCCCGACAGCCGGACTTGATGCCGACGGACAGCACAACCATATTTCTGATACCTGTATCCCGACATTCTTGCATTATAATATCCCGCTGATTTTGTTTGCATTGCTCGCTGTTTTAATATTTTAATTTGTAAAATATTTTAATTATTCCGGCAAAAAAATTTATGTTTGAATTTTAAATCAAAAAACAGGAGTTTTGATATGCAAATATTACCGGTAAATTCATTTAGCGCTGATAAACGCCAGAGCGGGGGAAAATCAGTTTTCTTTCAGGGTATGACCAAACATTTTAAAAATAAAATTTATCTTGACGGTCAAAAAGATATTGAACAGATTTTACAGGAGCATCCAAATACAAACCCCGTGGTCGGCCAGCTTCCGGAATTTATTTTCAAAAAACTTCCCGCAGAAAATCGTCCTGAAGCAATAAGAGAAATTCTCAAAGCGTTTGACGAAGTGGCATTTGCAATAAGAGATTTCAATCCGGATGATAATGTTTTTGTATTTGATAAAACAAAAAGGTACCGTCCGGACAGTGTTAATAAAATTCTGACAGATGTGTTCAGAAAATACGGTATACTCGGCAAATGGGACGACGATATTGAAGTAAAATACATTGATCAGGGCGGAAAAGGCAAAGTGTTTAAGCTGGAAGGCTTAAGAGATTACGAAAACGATGACGAATATGTAATCAAAGTTTTTCACCAGATTAAAGGTAAAAACTGGCAGCCTTTTAAAAGCCACGGCTGCTATGCGGAAATTAACAACGGAATTTACTGGAGAAATCATGAAGGGCTTGATACCCACAGAGGAAAGTTTTTCTTTGCCAGTATGAAATCCGGCTATATTGTCAGCAAATACCTTGATGAAGATGTGCGTGTTCCTCAAAGGGTTATCCCTGAATATAAATACGGTATAAAATGCACCGATGAAGAAAAATCCGGCCCCATAAACGGTTATAACCGAATAAAAGGATACAATTACGATTACGGCGGAATGCGGGTTGTAAATCGTATCAAAAATTCCGACAAAGTTGCAAGAAAATATCTTGAACTTATCAAAGAAATGAACCCAGATAAACGCAGAAGTTTCTGGTCGGAACAGTTCAAACGTGTCGATAATGAAGAAAGCAGAATTGCGGGTCTTGCACTCGGTATAAAATATATGAACAATAAAAATTTCTATATGGAAAAATGTTTGGAAAAAGATCTTCCCGAGGTAAATCAAGCACTTGCTTACGTTTTGAAATACCTTCCGTATGAAGACGCGGTCAAATATTTTGAAAAACTCGTACAGACCGATGACAGAGTTACCCAGATAATTTTGTTCAATGAAATCCCTCTTCTTGCAAAACGAAAAGATGAAAACATAGTGATAAAAGATGATATCAACGCCGCATTGCATGAAATTATTCCGGAGCGGATTTATACATACTATATGATCTCCGAAAAATATGCGATGCCGGAAACAGTCGAACATCTTGCAAGTTTTGTTCACCTGCTTCCCAGAAATAAAATCAAGCAGCAGTACATAAAACTTACCAACATAGATAACTATGCGCTTCAAGACAGACTCATCTGGAAACTTAACATGCTGCCGCCGGAATTGGTACCTTATGCCATCTGGAGGCTTGCCGGCAAAGTTAAGGCCCCCGATCTGCAGGAACGACTGCTGGAAGCCGCGCAAAATATCAGCACCCCGGAATTTTACGACGAAATACAAAAAATGTTAGCTCAAAATTTACAATAGTGGTAAAAATTCCTGATTTATGTTATCATATTTGCTAAAAGGAGTGTAAATATGTTTGATAAATTAGAAAAATACCAGCTGGTGCTTCTGGCATTAATTCTTGCATTGGGGTTGATATTTGCAACCAAAAGCGCAGTAAATTCGCTTTCCAGAGAAGGAATTTCGGTAACAGGTTCGGCTTATGAAATTGTAAAATCAGATTCCGGCCGATTGTCTTTTACCGTAAATACTCAGGCATTGACCAAGGCTGAGGCATATCAAATTCTGCGCACGCAAATGCCGGTTGTAACCAAATATCTTCAGGAAAAAGGTATTGAAAATATTGATATAAAAAATTATAACGGTTATTATACATATAAATATAACAGAGCAACCGGAAATTACACAAATGAAGTTGATAACTACAAACTTTCGCAGCCGGTTGAAATTTCTTCAAACGATGTTAATAAGATAAAAGAAATTTCGCTTGATATCCAGAACCTTTTGGACAAAGGCATTGATATAAATGTAAATCAGGCATCATATTTCTATTCCAAACTGGGTGATTTAAAGGTAAAATTGCTGGAAGATGCAACGACGGATGCAAAGCAGCGTGCTTCAGCCATGCTTAAAGCAACCCGCAACAGGGTCGGCAAAATCCAATCGGTTCAGATGGGTGTTTTCCAGATAACAGAGCCGGATTCAACAAGTGTTTCAGATATGGGAATAAATGATACGTCGACTATCGACAAAAAAGTTACGGCTGTAGCTAATGTAGTATTTAAGATAAAATGAGGTGAATGATGAAAAAGATTTTTTTAATACCTGCAGTATTAATTTTTTCGGCGATAACGGTTTCGGCAAATCCGAATCCGGATATGAGTGTCGGCGGAATGCCTTTTCAGCTAATGCAGCAGCAGACGTTCCAAAAAATGGAAATCCATGATTATATGAGATTTAAAGATGCCAACGAAATGCCTGTTGAAAGACGCATGGACGGCCCTGACAAAATTCAGGCAGAATTTGAGATAAAGAATTTGAAAAAGCCGGCCAAAATTCAGCTTAGGACACAGCAGCAGGAAGCACCGTCATCTCAGATGGAAATGGTTGAAGATAACGGAAAAATCCATATAAAACCGATTGAGGATTAATTGCTTTCGCCTGCGCGGTAGCCGCATAAGATATATATAAACGGTAAAATCTCGCTTATCGGGAGTTTTTTGAGTGCGGGAATATCTGACAGAGCAAGAATACCCAGAGCATCGTCAATATTTGCGAGCGAATCTTTAAAGGAAAGTTTTCTGTCGGGAACTTTGTCTTTGGGATCGCAGATAAAGTTGGCAAGTTTTGCGGCCGTATACATACCGCCGCCGAGTCCGAGAGTGATTGCGCCGATTTTTCCTTTTATATTATTCAGTTTAGGAATTTTTTCGGTAATTTTTGTAAGTCCCGTTACAATTACGGGCGGAAGTGCCGCGTTTGAAAACTGGAATATTCCTTCGTTAACTTTTTGTTTTTTGTCAAATCTGTCTGCTTTAATCATACCGCCGGCAACCCCGCCGACTATACTTCCGGCGCTTACGCCTATCAATTGGGGTAAATCATATTTTACTTTTAATATATTTGTTTTTTGTTTTTTTGCAAAATATATTAAAGGAATTGCAGTGCCGGTTATTGCGCCTATCAAAGCTCTTGCGGCTTCTTTTGTTTCATTTTTTCTTGTTTTGTGGTATCTGTAAGACAAATAGCCGTTTTTCGCCCGCGGGTTGCTTGAAAAAGAATTGAGTGTTTTATATTCGGGGGAGTGGTTTATTCCTGTTATCATTTTTTTAGTCCGGTTTTTATATCCTAATTGTAGCATAAAAATAATCAATCTTTCGTAAGCATTCAGGCAATGAAAATTTAAAAAATTGATATATAATAAAATAAAAAAGGAGAAGTTATGCAGTTATTCATCAGATGGTTATGTTACGCGCTGGCGTTGATTTTCACCTCATGGGTTGTACCGGGAATTGAGGTGTCGAGTTTTTTAAACGCGATGTTTGTGGTTGTGATAATAGCGCTTATAAACACATTTGTAAAACCTGTTTTGCAAATAATAACCCTGCCGGTAAACATATTGACGCTCGGGCTTTTTACACTTGTAATAAACGCGCTTTTATTTATGCTTGCGGGCTATATAACCCCGGGATTTGAAGTCGAAGGATTTTTGAGTGCATTGATAGGCTCGGTTATACTTTCGTTATTCGCACTGGGGATAAGCAGAATTTAGCCTATTTCCGGAACTTTGTAGTCGGATTTTGGCATGTCGTTCAAATCTCTTGTGACGGGCTTTTTGACGGCAGGTTTTCTGACGGGTGCTTTAGGGGGCTGAATTTTTTTTGCCGGAGCCGGAGTTATAATAACAGGAGTATTAACTTCCTGTTGGTTTGCCCTGTTTAATTTGAGTGTAAGTGCGCAAAGCACAATCAAAAGAGCGATAATTATTAATAGAGAAACGGTTTTAATAATATTTTTCATCAAAGCTCCTTTGTTAAAAACTTGTCGGAGAAGGGGCTCGAACCCTCATGAATTTCTTCATACGCACCTGAAACGTACGTGTCTACCATTCCACCACTCCGACAAGAATGACTGTACAAATATTATAATACAAAAATCTGAAAATTAATTATTTTTTTGTAAAAATTTATCAATTTTTTCTGCTGCAAAAGTTGAGAAAACCGGCAGAATTCCGTAATAGATTCCGGCGAAAATCAGCGCTGGGCGTACGATATTTATGCCTTCTATGTATTTATGAAGTTTGGGGTCGGATTTGTTTATTTCTGCGAATTTTTTGATAAATTTTGTTGCTTTGTTTTTAATAATCCTGTCGATGCCGTAGCCGCCGGTTATTGTAATTGCGGTTGAAATCAAATTATTATATATCAGTGCTTTTTTGCGGTCTTGTTGGATATTTTTGCTTTTTGAAGTCTGATATGCAAAAGAGGATGTCAAAAGCATGTCGGTGCCTGCGGTTATGTGTTTTGCGATATCTTTTTCCTGATTTTGATGTTTTATTACGAAGTTTTGGAATTTCGGCAGGTCGAAAATTTTTCCGAGTTTATGCGGAAGTTCTGTTGTCAGTCTGCCTGTAAAAGTCGGGGATTTTTTTTGCGGTGCGGCGGATTCAGATTTTTTTGGTTTAAAGTTAAACAATTTGTCCATAATAATCGGGATAAGTGCGATTGTGAGCATGGATTTGGGGACAGCCGTAATAAATCCTGTTCCGAGTTTAAGAATTTGGGCGGCGAGTTTGTAGCTTTTGGATTCAGCGAGTTTGCCGGATGAGTGTGCGAGGTTTTTGACGGTAAACGGTTTCAGGTATTTTTCGGGGTTTTTGTCGATTTTTTTGACCGCATTTTCAACCGGAAGTGCAACCGCTTCCACTATAGCGAATTTCATAATGCCAGAGGCTATGGAATTTGCGCAGGCATACTGCTTGTTTTCTTTTTCGACATCCGGTGTTGACATAATCGCAAGCGGCCGGACACCGAGCGCCATCGCAAGCGAAATCCCTGCCGAAAACGATGTCCCGTGTTCGGAGATTTTTTCAAGGCTTTTTAAAAGAATTTTGTTATTCCACAGCCTGTTAAAATTAGGGTTGTTTATTTTTCGTATAAGCATTTTCTTTTTATTAGACAACACACAAAGCAAAAAGTAAATTGTTTGTGTAGAAATTCTTTTATCTTATAATATTTTTAAGATGGATGTAAAAGAGTTTTTAAAATCAGAATTAAGCGGCTGGGGCAGATATGAACGGATAATTTTTCCGGTCGGGATTTTTGCGGTTATATTGATTTCGTTTTTCACAAACGATGATAAAATTGCGCTTGTGTCAGCGGTGTGCGGAATCAGTTATACAATTCTTGCGGGCAAGGGAAAAATTTCCTGCTTTGTTATCGGGCTTTGCGGAACTTTGTGTTATGCGTATATTTCTTATAAAAACGGACTTTACGGAAATCTGGCGCTTTATATGCTCTATTACTTCCCGATGCAGATTGCGGGAATTTTTAAATGGAAAAAACACCTTGATAGAAAAACAAAAGTTATCGTAAAAACCTCTTTGCAAAATAAAGAACGGATTTTTTATTTTGCAGCTGCGGTTTTGTTGTCGGCTGCTGCGGCATTTGTCCTGAAACTTATGAACGGTGCAAACCCGTTGTTTGATTCAGTTACCGCGGTGTTTTCGGTTATAGGATTGATTTTGACCGTAAAACGCTGCATTGAACAGTGGTATATCTGGACAATAGTTAACGGCATGTCGGTTGTTATGTGGATTGAAGCATATTTTGCCGGCTCAAATTGTCTTGCAACAATAATAATGTGGGCGGTCTACTTTGTCCTCGGGATTTACTTTCTTTATTGCTGGCAAAAAGAGATGGTCAGACGTTAAATTCTTTAATTTCGCTTCGCACAGGATTAGTTATTTTGTCATTATCTGATACGAGCAAAGCGACGTGGTAATCGCATTGCTGCGGTATTGATATGGCTGAAACTCCCTCCCCACTTGAGGGGGAGGGCTGGGGTGGGGGGCTTAAGCTGTAATATGGCGGGTTTCCGTAGGTTAGAAATTCCGGTAAGAATTTGTCGGATTAGTAAATCCGACCTACTATGCGGCCCTTTAAACCCTCACCCGGCACTACGTGCCACCCTCTCCCAGAGGTAGAGGGTTGTGCGTTTTGTCATTACGAGCAGACGCAGTCTGCGTAGTAATCGCAATACCGCTGCAATGATGAGGCTGAAATTCCCTTCCACCTTTGAGTAATAAAACGAACTACAAATGCGGGTGAGGGGTCTAGTATGCATAAAATTCTCAAATAACCCCTCACCTGAATTTCTAACACTCGTTCCTCGTGTTGAAATTCTGCCTCTCCCACAAGGGGAGAGGCTATTCTATTATTAAAAAGCGGCGCTTGTGGAATGTCACAAATACCGCTTTATTAAAGAACTTATCGTTTGAATTCTACGTTCCGTTTTGTGACCTGTTTGTCCGGCGGCGCTGAATGATTGAATAATTAAATGATTGATTATTCACCTACGCAAACCGCCCATAAGGTCGGGGTGGAGTCGTCTCTGTAGCCATTCGAGGCCCAGCCCGTGTACACGGAGTAGAACCCGCGAGCGTGCGCGTGGCGAGCGTCCGTCTCCTGACCGGACCACAGGAGGAAGCCGCTATCTCCGCCACCAAAATCAGTGAGGGGAATGCCGTATGAACTTGCTTTGTCTGTGTTCATGGTTGCAT
>CALUUN010000015.1 GCA_944323995.1 Candidatus Gastranaerophilales bacterium | reverse complement strand
AATTGCAACGATAATGCGATTACTACGTCGAATGCTGCGCATTCTCCTCGTAATGACAAGGGATACAACCCTCTACCACTGGGAAGCAAAGCGAACCAACGAGGAACGAGTTGTGTGAGCCTGTTTCCGAAGCGAAGCGGAGGTGAGGGTGGCACGCAGTGCCGGGTGAGGGTCAAAAAGGCAGCCTTCACGCTTGCGGAAGTATTGATAACTTTAGCAATAATCGGTATAGTCGCGGCATTAACAATTCCGACCTTAATTCAGAATTTTCAGCAAGATGCATGGGATACCGCATCAGAAGTTTTTCAAAGAAAACTTGAAGAATCATTAAAGGTTATGAATGTTCAAGGAACCTTAGCAGGTTATACAACAACGGAAGCGTTTGTTGATGAACTTTCTAAACATATTAAGATAACAAGAATATGTGATAACGATGATATAACAACATGCTTTGCGGATAAAGTTACTTGGGGAACAGAAAACGAAGAAGTAGAGATGGCGGATGTAAAAAGAGCATCACACTTCGGTCAAGATAGCTGGGGAACAAACACGGTAGGAGTACAGTTTGCAAACGGTGTAAATGCAGTATTAGCATATAACCCCGAGTGCGTACAGAACCAGTTTAGTAATCAAATAACAGGAACAAGCTGCTTGGCAATATTGTATGACGTAGACGGATTTAAGAATCCAAATACACAGAATAAAGATTTAAGAAGTATAAACGTATCAAGTTTAGGCGGAAGTTCATGTTCATTTGAAGTAGACGGAATATGTTTCGGAACACTTTTCCAACCGACAGCATTAACAGCAGCAGATTGTAATGCAAACAAAGACAAATACGGTATACAAACCTGTAGAACAACAGATGACGATTTCTGGGGCGGCGCAATGAAAACATGCGCAGAGCAAGGAAAAAGATTACCAAACGACAGTGAACTAACAACCTTAGCAAATGACTTGTACGGACAAGATGTATCAGCAGGTGACGGAGAACCTGTTGAAAACATAACCATGAACACAGACAAAGCCAGTTCATACGGTATCCCTATCAATGACTTTAGTGACGGAATTAACGGCTTCTACCTGTGGTCCGGTCAGGAGACGGACGCTAGCGACGCGCACGGGCGCGCTTTCGCCTCCGTGTACACGCTCTGGTTCTCGAACGGCGTTGACAGAAACGACTACGCCCCGTACTTGTTGGCGGTTTGCGTAGGTGAATAGCCGTAACCAAAGTCGTTAAGCCGTGTTTTAGCGGCTTAACGACTTATCGGTTTCCTTTACATTTCTTTAACAAATTTCTTGACAGAAAAGTATTTTTAGTGTAGTTTAGTAGTTACGAACCGCAGACAGTTATGTGGACATTGTCCTTAAATGCTTCAGCAGCTAACCGAGGTTACATCAAGTCGAAATATAGATACTTATGTAAGATTTTGCGGTCAAAAATACGAAAAGGCGCAAAGTCTTTTTTGTATTTACAAAGGTCGATAAAAACTTAAAACAAAGGAGCTAAAAATGGCAACAAAAGCATTTAAATCAGAAAAGATTGATGCATTAAAATCAAAAATCGAAAAAGCCCAGGTAGCTATTATCACCGAGTATAAAGGTTACACCGTAGAAGAAATTACCAATTTAAGACGCGCTTTGCAAAAAGACGGCGGTGATTATACGGTTGTTAAAAATACTCTGGCTAAAATCGCCGTTAAGGATACTCCGTACGAAATCCTTACAGAAAAATTAACCGGCCCGATTGCTCTTGCTTTCGGCTTTAATGACCCTGTAAGCCCTGCTAAAGCCGTATCTAAATTTATCAAAGATACTAAAAAAGGCGTTATCATAGGTGCAGCCCTCGACGGAAAACTTTTATCAGAAAGCGAAACAAAAGCACTGGCAGAACTTCCTTCAAAAGAAGAACTTTACGCAAAAATGCTCGGTTGTGTCAACTCTCCCGCTACAGGTATTGTTGGTTCAATCAATGCGGTTATGGCTCAGCTTACAAGAGCTATGGCAGCTGTCAGAGATCAAAAGGCAGCTTAGTTGTGTTGTTTAACACAAAAATTTCGGTACAAAACTTTTAAAAAACATAAAGGAGAAAAAAATGAGTGTAGAATCAATTTTAGAATCAATTGAAAAATTAACATTATTGGAAGCAGCTGAATTGGTAAAAGCTATGGAAGAAAAATTCGGCGTATCAGCAGCAGCTCCGGTTGCAGTTGCAGCAGCAGCTCCGGCAGCAGCAGGCGCTGAAGCAGCAGCTGATGAAGCATCTGAAGTTACTGTTGTTTTGGCTTCTGCAGGTGCTAACAAAATCGCTGTATTGAAAGAAGTACGTGCTATCACAGGTCTTGGCTTGAAAGAAGCTAAAGATTTGGTTGACGCTGCTCCGAAACCGATTAAAGAAAACGTTAAAAAAGAAGATGCTGAAGCTATCAAAAAACAGCTTGAAGCTGCAGGCGCTTCTGTTGAAATCAAGTAGTTTTCTTGATTGTTTTTACAAAAAGAGGTGTATTTTTACACCTCTTTTTTGTTGCAATATCCGGCAAAATTTGTTATTATAGATTTGGAGGTAATAATGAAAAAGCTATTTTTAATTCTCGGATTGTTGATATTTTGTACTGCAGGCGCTGTATTGTCCGCTGAAAAGTATGACGAATATTTTGTCGTAACTTTCACGCACTGTCTGCCGACTGATAGGATGTTTATTTTGCATGACGAAACAGGTGATAAAACTGTTTTTTATCAGATTATCGGCTGGGATGAGAATTACAAGTGCAGATATTCCGAGAAAGTTACACAAAATGAAAAGTCAGAAGCCTTTACATGTAACTTTGTCCGCGAGCAGATTGATGAACTTGTTGCAGCAATGAAAAAAGATCCCGAAGGCACTTCTGCCGCTAAAGCATTATGGGAGCGTTACAAAAATATCCCCGAAGTCTGCACAATTCAGGAATAATCAGCAGAATTTATTGTATTCGCAAAATTTGCAGCATTTTGTGTTTTTGCAAAAATCGTGTGCTGTCGTAATTTGTTTGCAAATTGCGGTTATTTGTCCTGTATATTTTTCTCTCAACTCTCCGGTCAAATCTATTTTGTAGTTTGTGTTGTTTTTCAAATCTATATAAACAAAAGAAAGTTCTTTCGAATCTTTTAAAAACTTATCCGCCGCAAGCAAATAGACAATTGTCTGAAAATCAAATTCCGGATTTTGCGGGATTGAACCTGTTTTGTAATCCAGAATGTAATAACGGTCATCATCTTTTACAAGCGCGTCAAGTCTTCCGCCGACCCAGTAGTCGTTGATTTTGCACGAAAGATTGTATTCGGAGTTTATATAAGTTTTTTGGAAATATTCGTTGGATTTGAGTGATTCCCAGACGGCAAGTTCATCTTTGTTAAGCGTTTTTTCAAGTTTTGAAATATCGTCGCCCCGAAGATAATAGTTTGCCAGTGCGTGAATTTTTTTGCCCTTTTCAAACGGTGCTGATTTTTGCGGCACCGAAATTTTTTGAACATACCTGAAGTAGTATTTTTTCGGACATTCTTTGAAGGTTTTGAGCATGTTAGGCGAAAAGTTATCCATTGTTCCCTCCCAAAAGTTCGTAAAAAATAATTCCCGGATCCTGCTGCACTGTTTTGCCGTAAGAGGTTGATTTTCGGCTTGCGGTTATAAATAATTTTCTTTTGGCTCTGGTTATTGCAACGTATAAAAGTCTGAAGTTTTCCGCCAGAAGCTCCTGTTTTAAATCGGTTTCGGTTTTCGGTTTGTATTTCGGATTTGTGCGGCGCAGGTTCTCCGTAAAATCAGACGATTTTAATTTAATCTGATTGAAATCAAGCGTGAGATTTTTTTCGGTCATCTCCGGCAAAAATACCAGATCAAATTCATCTCCTTTGGACTTGTGAAGGGTCATAACCTGAACTTTGCCTTCCAAAAATTCGCGGTTGCTTTCATCTTCTTCCGAAAAGAATTTGAACCCGCTTAAAGAAGGTTTTTTAGCAAGTTCGCCCAGTCTTTGGGTTATATATGCAAGACTTTTATTTGTCAGGCTTATGCGTTTTATCAGGGTTGATATCAGATAAACGTTTGATTTTTCAATTTCGCTTTTGAAATATGTCAGACCGATTTTTATGGCAAGTTCTTCCGCCGGCAGATGCGGCAATGAAAGCCAGTAGTTTAAATCCCAGTAAAACTGCCCCAGATACGGGTTTTCTATATCGTCGCAATTTGTTTCAATGAACGGCTTTTCATAAGTCCTTATTTCGGCGCCGAGCCGCGCTTTATAAAGCCCGGTTTCCGCAAGAATTTCATAGTTATCCGCAATTATATTATTGTCAAACGGGGCTAAAATCATGTTTAAGATTGCAAATATTGTTTTAAAAATAGTTTTTTGTTCAAGGCATTCGCTTCTTGAAATACTTTTCAGCCCGCTGTCGTTAATAAAGTTGAGCCACTGCGCAACCTGAAAATTGTTTCTGAGAAGAATTCCGACTGTGGCTTTCGGATTTTGCGCGAATGCGTTTTTTACGGCTTTCAGAACATAATTTCTTTCCTCAAGCGGTGTATCAAAAATCTGTGCCGCTACTGCGTTTTCCTGAACGGGGTTTTTGCCGTCTACAGGGTGCATGAATATTTCGTAAAACGCGTTTTGTGCATCGGGTTTGGTTTTGGCGTATTTTACCAGATTGTTTGCAAGAGTCCAGACGTCTTTTGTACATCTTTGTGAACAGTTCATGCTTACGTCCTGACTTTCTTTTATGAATTTTCGGAAACCTTCCACATCAGCGTTGGAAAACGTTGTTGTGATTGCCTGATTTATGTCGCCGCAGCGGATTAAGTTTTTGTGTTTTCCGCTCAAAAGTCCGATTAATTCCTGTTGGATTGAGGAAGAATCCTGCGCTTCGTCCTCGATTATATATTCGCAGATTTCCTGATAATGCGCCAGAATATCCGGATTATTTCGCAAAAGTTTTACTGAAGAAATCAGCATGTCGTCGTAATCTATCAGGTTTTGCGAACTTAAGGCCAGCTGGTACTTGTTGAAAAATACCGCAAATTTTTTAATTTTCGGATCAGTTGTATTTTCATCCGGAACTCCTTCGCCGAGTTTGAATACCGAAACTCCGCGGTCAAATTCTTCGGTTTCGGTTTTTTTAAGTTTTAATTCGTTTGAGATTTCACGGATAATTCTTGTTCTTTGTGTGTCGTCGCAGATTTCAAAATCAGAGCTTAACCCGAGCCGTTCAAAGTTCCCGTTTTCTTTTAAAATCCTTAATGCCAAACCGTGAATTGTACTTATGTTCGGTAACTGGCTTGAATTTTGTCTTATGTTTTTAATTCTTTCTCTGAAATTTCTTGCGGCGGATTCCATATAAGTCAGGACGAATATTTTTTCCGGATTTATATTTTTTTCAAGAAGTTTTAAGATAAGGGCAAGCAGAATTGTTGTTTTGCCGGCTCCGGGAACGGCCGATATCGCCATTCTGTCCGATTTGTATTCCAGAACAGGTGCCTGGTCGGGGCGCGGGATAATCGGTTTTATATTTTGCGGGGTGAGAATTTCCTGTTCAAAGTTGATATAATTTTCTATTCCGCCGAAGTTCTCAACACCGTTTCCGTCAAAAAGACTTGAAAATGCATAAATCTTTTCGTCCGCGCAGAGCGTGAGTTTTCTTAAAATCCTTGCGGTTTTGTCTTTGCTTAAATTAATGTTGTCTTCAATTGTGTAACTATCTTTTTCCCAGCCTTTTTGGAAAACCCATGCATTATAAAGCGGGCCGGTGTCGCTTTTTACCCATTCATCGCTTGAAATATCAAGCCATATCTGGTATTTTGTGCGGATTTGATTATCAATGATTTTTTGCGGTGTTGCTATGACAAGGCTGTCCGGCCCGATTTCCGGCACCGAATAAGGATTTTCCGCAATAATTGAATTTTCGGTCTGTGTTATTATTTCGGTTTTTCGGGTTTCAAATTCAGAACCGAAAATGTTTTCAAATTCGCGCAATTGTTTTATGAAAAAGTTAAATTTGTTGATTTCATCAGGGTTTACATAGGTAAATTCAATAATTTCGTTATAGATATCACAGACTTGTTCCGAGATTTTTGCGTCAGAGGTTGATAACTTTTCGATTAAATTTAAAAGTTTTTCGTATTTTTCGTTAAATTCATCATCCTTAAAATCAAATTGCGGCAAGTTTTTTGTTTCATCAAATATTTTTAGGACTTCGCGGCAGTATTTTACCGGAATTGCCAAAAATTCAGACAGAATTACGCGAAGGTCAAATTCGGTGAGATTTTCCTTTAAAGGCGTATTGAGCTTTAAAATGGTTAGTGCGGCCTGAACGAGTCTGTTCTGCGCAAGTTTTTCGCTTCCTGATAAAAACATCAAATCCGCATGAATGTTTTCTTTTAATGAAAATTTGAGCATGTCGTCAATAACCGGCGTAATTATTGAAATTTCGCACGGTTTAATATTTTTGCGTCTGAGTTCTTCAATCTTTGAAACTGCAAGCTCAATCATTCCGGCGCGTTTTGAGGGCGATTGAAGCGCAAAATGTTTTAGTTTCAAATTTTCATCATTTGCTATGTTGTTGAAAATTGTTTCGGCATCTTCTTTAAGCGGAGTGAGGGTTTCAATTTTTTCGGCTTTTTGTTTAAATAATTCTTCAAATCCCCAGACGGCGTTTTTGTCTGCACTCAGGTATCCTGTCCGGCTTCCGCCTTTTTTGTCAAAGGCTATGAAAACGTCTTTTAATTGCGGGGCAAGATAGCTTATGAAATCAAAACAAACCGGCGTAACCTCGTCACCGTCATCAACAATAAGGTATTTAATTTTTGAAAAGTAACCGGTATTTTTGTATACAAAATTGAAAACAAGTGTCTGTCTTAAATAGTCAAAATCCCTGAGTGCAAGTGTTTTTGCAAGAAGTTTTTTTAATGCAAGTTTTGCATCGTCCGCAAATTGTTCTTTTAAAATTCCCGAGCGTTCTTCAACTTCACGCTCTGACAGGTTGTTTTGAACGATAAGTGAATACCTTCTGAAAAGCTGGTGCAGAAGTGATTGTTTTGAATTGTAACCTTTAAACGGAACTTCTTTCAATATGTCTTTTAAAATAAATTGTGAAATTTCAAGCCCCGCAAGGTTCGGGAGAATTACCGGATTATCGTAGACATTTCTGTTTTCCAGAAAAGCCCAGTTGTCCGAAACCGTGTTATAAACAAGTCCGAAAAATGAATATACCTGAAGTTTTTCAACAGCCGGTATTGTAAGTTTTTCAAATGTTTTTTCAATAAACTTGTTTTTGAGTCCGGAATTTTGAACGATTACGAGAATTTCGGATGCCGGAATACCCGAATTTAAAAGTTCCGCGTATTTTGAAATTAATATTTCCGTTTTTTCGGAACTTATTGTTCCCTCAATAATCAAAATCAATACCCCCTATAAAGTATTTTATCATAAAATTATTTTAAAAAACTAATTCCGATATACTATTGCATTTTATTTCAAATTATTCTATTATTTAGATATAAAGTAAAAGCATGTACAAAACAATTGGAGGAAAAACAAATGCAAGGATTACAAGAACAAATCGGATTTTCAGCCGGACAAATTTATGATTACTTAAATAACAACGGTGAATCATCTTTTTCAAAAATGAAAAAAGAATTAGACCTTAAAGGAAATTTCGCAGACTTAGGCCTTGGCTGGTTAGCAAGAGAAGATAAAGTTGAAATTTCTAAAAAAGGAACATCTGTAAGCGTAAGACTTAAGTAGTCAGCAAACTGGATTGAAAAAAGGCGCCTTTTAAGGCGCCTTTTTTATTGCACAAGGAAAAATTCAAAAGTCTTTTATAAACAGCTTTTTTGCGGTATAATGTTTTGTGCGAAAGGAATTGGCATGAAAACAGCAATTTATCCGGGAAGTTTTGATCCTATAACAAACGGACATCTGGATGTTTTGAAAACAAGCGCGGGAATTTTTGACAAAGTTATTATTGCGGTTGCAAAAAATTCCGAAAAAAATGCGTTTTTAACAATAGATGAACGTATAAAACTCATAAAAGAAAGCACCGCCGATATTAAAAATGTTGAAGTGGACGCTTTTGACGGGCTTACGATAGAATATGCAAGAAAAAAAGACGCGGAAATTTTGATAAGGGGCCTGCGTGCGGTTTCGGATTTTGAATACGAAATGCAGCTTTCGCAAACAAACAGCGCACTCGCTCCGGATATTCAAACCGTGTTTTTAATTACAAAACCGGAATACAACTTTATATCTTCAAGCACTGTAAGGGAAATTCTCCAAAATAACGGCGATATTTCTAAGTTTGTGCCCGCTCCCGTGTTCCGCTATCTGAGCAATCGTTAGTTATGTTAAATTATGTGTTTTTAACTTTTTTGAATTATTTGACAAGCACCATAATCTCGGGTTAGAATGCATGTTATATAGAAAGGTATGTGTATGCAGCAAAACGGAGTATATGATTTACTGAAAATGTTGGAAATTTCTCTGGAAGAAGGTTTTCCTATTATCCCGAGAAAATATACAATAGTAAAAACAAGAGAAATAGAAACTTTAATAGACAGGATATATGCGTCGCTTCCGGTTGAAGTTCAGGAAGCAAGAGCGTTTTTACGCCGCAGAGAAGAACTTCAAATAGAAGCGCAGCAAAAAGCTGAAAAGATTATCAGCGATGCGCAAAAAGAAGCTGACAGAAAATTATCCGAAGCTGATTTTATCAAAGCGCTTGAACGCGAAGGCAACCGCATCAGAGCTCAGGTTCAGGAAGAATGCGAAGAAATTAAGCGCAAAGCATTTGAAGAAGCCGAAAGCGTCCGCCATCAGGCAAGAGAAGATGCAATGAAAACCCGCGAAGGTGCGGAATTGTACGCAGAACAGGTTTTGACCAATCTTGAAGGCAACCTCTCACAACTTCAGCAGGTTGTTAAAAACGGTCAGGTTTATATGGAAAAACTCAGAACAGATTCTCTCGGGGCCTATGATTTGCCTCAGTCTAAGCTGGCAGGTGACAGACGCCCGATTGAATTTTGATTTATAAGTCATAGAATATATGCCGGCCATGCCGGCATTTTTTTTATGATTTGTTACAATTTGTTTGCTTTTTATTTTGTTTGTTTTATTATAAAAATATAGGCCGAAAAATAGAATGTGGATCTTCTCACATTCTATTTTAAATAGGAGACAATTAAAAAAGGAATAAAACAATGGGTATCAAAGGAAAAAATGACAGAATGGTAGTTCTAGCCTGCGAAGACTGCAAGGAAAGAAACTATACAACAGTAAAAAACAAAAAAAATACAAAAGACAGACTTGAGTTGAGCAAATATTGCCCGACTTGCAAAAAACACACCAACCACAAAGAAACTAAGTAACGCGAGGGTGCCGGTTTTACTAATACCGGCACCGTAAAAATCGCTGCAGGCGTCCTTAGTTCAGTCGGTAGAACGTCGGTCTCCAAAACCGGATGTCGAGGGTTCGAGTCCTTCAGGGCGCGAATTAAATAAAAAGGAAAACAAAATGGATAAATTTATTAACTCAATACAAACTTATTTCAGAGGCGTAAAGACCGAATGGGGTAAAATAAGCTGGCCCGAAAGACGTCAGGTTGTGACCGAAACGGTTTTTGTAATAGTTATTGTGTTTGTATTTACTGTTGCGATTTATTTAATGGATATAATTTTCAAAGGCCTTTTCGGCCTGTTAAAATAAAGGTGGCTTATGACTAAGAAACAAAAATCAATGGAAGAACAGTTAAACGAAGATTTGCAGGCAGAAAAAGCAGAAGCTGCCGCACAAGAGGAAGCTGAAAACGCAGAAAAACAGGCAAAGAAAAATCAGAAACGCTGGTATATCGTACATACATATTCAGGACACGAAAACAAGGTTAAGGTAAATCTTGAAAAACGTATTGAGTATATGAATATGGGTGAAAAGATTTTCAGAGTTGAAGTTCCGCAAAAAACGGTTACCCAGATGAAAGCCGGCAAAAAACAGGAACGCGAAGAAAAAATCTTCCCCGGTTATGTTCTCGTTGAAATGATTATGGATGAGGACAGCTGGTATGTCGTAAGACATACTGCAGGTGTTACAAAATTCGTAGGCTCTGCCAAAAAACCGATTCCTGCACGCGACAGCGAAATTAAAAAGATTATCCACCGCTCATCTTCTCAAACTGAAAAAATTGAACTTGATGTTAAAGCGGGTGATAAGGTCAGAATTATTTCCGGCCCGTTTGCGGACTTTATTGCAGACATTATCGAAGTTTATCCGGATAAATCAAAACTTCGTGCAAATGTTTCAATCTTCGGCCGCGAAACTCCGGTTGAATTGGAATACAAACAAATTAACAAGTTATAATAAAATAGCCGCTCAAGCGGCAATGTAGTTACAAATAATGTGGAAGGGACGCCCCCGTTAGAACCACAAAAGGAGAAAAAAATGGCAAAAAAAGTAGTAGGAAAAATTAAACTTCAAATTGAAGCCGGAAAGGCAAATCCGTCACCGCCGGTTGGTCCTGCTTTAGGTCAGCACGGTGTGAACATTATGGATTTCTGTAAGCAATTCAATGCAAAAACAGAATCTCAGGCAGGATATATTATTCCTGTTGTAATTGATGTTTATGAAGACAGAAGTTTTTCATTCATCGTTAAATCACCGCCGGCACCGGTTTTGATTAAAAAAGCTCTCAACATCTCAAAAGGTTCGGCAGCTCCGAATAAAGACAAAGTTGCTGAAATCACAAGAGAACAGCTTGAAGAAATCGCTAAAATAAAAATGAATGACTTAAACGCAACAACTATGGATGCTGCAGTTGAAATGATTAAAGGTTCATGCAGAGCTATGGGTGTTACAGTTAAAGAAGGATAATGGAAGGGTGTGAACCCGTTAATACCATGAAAGGAAATTAAAATAATGAGTAAATTAACTAAAAAACAAAAGAAAATGCAGGAAATGCTTGAAGGTTTTGTACAGCCTTCAACAGCAGTTGATGCAGTTAAAAAATTACAGGAAATTTCAAAAGAAGTTTCCAAATTCAATGAAACAGTTGAATGCCACATGAGATTAGGTATTGACGTAAGACAGGCTGACCAGCAGATAAGATCAACCGTCGTATTGCCGGCAGGTCTTGGTAAAGATGTTAAAGTCTGTGTTATAGCAAAAGGTGCAAAAGCAACCGAGGCAAAAGAAGCCGGTGCTGATTTTGCGGGCGCTGAAGAAATTATCGAAAAAATCGAAGGCGGCTGGTTTGATTTTGATACTCTTATTGCAACACCTGATTGTATGGGTATGTTAGGTAAATTGGGTCGTGTTTTAGGGCCTAAAGGCTTGATGCCGAACCCGAAAACAGGTACTGTTACCATGGATATCGCCGGTGCAGTTAAAGATGCCAAAGCCGGTAAAGTTGAATACAGAGCCGACAAACAAGGTATGATTCACTGTCCTATCGGTAAAATCCAATTCAAAGAAGAAGATTTGATTAAAAACTATGCAACTTTAGCAGATGCAATTTTGAGAGCAAAACCTTCTTCAGCTAAAGGTACTTATGTAAAATCAGTTTACTTATCTACCACAATGGGCCCGGGTATTAAAATTGACCCGAAAAACTTCGCAGCAGAAGTTAAAGAGCTTATTGCTTAACGGATTAAACAATATAAAAAGCACTTCCTTTTGGGAAGTGCTTTTTGTTAATCACATTTATTTTTGCCGTTCCATTCAAGGTCGTCGCATTTAAGATATTCAAAATTCCCTTTGTAAATAACCCATGCAGCACAACCGTAACCTTTAAAATCACTGGGTGCACATCCCGTATCAAACTTTTCGGTTTGTGTGCCGGGTATACCGTTTGGATAAACTGTTTCGCCTTTTAACATGAATTCAAACAAATCGTGACCCCATTGGTTTGGGCCGTTTTTACCGTTAACGTCATAAAAAATATCAATGTCAAATTTGTCAGAGCCGGAGCCGCGGAACCAGATTGAAGCACCGTCAGCCAGAATAACTTTATAATACATGCTGTCAGTGTAGGGGAGCCATGGAGTTCCTTCCGAATCTTTATCGTCACCGTTGCGCAGCTTGTACGATCCGCTGTAAACGCAATCCTCTCCGTTATCAGTTCCGCAATCTCTTGCGACTTTCAGATACGGTTTAAAAACTTCAAATGCTTTTATCGCGTCATCTTCTGTTTTTTCCAGTCTGCCTATCGGGCCCTGTTCGGTCAGATATAACCCGTATGCATTGGTTAAAGTAGAAAACATTTTTTTCATTTTTGTGACATTAACTCTGTCCTGATAATCCGAAATCAAAGTCGGTATTGTCATAGCTGCAACTATTCCGATAATTGCTAAAGTAATTAATACTTCCGCAAGAGTAAAACCTTTGTTTTTAATCATTGTTCCTCCATAAATTTGTATATCTGTATTCTATCAGATTGATATTAAAATTGACATTGGCTTGCAGCCAATGTCGGATTTTGTTGCGTCAGGATAAAATTATTTAATGGCAAGTGATTTTTACAAAAAACTTGGCGGCAGGATTAGAGAATTACGTCAAAAACAGATGTTTTCAAGAGAGAAACTTTCAGAGCTTGCAGATATGAATACTTATTATCTGGGTGAAATTGAGCGCGGTGAAAAAAAGCCTTCTCTGGATTTTCTTATAAAAATTTGTAATGTTTTGAAAATAAAGCTGCACGAGCTTTTGAATTTGAAATAACTTGTTGTATAATTAACTTATGAAACGAGGATTATTTATAACATTTGAGGGAGCGGACGGCTGCGGAAAAACAACCCAGCTCAAACTTTTGGCAGAAGATTTGATGATGAGAGGGTATGATGTTGTAATCACCCGCGAGCCCGGTGCAAAAGGTTTGGGCGAAAAAATCAGAGAAATTTTGCTGAACTATGACGGTGATGTTTCAGACAGATGCGAATCATTTCTGTTCCTGGCTGATAGAGCTCAGCATATTGATATGATTGTAAATCCTGCTGTTGAAACCGGCAAAATCGTACTTTGTGACAGACATACCGACAGTTCGGTTGCTTATCAGGGGTATGGCAGAGGGTTGCCGGTTGAGAGAATAAAAATGTTGAACGAGCTTGCCGTGAACGGCAGACATCCTGATTTGACAATTGTTTTTGATATTGATGTGGAAACTTCCATGAGCCGCGTCGGCGATGAAAAAGACCGGCTTGAATCGGCCGGCATGGAATTTTTTAACCGTGTAAGAAACGGCTACCTTGAAATAGCAAAACAAGAACCTCAAAGAGTTAAGGTTCTCAATGCTGCAAAATCCATTGATGAAATTCAAAAAGATGTTAAAAAACTCGTTGAAAATCTTTTGCTGATTTAATATCTATAACATTCAGGCCTCTGAATTGAGCAATTTGTTTAATGTTATCAGGATTTTTTGCGGCTTCGCGTGCCAAAATTGCACCCACAATCGCCTCTAATTGCGACATGGGCATCATGTTATTCGGCAAATCATCAAATCCCCATTCAAATTTCAATGTTTGCTGCAAAAATTTGCAGTCTGCGGGCGAGCGCTCTTTATAACACGAATTCAAATGCAGGCTCTGCCGCGTAAGATATAGCTCAAACCTGTTAATTTCAATATTTTGTTCTTCTTTTAATTCTCTGAAAAAATCCGAGCCGCGGGTTGCATAACGCTGCGTCCAGTTGTCGATGTTTGGCATGTGCGGATTTGTTGCTACCGGTTGATAAGGTTTTGCAAGAACACGCCATTTGCCCTCAAGCATTGTCCTGTCCCAGGGCATGGATACACAGATTTTGGATTGTTTTAGTGACGAATAATTTTCAAAAAAGAAAATAATATCGTTCATTTTGTAGTATTTATCGACGAGAATAAGTTTGTTATTTTCGTCGATAATTGCAACTCCCGAATCCAGTGTTGAACCCGAGGATAATGAAAGACCCAGATAATAGTTCATTTTTTCTCCTAAGGCATTAACTGTGTTAAAATAAGCGGTTCGCCGTCAGTTACCATAACCGAATGTTCAAAATGCGCTGAAGGCTTGTTGTCGGCAGTGCTTACCGTCCAGCCGTCAAACTGATTCACTACAACATCGTCAACTCCGAGATTAAGCATAGGCTCAATCGCAATTGCCATACCTGTTTTTAAAAGCGTTTTGTCGCCTACGCTGTAGTTAAACAAAAAAGGATCTTCATGCATTGAATGCCCGACGCCGTGTCCGCCGTATTGTCTTACAATCCCGAATTTTTCGCGGTTTGCAACGCGCTCTATTGCGGAAGAAATATCATCAAGAACATTCCCTTCTTTCATCTGTTTAATCCCCGCAAAAAGAGCTTCTTCGGTTGTGGCAAGAAGTTTTTGAACTTCGGCGGAAATTTTACCGACCGGATAAGTCCAGGCGCCGTCCCCGACAAGTCCGCCGTATGTTGCACCGACATCTATGCTGATTATGTCGCCTTCTTTTAAAATCCTGTCTTTTGACGGGATTCCGTGAACGACTTCTTCGTTAATAGATGCGCAGATTGAACCCGGGAAACCCTGATATCCCAAAAACGTCGGAATTGCACGGTTTTCTTTAATTATTTTTTCAGCAATTGCATCAAGCTCTTTTGTTGAAATTCCGGGTTCTATAACTTCACGCATTTTTTGATGCACCAGAGCCACAATGTGGCCGGCATGGCGCATTCTTTTTGTTTCTTCTTTTGATTTTCTGTTAATCATTTATGACTTTTAATAACCTTTCCCAAACTTCTTCTATTGATCCGTTTGCATCTATTGATCTCAAAACGCCTTTTTGAGTGTAATATTCAACCAGCGGCGCTGTTTCTTTGTTATATGTGTCAAATCTTGATTGTGCCACTTCTCTTGTGTCATCTTTTCTTTGCGTAAGTTCGGCATTATCTTTATCGCAATGGCCTTCAACTTTCGGCGGTTTGGATTGAAGATTATATATCTCTCCGCAAACAGGGCATGAGCGGCGGTTTACAATCCTTTCAACGAGAAGGTTTGTGTCTATGTCAAAATATACCGCCAAAAATTTTGTTTCAATGCCTTTGTCAATTTCTTCATTCATTTTAGTAAGCTGTTCTGCCTGTTCGGTGCTTCTGGGAAATCCGTCCAGAATATAGCCGTTTTTGCAGTCATCCTGTGACAATCTGTTTTTAATAATTCTCGTAACAAGCTCAACAGGTACGAGCAATCCTTTGTCAATATAAGATTTGGCTTCTTTGCCGGCTTCGGTTTCGTTTTTGATTTCCGCCCTTAAAAGCGAACCTGTATCAATATGCGGAAGTTTTAAATATTCCGACAAAGTGTTTGTCTGTGTACCTTTTCCGCACGCCGGCGGCCCCAAAAAAATAAATTCGCGTTTCATATTCTCTCCTTCTATAAAAAATAAGGGCATAAAGCCCTTATTATGTATCAATATTTGTTGCATAAACCGCGTTAGCTTCAATAAAATCGCGGCGCGGTTCGACTTTGTCGCCCATAAGTACGTCAAACAACTGGTCGCAGAGCATTGCATCTTCAACACTTACCTTCAAAAGCGTTCTTGTTGCCGGATCCATTGTTGTTTCCCACAACTGCTGCGGCATCATTTCGCCTAACCCTTTGAAGCGCTGAATTGTTAATCCTTTTTGGCCTCTGTCGTCAATCAGTTTTTGAAGTTTTTCAAACGATTTAATTTCGTATTGTTCGGTATCGGTTTCCAAAATCAGGCTCTGTTCTTCTTCTATCAAATAATCTCTGATAAGAGGGTATGCTGCCTTGAGTCGTTTGTATTCCGAACTTTTGATTATGCTCTGGTTTATCATTACATGTTCTTCTTCATTCAAATTCAACTGAATTGCGTATTTTGCGTTTTCAGGATTGTATTTTAACGAGCAGACATAATTTTCAGCCTCTTTGATATTGTAATTTTGAGCGTGATCTTTGAGATAATGATTCAAATACTCAATAACTTCATTCATTCTCGACTGGTTATCAAAATCTTCCGGCTCGATATTTGATCTTACAAGTCCTCTCAAAACAACAGCAGGATACAAATTCAAAATCGGATTGTTATATGAATTGTAAAACGCTGACATGTTTTTGATTAATTCAAGTAAATCATCGCCGGTTTTTGTTTTTGATTTTGTTTTATCAGAAAGTGAAAGATTTTTGATACCTCTTTCTTTAAGCATTTTGTCAAGCGCATGTTCGTTAAACAAGTATTCCGAAACCTTGCCCTGAGTAACCTTAAACAAAGGCGGCTGAGCAATATATACATAACCGTTATCAATAAGCGGTTTTGCGTATCTGAAAAAGAATGTCAAAAGCAAAGTTCTGATGTGGGCACCGTCAACATCGGCATCTGTCATAATGATGATTTTGTGGTAACGGAGTTTTTCAATGTCGACTTCTTCTTCGTTTTTGCTTATGTTTATACCGAAAGCCTGAACCATCGACTGGATTTCGTTGTTTCCGTAAATTTTGTCAAGGCGGGCTTTTTCAACGTTTAAAATTTTACCTCTCAACGGCAAAATAGCTTGAAACATTCTGTTTCTGCCCTGTTTTGCGGAACCGCCTGCGGAATCTCCCTCAACAATGAAGATTTCGCATTTTTCCGGTTCTCTGTTTGAACAGTCGGCAAGTTTGCCGGGGAGGGTTGAATTTTCAAGAACGGTTTTGCGTCTTGTTAATTCTCTTGCTTTTCTTGCGGCTTCTCTTGCGCGTTGTGCCTGAAGTGTTTTTTCCAGAATAACTTTTGCTGTTTTGGGATTAAATTCAAGCCATTCCTGAAGTTTATCTCTTACTGCATCTTGAACCGCGCCCATAGCTTCTTGAGAACCCAATTTTTCTTTTGTCTGGCCTTCAAATTCAGGGTTCGGAAGTTTTACGCTGACGATAGCGGTCAAACCTTCTCTGACGTCTTCACCTGAAAGATTTTGATCGGAATCTTTTAAAATATTGTTTTTTCTCGCATAATCATTCAAAACACGCGTAATTGAGTTTCTGAATCCGGTCAAATGCGTTCCGCCGGAATGAGTATTGATATTGTTTGCAAATGACAAAACGCTTTCATTATAAGCGTCGGTATATTGCATTGCAACTTCAACCTGCATGCTGTCAACAACTTTGTCGATATAAATAGGTTTTTCGTGAAGCACGTTTTTGTTTTTGTTCAAAAATTCAACATAACTTCCGATACCGCCTTCATAGTGGAAAGTTTCTTCTTTGTTTGTATGTCCGTCGATAAATATGATTTTCAAACCTTTGTTCAAAAATGCCATTTCGCGGAGTCTGTTAGCGATTACGTCGCGGTCGATTTCGGTAGTTTCGGTAAAGATTTCGGGATCGGGCCAGAAGGTTGTTTTTGTACCTGTTTTTGATGTAGGTTCACATTTTTCAACCGGAGCCACCGGTTCACCTCTCATATATTCCTGACGCCATACATAACCCTGACGGGAAACTTCGACGATATATTTTTCGGACAAGGCGTTAACAACAGATGCGCCTACACCGTGGAGTCCGCCGGATACTTTGTAGCCGCCGTCGCCGAACTTGCCGCCTGCATGGAGTACGGTGTGTACAATTTCAAGCGCTGATTTTCCGGTTTCGGGTTTTATGTCAACAGGAATCCCGCGGCCGTTGTCCTCGACCGTAACGCTGTTATCTATATTTACGGTTACTTTTATTTCGGTACAAAATCCGGCCAGAGATTCATCAATTGAGTTGTCCACAATTTCATAAATGCAGTGGTGCAAACCTCTTTGAGAAGTTGAGCCGATATACATACCGGGACGCATACGAACAGCTTCCAATCCTTCAAGAACTCTGATGTTGCTTGCATCGTATTTATCTGAAGTCTTGGTTTCAATCTCTTCCAATTGTTCGTTTATTTGGGTTTGTTCAACCTGTTTTAATGCTTCCATCCCTTTATCATTAATAATATCTTGTGTGCTTTCAGCCATGCTTTCCCCCTAATCGTCTGTTTGTTACTTATATCATACCATAAACACACGTTTTGTGCCAAAATCTTTACCTTATGTAAAGCATTTATTTACCGGCGATTTTTTGGCCTATCATTTCACTGAGGATGGTTTTAGCGGTTGAAAGCTGGACGTCATTTTGTTTTTTGACGTCTTCCATTGTGAAATTCACTTCTATATCGGGAGTTATGCCTTTTTTATTAATATCGGTACCGTTCGGGGTAAGGTATTTTGCAATAGTCAAATTCAGGCCTGTTTCGTTTGGCAGAGGGATAATTTTTTGAACCATGCCTTTGCCGTAGGTTTGAGAGCCGAGAAGTTTTGCTTTTTTATAATCTTTTAAAGCGCCCGAAAGAATTTCGCTCGCGCTTGCGCTTGCGCCGTCAACAAGCACAATCATGGGTTTTTCTATATTAAATTCGGTATCTTGAGCGTAAATATCGTATTTATATCCGTTTCTGCCGACAATGCTTACAATATTGCCTTCAGGAATAAAAAGGTTAGCGATAAATATTGCATTGGGCAAAAGTCCGCCGGTATTTCCGCGCAAATCAAGAATTAAGCCGTCGGTTTTTTTTGTTTTTTCAAGTGCTTCAAGAAACTCATTCGGCGTTGTGGAGCCTATGAATGTCATTATTTGAATATATCCGATATTTTTGTCAACCGAACTTCTTACCGTTTTAATTTTTATTTCTTTTCTTATAACTTTTTTGGTGAATTTATCTTTGCCGCGCAGGATTGTAAGTTCCACAAAACTGTTTTCGGGTCCGCGGACAAGATTTGCGACATCGGAAAGCGGCAGGCCGCTGACGTCTTTGCCGTCAATAGCGGTTATTATATCACCGTTTTGAAGGTTTGCATATTGTGCAGGAGTGCCTTCCATGACGTTTATAATCCGGACTTTGCCGGAAGTTGTCGCTATATTTACGCCTATACCCGTAATTTTGGAGTTTATTGAAGTGTTTTGGTCTGCGTATTCGGATTTGTTCATATATCTGGAATACGGGTCGTCAAGGCTTTCTATCATTGTCTGGATTGCTACTTTTGCATCTTCATCGGTTTTTATTTTACCGCGGTATCTGTATTTCCATCTGTCCCAGTTCTGGCGGTTTAAGGACGCATCGTAGTAATTTTCTTTGACAGTTTCCCAGACATTATCAAAAAGTTTTTGTGAAGAAACATGCTCGGTGTTTATCATTTCTTCGCCCGTATTTTGGAACACGGGGCTGTTCACGTTTAAAAATAACCCGTTCAGGGCAAACAACGCGGCAACAATAAACGAAAATATGATTATCTGTTTCTTCATAAGAATATTTAACAACAAGGAATTTTTATAATCAATATACTTTTTTAGTAAGTCGATTATTTATTTTAAAGATCTTCAAATCCCGGTGAAGTTGAGGGCAGATTTTCATATCCTTTGTTTTGCATAACTGTTTTTTTAATGTATTTATTTGTGTAATTTCCTTTTTCAAAGAGTTTTTTCAGGGTATTTTCTCTGTCGACAAGCGGGTGCAGGTTGTCGTCGCCGCTTTCTGGAAATTCTCTTAAGATTTCGCACCAGACGGCAGCTTCCATTGTCCAGGCGTAAGTTTCTTCCGCAAGCGAGTTGGATTCATCCTGATGGAGTGCTTCGTGGGATAAAAGTGCCGCTATTGCTCCGGGAGGGGCGTCTTTGTGGCGCGGGTTTATGAATATATAAAGCCGTTTGCCTTTTTTCCACCCGAGGGCATCAAAAGATGCGTAACTTTTGTTGATTGAGCCGAGATCCCTGAATTCAATTTTTACCGGCTTTTCGGTAAGATTGTTGCCGAGGATGGCTTTTCTTGAAAACTCGCCGGTTGTGTTTTTGAGCATATCAAGCGCAACGTAAATAATTTCTTCTTTACTTGTCGATTTGTAAATCGGTTTTATCTGCTCAATGTATTCGCGGGTGTATTTTTTCGGAAAATTTGCAGGCACAACATCGTCTTCGTCTTTGGCGAAGGCCGGCATGAAAACTAATCCGGAAGCTATTAATAAAACTGCTAATCTTTTTTTCATATATCCCTTATCTTAATTATTCCACATATTTTATATTATACAGATATTTTTTCGGAAGGCAAATTACTTATGCATTTTTACGATTGAGAGCGGCAAGCTCTTTGTACATCAGTTTGTATTCGGTTGAATTGTCAATGCCGGCGGCTTCCGAAATGTAATCAAGGGCTGTTTTTATATCATCTTTGGATTTGTAAATTTTACTCATTTCAGCGTAATATTTCGGATTTGTCAGGTCATAGGTTATTGCGCGTTTCATGCATTCAACCGCTTCATCAAGGTCGTTTTCTTTTGTTCTTACAAGCGCAAGGTAATAGTAGCCTTCCGAACAGTTCATATCAAGCGCAAGAGCTTCCTGCGCGTAATGTTTTGCGGAATCAAAGTCTTCTTTTGCAAACGCGGTTCGCGCGCCTATAATATATCCGTATACGTAATTCGGGTTAAGCTGAATTATTTTGTCGGCTGTTTCAAGTGCAGTGTCAAACTTTTTCTCTCTTATGTATATATCTGCAAGGTCGCTTATGTAATTCAAATTCCCGGGATTTTTTGCGATAACTTTTTGCATTGTTTTTTCTGCTTTTTCAAACATATCAAGCAGGCTGTACGTTTTTGCAAGTGATGTGAGATTAAAATCATCTTCAGGATTTGATTTAAAATTTTCCTCAAGTATTTTTTTTGCTTTCATGTATTCTTTATTTTCATTTAAAAGCAGAGCGTTTAAAATCCTTGTTCTGTAATGTTCCGGACAGATTGAAAGAATTGCGTCGACTTCTTTTTTGCATTTGTCAAAGGCCTTTGTTTCAAAATACAAATACGCAAGTGAATATCTGTAATCCATGTTGTCCGGAGAAAGATATATTGCTTTTGCGTAGGCTTTTTGGGCTTCTTCCATCCAGCCGTTAAAGAAATATGCGTTTGCAAGGTTGTAAAAATATACAGGATTATTTTTGTTAATATTTGAGGCTTTTGAAAAACATTTTACGGCCTCTGTAAAATCCATATCTTCAAGAGCAAACAGCCCCTGAAAGTTCAAAACCTCCGGATTTTCGGTGTTTTTGCCGAATTGTGAAAATATTTTGCGTGCGGAGGTGAAGTCGTTTTCGTCAAAGTATATTTTGCCGAGAAGAATTTTTAAATTTTCGTTGTCCGAATTTTGGTGTTTTTCAAGAATTTCTTTTGCCTCGGCGATTTTTCCGTTTTCGTATAAAGCGTTTGCGATTTCGTATAAAACTTCTTCGCTGCAGTGTTGTGAATTTTGATATTCAAAGAGTTTGTCCGTCATTTTAAGTTTGCCTGCAAGTTTTACAATTTCTTTCAGGTTTTCGGGTGTTTGCATTAAATCGTAGAGCTTTTGCGCGTATTTCATTGAATCCTTGAGCTGTCCGTTATTTTCGTGAATTTTACGGATAAGCTGCAGACTTTCAACGTGTTCGGGATTTTTGGCAAGCACCTGTTCAAGGTAGCCTGCGGCACGCTGGCAGTTGTGCATCAGAGCATAAAGTTCTCCGAGCTGGAACAGAACTTCAATGTTGTCGTTGTCTAGTGAAAGCGCTTTGTAAAGCATTTCCACCGCCGGTTTGTAGAGTTCTTGTGAACGGAGAGAAAATGCCTCTTTTATATATTGCAAAATTTCTTTTTCCTCATTCAGCATTTTTGTCCCCTTTTTTCTTATTTTTAGTTTCCGGATTTGTGTTGTTAATTATAATTAATACTTCATCTTCGCCGGCCATTTTGAGAGTATTTCGGGCAATGCCCTCAAGGTTTTGCGTGGTGGAATAAAGTTCAATTTCTTCTTTAAGGTCTTTGTTATGGGTTTCGGCGTCATTCAGAGTTTTTTTCAAGGTAATAATTTTAGCCTTGTAGGCAACAAGTTTTGTTATGTTAAGTATTGCGCTGAAACCTATCTGTATAAGGCAAAAAAGCAGTACAATGGTCAAAAAAGAATAGTAGAACCCTGTTTTGCGGAGTTCTTTTCTGGATTTTGCGGCGGCTGCGGATTGTTTTGCCGAAGTTTTTTCCGCCCTGCCTTTTTTATTACGTTTTGTATTTTTGTCTGCCATTGATTTAATTATAACCAAAATTTTCTTATGATACAAATAATGTTACAATTTGAATCTGGTGTTAAATTCTATTTTTTTCCGGATGAGTGAATTTGTGTTGTCGTAAGTCTGGCTTGCGCCGAGTTCAAGGTTAAGTCTGTCGTCTTGAGTATTGGCAAGAGGGTTTACGGACAGGACAAATTCGGCTTTTTTCCGGTCATAAGTCATGTCGGCAGTCAGAACTTCTTTTACTGACAGAAATTTATTCAGCTTAAATTCCGGCGCCACATAGAGGCTGTCGTAGTATTTGTTGTAGGTGCTTCCGATAGTTCTTTTGTATGCCGTTACAAAACCGAACCGGCCTTTGTCATATCTGGTGAAAAATTTTGCGGTATGTTCAAGTTCGCCGTAACTGACATCTTGTTCCATATTTGTTCCGAAAGATAATTTGCCGTTTTGAACAATTGAGGATGCGTCTTTTGGTTTTATCTGGTATTCTTCGGAACCGTGTCTTGAGTAGAGGGCGGGTTTTGAAGAATAGATTCCGTCTTTGCTTTCAATCAGCGATGATGAAGTGATTTTTTGAGGCACTTTAATGTTAAGGACAAACTGGTTGTTATCATCTTTGAGATAAACGGCTTCGGCATCTTCTATGTATTCCGCGTAACCCTTCAGAGGAATGTTTTCAGGCTCAATATAATCCTCCGCATCCGATGTGTCGGTCAGAAAAATACTCTGAAGTTTTACCTCCGGAACCTCGTCCTTTGCGGCAAAACAGGGGGCGGATGCCAGTATTAAAAGTGCCGTGATTAAAATCTTCTTCATACTCATATTTTACACTTTGTTTTTCGACTTGTAAAGTTGTTGCAAAAGTAAAAAATATTTGATATGATAATTAAGTACTAAAAATCAGAGGAGAAAAAGTATGAAACAGTCAAAAGCATTACAAATCGCGAATCGCGGGGGGGGGCGACTCCTCTAAGCACAATTAGCAAGGGTTTCGGCAAAGGCGAAGCCGGAAACGCAGTCAGCGACAGGGCTGTAGTTTTGCACTACTATAAGTCCGCAAACTATGCATTTACTCTCGCGGAAGTATTGATAACGCTCGGCGTAATCGGTATTGTAGCCGCAATTGCAATTCCGTCATTGATTAATCATTATAACGACAAAGTTCTGGAAACAAAATACAAAAAGACAAAGAGTATTTTAATCAACGGCTACAAATTAATGATGTCAAAAGATCAGGTATTTGATATATCCCAATTGTCATTCATAAAGGATTTTGATGAATACGTAGCGCAATCGCACAAAGAAGTATTCAGAATTTTATCCGATACCGAAGGTGGACTTGAGGCTGAAACTTTGCCGAAAGATTATGCGATAGAAGATAATGACAGTCCGTCATCGTTTAGTTGGGAAGATGTTCCATATATATTTCAAACCACAGACGGAATGTTAATGGGTATAGCACAGGACGCAGAAACAAAGAACATATATATTTATACAGATACAAACGGAAATTCCAACCCTAATGAAATCGGCAAAGATATGTATAAATTTTCAATAAGCGGCAATGCACAGCTTGCGGATGTATCGGGAGAATTGACAGAATCGTCGTGCTCAATAGATAATCTGGAAGCATGCAATACAGAAGAACAATGCCGGGCCATTAATGATGCTCATTGCTTTAGTTCCCTGGGGTCTAGCTTTGGTTATCTGGGTTGTGGAATAGTATGGGATGGAGTTGCTTGTTACAAAAATGATTGGTCATCGGGCGCAGATGGTTTTGAATATTATTGTAATTAGTCTTATAGTTCGGGTTTCCTTTAGAATCGGTATTTGTAAGAATTTTACGAATACCGATTTATTAAAGAATCAGCGGATTTTGTAAACGCATTTTGAAAATTCCCCCTTTGCACAATTGTATATAAAAACCTGTTTATGATAGAATTGTGTAAAGAGGCGGTAATGAAAATAGCGTTAATAAATCACGGTTGTGCAAAAAATCTGGTAGACAGCGAACTTATGCTGGGGCTTCTGGCTGAAAAGGGGCATGAGGTTACGCTTGATGAGGATGAAGCGCAGATTGTCATAGTGAATACATGTTCATTTATTCATGATGCGGAAAAGGAATCCGTGCAGTCGATTTTGCAGCTGGTTAATAAAGGCAAAAAGGTTATAGTTACCGGATGTCTTCCGCAAAAGCACAATGAGGATTTAAAAGACGCAATTCCTGAAATCGCGGCAATGGTCGGAACTTCTAATATAAGAGAAATTGTGAATGTTGTTGACAGAGTTGCTGATGAAAAGAACGAAGAATATATTTCGTGCGTTTCCGAAAAGCCCGAATACGTTTATCCGGAGAATGTCGAGCGCCAGCAGATTACGATGGGTGCAAGTTCTTACGTGAAAATTGCCGACGGATGCAACTATCATTGCGGGTATTGTATTATCCCGAACCTGCGCGGAATTTATCATTCCAGACCGATTGAAAATATAATTCAGGAAGTCAAATCGCTTGCGGACAAAGGTGTTGCCGAAGTGGTTTTGATTGCTCAGGATACCACAAGCTACGGGATTGATTTGTATAAAAAACAAATGCTCCCGAAACTTCTGGAAGAATTGGACAAAATCGAAAACCTTTCCTGGATTCGTATTATGTACGCTTACCCGTCGCAGATGACCGATGAGCTTATTGAAACAATTGCAAAATGCAAAAAGGTTGTCAAATATGTTGATCTGCCGCTTCAGCATTCAGATAAAACAATTCTTGAAAATATGCGCAGACCCGCGTTTGATTATGAAGAACTTATTAATAAAATAAGAACAAAAATTCCCAATGTTGCAATAAGAACTGCTTTTATTGTCGGCTACCCCGGCGAAACCGATGAGCAGTTTGAACATCTTTATAATTTTGTCAAAAAAATGCGATTTGATAAAATGGGTGTCTTTGAATATTCAAGGGAAAAAAATACAGCCTCTTATTCAATGAGTGACCAGATTCCGGCGAAAATTAAGCATGAACGGTATAAAAAATTAATGGCGCTCCAGCAGGGAATTTCTTACGATATCAACAGAGCCTACATCGGCAAAACTATATCGTGTATTGTTGAAAGTTTTACGGATGACGGCGTTGTTATTCTGCGCTCTGAACATGACGCGCCGGAAATCGACGGACTTGTTTATGTAAAATCCGAAAGGCCGGTCATCCCCGGTGATATAGAACGGGTTTTAATAGAAAAAGCGGATGAATATGATTTGTTCGGAAAATTTGTAGTATAATTATATAAGAGTTTATAAGTTTTAGGAATAGTAATGGAATATATTGAAAACAAACAGGTAGAAGAAGAACAAACCCGCGGAATTTTTCAGGACATGGCAAAATATGCTCCGTCCAAAATTGTCGGAACTCTCGGTAATGCGTTGATTGTTCCGGTTTATACAAGTCTTTTGCCGCCCGAGCAGTACGGACTTTATACAATTTCAATTGCGTTATTGTCGTTTCTGTGTATAATTTTTTCCGATTGGGTAGGACTTTCGGGCTTGAGATTTTTCAGACACCATCAGATTATGCAGGACATGCCGAAATATTTAACCACGCTTGTTTTCATGCTTACGTTTAATATTTTGCTGATGCTGCTTGTAGCTTATGTTTTCAGAGAAAATTTCTATTCGTTTTTCCATATTCCGGTTAAATATTTTCTGGCAATTTTGCTTTTAATAATTCCGGTTGCGGTAAGAGCGCTCCTGTTCCAGCTTATCCGCGCGCAGCTTAAGTCCATGTCGTTTACTTTTTCGACAATTATGAACCAGTTTTTGACAATCGGACTTTCGGTATTTTTTGTGAAATATTTCCATCTGGGTGCGATGGGCATGCTTTTAGGCATGGGTGTTTCAATTTCTTTGATTGACCTTTTATTAATATATCAAAGCAACATTGTAAAATGGTTTAAGCTGCAAAAGGTCGAATGGACTTTTCTTATCCCGATATGGAAATACGGTGTGCCGATTGCGGCAACCTCTTTGAGCGCATGGATAATCAATCAGAGTAATAAATTTATTATGAACAGCATAAAAGGGTTCTCCGAGGCCGGAATTGTCGGGGTCGGATACGGTTTAACCCTGCCGCTGTTGTTGACTGTTTTTGCGATTATTACGGTTGCGGCAATTCCGCGTATTATTAATATGTATGAAGAAAAAATCGACGTAAGACCGATTATTTCAAGGTTTGTGGGTTATTATCTTTTGATTTCGCTCCCGATGATTACGGTTATGTCGCTGTATTGCGTTGATTATGTAAATATTTTTGCTAATGAAAAATTCTATACTGCTTTTAAACTTATTCCGTATTTTGCTTTCGGAACGTTTTTCCTTGCTATAACGGATTATACGACTTTGCAGTATCATCTTGCAAATAAAACTTATATTGATTTTGTTATCAAATTAATCTCCGGAATTGTCGGGGTTGTGCTGAATATTGTATTAATCCCGTCACACGGGCTTGCCGGTGTCGGTATTGCAACTCTTGCGGCAAATATTCTCTACTTTTTGCTGACCATTATTATTGTTCTGCCTGATTTGAGATTGAGATTTCCTTATAAAACAGTTTCAAAAATGATTCTGGCAGGCATGCCTTTTGCAGGATTGTATTTTGTATTTTTAAAATTTAATTTTAGTCATGCAATATTTGAAATGATTTCTTTACTTGTCGTATTTTACGCCTTTTACTGGTTTTTCGGGAGAATTTTCCCCCGATTATCAAAAGATTAAGAAGTGTTAATATTTCTTAAAAAATACGCAATATTTTTTTATTTCTGCCGTTAATGTATATATGAAGTATATTAAAGTGACATGATGTGCGATTTTAGCTTAAAGAAACGTAATAAAACGGTACTTTAAGCCATACTCTTGGTACAATGAAGTGTATGAGTAACAAATTGAACATTTGTTAGAAAAGAAATTGAAAGGACAATTAGTATGAAATTTGACACGATGAAACGACAAAGAAGAGTAATTGCGTCCTTGCTGACAACCTTTTTCTTAATGCAGCAGTCAATGATAGTACCTGCAATGGCAACGGATATTACCGGTGTCACGGGCAATAACGGCGTTTATAATATTGACCCGACAGGTATGATTGCCGGTGCAAACGGTGTAGGTTTCAGACAGTATGAAAATTTTAACTTGAGCGCAGGTGATATTGCCAACCTTATTTTCCAATACGGTGCAGGCGGCAGAAATCCGCAGAATATCGAAACTTTTGTAAACCTGGTTCAAAACAAAATTAATATTGACGGTATTGTCAATTCAATGCGTAACAATAATTTCTACAACGGTAAAGCCGTATTCGTATCACCGAATGGCATGGTTGTCGGCGCCAGCGGTGTTTTGAATGTCGGTTCTTTATCAGTGTTAACTCCGACTCAGAGCGATTTTGATAAAGTTACGAGTCGAATTGTTACATATCCGAATTATCAGAATTTGTACGAAAGCAAAGGTAACGGTACCGTAAAAATTGACGGTAAAGTATTTACGCGTGCAGGTGCCGAAATCAATGCGGCATCGGTTGCGGTTGGTAATAACGGCGGAATTATGAACGGCGTTACAAACATGGCGCAGATGACATCCAACCAGCAGGCCAATACATTATTCAATGAACTTGTAAATACAAATAATATAGCCTCGGGTACATCGCTCGTCAATGAAGGCGGCCGGATTGTTATTAAAGCATACGGCGGAAATAATGCGGGCGTTGAAGTCGCAGGTAATGTAAGAAACTTTGATAACGGCGGAGTTGTAATTGACAACACTGGCGTTAACGGCGTTAAAATAGCAAGTGCCGGCAATGTGTTCAGTAACGGTGCGGTAACCGTTACCAATACAGGCAAAGGCGGCGTTAATGTTCAGGGTAAAGTTACAGGCCGCCAAGTTAATCTTGATATCCAAAATTCAGATATGAAAATCGGCAGCAGTTCTGTTAGCGATAACATTACGGCATACGGTGATATCAATATTAACCTTGAAAACGGCAGCCTGTTAAACAACGGCGCAAATACAACCCAGTTGGTTACAAATAACGGCGGAAACCTGACGATTAACGTTCAGGGCGGCTCAATCGGCGACGGAAATGTAGGCAATGTCTGCACCGGCGGTGATTGTGTAGGTGTCGGAACAAATGCAAGAGATCTTACAAAATCCGTTAACACGAGAGTTTCCGGAAAAATTGATGCTCAGGCATCTTCAGATATTAACCTTGCAAGTTTAGATACGGATATGAGAGTAGGCCAAATCCAATCTACCGGCGGCAGAGTTGTTCTGCTGGCTGATTCAACCGTTAAAGGCCAAACTCCTTATTCAATTTTAAATGCTAACGGAAATCAAAACCGGCCGAACGTTTCCGGTAAAGGTGTTTCGCTTATTGCAAGCGGCGGACTCGGCCAGGGTAATAACAAACTTGTTGTGGAACAAACCGATGCCGGAAATTACGGTGTTGATATGCTCACAAAACAAGGTGACATAAATGTTCACATGCTCGGTAATAATACTAATGTTTGTACAATTATTTCCAAACAGGGAAGTATTGATATTCATTTTACCGGCAATGTTGATATAAATGAAATTACGGCGGCCAAAACAATAAAATTGGTTACCGAAGGTAAAACTTTAACAATTGATAACCTCGGTTCGGTTCCGAATACTCCGCAGGATTATTACGGACCGAATAATACCGTTGCACCTGAACAGGTTGAATTGAAGGCTCTTGATATCAATCCTGCAACAAGAATTGACCCCGACAGGGCTCAAAGTGTTGTGACGGTTATCAACGGCAGAGTTCAGGGTGATAACAACCCGAATACCGAAGAAATTACAATTGTTGCTGATGATATCTATATTGACGGTAAGCACTTTATTAATGACGATGAAAATAAAGTTACCATCCGCGGTGAAGAATATATTCAGTTCGCAGTTGAAGATGATGACAGAACAAACCCGGTTCAGGGAACTGATGATAACGAAGTTACAATCGGTACAAGACCTGTAAGACCGGAAGATGTTCTTGAAATAGACCATGACGAAGATGAAAGAAATTACTATTATGAAGATGAATTGCCGTTAGATACGGATTCAGATTCAGACAGCGATGCTGATAGCGATTCAGACAGTGACTCAGACAGCGATTCAGACAGCGATGCTGATAGCGATTCGGATAGTGACGCTGATAGTGATGCAGATAGCGATGCTGATAGCGATTCAGACAGTGACTCAGACAGCGATTCAGATAGTGACGCTGATAGTGATTCAGATAGCGATGCAGACAGCGACGCTGATAGTGACGCTGATAGCGATTCGGATAGCGACGCTGATAGCGATTCAGACAGCGATGCTGACAGCGATTCAGATAGTGACGCTGATAGCGATTCAGATAGCGATGCTGACAGTGATTCAGACAGTGACGCTGATAGCGATTCGGACAGCGACGCTGATAGTGATTCAGATAGCGATGCAGACAGCGACGCTGATAGTGACGCTGATAGCGATTCGGATAGCGATGCTGACAGCGATACTGATACAGATACCGACACTGATTCGGATGCAGACTCTGACACGGATACAGATACTGATTCAGATTCAGATGCTGATTCGGATGCGGATTCTGATACTGACTCAGACAGTGATGCAGATAGCGACGCTGATAGTGACGCAGACTCAGATACCGACGCAGATTCGGATGCTGACTCAGACACGGATTCAGATACCGATACAGATTCAGATACCGACGCAGACTCGGATGCTGACTCAGATACAGATTCAGATACCGATACAGACTCAGATACCGATACAGACTCAGATACCGACGCAGACTCGGATGCTGACTCAGACACGGATTCAGATACCGATACAGATTCAGATAC
>CALUUN010000014.1 GCA_944323995.1 Candidatus Gastranaerophilales bacterium | reverse complement strand
CGGTGCTTTTGCTTAACGCTTTACTCCTAAATACCCCGAAACCCGCACGGTGAGAGCTTAAAGAAGTACCCCCCCCCATTTAGGCTGAAATCCACTATTCATCATACTTTTAGCCCCTTTCGTTGCTCTTGTGTCGTACTACTGTTTTAATATAGCAGATTTTTTGGAAAAATGCAAGTTTTAAAAAAAATAAATTATTTGCAAAAAATCAATTCCCTGATAACATTATTATTATGGGGAAGATTTTATTCATATCGGAAAGAGCAGATAAAATTAAACAATATTCAAAGATTTTTGACAAAAAGCCTTTTGAATTTTTAAACTCCTGCGACGAAAATTCCATACTTGAAATTGCGGAAATCAACCCGCCGGATGCAGTTATATTTGACAGTGCGCTTCAAAGTGTCAAACACATTATAAAAAAACTTAAATCGGTAACCGGCTCAACTGCGTTCATTTTGCTTTCGCAAAACGGAATAATAGAACCCGATATAACAAAATATATTAATGCATTCTTGACTGATGACATGTCGGAAAGTCTTATTACTTCCACCATAACGGCCAGCCTTAAAACAAAAAATTCACTGGAGCAGCTCTCCGACACAAACAGAAATCTTGCGGACAGCCTCTACAGGTTAAACGTGCTCTACAGCACAAGTTCTCAATTTGCGGGCTCTCTCGACAAAGAAAAACTCGTTAACTACATGATTGAAGGCATGGACAAATCATTAAGTTTTGACCTGACCTGCACGCTTGCTTTTTGCACCGAAGAACAGCCTGTGTTAATTTTAAATTCGCTCTATGAAATCTCGGACGAACTTTTGAGTGCAATAAAACTCAGAACAGTCCTGAATTACAAATCTTTATTCGAAAACAAAAAACCGCCGTTTGAAATCGACGCGGAAACTTTAAAAGTCATAAAAACAGTCAAATATCCGGCAAACAGGTTTACATTTACGCTTTTCAGATATGATAACATGTTTGCACCGATAAGTCTCGGAGATAATTTCTTCGGCTGCATAGAAATTTTTAAAGAAACTCCGTTCACCTCGGATGATGCAACCTGTTTCCAGACAATTGCGCAGCAGGTTTCGCTTCCGCTCAAAAGCGCAACGCTCTATCAAGAAATCAAAGAAACCAACCTCAAACTTGAAAAACTTGAACGGCTTAAATCCGAATTTATTTCAATTGTTTCTCACGAATTAAGAACACCGCTGACCGCAATAAAAAATTCTCTTGACATCCTCTCAAGCAAAAGATGCGGCGAGATTAACGACTCCGGCGTAAAATTTCTGACAATGGCGCAGCGTAATGTCAGCAGGCTCGCGGGAATTATTAACGACCTTCTTGACCTTTCAAAAATTGAAGCCGGAAAAATGGATTATCATTTTGCAAATATGAATATACATTCGGTAATTGATTACGTAAAATCCTCGCTCTCGGTTGTTGCAAAAGAAAAGGGGCTCAACCTTATTGCGGAAGAAACACCCGATCTGCCGGAAATTTACGCGGATTCACAAAGACTTGAACAGGTTTTGACAAATCTTGTTTCTAATGCTATAAAATTCACCCCCGAAGGCAAAACCATCACTATCCGCTCTCATATTGCGGACGCCTCACAAATTACCGCAAACGACTGTTTTAAAGAAGATCTGGAAAAACTCCGCGGCAAATACATTGTTGTATGTGTCGAAGATCAGGGAATAGGAATTGCGGAAAAAGATCTTTTGCGGGCTTTCGACAAATTCGCGCAGATAGAAAATTCTCTATCCCGCAAAGTCGGCGGTTCAGGCCTCGGACTTCCGATTGCAAAACAGCTCCTGCAGGCTCACAACGGTGCAATCTGGTGCGACAGCGAACTTGAAAAAGGTTCCAGATTCTATTTTGCGGTTCCGGTAAGTGAGGTTCCGTCTGAAACAGAAAAACTGCTTACTTTAAATTAGTGTTATTCAAAACAAAATTTACAACATCTATTTTGGAATTTTGTTTTTCAAGTTCAGGAGCCATCTGCGCAAGCGTTTTCATATTATCAAGAATTTTTTCGTTCGGAACATCCGAATATACAAAATCCGGCACGGTTATCGGTTTTTTGCTCTTGAAAGTTTTTGAAATAAAATCGGAAAAATCCTTGAATAACCTTACTTTTTCAGGCTTTGCATTATCTGCGGTGAGGATTTTAATAAAACTCATAAAAGTTTCAAGAGAATTATTTGCGATATAAGGCGGTTTGAGTGTAGATTCCGCTACATCTTTTACCATGGGAATTGCCGCTCCGAAAATTTCGCTCTTTTTCGGGTTATCAAGAATATCCGAAAGTGAAAGTTCGGCCAGAAATCTTTCGGAGGCTTTTTGATCGGTATTGCTGATAACTTCCGCGGCAAAATCCAGTGCTTTGTGCTCATTTTTTGCCGCTTTTACAAACTTAGGCAAAAGCATTTCCAAAACTGTTTTATTATTCGGAAGAGTTTTGTTTAAAAGTGATCTGCCCGGCATCATTGCGCATGAATTTGCCATCTCAAGCGTATCTGATACAAGTCCGAGGTATTTCGGATTCATATTCTTAATCTCCGGAAGAAGAATTTTTACCGGATTGCCTTCGTATTTTGAAAAATATTCAATATTGTTTAAAAGCTCTTTTGTCGTACGTGTGTCTTTTTCATGCACAACGGCTCCCATTCTTCTCCAGCCGCTGTTAAATCTGTATTTCGGAATAATTGTGGAAATTTTGTTTATCATGTTTTTGCCTTTCTGTCAGAACTTTATAAAACACCAAAAAAATTTTCTTTGACAGTAAAAAATTATTATTTTTACGAAATGTAACATTCTCCTTGCCGCAAACCAAACATGGTATAATAATATTGACAGGGGAAAAGGTATGAAAAAAATTTTAATAGTTGATGACGAACAGGATATAGTCGAAAGTCTTAAATTTGTGCTGGAAGGTGCGGATTTCATCTGCTACTGCGCATATAACGGCGAGGACGGACTGAAACTCGCAAAAGAAATTATTCCGGATTTGATTATTCTTGATGTTATGATGCCGAAAATTAACGGCTACAAAATCAGCCGGCTTTTAAAATATGATAACAAATACAAAAATATTCCCATCTTGATGATAACAGCGCGTTCTCAGGAAGAAGACAAACTTATCGGTGAAGAAACCGGCGCGGATGAATATATTACAAAACCGTTTGATCTGGATGAAGTAGTTAAAAAAGTTAAAGAGTATCTGAATTAAAATGGAAACAGTAACTAACAAAACACTGGAAAAACTTAAATACGACCTTGTAAGGGCAGGACTTGTGCAATATGAGGTTATTGAACAGGCGGAGGAAATTTCTAACGCTCAGAACATAAATATCGGGCAGGCTCTTATAAATTCCGGCGTTATAACAGAAGATGCACTTTTAAAATTTTTGGAAGCAAAACTCCATATCCCTTACGTAAATCTGGATGATTACACGCTTGACAGTGCATGTCTTAAGTATGTAAACTTTTCAGACGCCCGCAAGTACAGAATTATTCCGCTTTTCAAAATTGAGGATACCCTCACGGTTGCAATGGCGGATCCTCTGGATTTGTTTGCGATAGACAAAATTATTGAAAGCGCCGAATGTTCAATTGAGCCGGTAATTTCTTCAGAAACATCCATTATCAAAAAAATTGAAGAATACTACAAAACCGACAGCACTGTCGGTGAAATTTATACAGACGCAGATTCCGGCTACGACTGGAGAGATGAGCTCCACAGCGAAGATTTGAGCGGAAACCATATCCAAAAAATTATACGCGCAATATTGAAACAGGCGATAATTGAAGGGGTTCATGAAGTAACTTTTCAGGGTGAAGATACAGGTTTCGGCGTAAACTTTAAGAAAAACGGAGAGCTTATAAACAAAGGCGTTGTACCTTCAGTATTGACGGCATCTTTCACTGCAAAATTAAAAACACTTGCCGAACTTGACCCGTCGGTTTCCGAGGTTCCGCAGCTTGGCAAATTAAATTTTAAAGTAGACGACATTCAGCTTGTCGCAAGCATATCAACATTCCCGACAATTATGGGCGAAAGAATATTTCTCAAAATATACAAGCCGCCCAAATCACTCGACAAAATTATTGAATCCGATAAACCCCGCAAAATCGTTAAATCCGCGCTCAAACAACCCGGCATAATCCTTGTGTGCGGTTCACCTTTGAGCGGAAAAACCCATGTTATTTATTCGCTCCTGCTTGAAGCGGTAAAAGATAATACCAAAAATATTATGACGGTTGAAAGTATCGCCAAATATTCACTCAAAGGAGTTAACCAGTGCGAACTGAACGAAAACGTCGGTTTCAACATGGATAAAGCATCAAGATTTATTGCTTTTCAATCGCCGGATTTGATTTATCTTGAAGGCATTAAAACCAAAGAATCGTTCGATTATTTTGCAAGCCTTGTATTTGAAAACAAAACCGTCATAATGGAGTTTCTCGCAAACAATATGGAAGATATGCGCAACAAAATGGCGTTTTCGGACTTTGAAACCCTCAAATCACTTATCAGCTGCATGATATTCATTCATTCAAAAGACAGCATTGAAGTGTTTGACAAAGATACAATACAAAAGTATCTGGCATGATTTTTCTTATTTTGCAATATAAAACACAAGATTCACCAGAAAATCCGCAATAAGCATATAAAGCGTTGAAAGGATTGCCGCCTGAGTTGTAGAAATTCCGACTTCTTTTGCTCCGCCTCTGGTTTCATACCCCTGAGTCGCGCAGACAAGTGCAATCAATCCGCCGAAAATTGAGGCTTTTAAAAGGCTTATGTAAATATCGCGCGTTGAAAGCCATGCCCAGACAGAACTCATATACCTTGCAGGATGCAAATCAATTGTGGCCGATGAAACCAGCATGCCGCCCAGAACTCCGACAACTTCCGCCAGCAACACCACCATAGGGACTGTAATCATTGCAGCAAGTATTCTCGGGGTAAAATAATACCCGACCGGATCGACTTTTAATGTTTTCATTGCATCTATCTGCGATGTAACCTGCATGTTTGCAATTTCCGCGGAAATTGCCGTTCCCGCGCGTGCGCCTATTGCAAGCGCTACAAACCCCGGAGCGATTTCTCTTATCATAACAATTGCAATTGTTCCGCCGATATAGGTTTCCGCACCTGTCATCAAAAATTGTTTTGAAACCTGAATTGCAATAACCGCAGCAGCAATAAATGCAATGCAAAGCGAAATAGTTAATGAGTCATAGCTTATGGATGCGGCCTGACTTATTACGCTCGAAAACCTTACCTGCCGCTGCAGCAAATACTTTATACTTTTTATAAAATTAATAACGCATAACCCGAAAAAATTTATCATACAAAAAATATATCACGAACAGCTAATTTTTTGCAAGATTAGCATTTTTAATAAAGTTTTTTGCATCATTTATGGGTATTGCAAAACCTATTCCGATATTGGAAATATTGTTATCCGGATTATAAATAGACTGGTTAATTCCGATAACCTCGCCTGCAGAATTCAACAAAGGGCCGCCGGAACAGCCGGGATTTATTGCCGCATCTGTTTGGATTCTGTTTTTTGCATAATCAATTCTTGACACAATCCCCTGCGTTAAGGTTCCCGAAAATCCGAAAGGATTTCCGATTGTGAGAACTTTCTGACCGACTTTTATGTTTTCGGAATCTCCGAAACTTACCGTTTTTAACGGTGTTTTCGGCTCTATTTTTAAAAGAGCAAGATCTTTGTTTTTACCCATTTTTGCCAGAATTTTTGCTTTATAAACATGCCCGTTTGAAAGGGTTACATCAATATCTATGCAATCCTCCACAACATGAGAACCGGTTAATATAACGCCGTCTTTTGAAATTACGCAGCCGGTTCCGGCTGAAACACCGTCTGAAAGCTGTGCATCTATCGCAACTATTGCGGGATTAATTTTTTCATACACCGTTATGTTAATTTTTTCGTCAGGCTCGTAATTTACCGCACACACCGGAGCAAACGAAATTGTAAAAGCACATATTACGCATAAAAACCTTTTTAGCATATTGTTTCCTCTTGATATTATTATGTAAAAATTTCTTGAGCTTAGTATTCCCGTAAATTATTATTTTGGGGTTAGTCTTGAAATTATTAAAATTTTAATGTATAATTCAGCAAGAAGGAGAATTTGATTATGGCAAGAATTGATTTATTTAAACAACACTTACAAGAGAAAAAAGCGGTTAAAGTTATCGCAGGCATTGACAATTTTGATATTCAAAATATCAAAAAAGTAGTTGCCTCCGCTGAAAACTCAGGCGCAAGCGCTGTTGATATCTGCGCTAAAGAAGAAATCGTAAAAGAAATTCGTTCAATGACTGAACTTCCTTTATTTGTTTCTTCAATAGTACCGGCCGAACTTGCAAAAGCAGTTGAACTCGGCGCTGATGCAATTGAACTCGGCAACTTTGATGTTTTATACAAAAAAGGAATTTCTTTCTCTGCAAAAGAAGTATTGAGCCTTGTTAAAGAAACACTTGCACTTCTTGACGGAAAAGAAACTTTCTTCTCTGTTACAATTCCGGGCGAAATCTCTATTGCAGAACAAATTGAACTTGCAAGAGAACTTGAAGTTATGGGTGTTAACCTGATTCAGACAGAAGGCCACTTCTCTAAAGATTCTCAAGCTGACGGCGTAAGAGGCCTTATGGAAAGAGCGGAACTTACTATTTCAAACACAATTGAACTTGTAAGAAATGTTGAAATCCCTGTTATGACAGCTACAGGTATCAACCCGACAACTGCTCCGTTTGCTTTTGCGGCAGGTGCATCAGCTATCGGCGCAGGATCTTGCATTAACAAAATGGATTCAACACTTTCTATGATGGCTACCATCAAAAAACTCGTTGAAATCGCTGACAAAAATGCAGTTAAAACTTTTGAATTAGTTTAAAGACTTAATTGAATAATTTGCGGGCGGACTGTTTTGTCCGCCTTTTTTATTAAACATTTATTTACATGTAATGGAAATTTTTTATGGTTTTAACTACAATGTTGGAGAGGAAGGAATAGATCCATGGAATATTTTTTAGACATATTATACGTATATATCGCAATTTATTCGATATACTTTCTTGCACTGGCTTTGAGAAACCTTAAAGATAAGCCCTTCAAAATTGAAAAAAGATATGCGCAATATGAAGAAAAAGATCATCTTGCTGTCGTAATATACTCTCACAATAATAAAGCAACTCTTGAAAGTATAATCAATCAACTCAAACTTCAGGATTATCCGATTGACAGTTTTAAGGTGTTTGCAATTCTTGACAACTGCACCGACGGTTCGGAAACAATTTTCAACACGAACAGATTCGTGAACGTTGTGCATTTTAAGGATAACGGAACCCTCGGAAAAGATAAAGCCGTTTCGCTTTTAATAGAACAACTTGCGCAGGATCAGTGGATTGATTCCTATATTTTTATTGACGGAAACAGAAGCATTTCAACCGACTTTTTGTCAACCGCAAATTCCGCTCTCGTAAAAAATTCCGTATTGAGCGGCGAAACCTTAATGCTTACCGATAATCTGGATATAATTGACAGCATCAAGGCTGTTTATCAAAAATATCACATGAACTTTATAAGACAGGCGCGCGCACTTTTCGGCCTTGCATGCGATGCGGATTCCGGCGTTCTTATAATGAAAAAGGAAATCGTCGACAGAATAGGCGCCGTTGATTTCAAAAATATTGACAGTGAACTTAAATACAGTCTTTTGCTTTCTAAAATCGGATACAAGTGCACCTATAATCCGAACATAAAAACCTTTGTAAACGCTGAAGGATATATTTTCAGACGTCCGAGAATTTCGCAGCGGCTGAAATTATTTACAAAATGCTTAAAGGGTATTTTCACAAAGAATTTTGTATTCACGGAACACGTATTTTCGCTCATTGCGCCTAACTTCTGGGTGCTGGTTCTCGGATACCTGTGGATTTTAAAACATTCTTACAAATACTATTTCTTTGTCGATTTCAAAGTCGTGTTGTTCTCATTTATACTTCTTGCGGCAGGCTTTGCAATCAGTTTAATAAATTCAAAACTTTCAGTCAAAGAAATTTGTTTGCTTGTATTTTATCCTTTGTATTCAATATGTCATATAATTAAAAATCTTCCTCCGATAAGAGCTATACTTGCCGGAATAGGCGACGGCAGAGTTTCCAGCGAAAAAGACAAACTTTCTATTGATGTTGTTGTTTCAACAGGCAAAAGCGACCTGCCCTGCAAACTTGAATTTATCTCGGACAAAGAACTTTCAAAAGTCAGATTTATATTCAAGAACAAAAAGTATACAACGGGCGGCCATTTGAGAATGATAGATGCGCTTCAGGAATTAAAGTCGAAACTTGACGATTACGGATTTATACTAAAAATCTGCAACTGCTGTTCACATTTCACATCAAGCGTGGACGGGTCAACCAATATGCTTAAAGGCACCTGCAGCTGCGATTATCCGAGTCCTTCGTTAAAACAGCCGAAGCCCACCTTAATCTGGAACAGCTGCTCCAAATTTTCACCGGCAAGACTTAACAATCTGATTGAAGAAATGATGTCAAAAGGCAGTTCGGATTAGTTATAATTTCGGAAGAATTTCGGATATCATATAAAATGAACCGCAAACAATTGTGAGTTTGCCGTCCGAATAATCAAATTTTTCCTCAAACTCTTTTGATTCATAAGGACATACTGCCTGCAGTTCTTCTGTTGAGGCCGAATTCGGGTAATTAAAATGATAAAAATAAATTTCATCATTTTTATCAAACAATTCCTCAACCATAGCTTTGTAATCTTTGTTTTTCAAACACCCGAAAACAAATCTCCTTTGCAAATCCGGATAATAGTAATCAAGACTCTGCCTGAGGGCGTGAATACCGTTCGGATTATGGGCGGCATCAATTATCATATTTTTTTCTTTTATATACTGAAAACGGCAGGGATGCTGAACCTTTGAAATGGCATATTGAATCACCGACTGAGGAATTTTCGGGAAAAGATATCTGACTGCAGACAACGCAAGCGAAAGATTTTCCTGCTGATACAAACCTTTCAAAGAGAGATTTGAAGTATCTTCAAAAGGCGACACCAGTATATACAGCGAATTTTTTTTATCCGCAGTGTCTTTAAATACCTCATAACCTTCAGATACAATTACCGGACAATTTTCTTTGATAATACCTGCTTTTTCAAAAGCTATTTGAGAAAGCGTTTTGCCCAATCTTTCGGTATGGTCAAAATCTATATGAGTTATGACGGCGCACAAATTTTCTTTTATTACGTTTGTAGCGTCGAAACGACCGCCAAGACCGGTTTCGAGGACAACAACATCAACTTTTTTGTCCGCAAAATACTTAAACATAACAGCTGTCAAAACTTCAAATTCAGTCAGTGGAATTTTGTTTTTATCGGCGATTTTGCAAATTTTAGCGGTATATTTTGCAAAATCTTTCTGCGAAATATTTTCTCCTGAGATTTTTATTCTTTCCGTATAATCAAAAATATGCGGACTTGTATAAAGTCCTGTTTTAAAACCCGCTTCCTGCAAAACTGCGGCAATAACCGCGCACACCGAACCTTTGCCGTTGGTTCCTGCGACATGAATACATTTGAGTTTATCCTGCGGATTTTTAAGCAATGCAAGAATTTTTGAAATTCTGTCAAGTCCGAGTTCAATATGAAATTTTCCCTGACCTGTCAAAAGACTGACCGCTTCTTCATATTTCATAATCAATAAAACCTCTGAACAACCGGTAAATCAACATTACTGCAGAATGCACGCTCGGTAAGCCTTATCCCTAAACATGCCTGCCTGCGTTTGAACTGCGCACGATATATTTTCTTTATTGTATCTTGAACAAGATTTTCACCGTATTTTTCGGCGATTTCGTCAAAAGGTTTGTTTTGCTCAATATACATTTCGATAATATCGTCCAGAACTGCGTACTCGGGCAGTCTGTCCTGATCTTTTTGCCCCGGATGAAGTTCTGCAGAGGGCGCTTTGTCTATAATTTCCTGCGGAATAATTTCGTAATCACGGTTGATATAATTTGAAAGTTTATAAACATTTGTCTTTGTTAAATCACAGATCAAATTCATCCCGCCCGCCATATCGCCGTACAGAGTACCGAATCCCATTGCTATTTCGGATTTGTTGCCGGTAGATAAAAGCAGCCTGTTATCGCGGTTTGAGAAAAACATCAAAATAAGCGCCCTCAAACGTGCCTGAAGATTTTCTTCGGCAAGGTCGCCTTTTAATTCATGACCGACTTTTTCCATAAAATTATCAAAAAGCGGCGTAATTGAATGTTTCTCGGTTTTAATCCCGAGAATCTGCGCAAGTTTAACCGAATCTGTTATGCTGCCTTCTGATGAATACATACTGGGCATTAAAATACCGAGAACATTTTCCGGCCCGATTGCGCGTGCTGCGAGAACTGCGGTTAACGCACTGTCAATCCCGCCTGATAACCCCAGCACTACTTTTTTAAATCCCGTATTTTCACAATACTCTTTTAATCCGAAAGTCGTAACTTTATAAACAAGTTCCTCAACCGGTTCTTCAATAAACTCAATTTTGTTTTCAAAATCAACAACCTGACAATCCGTTTCACAAACAGGCATCATCAAAACAAGTTCGTTTTCTCTGTTTTTTGCGAAACTTCCGCCCGCATAAACGTTTTCATCGGCCATCCCGACCGCATTCACATAAATAAAATCATTTCTTGAATTTATGCTCTCAACAAAGTCATTATAGGAATTTAAGACAAAGTACTTGTTTTTTGCAAGGACATAAAGATCACAAATCACATCATCGCGGTAAATCTCATCGACATAAACATTTTTGCCGTAAATAACGAAAAAGCCGTCATCAGAGATTGAAATTTCTCCGTTTTGTATCAGAATATTTCCGATTAAAACAGCCTTGTCGTAATTTTTAGCCGCAATCTTTTCATACATCAAAGATTCCGCTTCAAGGCATTTTTCATCATACACAAGATCTTTCCCGCCGGTTTCTTCAAGGTCATAATCGGGGAAAATTATCAAATCACAATCCGTATTTTCAATTTTTTCAATAATCTGTCCGTAATTAAATTCAAAATCAGCTGTTTTAAATCTAGTCTGCGCCAGTGCTGTTCTCATTATTGCTCCTTAATTTCAAATAGTTAACTTTTTCCCAGCTCAAATCAATGTATTTAACTTTACCTTTGACTTTTTGCACCTGAGGCAATATGGTGGGAATTCGTTTAATTCTGCCGAATATATCCTCATCGGGCTTGCCGAGGCGGATTAAGACGGTTTTAATTTTCACATAAACATCATCCGGATTTCTCAAATCAATGTATTCAACGCTTTCGCGTGCAAAGGTTTCAACATAACGGGCAATTTTTTCAATCTGCAGCACTTTTGCGGCATCCCATTTTGTATAATCATCACCCTTATTTCCGTAGGAAAGTACTCTAATAGTCGCGTATTCGGGCGGCAGCGGCAGATAATCCGCACCGGTTATAAGACGTCCGTCCTTTGTGAATGCGGCAACCGGTTTTACTTTTTCATCCGGAAGAATTGATATAACCGGCACTGCCTCTCTTATAATAATCAAAATTCTTGCGGGGAAAGCATAACGTCTTATATAAACATCCTCAACCGGTGCAAGAGAAATTAATTTGTATTTTAATTCGTTAAGATTTGCCATATACAAAGGCAGCTTTGGCACCTGAACATCTTTTATTACCGATTTGATTTTATCGGTTTTTACGATTCTGTTATTAACAATCTGAACACGGGCCGGATCCGGATTTTTAAAAGCAGTTTGAGGCAGATACCAGCCGTCAAGCGCTGAAAACTGGTATACGCCGGCAATAATTGCACAGCCGGTCAAAAAACGCAGCAGACCTTTGAAAAAGCTCTGTTTTTTTCTGCCTTTTCTTACTTCTCTTTCTCTTTGTTTTGTTTTTAAAAGTTCTTCCGGACTTTCAAATTCTTCGTATTCAGTCATTATTTATTTAATCCTGCACTGTTTAAAATCAATTGTACCAGATTGTCATAGTCAATATCCATAGCTGCAGCCTGAGCCGGCAAATCGCTTGTAGCGGTCATTCCGGGGCTTGTATTGATTTCGAGAAGATAAGGGATATCATCTTTCATCATAAAATCAATTCTGGAAACACTTCTGCATCCGGCTGTTTCAAAAGCCATAACCGCAGCCTGTTTCACACGTTCCGTGACATCAGCGGAAAGGTTTGCGGGACAGATAAATTCGGACATTCCGCTTGTGTATTTTGCCTCAAAATCATACCATTCTGTCTTGGGTCTTATTTCAAGAATTTCGGTTGCAAAAGGCTTGCCGTCTTTTTCAAGAACGCCGACTGTTACAAAAAATCCGTCAATAAATTCTTCTATCAACACATCGTCATTGTATTTTACCGCAAGTTCATAAGCTGATTTCAAATCTTCTTTTCTGTCAACTTTAGTCATACCGAAACTTGAACCCTCGCTCACCGGTTTTACAAAAAGCGGATACTTAAGCCCTTTCACGGCTTCAAACAAATCATCGCCCTTTCTTACAAAAGCCGATTTTGCCATTATAATATCCGAATTTGTTGACAAAATACGTTTGGTAAACTCTTTATTCATACAAATTGAACTCGACATAACGCCGCATCCTGTATACGGGATTTGCAAAATTTCAAGCACGCCCTGAATACATCCGTCCTCGCCGTATTTGCCGTGAAGCGCATTAAACGCACAGTCAAATTTGCCGTCTTTTAATTTAAGCGCGATATCTTTATCCACAACAACCATTTGTGAATTTTTATACCCTAATCTTTGCAAAGCGTCAAAGCATCCTTTGCCCGAACGCATTGAAACCTCGGCTTCCGACGACATGCCGCCGCAAAGAACGGCTATTTTTGAATTTTTATTGATTCCATTTTTAATTTCCTGCATAATTCAACCTCTTTTTCGTTATTGTTACCCAGATATCTGACCTCCGGAATAAGTTTTATACCGTATTTATTTTCAACGGCAGATGACATTTTATCCATAAGAATCAGGATATCTGATGATGTAGCATTGTTATCGTTAATTATAAAATTTGCATGTTTTTCAAAGACGCGGGCGCCGCCCGCTTTCATTTGTTTTGCGCCGGCAGCTTCCAAAAGCCGGCCTGCGGAATCACCTTCGGGATTTTTAAAAACACTGCCGCAGTTAGGCAAAGTTAAAGACGGCTGTTTTTCCTGTCTGAAAGTCAGATTCTCGTTCATTCTTTTTTGAATGTTATCCGAAGTGTCCGGTTTCAGTTCAAATTCAGCTTCAAGAATTACATAAGGCATTTCACGGCAGATTGAAGATCTGTACGCAAATTTCATTTCTTTATTTGAAAAGTTCAAAATACCGTTTTCCGGAGAATAAATTTTAGCGGATTTAAGCACATCCGAAACCATCTGCCCGTGCGCACCGGCATTCATATAGACTTCGCCGCCGACAGAACCCGGAAACGCTATCATAAATTCCAAACCGCTCAAACCGTTTGCCGCAGCAAGTTTTGACAACTTTGTTCCTCTGACGCCCGCGCTTGCGGTAACCAGATTTCCGTCAATTTTAATTTCATCCATGCGTTTGGTGCATATTAAAACACCGTCGTAACCGTCTGATGAAACAAGGACATTTGAAAGATTACCGGCAACAACCGCATCGGGTTCTGATTTTAATATTTTAACAAATTCATCAACAGATTCCGGAAAATAAACTTTACGTATTTTTCCGCCCACTTTGAATGATGTAAGTTTTGAAATATCAAAATCATTTTCCTGCATTAACAGTCTCCCTGCTCAACGTAAGAAGCTCTTTACCGAGATTTGTAATTGTTCCGGCGCCTAATCCTATAACGACATCACCCGATTTTAGCGTAGGCAGAAGCTGTTTTGCAACAGATTTAATATCGCCTGACATATATTCAGCCGGATGTTTTTTTGAAAGTTCTTCCGCAAATTTTTCAGAATTTATTCCCTCAATCGGGGTTTCCGATGCTGCGTAAACATCTGTTACGACAACTCTTTGCACATCACCAAACGCACTCAGAAAATCTTCCCAGAGATTAGATAATCTTGTATATCTGTGGGGTTGAAAAACCGCAATAACATTTCTGTTTTTGAAGGATTTTGCGGAAGAAAGGGTTACTTTGATTTCGGTCGGATGGTGCGCATAATCGTCATAAACCGATATCCCGCCAAATTCACAAACTTTTTCAAATCGTCTGCCCATACCGGTAAATGTTGCAAAATGCGGTTTTACAAGATTAATATCAACCCCTGCCTCATTCAAACTTGCAAACACGGCAAGTGCATTATAAACATTATGCTGGCCTTTCAGACAGATTTTCAAATCTGTTAAAAACTCACCTTTATAATAAATATCAAATGTTGTGAAATCTTCATTGTATTCAATATTTTTTGCAATATAGTCAGCGTCATTCAAGCCGTACGTAATAAATTTTCTGCCTTTTAACTGCACGGCACCTTTGCAGTCGTTATTAATCAAAACTTTGGCATCGGGTTTGAGATTTGAAATAAATTTGTCGAACGTTTCAACAATTGACTGCAAGCCGTTCTTATAAAAATCAAGATGGTCGGCTTCAAGGTTATTGACAACAACTATATCGGGCGAATATTTAACTATAGTGCCGTCGCTTTCATCAAGTTCCGCGCAGAAAAATTTTCCATCCTGTGAATGTGCGTTCGTACCGATATCCGGAAGCATTCCGCCGACCACATAAGAAGGTTTCAGACCGGCTTTTTCAAGAACATAAGCGGAAAGTCCGCTTGTCGTTGTTTTGCCGTGAGTGCCGGAATATCCGAGGAAAAATTTTCCCATTTTTGATAGTTTTGCAAGCACATCTGACCTGTGATAAATTTTCAACCCCAGACGTTTTGCTTTTTGCATCTCGGGGTTATTTTCCTTAATCGCCGTACTTGCCACAACAACACAATCATCCGGCAAATTCCTTTCATCATGCCCTATATAAACTTTTGCACCGAGATTACGCAATTTGTCAATATATTTGCTGTCATTAATATCTGAGCCCGATACCTCGTAACCGTTTTCCAGAAGGTATTTTGCAAGCCCGCTCATTCCTATTCCGCCTATTGCAATAAAATAATATTTCTCTCTCAATTTTCTATCCCTTATGCTATTTACTTTTTCTATTATAATACTAAAAAACTCCCGCGGGCTGAATGTTATCATTTTTTAATATTTAAAAAGACGGTTATATTAACCGCCTTTTAGTCTATGTGTAAATTTATTTATATTTATCTGTATTTATCTTGAAAAAGAGCCTTTCGGCTCTTTTTTATTTTATAACGATATTTACTAGTTTTTTGGGAACCACAATTACTTTTACGATGTCGTGTCCTGCGATTAATTCTTTAATCTTGGGACTTTCCATTGCGGTCTGCTTGAGTTCGGCTTCCGAAAGTCCTTCATCAACTTCAAGTTTGTCTTTGACCTTTCCGTTAACCTGAACAACAAGAGTGATTGAACTTGCTTTAGCGAGATTTTCATCCCACTTGAGCCACGGTTCTGAATGTATTGAAGTTTTACCGCCCAGCTCATGCCATGCTTCTTCGGTCAAATGCACCGCAACAGGCGACATAAGTTTTAGCAATGAAACAATCGCAAAGCTCAAGACAGCTTTGTCCTCATCATCCATAACCGATTTTTTGCCCTGCCAGTCATAAATTGAATTTGTCAATTCTCTGTATTTTGAAATTACCGTATTGAACTGAAAATCGTTTGATATGTCATTTGTAATCCCTTTAATCGCAATATGAACCAGACGAACGAGATCGTCGTTTTCTTTTTTTAGCGATAAAGGTAATTCAAAATTCAGACTAATATTTTCAGCATTGGAAGCGACAAGTCTCCAAACTCTGTTCAAAAACTTGTAACAGCCTTCAACACCGGCATCCGACCAGTCAAAATCACGTGCCGGAGGCGAGTCAGACAGGATAAACAATCTTGCCGTATCCGCGCCGTAATTTTCAAAGATTTCGTCTGGATCTACCGTGTTGCCTTTTGATTTGGACATTTTTGACCCGTCTTTTAAAACCATACCCTGAGTCAAAAGATTTTTAAAGGGCTCGTCAAAATCCAAAAGTCCTAAATCCCTGAGCGCTTTTGTGAAAAATCTTGAATACAAAAGGTGCAAAATAGCATGCTCAATTCCGCCGACATACTGGTCAACCGGAAGCCATTTATTTACAAGATTTCTGTCAAACGGTTTTTCGGAATTTTTAGCATCCGAATACCTTAAATAATACCAGCTGGAACACATAAATGTATCCATAGTATCGGTTTCGCGCCTTGCAGGCCCTCCGCAGTGCGGGCAGGTGGTTTGCGCAAATGTTTTAGAAGTGGTTATAGGTGATTTGCCCACAACCGAGAAATCAACATCTTTCGGCAATAATACCGGTAAATCTTTTTCATCGACCGGAACAATTCCGCATTTGTCGCAATAAACAACCGGAATCGGAGCACCCCAGTATCTTTGTCGTGAAATCAGCCAGTCGCGGAGTCTGTACTGGGTTTTAAATTCGCCGAAACCTTCTTTTACGGCTTTTTCCGTAATAAGTTTTTTTGCATCTTCGTTGTTTATTCCGTTAAATTCCCCTGAATTTATAAGAACTCCGGGGTCAATATAGGCCTCTTGTTTGCAATCTGAGGGGCTTTCAGGATTTTGAATAACAACTTTAACCGGCAGATTATATTTTTTAGCGAAATCAAAGTCACGGGTATCGTGAGCGGGAACAGCCATTACTGCACCTGTTCCGTATTCCGCAAGCGCATAATCCGCTGTCCAGAGCGGGAATTTTTCACCCGTAAACGGGTTTATTGCATGAGTTCCCAAAGCGACGCCTGTTTTTACCCTGTCGGTCGAAAGCCGTTCAATCTCGGTCATTTTGCGTGCATTTGCGCGGTACGCTTCAACTGCTGATTTTTGTTCGGGTGATGTTAAGGCTTCTATATCTTTGTATTCCGGCGCAACAACAAGGTATGTTATGCCGTAAACCGTATCAGGACGTGTTGTATAAACAGGGATTTCCAAATCTTTTTCAACTACTTTGAATTTCAAAATTGCGCCGTGCGATTTGCCTATCCAGTTTGCCTGCATGGTTTTCACGTTGTCACCCCAGCCGGAAAGTTTGTCTAAATCTTCAAGCAAAACATCCGCATAATCAGTAATCTTTAAGAACCACTGCGAAAGATATTTTTTTTCAACTACACTGTCACAACGCCAGCATTTGCCGTCAATAACCTGTTCGTTTGCAAGAACTGTTCCGCACTGTTCGCACCAGTTAACGGCAGCTTCTTTTTTATATGCAAGTCCTTTTTTATAAAGCTGCAGAAAAAGCCACTGCGTCCATTTGTAATAATCGGGTTTGCAGGTAGTAACTTCTCTGTCCCAGTCGTAAGAAAGACCGAGCATTTTTAATTGTTTTGTCATATAAGCGATATTTTCGTCAGTCCAGGTTTCCGGATCTGCGCCGTGTTTCATCGCCGCGTTTTCCGCCGGAAGCCCGAAGCTGTCCCAGCCCATCGGATGTAAAACATTATACCCTTGAGCTTTTTTAAATCTGGCAATTACATCCGTTATGGTGTAATTTCTTACATGTCCCATGTGAAGTTTTCCTGACGGATACGGGAACATAGATAACGCATAGTATTTCGGCTTATCACTTGTATCCGGTGTTTTAAACGCACCTGATTCTTCCCAGATTTTTTGCCATTTTTTTTCGATTTCCTGCGGAAAATAACTTTGTTTCATTCTTTTTCTCTCCCTGATGTTTGAATGCTAGCATAAAGGAAAGAAAAAAACAATTAAATTTTAAATTCCTCCCAATCTTTACGCGGCTTGAACACAACATCATAACCCAAAATATCAGCTATCTCCAAAACCGCTTTAAAGGAAATAGTGCCGCGCGCAAGTTTATGCGATAGGCTTGATTGCGAATAATTTTTGCCAAACTTTTTTGACATATATGCAGCAAATGCGGTAATGGTCACGTCACGCCAGACAAAAAGAGCCTTTATCCGTTCCTTAATCTTATTTTTCTGCATTTATACCTCCATTAAAAATATAAAGGCATTATGTTAAATCTTGACATTTTTTGTCATATACATCATAATATTGACATATATGACATATAGAAATGAGGATAAGGATGAAAAAAGGATTTACTCTTGCGGAAATGATGGTTGTAATGCTGATACTAACCATATTGCTTGCCGCATTTGCACCGTTCATGACAAAGAGAAAAAGTGTTGACCTGAGCAGTCCGTGGCGTTTTGCAAGCAACAACTCCGATATATATTACGGACTCGCGAGCGAACAAAGTGCAATGATTGGCCAAAACAGTAAAAGCAGTACTGATCCCTCTAACAGATTAACTCTTAATACAGATAACACAAATCAAAATCATATTTTATTCAAAAACAAAAATACCATACTAGGCGCTTTAAAAGCCACAACTGACAGCTTATTTTTAGGCAGCAGAGACAATTATACAAACTTAACCGGACAGAATAATACCGCTTTCGGTATAGGAGCAATGCACAGCATGACTACAGGTATCGGCAACGTTGCAGTTGGACACAACAGTTTAGCAAGTGAAACAACTTCACGGCATAATGTTGCCATTGGTGATGAAGCGCTGTCCGGCTCAATCACCGCCGGAGGAAATATTGCCATAGGCTACCAGGCCGGCAACAAATTAACAAATTATTCAAATGTTGCCATCGGTTATCAGAGTATGAACGAAACTGCAAGTGACGGAGGTAATATCGGAATAGGAGAGCTGGCGTTAGCATCGTCCAGCGGCAACGGTAATATCGGGATAGGAGAGCAGGCGTTAGCAGGCATACAAGGCAGCGGTAATATCGGAATTATCGCAAATTTTGCGAACAACAGTTCTGAATCAAATATTGGGAATATAGCTATTGGCTCTGGTGACGGTTACACTGCTCCCCTTTCAGACAGTAATGGGCGCTATAATATTGCTCTCGGAGTTGGTGCATTATCAAAAGGTACTGTAGGACATGAAGATAATATTGCAATCGGAAGAAATACAATGTATGAACAGTTCGGCTGGGAAGAAGTTGGCGGCTCCGGCAACATTGCCATAGGAGCACAGGCAATAGAAAGAATGGGCGGCGGAAATAACAACATAGCCATAGGTTATAAAGCAGGAACCGGAACAAGTGAGTATAATGGTTATATAAGTGAAAATAATATCGCTATAGGAGCCTACAGCAGTTTATGGAGAGTCGGTTCAAATAAAACATGCATCGGATATCAGGCATGTGACAGATTATCCGGATATAACGGCAATACCGAAAACATTGTATTTGTTCCGAACAAACTTGTTGCAGGCGGTATAATACAGGCTGTTGAAGTTGTACAAACTTCAGACAAAAGATTAAAAAACATCAAGGGCGAAAACAAATACGGACTTGACAAAATCCGTGAGATGAAGGTTTATGATTTTACCTGGAAAAAAGATAAAAAATCAGGTAACAGAATAGGTGTCATGGCACAAGATATGCAAAAAATTATTCCTGACGCTGTTACAAAATCACCGGACGGTTTTTTGTATTTGAATAAGGATTTTATAACATATACACTTGTTAATGCGGTAAAAGAACTCGACAGCTTTGTTCAAGGGATAATTAACGAATTAAAAATTGTATTACAAAAAATTAGCAAAATTGAAGTACGCATAAATTCTCTGGAAAACGAAAATAAAAAACTTAAAATCGAAAATCAAAAACTCAAAAATCAAATAATTGAAATTAATAAAAAGTTGGAATCCATAGAAGAAAGAATTTAAACATCCCCCAGGATGTTGGCAGCCGTTCATAATTGAACGCTTGCCCTGTTTCTTTTTTTATCGTATAATAAAAGCCATGAAAAGATTATTTACATCGGTTATTTTAGGAATATTTTTATTTACAAACCTGTCTGTGCCTGCACAGGCCGGATTTTTCGCTGACAAAAAAGCGGAAATTACCAAAAACCGTCAGGAGAGAAAAGCCCGCAAAGACATTGAACGCGTTCTTGCAAAACAGGATAAATATGCTTCCAAGTTTGATCATATCGGACTTTCCACGCTGTATTCTCAGGATTTTGTAAGCGCTGACGGCATTACGAAAAATGAATATTTTGAACTTGTTAAAGAAACCTGGGAATCTTATCCCGACATAACCTATACCTCCGAAATTAAGGATATAAAAATCAACGGCAGCAAAGCCGCAGCCGATGTCTATGAAACTTCGCTCGCCGCTGTAACTCAAATTGAAGAGGGCGTAAAAATCTACGGCGAATTAACTTCGCATTCAAACGGGACTTATTATTTTACAAAAACCAACGGCAAATGGCTGATTTCCGGTGAAAAAATAAGCGACGAAAAATCTTATCTCAAATACGGCGATACGAGATTTATAAACATGGAACTTAACGCGCCGAAATCCGTAAAACCCGGTGAATATTATACGTCAACCCTGACTATTGACATGCCGGAAAACGCCATGGCAATTGCTTCTATCGGACGTGAAGAAATTACTTACCCGCAAAACAGAAACGAAGAAGTTTTTAGAAAATTCCCCGATGATAATATTCTTGAAAGAATGTTCTATGCAAACAAAAACGGAAAAAATGAATATAACATCGCATCCGTAGGTATAAGCAAATCAGAAGCGGCAGGCACTGGCAGAATAAGAGTTTACCTTGCGGGAATTGCATTCATCCTTACAAGAGTAAACGTTGAAAATGAGGTTCAAAATGCAGAAAAAGATAAGTAAATATTTCTATTTTTCGTTATGCTTTGCTTTTTTTGTATTTATAACGCTTTATCTTTCGGATATGATTGTTTCGCAGCTTATGCACGGTTTTTCGTACTCAAACGGGGCATTTTCTCTTAATTATGTTGAAAACACCGGTGCGGCATTCAGCATTTTGAAAGACTCGCGCGAAATTCTTATAATCGCGTCTGTTGTTGCAATCTGCGGAATAGTTGCCTACATAATACGCCATATCTCAACAATTTCAATGAGAACACTTTTCTTTCTTGCAATGTTGAGCGCAGGAATAGGCGGAAATCTGCACGAAAGGATTGCGCTTGGCTTTGTAAGAGATTACGTTGAGCTTAATTTTATGGAATTTCCGGTTTTTAATATATCGGATATATTTATAAATCTTGGTGTAATTGCAATTATAATAACAATTCTGCTTAAAAAGAAACTATGATAATTTTTATTGATGAAAATGATGAAAACACACGTCTTGATAACTGTCTTGCGGCAATGTTTCAGGATATTTCAAGATCAAAAATCCAGAATTATATAAAAGAAGGAAAAATCCTTGTTAATAATTCAATCAAAAAGCCGGCTTATACTCTTAAAGAAGGCGACAAGATTGAATTTGACAAACTTGAAAACGAAGAAATAAAAATTGAGCCGCAAAATATTCCGCTTGATATTGTTTATGAGGATGACAACATGCTGGTTGTAAATAAACCCTCCGGAATGCTTACTCATCCGACATCAACCGAACGCGAAAATACTCTTGTCAACGCGCTTTTATACAAATACGGAGAAAATCTCTCTGACATAAACGGAGAATTCAGACGCGGAATTGTCCACAGGCTTGACAGAAATACTTCCGGACTTTTAATGATTGCAAAAAATAATACTACGCACGAATTTCTCGCTCAACAAATTAAAAATCGTGCAATAACAAAAAAATACAGAGCAATTTTAAAAGGAAATTACAACCGTGATGAGGACAGAATAGAACTTCCGATAGGGCGCCACCCGAAACAGCCTCACAAAATGGCTGTGGTTCCGGTCAAAGACGGCGGAAAAGAAAGCATAACTCTTTTAAAAATTCTGGAAAGATTTAAAGAAGCTACTTATGTGGAATTAACCCTTATTACCGGACGTACACACCAAATAAGAGTGCATATGAGTTATATGAAACATCCCGTGTATAACGACACACTTTACGGTGCGGGAGAAGGCAGAGTTAAGACACAAGAGCAGGTTTTGCAATCATATTATTTGAGGTTTACAAAACCGGTTACCGGTGAGATAATAGAATTGGAAATTGAACCCGATGAAAAAATAAGCAGAGTTTTAAATTATTACAGAAACAGGAGAATTCAATGAAAAAATTAATCAACATAGTATCATATATTCCGGTTTTGGGAGTAATTTATATAGCCATAATCAATGCGCCTGAAATACTTACCTTGAAACTTTCCGCTGCGGGCAGTGAACCTGCGGTAAATTTAAACATTGCAATATACACCCTTATAGTGCTTGTTGTCGGACTATTTGCCGGAATCTGCCTGATGGGACGGTTTTATCTTACGCAAAAAGAAAAGTTAAACGCCTACAAAAGAGAACTTGAAAAAAGCTCGGTAACAAATTCTTCAAGCGCGTCGCGCGTTGAAGTTTTGGAAGCCAAAATTGCAACTCTGGAAAAAGCTCTCAACGACGCTTTGAATAAATAACCGACAGATTAAAAAAGGCGCCTTGAAAGGCGCCTTTTTTAGATTTCTTACGCTTCAGCTTCCTGTTTTTGCTGATTAATAAGGTTTTGAAGTTTGTCTTTAATTTCGTCGCCTTTTCTTTGCAAATCGGAAACAACGTCATCCGCTTTTGATTGAATTTCTTTAACTGTTTCATCAGCCTTTCTCATTGCTTCTTTTGCGGAATCGGCTAACATTGCGCGGGTTTCTTCACCTGATTTGGGGGCAAGCAGAATACCTGTAATGGCACCTATTGCACCGCCTACTATAAAACCTGCTAAAAATCTTGTTGCTGACATATATCTTACTCCTTTTCTTGTTCTTTTACATTTTACGGTAACCGGAGATTTTTCAATCCCCGAAAACGGCTATTTTTTAGAGAATAGTCCGAGCATTGAAACAAAACCTTTCAAAAATCCGCCAAAAATGGTTTCCGAAAGCATTTTTGTTTTGCCGACCACTCTTTCTATAACCGTTTTTACACTGTCAACGCCTTTGTCCGTACTTTTTACAAGTTCGTTAATAGTGTGCAGTGTTTCGCTTAACTCATTCAGAGTCGGTTTTAACTCCGTATTAAGCATAATTGATGTTTCGTTCAAATTTTTTGACAACTTTGACAGGTCAATAAGCAGTTTTACCAGAAAACCGGCAACCACAACAAGCACAATGCTTGTAACCCATGCCAGAAAAGTAAGTCCTTGATTTAACGCTATTTGTGAAAAGTCCATTGTTTTTTTCCTTTATTTTTTAGTATGTAAACTCACTTTCGCCGTCTTCCAGTTCTTTGGCTTTTCTTAATTTCCTGTTTTTAAGCATATTGCTGAATTTACGCAATTGTCTTTCGAGTTTGTAACGCATAAGATCAACCGACTCAAGCGCCTGTTTTTTAGCTTCTGAAATTGCCGGAGAATTATCTTCATAGAGTTTGCAGGCAGCTTCTTTAAGCTCGCGTCTTGATTCTTCACCCGGTTTGGGAGCGTAAAGAACACCCGCGATTACACCGCCTATAACACCTGCGATAAGACCCATTCCAAACATAAATGATTTATTTTTGCTCATCTTGTGTACCTCGACTTTCTTTTCGTTATCATAACACATTTTTTTACGAATTACAATCCTTTATCCCAGCAGTCTTTTAATACAACCGCAAGCTGCATGGCTGAAACACACTTTTTGCTTCTGCCTTTCAATGTAAAAAGCAAAAGATAGATTAATATATTCCGCACAATTGCAACCGTATACTCATGTTTTTTAATTTCGGCATATTTGCACAGCGTATGCACACCTTTAACAAGCTGTTCAACTCCGTTTTTCATCTTATCAAGTGCACCTTTTATCTGCGGGCGTATTGAAGTTACGCGCTCATTCAACATCAGAACTTTTTTGTCCAATTTGTTTATAAGACAAATCACCGTGATTGCGATAATTAATTCTGCTATTAAAACTATTGCAATTAAAAAATACATTTCTCTTATTCTTACTTTTGTATTATATTTGAAGTATAAAATAACTCGGTTCAAATTGGAATACACTTATGGGACTATTTATGAATGCAAAATTTTATACGGCGCTTTTTATTTCAAAACTTTCCTATTGCTTATTGAAGGTTTTAAGACGGCCGGCAACATCGTATCCCGGATATATTGCTTTGAAAATCTGCCCTGATTTTCTTGCATTTTCCAAAAAATACGTAAAAAATAATTTTATAAACGTAACCGGAACCAACGGCAAAACAACCACCTCCGGACTTATCGCACATATTTTTGAAAACACGGGACACAGCGTAATCCACAACCTCAAAGGCGCAAACATGCTGACCGGCATTGCAAATGTTTTTGCCCTGAATATTCTGCCTCTAAAACGGTATGATTATGCCGTAATAGAAACGGATGAAGCGTTTTTGACAAAGGTTTACGACTATGTAAAAGGCGATTATCTCGTGGTTACAAACCTTTTCCGCGATCAGCTTGACCGCTACGGAGAACTGGATTTTACAGCTAAAATTATTAAAGAAGCAATTTCCAAAAATTCTGATTTAAAACTTATTTTAAACGCTGACGATCCTATTGTGGCGTCTTTTGCAAATGGCGGCAATACGGTTTTCTTCGGGTTTGAAAACGTAGAATACAATTGCCGGTGCAAAGACAGTTCAAATGCACCGTCAGAAGTTTTCAACTGCCCGTGCACCGAACCGTTAAAATATTCAAAAAGATTTTACGCACAGCAAGGGCACTATTATTGCGAAAAATGCGGTTTCAAACGCCCTGAATGCAGCTATTCGGCAAATGCTGAAATTTTTGACGACTATTCAGTGATTACCGTAAAACATCACGGCATAACCTCTGAATTCAAAGTCAATCTTGCGGGATTATATAATGCCTATAATGCTCTTGCGGCAATCACTGCAGCTTTTGAAAACGGTTTTAATCAGCAGGAAATTCAACGCGCTCTGGATTCATACCGCTCTGTATTCGGCAGAACCGAAACCAGAATAATCAACGGCAAGAAAGCTCTCATTCAGCTTATCAAAAACCCCGCAGGCGCAAGCGAAGTTCTGAAAACGGTTGATCTGACTTCCAACATAATAATTGCAATAAACGACAATTACGCTGACGGACGCGATATTTCCTGGCTCTGGGACAGCGATTTTGAACAGCTTAAAAACGCCGAAAAAAATATCGTAACCTCGGGCACAAGAGCCTATGACATGGCCGCAAGACTCAAATATGCAGGCGTTCCGCAGGAAAAAATTATTATTGAACCCGATGTTAAAAAAGCACTTAAATCGGTTACCAATTCAATAAATGATGATGAAAAAATAACAATTCTGCCCTCGTACACAGCTCTTTTAAAGATTAGTAAATACTAAAATATTAAAAGCGGAAGAAAGCAAAAATTTTGTTTTATAATAATAGTAACAAGAGTTAAAAACTCAAAAAGAATAAGGAGACAAAAAATGCTGCTTGGCGTAAATATAGATCACGTTGCAACTTTAAGAAACGCACGCGGCGGGGTAGAACCCGACACAATAAAAGCTGCCGAAATCTGCGAACTTAACGGAGCAACATCAATTACAACACACTTGAGAGAGGACAGACGCCACATAAAAGATAAAGACGTCAGAACTCTTATCCACACACTCAAAACAAACCTTAATCTTGAAATGGCTGTAACTGATGAGATGCAGCAGATTGCGCTTGAAATAAAACCGCACTCCGTATGCCTTGTGCCTGAAAAAAGGCAGGAAATAACCACCGAAGGCGGACTTGATGTGGCAGGACAGCTTGAAAAAATTACAAATTTTGTCAAACCGCTTGTTGACGCCGGAATTCTGGTAAGCCTTTTCATAGACCCCGATGAAAATCAAGTTCGGGCTTCAGCAAAAACAGGTGCACAATTTATTGAAATGCACACCGGACAATATTCCGAAAAATTCGGCACCAATGAAGAAGAAACCGAATTTTTAAAACTGAAAAATTCGGCTGCGCTGGCTCAATCACTGGGTTTAAAAGTAAATGCCGGCCACGGTCTTAACTATGAAAACGTAAAAAGAATGCACGAAATCCCGGGCCTGTATGAATTAAATATCGGCCACAGCATAATCTCACGCGCCGTATTTACAGGGCTTGCACAGGCCGTAAAAGACATGAAAGAACTGGTGAAATAATGAAATCCGAAGAAGAAATCGTAAAAGAAATGCAGCAGGTTGTTGCACAAATGGTTATTGACGACATTGAAGAAGACCCCTCGCTTGAGTTTGAAACCTTTGAATGCGACTGCTGCGGTCAGGAAAAACCTCTTGCAGGCTCAATTGAATACTCAGGCTGCAGACTCTGCAACGATTGTGTCTTAATCGCTGAAACAGGTTTTGCCCTCAATAAAATTAAAAATATTCAGGAAGTTATTGACGCAATGGAAGACAAGCGTCTGGAGCAGCTTTGCAACTTTATTAAAGAAGAAGAAAAACGTTCGAATAATTAATTAGAATTAGATAAAACTAATTCTTAAGTATTAATTTTTCTTTACATATAGTTATAAAGAATTAGTTATCGGGTATAAAAAATTTATACCCGATTTTGGGGTGCAGATTTGGGCTAAAAGAAAGGTGAAACGATATGATGAGAAAAAACGCATTTACTCTTGCAGAAGTACTGATTACACTGGGTATTATCGGCGTAGTTGCCGCAATGACCATACCTACATTGATTTCAAACACAAACGGCGCGCAATTTAAGACCGCTTACAAAAAAGCATTGTCCACATTAAATCAGGCAGCGTTGATGAACATTGCACTTGAAGATTATGACTTTACTGCACTTGCCGCAGACACAAAAACAGGTGCAGATGTAGACGGAACCGAAAACAAAACAATGGCGTACATTTTAACCAAAAGATTAAACTCAGCAACAAACATCACAGACAGCTACACATTGCCGACGGACGGTATTAAGTACTATTCGGAAGTAAAATGCACAGGTGCCGGCACACCTGCTGATGAATGTACAGCGGCAGATGAAGAATTAACGCTGGATAAGACTGTTCAGGCATCAGAGCTTGACGACTGGGCAATATTTTCATTTGCTGACGGAACAGCGTTTGCATTTAACCCCGCAGCATCAAACTGCTCGGCCAAAAACGACACCTGCGTAGGCTTTATTGACGTAAACGGTGCAACTAATCCAAACACGCAAACAGTATGTACCAAAGGTAAAGAAGGCGGAACAGGCGATGATGAATCAAACGGCGCTTGTATAGTTGAATCAACCGGTGTAAACGATATCTTTCCGGTATACTTCTACGGCCAGACTGTAGAACCCGCATCTGATGCGGCAAGAGCGGTATTATTCGGAAGATAATCCGTTAAAACTTTCAATGCAAACCCCAAAAACGGCGGAAGATAACTTCCGCCGCTTCACATACTATGCAATTTGTTTTTTGAGCTTAAAATTATTTATTTCAGGACTTTTACTGCCAATCTGACTGTTACAAAACTCATGCAGGAGAGTTAAGCTGATTTTTCCTGTATTTTTATCTCGTAACCCAGTCCGTCAAGGATTTTATTAATTGTAGCAATTGTCGGGGCTTTACTTCTACCATGCAGTAAGTCAACAAGGCTGGTTCTTTGCATCCCTATTGATTCAGCAAATTGTTTTACTGTAGTACGTGCTTTAATAACCTGTTCTAAAGAGCGGAAAAATTCCGTATAGTCGCCGTCTTCGGAAAATTCAAGAAGACTGTCGCGCAAGTATACATTCTGGTTGTCTTTATTCTGAAGCCATTCGTTAACAAAGTCGTTATGTTTAATTGTCATTGGTTCTACTCCTGTTTAAATAGTCTTCGAGGTATTCGCCGGCTTGCTTTATTGTTCGTTTTTGCTCTGATTTATCGCTGCCGGCAACAATAAGAATAATTACATTGTTCAAATCTTTGAAATAAATACGATATCCTTTGCCAAAATTGAGCCGCAATTCACTGAGTTTGCTGCCGGACAAACGTTTACAATCACCGTATAATCCGTCTTCAAGCCTATTTACCCTTTTAATTACTTTAGACTGAAAATCTCTTGATAAAGTATTAAACCATTCAAGATACGGGCACTTATTGTCTGCAGTTGTATAGTATTCAATCTCTTTTGGCATGTTCCTGTATATAGTGTATCAAATTTACGACATTTTGTCAAGATAAAAATGCCTCCGCCAAAATTTTTAAGTATACACGAGGATATTAAGTCCTCGTGTTTTTTCCGTGTTATAATAAAACTATGGACAAGAAAATTTCGGACAAAGTTATAAATCGTTTAACGCTTTACCACTGCATTTTACAGGATTATTTAAACAGCGGCGAAACCTATATTTCAAGCGGACAGATTGCATCGCTTTTAAACATTGACGATTCGCAGGTTAGAAAAGATATAAGCATTTTAAACAATTCCGGCAAATCCAGAATAGGATATATTGTAGAAGAACTAAAAACCTCAATAGAAAAGACTTTAGGATTTTCAAAGACGAAAAAGGCATTCATAGTAGGAGCGGGAAACCTTGGTATGGCGCTTGCGAAATACGACAACTTCACGAATTACGGACTGAACATAATTGCGCTTTTTGACAATGACCGCAAAAAAATCGGCTCAACCGTAAACGGCAAACTGCTTATTCTTGACGTAAACAAACTTCCGAATCTTGCACGCAAAAACAACGTTGATATTGCAATCTTAACAGTTCCGGGAAAATACGCTCAAAAAACCGCAGACTTTCTTGTTTCCGCAAACATAAAATACATCTGGAATTTTACACCGACCGTACTCAGCGTACCAAAAGACGTTCAGGTCTGGAACGAAAATCTAATGGGTAACTTTTTGCAATTCACTTACAACATTTAGGTTATAAAGGTGTCTTAAGCCCTCAAGGGTAAGCGTCGGATTAATAAAATCAAACGGCCTTTTCATATAATTTGCAATAAGTCCCGAATATCCGCCTGTAGCGACAAGAACTGCTTTTTGACCCAATTCTTTTTCGCACTGCTGAACAAGACCGTCAATCATGCAGGCGGTACCGCGAATTACACCCGATAGAATTGCATCGGTAGTGTTGTGTCCTATAGCTTTTGATGAAATAGCCACATCAATTCTCGGGAGCTTTGAGGTAAATTTATTCAAAACTTTCATCTGCAAATTTATACCCGGAGCAATCATTCCTCCGATGAATTCTCCCTCTGCGTTTATAATGTCAAAAGTTGTTGCGGTGCCGAAATCAACCACGATTGTAGGTTTTTTATAGAGAATATACGCGCCTGCGGCGTTTGCAATCCTGTCTGCGCCGACTTCGTCCGGAAAATCCGTTTTTATTTTTACGCCGGTATTGATTTTGTTTGTAAGAAAAACGGGTTCAATATTAAACACGTTTTTCACCGCACTTGAAAATTTATTATTCAATTCTTCAACAACTGAACCTATTATACATCCGTCTATTTTAAAATCTTTAAAAAGCGATTTTAAAAGCACCTCGTATTCTTCAAGCGACAAATCTTTGTCTGATGCGAGTCTGTATTCTTCAACCAGCGCTTCGTTATCAAAAAGTCCGAGGGTAATATTTGTATTTCCGATATCAGATGTTAATAACATAATAAAAAAGTCCCTTTTCAGGGACAATTTTATATCAAACAAAACAATTTGTAAATTTAGGCGGAAAACGCTGCCTGAGAAGACTGCTGTGATCCGTTAAGAAGCTGGCCGATACCGCCCTGCGGAGCAAAAGCTACCTGATTTGTCGTAAAAATCGACGTCTGTTTAATCTTCTTTTCGTCCGTAAAATCAGCCTTTGCCGCCGTATAATCGTATCCGACTCCTTTTATTGCATCAATACTGTTGTTACTCATGGTTTATACTCCTCGCTAATATACCTTATATATATAAAGTATTTATTTAATAGCGAATTGCCCGAATTTCCATGAATGTTTACAATTTGTTACATATTCAATATTAAGAAAACAATCTTTTTTGCAGCTCAAGCGCTGTTTTGGTACGTGCAAGCCCGCCGAGCGAACTTTCTTTCAAAGCGGGCGACATAAGCTGACCTGTTTGATCCATAGCGTCAACGACTTCATCAACGGGGATTTTTGATTCAACGCCTGAAAGAGCGAGTTCACACGCAGTCACGGCAATAACAGCCATAAACGGGTTACGTTTCACGCACGGCACTTCAACAAGTCCGCACACCGGATCGCAGGTTAAACCGAGAATATTTTTCAAAGCGAGCGCCACTGCATTCAAAACCTGTTTTGGCGGGCCGCCAAGAAGCTGGGTTGCAGCACCTGCAGCCATTGCGGCAGCGGCACCGCATTCAGCCTGACAACCGGCAACAGCACCTGCAAGAGAAACTTTTGCGGAAATTATTCTTCCGATTTCGCCTGCAGTTATCAAAGCATTGACCTGCCTTTCTTCCGAAATATCAAAGGCTTCGGCAACAGCAATAATAACCGATGGAACAATTCCGCAGGAACCTGCAGTCGGACAGGCTACAATTTTTCCCATTCTTATGTTTTCTTCGCTTGTTGCAAGCGCGTAAGTCAAAATCTTTTCAAACGTTTTGCCGAAAAGCGCCGGACGTTCGGCAAATCGTTTTTGAAGTTTGCTGCAATCATTTCCGCACATTCCGCTCATTGAAAGCTCTGTTGAATTCAGACCGGTTTGAATGGCCTCTTTCATAGCTTTCAAACTTTCCATGGCACATTTTCTGACTTTGTTAACAGGAACCTCGCACCATTCGGATTCATAAGCCTGTGCAATCTGCCAGACGCGTTTTCCGCGTGCATTGCAGGTTTCAAGAAGCTGTTCAAACGTATTTATACCTTTTGTTTCCATTTATTCTTCCAATTTTTTTATGTAACTTACAAAATAAACTTTATCCATTTTTTTAACGGCGTCAATCACGTCGTTGTCGAGATCTCCGTCAATGCAAATACACATTGAGGCTTCTTCGCCTTTTGCATATCTGTCGCAGTGGAGCGAGGCGATATTAATATTTTTAGCCTGAATAAGCGCCGTAACTTGCGAAATCATTCCCGGAATATCTTCGTACACAATCATCAGCGTGTTATATTTTCCGGTAAGTTTGACCGAAAACCCGTCAATTGTGCGCACACATACTTCACCGGCACCGACGGATTCTCCGTAAATATCCATTGTTCTGCCGTTTTCAAAAACAAAATCAACCGAATTGGGATGTTTTTTGAAATCCTCATAATATTCAAATTTGTACTTGATGTTTTTGGAAACTTCGTCATCAAAAATATTTTTTATTCTTCTGTCATCAACAGCAAGCCCCAGGACTCCCGCAAGCAGCCCTTTTTCAGTACCGTGGCCTTTACCGGTTTGGGCATAAGAATTGTAAAGTTTGAAGGTAACTTTTTTAGGAATTTCGCCGTAAATATTTTTTGCCAGAAGTCCCAATCTCACGGCACCTGCAGTGTGGGAACTCGACGGGCCTATCATTATCGGCGATATAATATCAAAAATACATGTCTGTTTCATTTATCTCTCCGGAATTATTATATCATTAAAATATATTAATAAAAATGTAAATATTTTATTAAAATCAGGCAAGAATTAAAATAATTATGTTTTTATATATATGTGTAGTTTATTTATGTGTGCAAGGAGTATTATGTTCAGTCCTGAATTTATGAAGTATTTGATTAATTACCAGAAAGACGATTTTAAACCCGAAGAAACAAAAAAAGAAATACATTTTGACTCCAAAAAGGGCGGCCGTCTTGCCGAAATATTTTTGACGGTTAATAAATAATTATTTTTTCGGAACGAAATATACTGAATACCCTATACAATCAAGTATAATCGCAATTTCTTTTGCGTTAACCGTACCGTTTTTGAGTTTTTGCGACAAATTCTGTACGGTGTAGTGTTTGTTTTTGACGTTTGAAATTTTGCGCGCTAACTCGGTGAGAGTTATATCTGAATCTATTAGTAATTTTTTTATTTCTTTGCTTATGTCCAAAATATAAATTCCTTTCATTTTTCAATTAACGAAAACTCATCGGGCAGGGCATTTTCAATTCTTGAGAGGAGTTCTGAGGGTTTGAGTCCGAGCGCTTCGCAGACAGACCAAACCGAGATGAGTTTGGGCTCATTGACACAGTTTTCCAAACGGCTTATGAGAGATTTTTGCAGATCAAATTCGTCCGCCAGAAGCCTTATTGATTTTTTCTGACGTAATCTTTCTTCTTTTATAGCCGCAGAAAGCGCCTTGAATATAAGTTCTGATTTCTTGGAATTAACATGTTGCATACATAGAATTTTAATGGTAAAATTGTTGCAGCTATTTCTATATATAGAACCATTTTGTTGATTTATTAGCAATTATAAACTATAATTAAATAGAAAGGAATTATAAGTCATGAAAAAGAATTTTGTTTATTCCGCAAACACGTCTAGAGGTTTTACGCTCGCTGAAGTGTTGATAACTCTTGCGATTATTGGAATAGTTGCGGCATTGACTATCCCGACACTTGTGCAGAATTATCAAGAAAGAGCA
>CALUUN010000013.1 GCA_944323995.1 Candidatus Gastranaerophilales bacterium | reverse complement strand
ATAATGACGGAAATAAGATATTCTTGTTCGGTTTTGGTTAATTCTCTGTGTTGGGGGAATTTGTGCCATTTTTCGATGCAGCCACGGCAGCAGGTGGCTGTTGCGTGTTGAGCAATAAACACAGGATGTCCTCGCATCGGAGTTTGTTTACCATCGTTAATTGGTTCAGCCGGGGCTACTCTATCACGAATAAAATCGCAGGCATGGGTATAAATGGTATCAAGCCCTTTTTCTTGAATATATTTTAATTCTCTTGCTCGAAGTTTAAATTTGCTCCTGAATTTTGATTTTGCTAATCTTTCTAAAATTTCCATAATTATATTTTATCACGTATATCTATGCTATAATAACTATAGAACGGAACATTCAAGAATCTTTAAGTTTAAGACAAAAAACAACTTTTTGTAAAATACATACGGTATCTTAACAAATATTATAAATATACTTGACAAATTTTAAGTTTTTAGAAATAATAGCATGTAAAGGAGGCTTACATGCTCGAAAAAATTAGTGAAGAATTAAAACAAAGAATAGCAAATAGCCATATCGAAGGCTTTGGGGAAGAATTAGAATATTGGGTTAAACAAATAAATACCCCTACCAGTAATTACAAAAATATGCTACCGCGTGATTTAACAAATGGCATTCTTATTTCTTTTTGCGATGCTAATTTAAGATACGATATTGTAAGACGTGGCTTTTATGAATTATTGTTATTGCTTGATTTAAATTCAAATCTTCTTTTTACCTGCATGAGTGAAGATGCTCTTAACAAAATTTTAAAAGACAAAAAACGTGAAGTACCACATTATATAGACATTTTGTCCCTTAAAAATAAAGGGTTGGAAGGTAAAACCCACCAAATAACTATTCCGGGAATTGAGACAGAGTTATTTCCCGAAGATGAACTTGAACGACAATTGAAAGAATTGTGCTCAAATCTTGAATTGCAAACAGACAAAGAATTTAGACATTGTATAATTACAATTAAAAAAAGCGGTTATAATGTACAAGAATTAAAAGCATACATTTTCAATTCTGCGTTAGAATTAGTTGAAGAAGAGAATTGGAGTCAATATCTGAAACCAAGTTATACATTCCTTGATGATACTAAAAAATCTAACGAGGTAGATATAATAAAACCAACATTAAAGAAAGATTTCTTAGTACAGGACAAAGATACAATGCCAGAAATTAAAAATGATAAAAATGATGAAAAAGATGTTAATGAGGAAGAATAAAGTATAATGAAAAATAAATTTAGCGGTGAACAGTTAAAAATTGCTCGAACCTACAGAGGATTAACAACTGAAGAGCTTGCTCAAAAAATTGGAGTAAAAAAACAAACAATATCTTTGTATGAAACGGATAAAATTATTCCCGAGGTAGAAAATTTATTTAAAATAATTAAAGAATTAAACTTTCCAAGACAATTTTTCTTTCAAAATAAAAAAACTATACCAGCAGGAACTCCGTATTTCAGAGCATTGTTAACTACTAATAAAAAATACAGAGAACAACAAAAATTACAGAACCAGTTTAGAGCTCAATTATGCGAATATCTATTAAAATATATGGATTTCCCTGTTTTAAATATTCCAAATAATATTGATTTTGATGGAGATATTGAGGCTTTTTCATTAAAAATAAGAGAGTTCTGGGGATTAGGTTTAGAACCAATTACAAATATAATTCATTTGCTTGAAAAACAAGGACTAATTGTTTTACTTACAAAAACAGATACTGATGATATTGATGCCTTTAATCAATCAATACAAATAAATGACGAGGAAAGATATATAGTTACTTTGTCTAAAAATAAACCTTCTTTCTCAAGGATACAATTTGATGCGGCTCATGAATTAGGACATATACTGCTACATCCAAAAAGTGAAGATATAGAAGCTATTTCAAGAGAAGAATTTAAATTTTTAGAAAAGCAAGCCAATGAATTTGCCGCTTCATTTTTATTGCCAAAGGAAGCATTTATAAAAGACCTTCCTGAAAGATATCGGTACAGTTTAGATTATTATGTCAGATTAAAGAAAAAGTGGAATGTTTCAATATCAGCGATGATTATTCGTGCATATAATTTGAATTTAATGACATACAATCAATATCAGTACTTAATGAAAAAAATGTCACAAAAGGGTTGGAAGACGCATGAACCATATGATGATTCAATTATAATTCCAGAACCTACAATGCTGAAATATGCAATTGATTTGCTTTTAGATAACAATATTCATACAGTTCAATCGTTATTAGAAGATATAAGTGTTGATTTGGCTTTAAATTCTGATGAAATAGAGTTTTTGTTAGGCTTAGAAAAGGGTAAGCTTGCAATTCCGGATACAACAATTTCTAATATTAAACCTAAACTTAAGGTTTAAATTTTGTCAAAAGTTGATAAAAATACATCATAATAAAATTGTGATGCGTGGTGATAATCGGATAATATATTATCTAATTATTGACTTTTTTAATAAAATCGATTAAGGTATTATCTATGACCAATCAATTTTTAAACCAAAAAACTCCCAATGAAATTGCCAAAAGTTTAGCGGATAAAATTAAAGAAAACCGAAAAAAGCTAAAAATTTCACAAGAAGCTTTAGCACAAAAATCTGGTGTTAGCTTAGGCAGCATTAAAAGGTTTGAAACGAAGTATGAAATTTCTCTGCAATCTTTTATTAAAATTGCTATTGCTCTTGATTTAGATAATGACTTTGAAAATTTATTTACACAAAAAACTTATGCTTCGATTGATGAGGTAATTAATGGATAATTATAAATATCTGAAAGCTTTTTATAATGATAAATTAGTCGGAACTTTGGCTAAAACTCCTGATAGGCTTGTTGCATTTGAATATGATAACGAGTGGCTTGCTACCGGTTTTAGCATTTCGCCATTCTCACTACCGTTACAGAAAAAAGTATATTTGCCAAAATTTGAACCGTTCGAGGGGCTATTTGGGGTGTTTAATGACAGTTTGCCTGACGGTTGGGGAAGATTGCTTGTTGATCGTCTTTTGCTAAAAAACAATATCAACCCAAGTGAAATTGATAATTTAAATCGGCTTGCAGTTGTACAAGAAAGCGGTATGGGAGCTTTGACATATAAGCCTGAACACAGATTTGAAACTCCACAAGAAGAATCTTATTATGACAAGCTTGCGCAAGAATGTTCAAAAATATTAGAGTCACAAAGCTCTGATAACTTGGATGAACTTTTTAAACTTGGCGGTTCGTCAGGCGGAGCAAGACCAAAGATTCTAACCAAAATAAACGGAGAAGACTGGATAATAAAATTCCCATCTTCACAGGATCCTAAATATATTGGAGAGCAGGAATACAAATACTCTCTTGTCGCAAAAGATTGCGGGATAAAAATGAGTGAAACAAAACTTTTTGATTCTAAAATTTATTCGGGATATTTCGGTATAAAACGATTTGATAGAGAAAACGGTAAAAAAGTACATATGGTTTCAGTTAGCGGACTATTAGAAACAAGCCATCGCTTGCCGAATCTTGATTACAATATTTTGATGAAATTGACTCTCGAATTAACGAAAAATTATCAGGATATTGAGCAGTTATATAGACTTATGTGCTTTAATGTTTTTGCGCACAACAGAGATGATCATTCAAAGAATTTTTCGTTTTTGTATGATGAAAGTAAAAAAGAATGGCAACTATCCCCTGCTTATGATTTAACTTACAGTTCATCATTCAACGGAGAACACTCAACGACAATCAATGGTGAGGGTAAAAATCCAAGTTTAGAAGATATTCTCAATGTTGCAAAAAATATCGGAATAAAAGAAAAACAGGCTCGGGAAGTTGCTCTTGATATTAAAGATAAATGTTTGTCATTGATTGATTAAAATTTGTCATAATCAAAGATAATTAAAAAAAGGAGTAAAAATGAATGCACATTATTATGACAACAGATTTTGATTTTGAAAAACTTACTATGTTACTTGGCTTAATTTCAGGTGTAACTTGGATGGTTATTAGTTTGTTATTGCAAAACCATATTTCTAACAAAATGGATTTTAAAGTAAAATCTAAATATTATAACGAAACTATTGAGTGCGTTATAGGTTTTCCACTGTGGTGTAAGTTATTACCACAATTCTGTTCTGGACTAGTTTTTGGGAGTTTTATATTACCATTTTTTATATTTGAAAATGTTCAACAAATAAAATTGTTCACAACTTCTAATTTATTTTGTGCTATTTTATATTGCATTTGGTCGACATTGTTTTTTTTAAGTTTCTGTAGTCATAGAATATATTTAACAAATAAACGTATTTTATCAGAACAATCGTTAAGACTTCTTGTTAAATTAAAATTATATAATTTTTTATTTAGCGATGTAAAGGATATTAATTATGATGGAAAAAATCTGACAGTAAAATTGAATAATGGTGACGTGTTTGATACTGGAATGAAACCAAATTTAAAAAATTTTTATATTAAATTTTTAGATTTACATCACAACGAAAGGAGTAATATTAAATGACAGCAAGTAGGATGTGGTAAATCTTTGATTTACCGCATCAAAACTCTGTATTAAACCGGACATTTCAATCTTGTACGGTTAAAATGATTTTACCCTGTGTTAGTAAGATTTATACGCAAAAAAAGTTTTGTTCTGTTTTTTTATAAATATGAAAATTAATTCAGCTATGCATTCGCATTCCAGTATAAATTTTAAAAGTTATAATATGATTGATAATAATACAGGAAATTCAATCAGTACTAATTTTTATCATGATTCAGAAGTCTTACAAAAGGCTGTTAAGATTATAGAGAAGGAATTCCCGAAAGGAACGAATATCTTAGTGTATGCGGGTTCTAACGGAGAAGAAGCTCTATCTGTTAACACACTATTAGACAAGCGCTTCAAATATAATATTTATTCTATAGATAAAAGCAGTAAAGCTATAGATTTTGCTCATAAAGGTATTTATGCCATACATCCTCTGGCAGATGACGGATTTTTACTAAATCTTAATGCTGAAGAAAATAAACAGTTCCTGTGTCGAATTTTTCATAAAAATTTTCGGGAAACAAAACCTTCATTTCCTATTAACAATCTTTCTGATCCTATTTACACAATGCGATTTGATAATATTGATCTTTATCCGCAAAGATATTTTATTCCCAAAGAATCTTTTATGAAAAATGTTAGCTTTATTAAGGAAGATATTAAACATATAGATGCATTTAATAATCATCAAAAAGCAGGTGCCATATTTTTCAGAAATGCAATTTATCAGCTGACAGATAACAATTTAAGCGGAGTATTTAAACATGGAGACAGACCTAACCTGAAAACAGATAAACGAAAAATAATACAGGAACTTACTGATAAAATATATAACAAGCTAGAAATGAATGGTATATTCATACTTGGAAATCATTTGCAAGAACATCTTTATATTGCAGATAGAACTATTCCATTAGAAGACACCGTATTAGTCGATGATGCAAGAAATATCAGATTTATGAAAACCCATCCGGTTATTGAAGCATTAAAGAAAAACGGCAGGTTCAAACCTCTATTTGAATTTTTGATTCCGGGCTTAGGTAATAACACTTTAAAACTCCCTTTAATATGGCAAAAAATAAAATAATTTATTTTGATACAACCACAATTTGCAAAAAATCAAACCATGTGTTCTTTTACAAGCAATACTCCCTTTTAAATAATATTCGTATGCATTGTCTGCAAACCTTAGCAGCAAGCAAGCAGGATGCGGTAAATCAAAGATTTACCGCATCCAACTAATCCGGCAAAATTTTATAAATTTCCGCTGATAGTAAAACGTTATTTACAATTCTTAACAATAATTAAATTTCCAGCTTAAATCTGCCGTATAACATAGTATTGAAGGAAAAAACAGGGAAACGCTATGGGAATGGCAGCATCGCAGGCAAGATTTTTAGGTCTTACCGCGCGCAAAACAAATGTTGAATACGAAGGGCAACAGATTAACCAGCAGAGAACAACACTGGCTAATCAGTCTGCCAACTATTACAGCCAGCTTCTCGGCATGAGCGTTCCGACTCCTCCTTCTATTGCAGATTATACAAAAACAGTTTATACATTTACTGACGGGTCTTTGCAGAATACTATCACCTCAATGATGGCTGCAGAAAACGGTGCATATAAAGTAAGTTATTTATCTTCCTGGACGGATGATTTTTCAATATGTTCGGCAGGATATACTTCTGTTGTAAATTCCCAGACAACAGGAGGTCAAAACGTGTACTGGGTAGGTAAAGATCAATTAAAACCCCTCGGCGAAGGCCTCACAACCGCAGGCTGCGCAACAAATGCAGACGGTCAGGAATTCCGTCTTTCTCCTTCAATGTCTTTTACTGACGGCGGTAAAACCGTTCAGCTGGTTAAAGCCGATTATGACAAAATTGTTTCGGTAATCGGAAAAGAACCTCAGCTTTCTGATTACAGTACGGAAGGCCTTGTGATCAATTATCAGCAGACTCAATGTTATGAAGGTGTTGATCCGGGCAACCAGTTCCATATCGGACATATGGAACACAACCTGTGTAAATTAATCTGGTCTGATACTCAAAGATCGGTAACTTCATCTGCCGGTGTTACATTGTCAAATGACAGAAGCGGTACTTATTCGCTTACAATGTCCGGCTGGGAAACTCAAAAACCCGATTCAACTACCGTTACGTTAAGGGATAGATTACAAAATATTTATCCTGATATGTATCAGGAACTTATTGACTTGTATATTGATGTTGCTTTGTATTTGAATGATCACAAATATAACAACACAAGTTATGACTTGAATAATTACAGATTAAGCAATACAACATACGATCATAATGAAATTACTCCGGCAAAACTCCATGAAAGATGGGAACAGTTCTGGGAAGATGTCAAAAATTTAAGCCCCGAAAGTATTTATGACGAAGCACATGAAAAATGGCAGAATGAATACGACAAATATGTCGGCAAATACATGAATTCTGCCGATTATACCGATGTTTATGACGTTACGGACAAATTGTATTACGACGGTACGGACGAATACCTTCAGGGTATGACAAGCGAAGAACTTGAACAGTTGTTTGATGAAGAAGCCTATTATCAGGATCAATTGAATAAACTTTACGGAACGCCCGATAACGGCTGGTATGTCAGATATCTTAAAAACAGCGCAACAGGCGAATATTATCCGGTATTTTATAACGGAGATGATATGGCTGAGGGCATAAAAATTGACAACGGTGATATCTATTCATCTGTAAAAACTTATAAAGTCGGTTCAAAACAGATTAATAACGAAGTAAAAATGCAGGATGCAAGGCTTGAAAAAGATTCAAGCGGCCGCTATATAAGCATTACCCTTTATGAAACCGATCCCAACGGCAATTTTATCAATCCGGTTACCTATGCGTTAACTACTAACACATTGACAGATCAGGATGCTTATGATGATGCGATGAACCAGTATGAATATGACAAATATCAATATGAGCAGTCAATACAGGAAATTAACGCCAAGATTGAAATTGTTCAGGCGCAGGATAAAAATCTTGAATTGAGATTGAAACAGCTTGATACGGAACAGGATGCTATTCAAACCGAAATGGATGCCGTTCAGAAAATTATTGAAAAGAATACCGAATCAACATTTAATACTTTCGGTTAATATACAGGAATTTTTATTGTTTTCGGTCGAAAATTTGCATAAATATTGACAACGGTTTTTGTTTCGTTGTAAAATTGTTTTGTGGCGTTTGTCACTTAATCCCGGATCGTCTAGCGGCAGGACTAAAGACTCTGGATCTTTCGACGGTGGTTCGAATCCATCTCCGGGAGTTTTTTAAAAATTATCCGGCATGGATATGTTATCCCTGAAGACTTTTACTTCGGGATATTTTTGTATCAGTTTGTCAGGTCTGCCGGTATGATATATGTGTTTATTTTAATCTTGCAACGGAATGTCTTTCCAGCAGAACCATCAGAATAGAAATATCAGCCGGTTTCACTCCTCCTATTCTTGAGGCCTGCGCAAGGGTTTTTGGCCGGATTTTGGAGAGTTTGTCTTTTGTTTCCGAGGAAATGTGGTCAATTTTAGAGTAGTCAATATCGTCCGGAATTTTGTATTTTTCAAGTTTCGTACCCTGTTCAACCTGAATTTCCTGACGTTTGAGGTAACCTTCATACTTTATAAGAATTTCAACCTGTTCGTAAACATCACGCGGAATCTCTAATTCTGCAGTTTTTGCGTCTAATTCTTTCAGAATTTTGTAATTAATGTTGGGACGTTTTAAAAGTTCTGCAAGTTTCATTCCCCGCTCAATATTTTCATTGTATTTGGAAAGCACGGATTTTGCATGTTCATCCGGCGGAACTTTTGTTTCCAGAAGCCTTTGGTATTCTTGTTTTATAGCTTCCTGTTTATCCGTAAATATTTTGTACTGCGCATCGTCAATCAGACCTATTTTGCGGCCGGTTTCGGTTAATCTTGCATCAGCATTATCCTGACGGAGCAGCAGGCGGTATTCCGAACGCGAAGTCAGCATCCTGTAAGGATCCTCAATATCTTTTGTGACAAGGTCATCAATAAGGGTTCCGATGTAAGACGAACTTCTTGAAAGTTCAAGCATTTCTGAATTATTCAGGTAATTTACCGCGTTAATTCCGGCGATAAGCCCCTGAGCGGCAGCTTCTTCATATCCGCTTGTACCGTTAATCTGTCCGGCTAAAAACAGTCCCTGAATTTTTTTGGACATCAGTGAGTGTGTGGTTTGAACAGCCGGAACATAGTCATATTCAACAGCATAAGCGGGTTTTATCACATGCGCGTTTTCAAGCCCCGGAAGCGTTCTGAGCATTTGAATTTGAACGTCTGCGGGCAGGCTGCTTGAAAATCCCTGAATATAAACTTCGTAAGTTCCGAGTCCTTCGGGTTCTATAAAAATATGATGCGACGGGTTTTCCGAAAATCTTACTATTTTATCTTCGATGGACGGGCAGTATCTCGGGCCGACACCGTGGATTAAGCCCTGATACATAGGTGATTTATCAAGGTTTGCGCGGATAATTTCGTGCGTTTTTTCGTTTGTTCTGGTCAAATAGCACGGGTATTGCGGTCTTATTGGGCGATCGGGTTTAAATGAATAAAAGTTTAATTCACTGTCGCCCGGCTGGATTGTCATTTTGGAATAATCTATTGTGCGTTTGTCAACCCGTGAGGGCGTACCGGTTTTAAGTTTCTTCGTTTGTATTCCGAGTTTGCGGAGTGAATCCGAAAGCCCTGTTGCGGCTTTTTCTCCGAGCCTGCCGGCGCTGTAAGAGCGCAAGCCGACCCAGATTTTACCTTCAAGTGAGGTGCCTGTGGTCAAAATTATTGAGCGGGCGCTGTATTCTATGCCAAATTCATCGACCGCGCCGCATACGGCTCCGTCTTTTACAAGAAGTTCAGTTATACAGCATTGCTTGAGGTAAATATTATCGGTGGTTTCAATAATATTCCGCATATAGGCCATATATTCTTTTTTGTCGGATTGGGCGCGCAGCGCACGAACAGCCGGGCCTTTTGAAGAATTAAGCATTTTCATCTGGATATAAGTTGCGTCGGCGGCTTCTCCCATAACTCCCCCGAGTGCGTCGATTTCGCGTACGAGAGTAGATTTTGCCGGCCCGCCTATTGCCGGATTACACGGCATTAGTGCTATGTTATCAACGTTTAAAGTGCACAGCAAAACTCTGCACCCCAATCTTGCGGCTGAAATCGCGGCCTCGCACCCGGCATGACCTGCACCCACAACTATTATGTCAAACTTATTCTTCAAGTAGTCCATATTTCTATTATATTACAAATACAAATTAATAAATTGTCTAATGCATTCAGATGATATTTTGTATAAATAATAAAGTTTGAAAATTTTTCAGTCGAATTTATATGCATACACATTTATGGAGCTCGAAATGTCAGAACAGATTTTAATGCCGATTGGTACCAACAACAGTGAAAATTTACGAAAAGCACAGTATTCATTAGAAAAAGCCAGAGAAGCACACGAAAGATATTTAATTCGCCAGCAAAACAGTGATTTGCAAGAGGCAATAGAACACTATGTCGATGCGGTAAAACTTGACCCCACTATACCTGAAAGTTATTACCGCCTTGCAAGTCTTATGTGGGAACAGGGGCAAATAAGTATTAATACAGCGATTGAACAGTGTAAAACCGCTTGTTCTTTAGCCCCTTCAAATATGAATGCCCACATGTACACAGGGTTCTTTATGAAGCTGGCGCAGGATTACAAATCCGCAGAGGCGGAATTCAAGTCAGCCATAAAAATGAGCAAGTTTAAATCCGCACGTCCGCGGCTTATTCTTGCACAGTCAATATTGCAGAAAATAAATAACAAAGACGGCAATGCCGGTGATTATGCAGGATTTCTCTACTACTTTTTAACAGGCAGTATGATGCTTGCATGGGACAAGCCCGCAATTAAAATGTTTTATAAAAATATTGCGGACGATCTTTCAGTATTCAAATATAACACGCTCGGCAAACTTCTGGAAAAATTCAAAATGCTTCCGGCAGCCGAAAATATTTATAAGAAAGCTGTTGAAGAAACTGAACATGATGAAGTTTTTTATAACAGAATGGGCGATATTGCTTTAAAAAATAAAGAATACGAAATCGCAGTTGACAGTTATAAAAAAGTTTTGAGCGCAAATCCTCTCAATCGTGACGTTTGGGCAAAACTTGCAACCGTATTGCAGACATTTTTCCCTGACTTGAAAGATGAAGCTATTGACTGCTATGAAAAACTTCTTGAATTAGATGAAAACAAGGCTCCTGTTTACTATGAACTCGGGCATCTTTACATGGCAAAAGAAGATAAAATTAATTCGATAAGCGCATTCAAACTCGCTGTTGAATTGGAGCCGGACAACCCGTTTTATAACAATTCTCTTGCCTATGCGTATTCAAAAGCGGAACTTTTTGAAGATGCTATTCAGCATTATCAAAAAGCAATCGACCTTAATCCGGACAGAGAATGGACATCAATTGTATGTCAGGCGCTCGGCGCTCTTTATGCGGAAGTTAACGGCAACATTGAAGCTGCTGTTGCAACTTATCAGGCGGGTTTAATCCTTGATCCGAATAATTATGATCTCTATCTTGCGCTCGGCGATATTCATATGGCAGATTACGATCTTGATAAGGCTATCAGAGCATATTGTGATGCGATTACTCTGAATCCGAATGATTACAGAGGCTACTCAAAAGCCGGTATTGCACTCTGGGAAAAAGATTACCTTGAAGAAGCACTTGTCGCGTATCATAAAGCGGTTGAGTTAAATCCCGAAAACGAGTTTGCCCGCAACAATCTCGGAATACTTTATCTTGACGGTTTGATGGATGCGGAACAGGCTCTTGAATATTTTGAAGAAGCTATAGATTTAAACCCGAGCTACACTCTTGCATATTTTAACGCGGCAAGAGCGTCCGAAAAAATGGATTTTACCAATGATGCCGCTCATTACTATCAAATGGCAATTGATTTGAATAAAATAACAAACGACCTTGACGAGGAAGATATCAGAGAACGGCTGCATAAGCTGTTTGAATTATAATATAAAAGCCCGCATATTGCGGGCTTTGTTTCTAGTATTTTATATTATTCTGGTAGTTTATGCATGATACTTCATCCGGTGAAAACCAAAGAGTTTCTGTTCTGTTGCCGTTATTGTACGATGTCTTTTTAATTTCCATCAACTTGTCTTTTTTGTTATATCCGAATTCATAAACTTCACCCAGCTTTGTTTTAGGATTAAAACTTGATATTCTTGTAAAATGTCCGTAATCAGCATTTGCTAATTCTTTGTGAAAAGTCCGTCCCTGTGCAGTTAATTTAGCCATCAACTCTTCAGGCGTTGAGCCGTATTTTACAAGTTCATCTTTAAATGGATGTTTATCTATGTCATAAATTGTTTCTCTGGATAGAAATTTGCTGTTTTTGTCATATAGTGTTCTCGCTTCCTTTATTACAACACCGGAATTTCCGGTATTTATAGGATAATTAACTGTTTCAAACAGTACTTGATCGGTGTTTTTAAACCAAGTAATTTCTTGATATTTTTTGCCGTTCTTGAGTAGTTCAAGATTGGTTGCTAATCCGTCTACTTTAGTTATTTTGAAATCTTTGCCTTCAACTTTTCCCTGTGATAATAAATCTTTTATGTATTCATCTATTGATTTATTTTCAAATTTAACTTTTTTTTCAATTGCTGCAAAACCGTATGCTTTTGAAGCGTCTGCTGTTGATTTTTTGACTATTTCAGGTGCTATTTCCCCTTGAAAACTTGTTTGTACTGCCTTTTTAGGCGGAATGATTTTTTTAGGTAAGTTTTCAATTACTTTTGCCGCTTGTTTTTCCACTCCGTGAATCATATTTTTCCTCCTTATGTTTTGTATTGTTATAATTTAATTAAAAAAAGATAAAGAGATTGAGACAAAAACGCGGAATGACGCAGGAGCAGCTTGCTGAAATGGCAAATATTTCAACGCGGTCGCTTGCGGGGATAGAGACGGGCGAAAATTTTATGACCGCACAGACAATGGAAAAAATTCTGGAATGCCTTAATATAACCGTCGATGAGCTGTTTACTGCAGAGCATTTAAAGCCAACGGAAGATTTGATTACCGAAATTGACACAATTATAAATTCGGTAAAAAACGACAGAGATAAGATAGAAAATATCTATAAAATTGTTAAAGCCATTGTGTTGACGTAGTTTGTCAGTTCCTCTTGAAAATTGTCATGCAATGTGTTACAATGTAAATAAAGGAGTTTCAATGTCATCTGAACAATTTTCATTAAGATTACCCGTAGAAACAAAATCGCGTCTTGAAGAACTTGCCAGAGCAACAGGTCGCACCAAAGCATATTTGGCGATTGATGCAATAGAAAGATATCTTGATTTAGAAGCCTGGCAGATTTCTGCAATTCAGTGCGGGTTACAGGATGTGGAAAATGAAAAAAATGTTTCAATTGATAAAGTTAAATCTGACTGGGGCATAAAATAGTGTATACGGTAAAATTTACTTACTCTGCAGTTGAAGACTTGGAGTGTATTTTAAAGTATATTTACGAAAATAATAAAACTGTAGCCAGAGAAGTTGTTGCGCATATTATTGAGCGGATAGAAACGATTCTTGTAAATAATCCTGCAGCAGGCAGAGCAGGCCGAGTTTTAAGAACCCGTGAACTCGTAATATCTAAATATCCTTATATCATTCCTTATCAGGTTAGAGGAAATGTGATTTATATCTTAAGAGTTTTGCACACATCGCGTAAGTGGGGTTAGAACAAACTCAACTGTTCTTCTTTTGCAAAGTGCTTTTGCAGAAATGACGGCCGGTGGTATTTGCAAAGTCCGTACCTGTCGATTGCATTGAGGTGATCTTTTGTGAGGTAGCCTGCATTGTGCGCCCAGCCGTACTCGGGAAATTCAGCATCTAGCTTTTCCATATATCTGTCACGTGCAACTTTTGCAAGAACGCTTGCTGCCGCAATTGATGCTGATTGTGCATCACCTTTGATTATAAATTTTTGGGAATAGTTAAGGTATTTTATGTACCTGTTTCCGTCGACAAATACGATGAGTTTGTGGCGCGGAATTTCAAACTCGTTATGCAATCTGTTGTATACCTCGTCGCAAGCGGTTTTCATGGCCTTTAAAGATGCATTCAAAATATTTATTTTTTCGATTTCATCAACTTCAACGCAGGCTGTTGCGTTTATTGTGTTGTTTAATATTACGTCATAAATGCTTTCGCGTTTCTTTTTAGTAAGCTGTTTGCTGTCGTTTAAGACCATTAAATCTTCAATCAGTTTGCGGCTTTTTTCCCGGAAACAAACCGCGCTTGCAAAAACACCGCCTGCCGCCGGCCCTCTGCCTGCTTCGTCAGTACCTATTACCGTTCTGTCATCCTGCATATCAAAAGCGAAAAGTTTTATTATCGGTGAATCAACGGTTAAGTCAGTTTTCAACCGGCGGCTTACCTGTTTGTTAATTTCCGCTTTTTCTTCTTCGGTGCGGTTTTCCATACGCTCTTTATCTGTATATTTTTTAATTTTCTCACTCTTTATCAGCATCGTCTAATATGAATTTCCCTGTCTTACCTTCTCTGAAATCTCTCAAAACATACACTGCTGTGCGTTCAATATCCGGTTTGCCGCCGGAGATTATCCAGTTGCGCGAGATTGCTATGGCTTCAAGCGTTAAAATATCTGTTTTGTAGTATTCTTTTACTTTTTCCGGATATTTTTCATTAAGCAGTTCCAAAAGTTCGTTTGCAACAAGCTCGTTTGAGTATGCGTTTTCGGAAACCGAATTTACAAATGCAAGTTTTTTGGCAACCTCTTGATTTTCCTGTTTCATGGGAATAATCCCCGGCGTATCCAGCAAATCCAGCTGCGGATTAATTCTCACCCACTGCTGTTGTCTTGTAACACCGGCTTTTGCACCTGTTTTTGTCTTTGATGAGCGTGTAAGTTTGTTTATTATGCTTGATTTTCCGACATTTGGCATGCCGACAACCATAATGCGTGCAGGTCTGCGCAAAAGTCCTTTTTTAATCAAAGCCTGTATTCTCGGCTCAGATAGTTCAACAGCCTTTTTTACTATTATTGAAAGATCTTTTGAATTTTTTGCATCAGTCGGAATAACAGGCCAGCCTGTTTTTTCTTCAAGTTTTTTAATCCATGGCTGCAATTCGGTTTTCTCGGTTAAATCAGATTTATTAAGCAAAATTAAACGGGGCTTGTCGTTTAAAAGCCCCGCAATATTGTCATAACCGCTTGAATACGGTAATCTCGCATCAATAACCTCTATCACAGCATCCACCAGGGACAGCTGCTCTTTTAATTTTCGCTCCGCTTTGGCGATATGTCCCGGATACCAGTGAATATGAAGTTTATCTTTTTTCAATTTTTTCCTTGATACGAGTTGCTTTACCTGAACGTTCTCTTAAGTAATATAATTTAGAACGTCTTACATCCCCGCGTCTTAATACGTTGATTTTTTCGATTCTCGGTGAATGTACCAGAAATACTCTTTCAACGCCTACGCCCTGGAATACTTTTCTTACGGTAATTGTTTTGTTGATACCTGAACCGTGCATTTTGATGATTGTACCTTCAAATGCCTGAGTTCTTTCTTTGTTTCCTTCTATAATTCTTACGAAAACTTTTACGGTATCACCCGGATTCAATTCCGGTAATTCTTTTTCCAAATAAGGTTTTTCTAATTCATTAATAATAGGGTTCATTGTTTGCTTTCCTTTATATTTTGTACCAGTATCAAAAATAAATTCCTTAAATCGGTGTTTAAAATAATTTTTTCCACATAAAAATCCACCGACGCACGTTCGTATTCTAAATACTATATTAAAGATAATTTAAATTCAAGTGGTGGTTAAAAAAAGTTAAGATTTTTTGTATTTATCGGGTTGAGCGGAATTTGACAAAACAATTTCAAAGTATTCGTTTTTGTCAATGTTCACGCCCATTGTTTTTGTGCTGCAGTATTCTTTTTTCTTTTTTTTCAACAGTTTTTTGTAATCTCCGGCCACTATTTTAATGCCTCAATAATCTTATCCACCTGATTTTCAAGGAAATCGTAATCTTTGTTGTTATTAATTACGTAGTCCCAGTTAGTGATATTGTCCAGACCTGTTTCGGTTATATCGTTTTCGCCTATGAGGGTTCCTCTTTTTGCACGGGTTTCGCGTGAGGCTTCAACACGAACTGCAACCGCTCCTGCGTTTTTGAATACTTCATATTCATGCGGAACGCGCACATCTGTTACAATAATATTGCCGGGTTGTTCAAGAATTTTTTTAAGCCAGTAATCAGGATCCTGCGCTCTTCCCCGGTTGCCCAAATCTATTAAATCCTGACGGTACGCAGGTTTATTCTTTTCAATTTCTTCGTAAGAAAGTCCTTTTTCGGCACCGTAGGTTAATTTTATTATATCTCCCATTGCACAGCGTTTATAATCAGGCATTTTGTTTAACATAATCTTTGCGGCGGTGTCTTTGCCGGAATATTGTTTTCCTGAAAATATTATTATTTTGTCTGCCATAATTCAGCCTCCTTGATTATTGTAACATGAAAGTAAATAGCGTTATTTGTCTGAATTAGTTAATTAATAGTTTTTAACAAAATATTTGCAATTTTACTATGTCCGTCGTATTATGGACGAACGAGTGTAAATTTTACAATAAAGGTGCGGTTATGGCATTAAATTTTCAGGAATTAGTTTTTAATTTACAAAAGTTCTGGTCGGACTACGGATGTATAATCCAGCAGCCTTATGATATAGAAAAAGGTGCGTCGACCATGAATCCTGCAACTTTTTTAAGAGCGCTGGGCCCTGAACCCTGGAATACCGCAATGATTGAACCATGCAGACGTCCGACCGATGCAAGATACGGTGAAAACCCGAACAGGCTCGGACATTATTTCCAGTTTCAGGTTATTTTAAAGCCTTCGCCCGATAATGCTCAGGAACTTTATCTGAAAAGTCTTGAGGCAATGGGTATAGATTTAAAAGAGCATGATGTGAGATTTGTTGAAGATAACTGGGAATCTCCGACCCTCGGTGCAGCAGGTGTCGGCTGGGAAGTTTGGCTCGACGGTATGGAAATTACTCAATTTACCTATTTTCAGCAGGTCGGCGGTCTTGAAGTTAAGCCGGTTGCGCTGGAATTGACTTACGGACTTGAAAGAATCGCAATGTATCTTCAAAATAAAGAGTCTGTTTATGACATTATGTGGAACGATACTTTGAAATACGGTGATATTTACCTGCAAAACGAAATTGAACAATCAAAGTATAATTTTGAAGTTTCGGATGCCGAATCATTATTTACGATGTTTGATTTGTATCAAAAAGAGGTTGATAATTGTGTTGAGGCAAAACTTGTTTTGCCGGCATATGATTATGTTTTAAAATGTTCTCATACGTTCAATTTGCTTGATGCAAGAGGTGTTATCAGCAAAGACGAGAGAATTAATTTTATAAACAGAGTCAGAACAATGGCGTCAGCCGTTGCAAAATTGTATGTAGAACAGAGAGAACAAATGGGCTTCCCTCTTTGCAAGTAATAAGGAATGTAAATGGCAGAAAAATACAGTCGCGCTACTTTATCTCGCAATTTTTTAAAAACAATTACCAGAATTAAAAACCCCGATGAAATGCTTGCCGATGCAAAAGCCGGCGGACTGGAAAAGTCGCTGGGTGTTTGGGATTTGATTATTCTGGGTGTCGGAGCGATTATAGGTTCCGGTATTTTTGCCATAGTAGGTATTGCTGCAGCCGGCAACGTTGACGGCTCGGCTCCTGGTGCGGGCCCCGCGCTTATGGTATCTATGGTAATCGCTGCGATAGCGTGTATTTTTTCAGCGCTCTGTTATTCGGAATTTGCTACTATGATTCCGGTTTCAGGCGGGGCTTATACTTATACATTTGCTACTCTGGGTGAATTTGCGGCCTGGATGGTCGGTTGGGTATTGATGCTTGAGTATGCAATCGGCTTTATTGCTGTTGCTTGCGCATGGTCAAACTATCTTGTGCAGTTTTTGAGCGGATTTGAAAGAATTTTGCCGGCATGGCTTGCCCATCCGCCGGTATGGCTTGTAAATGATCCTTTCACGGCCTCCAAACTTATTGCGGCAAATCCCGATATTTCGGTGCCGACACTTTTGGGTGTGCCGGTTTGTATTAACCTTCCGGCTATTTTAATTGTACTGTTAATTACGGCTATTCTTGTAAAAGGGACAAAGGATTCTGCTAAAATGGCAGGTATTATGGTTTTTGTAAAACTTGCCGTTATTGCATTATTTGTAGTTGCGGGTGCGTTTTACGTAAGACCTGAAAACTGGACGCCTTTTGCCCCGAACGGAGCAGAGGGAATTTTTGCGGGTGCGTTTTTGATTTTCTTTGCATATATCGGATTTGACGCTCTTGCAACGGCGGCCGAAGAATGCAAAAATCCGCAGAAAGATTTGCCGGTCGGTATTATAGGTTCTTTAATCATTACAACGATTGTTTATGTGCTTGTTGCACTTATATTAACAGGTATGCAGGACACGGCCGCTCCTGTGCCGGCGGACTTTTTGAAAGCTCCGATGGCTTATTGCATGACACTTGCTCATCAAAATTGGGCTGCAGGTTTGATTTCAATAGGTTCTCTTGCCGGCCTGACATCAGTTCTTCTGGTGCTTGAAATGGCTGCAACGAGAATTTTATATGCTATGAGCAGAGATCATTTTATTTCAAAGAGATTTCAAAAATTACATCCGAAATTCCATACTCCGGCTTTGTTAACCTGGACAGTAGGGCTTTTGGCTGTTGTAGGGATTTTGACGCTTAACCTTGATGTTGCGGCTGAATTGTGCAATTACGGGACATTTACTTCTTTCATAATAGTTTGTGTTGCGGTTCTGATATTAAGAAAAACAGACCCTGACAGACCGCGGCCTTTTAAGGTGCCGTTTTCACCGGTAATTCCTTCTCTCGGTATTATTACCTGCGGAGGGTTGATGGTATATAAATCAATGCAGCCTTCAGGTTCGGCTATATTGTTTCCGGTATGGCTCGGTGTGGGTGCCATGATTTATCTTTTGTATGGCTTTGTTAAAAACAGATTGAACGAAAACAAAATTCACAACGAAAAAGTTGCGATTAAAAAACAGGAATTATATAAATAGATGGATTTAAAGGTTTTAGTTAATAATTTATTAAGTAAAAAGAGTACTGATGAACTTATTGCAACAAGCAAAAAGTCAGAATTAAAAAAGACTTTGAATGTATTTGACCTTATTGTGCTCGGAATAGGTGCGGTTGTAGGAACGGGTATTTTTACAATTATAGGAAGCGCAATTCAGGGCGGCCCTGAAGGTGTAGGGGCTGGGCCTGCAATTATTGTATCAATGGTGCTTGCGGTTATTGCGTGCGTATTTTCGGCTTTATGTTATTCTGAAATCGCTGCAATGATTCCTGTTGCAGGAAGTGCTTATACATATACTTACGCTACAATGGGAGAATTCATGGCCTGGATGGTCGGCTGGATTTTGATGCTGGAATATGCAATCGGTAACATTACGGTTGCAAGTGCGTGGACAGGTTATTTTGCACAGTTTTTAAAAGGGTTTAAGCATATTTTGCCGGATTTTGTCACTAATTTCCCGATGTGGCTCAGGAATGATTACAGATACATGTTTTCATATTGCGACAAATTCGGACTGGATCCGCATTCCCAGATGCCGTATATTTTTGATAAAATTCCGGTTGCGATAAATCTTCCGGCAATATTTATTGTTCTTGTTTTGACAATGCTTTTGATTAAAGGCGTCAAAGAATCAACCCGTGTTGCAAGTATTATGGTCGGAATTAACATGTTTATGATAATTTCGTTCATAATTGTGGGTTCATTTTATGTTAAGCCTGAAAATTGGACGCCCTTTGCTCCGAACGGATTTGAGGGAATTTTTATGGGGGCGTTTATAATCTTCTTTGCATATATCGGTTTTGACGCAATTTCAACAACAGCAGAAGAAACCGAAAATCCGCAGAGAGATTTGCCCATTGCTATTTTGGGAACACTTGTGTTCTGTACGGTTTTATATGTCCTTGTAGCGCTTGTTTTAACCGGAACAGTACCGCTTCACCATATTGATACGCAGGCGCCCATTGCGCATGCTATGCGTATGATAGGTAAGGATTGGTTTGCGGGGCTTTTGTCAATAGGTGCGTTGTGTGCTTTGACATCAGTCTTGCTGATTTACCAGCTGGGTACAACAAGAATTTTGTACGCAATGAGCAGGGACAGATTTTTGCCGAAGTCTTTGAGATTAATTCATAAAAAATACAGAACTCCGCATGTTTTAACCTGGATTTCTGGTATTGTGGTAATCGTATGCGCATTGTTTATGGATTTAAGTATTTCGGCGGAATTATGCAATTTCGGAACATTCACATCGTTTATTATAATTTGTATTGCGGTTCTGATATTAAGAAAAACAGACCCTGACCGGCCGCGGCCTTTTAAGGTGCCTTTTTCGCCTCTGTTTCCGATTTTAGGGATAATAACCTGCGGCGGACTTATGGTTTATTCTATGAAATATCTTACAACCTCATCGTTATATTTTCCGCTATGGCTGCTGATAGGTGTGGTTATTTATGCGGCGTACGGTTATAAACAAAAACGTCTTGAGGATAAAATCAGACTTGCAAGAATGTCCCCGAAAGCTAAACCGGTAAAAGCTCAAAAGTAGATTGCGCTCTTGCAATTTTGCATTGAGTTGATAAAATTAATATATAGAAGGGGACATTTATGATTGAGCTGAACTGTAAATATGCAGACAGTGCCGTTATTGGCGAAGAAAACGGACTGAATATTCAACAGAAATTCAATGAATTTAAAGACACTATAGCAAATATCATTTCTGATTTAAACAAACGCAAAGATAAACCCGGCCAGTGGCTCCAGTGGATGAATCTGGGGTACAGTGAGGAAACCGTATGGTATGTAAAAGAATATGCGGCACTTGTCGAAAACAGGTTTGACAATATTCTTGTTCTCGGTATAGGAGGTTCTGCACTCGGCGGGCTTGCTGTGACCGAAGCTCTTTTAAAACCTTACTGGAATTTGTTGTCAAAAGAACAGAGAAATAATTATCCGCGGATTTTCTTCCTTGATAATATTGATGCTGATTCAATAACCGGACTTTTGGAAATCCTCGATTTGAAAAAAACTCTTGTTAACGTAATTACAAAATCGGGTTCGACAGCGGAAACCATGTCGCAGTTTATGATTATAAAAGATAAACTTGAACGGGAGCTCGGTGACGATTACAGAAAAAATATTGTTGCGACAACGGATAAAAATGTCGGGGTCTTAAAGCAGATTGCGGAACAAGAAGGGTATAAGACTTTCATAATCCCGGATGATGTAGGCGGAAGATTTTCCGTGTTTTCGGCTGTGGGACTTTTGCCGTTTGCACTTGTCGGGATTGATATTGATGAAATTATAAACGGGATAAAAGATATGGATCTTGCCCTGAAAAATACCGACATAAATGAAAATATCGCTGCACAAAATGCATTGATTCATTTTCTTATGGATACGCAAAAAGGTAAAAAAATCTCGGTTATGATGCCCTATTCAAGCCGTTTGAAATACGTTGCGGACTGGTATGTTCAATTGTGGGCCGAGTCTCTCGGAAAAGAAAAAAATCTTAACGGTGAAACGGTTCATGTCGGCCCGACTCCGGTGAAAGCTGTCGGTGCAACGGATCAGCATTCGCAAATTCAGCTTTACAATGAAGGTCCTAATGATAAAATTATTAATTTTATAAGAGTTAAAAAATTTGATAACGACCTTGAAATTCCGAAGATATTTGAATACACGGGAATAGGTTATCTCGGCGGAAAAACGCTTAACGATCTTATGAACGCGGAAGCCGATGCAACACGCGTTGCGCTTTCGGATTATAACAAACCGACAGTAACCATCACATTGCCGGAAATAAACGGTTATTATGTGGGACAGCTTTTGTATATGTTTGAAGTTCAAACTGCAATTGCCGGTGCGCTTTATAATATTGATGCCTTTAACCAGCCGGGAGTCGAGCAGGCAAAGAATTACACTTACGCTTTGATGGGTAGGGTAGGTTATGAAGAATCGGCGCATGCACTTCATGAAAAAATGGCGGCGAACGGAGTTTACAGTGTTTAATAAGATTTTAAAAATTCTTATATCGGCAATATTTATACTCGGTTTTTCGCTGAACGCAAATTGTTCCGAGCAATATAATAGTAATGTGTTAAAAACAGGTATATCATTATCGGAACAGGTTCCGGCAGCTTTTTTCGGAACATGGCGGGTAAAATCAACACTGATTGAAACAGACAGCCCCGCAAACTTCAAAAAAGAAAATGTTGACATCTGGAACTTATCAAAACAGGGCAGCGTCATAAATTTAGAGAACCCGTTTTCAGGAGCTTCAGCGTCCATAACACTTGATTATGCGGGCACTGATGCAATCAGATTTTCAAGAAAGGGTAATTATGACAGCAGAATTTTGACAGATACGGTAGAATTACATCTTGATAAAGATAAATTTACCGGCATTAATACTCTAACCCTTGAAACTCTTTCGGACATTGATAATTCTGTAATAAAACGTGTAAGTGCAAAGTATTCACTGAAAGGTGAAAAAATAGCAGGTACAAACATAATATGAGGATAGACTATGCAGGTATATGATTTTGATACGGTAATTTTAGGCGGCGGGCCGGCAGGATTTTCAGCCGGAATTTATGCATCGCGCGGAGCTGTTTCAACAGCGATGATTGATATAAACATGATGGGCGGACAGCCGTCGAATTATCTTGAACTGGAAAATTATCCCGGATTTTCCGCGATAGGCGGTTTTGAGCTTATGGAAAAATTTGAAGAGCATGCGGACAAGTTCGGTGTGCAGAAATTCCCCATGCAGGAGATTGAAAAAATTGACCTGCTTTCTAATCCTAAAATAATTTTAACAAAAGATGCTGAATTCAGAGCCAAAACAGTTATTATAGCAACCGGCGCAAGCCCTATGAAACTCAATGTTCCGGGCGAAAAAGAATTTGTCGGCCGCGGCGTAAGCTATTGCGCTGTTTGTGACGGTGCTTTTTATAAAAACAAAACAGTGGCTGTTGTAGGCGGCGGCAATGCGGCTGTTGAAGAGGCCATGTATCTTACAAAATTCGCCGATAAAGTTTTTGTAATCCACAGACGCGATGCTTTGAGAGCGGATAAAATCGTTCAGGAGCGCGCTTTTAAAAACGATAAAATAGAATTTGTCTGGGACAGCGTAGTAAAAGAAATAAAAGGCGATGAGCTTGTAAATTCAGTTGTAATTGAAAACGTAAAAACAGGCGCAGTAACGGATTTGTCCGTAAACGGAGTTTTCCCGTATATCGGAATGATTCCGAATGTCGAATATATAAACGGCCAGCTTGAACAGGATAAGGGCGGCTTTATAATGACTGATGAAACCATGAAAACATCAATTGACGGAGTTTTCGCAGTCGGAGATGTCAGACATACGCCTTTAAGACAGGTAATCACGGCTGCTGCTGACGGTGCGGTAGGCGCTGTTTATGCCGTAAAATATCTGGAAACCTTGCAAGAAGTTACGGTTTAAAAATTTTGCAAAAAAAAGTTGCCTGATTTAGGCAACATTAAATAAACACGAGGATATTAAGAGAGAGAGTATAAAAAAAACTTTTTTCTTTTTCGATTCTGTTATCTTAGAATCCGAAATTTTGCATTGTTTAATATCCAATTATCAATTTTTAAATTTCCCTTACATATTAATAAACGAATTTTGCTTTAGCGAATTGCTTTTTTATTTTTATATGTTACGAATTTGTTACAAAGCATTTTGGCGGTTAACAAAATATAAACTTGTTGTCACGGCGGGAAAATAATGATATAATTTTTATGATGAGGGGATAGTACATGGAAGACAACGTATTCAATATAGTAGAATTTTTGAAACAGGCTGTTTCAATCGGGGCATCCGATATACATTTGCATGTCGGGGAACATCCGGTTGTGAGGCGTGACGGAAAAATCATTAAAATAAACATTCCGCCGCTAACCGATGATGACATCAAAAAAGCATGCGACGAACTTGTTCCGGTGCATTTTCAGGAAAGAGTTAAATCAATGCTGGATGTGGATTTTGCGTATGAAATCAAAGGTATTGCAAGGTTCAGGGTAAATGTTTCGCGCCAGCTTGCAAAATACGCAATAGTATTGAGGGTTATTCCGTATGTTATTAAGAAACTTTCCGAACTTCATCTTCCGGAAACCATAAACCAGTTTACCGAATTAAACAACGGCCTTGTGCTGGTAACCGGCCCGACAGGTTCGGGAAAATCCACTACGCTTGCGGCCATGCTTGACCATATTAATTCTACTTATCCGCGGCACATAATCACGATTGAGGACCCTGTGGAATTTATATTCAATAATAAAAAATCCATAGTGTCGCAAAGACAGCTGCTTATTGATACACCGTCATATTCAGACGGTATAAAATACGCACTGCGTCAGGATCCGGATGTTATATTTATCGGTGAAATCAGGGACAGAGATACGGTGAGCAATGCTTTGAAGGCAGCGGAAACAGGCCACCTTGTGTTTGCGACAATTCACACCAACAATGCAATCCAGACGGTTAACAGAATTATTAATATGTTTACGCCTGCGGACAGACCTTTTGTCAGAAACCAGCTGGCCGAAATTCTGCGCGGAACAGTGTCGCAGAAACTCGTTCCGATGGCTAACGGTACAGGCAGACGACCGGCATGCGAAATCCTTGTTATTACATCGACTATAAAAGATTTCATTGAAAAGAATGAAATGGAACAGATTTACGACCTTGTTAAGAAAGGTTCGTTCAACAATATGCTTACGCTCAACATGTCTTTGTACAGCATGCTTGAACATAAAATAATCACAGAGGACGCAGCGCTTGCGGCATCTAATAACAAAAACGAACTTAAGCAGATGATTCGCGGCGTATTCTACGGTACGGGCATGGATAAATAATGAACAATTTTGTGACTGATGCAATAAACTTAAAATCATACAATCTGTCGGAATCCGACAAGATTATTGTCATGTATTCAAAAGACAAAGGACTTATTAAAGGTGTTGCAAAAGGTGTCAAAAAGCCTAAAAGCAAACTCGGAGCCCGCATGGATCTTCTTGTGGCAAACAAACTTATGCTGTACAAAGGCAGAAACCTCGACAGAATCTGTCAGGCTGATGTGCTGAATACTTTCAACAAAACAAGACGCGATATGGATAAAATTTTCTATTCAATGTACATATCGGAAGTCGTCAGCAATTTCGGTCTGGAAGATGATCCGTGCTCAAAAGAGATTTATGACCTTTTATATAAGGCGCTTGAAAAAATCTCTGACGCGGAAACAAAAGAAGAAATTTTAATTGCCGTAATAAAATTCCAGTTAAAAATGATGCAGATATCCGGTTTCGGCATAGAGTTTGAAAGCTGTCTTTGCTGCCGAGAGGCAATCGGTGAAGAAAACATGTATTTTTCCTCACGTATGGGCGGTGTAGTCTGCGAAAAATGCAACGAAACCCTTCACCTTAAAACGATGATGCACCACAAAATCCGTGATTTTTTGAATGCGCTTGTCCAGTTTGATTTTGATTACAAATCCGAATACGAAGACAAAGCAACCGAAAAAGTCTGCACGGTATGTTTTGAATTGTTGAAAGGCTATATTAACGAACATTCATCACGCAAGTTCAATACCACAAGCGTGCTCGGCGAGTAAGCTGTAGATAATGTCTTGAAAGTCAAGTAGCAATTTTTTAGGGGAAAAATGTATATTTTAAGCTGTAGGATGTGGTAAATCTTTGATTTACCGCATCAAAACTCTCTGAGCAAGCCGAGCAGAGGCAGGAGCGCAGCGACGAAGGAGCGGAGCGACAGACGAACACCCATCAACGGAAACGTTGAGTTTTCGTTGTGGGTGTGAGCGGTGCCGTTTATCGCGAGGCGCAGTACGTTACGCCTTGCTAATAACCGTTCTATTCAGCCAGACACACCGCCTGAAAGTAGCTGTAGAAGCGGACCTGGTCGTGACGTTCCGTGCGCGTGGAGAAGAAGTTACGGTAGTACGCGTCGTCCTTACTGTACTCCTCACTCGACCACAGCCAAAACGAGGAGGTAGATGAAGAAGCTATGAAGCCCCATTCCGCTGCTTTGTCGTTATCTCTGGTGCCATAACTGTGTTCATATAATGTGGAACTTATTTCTGTGTTCGGATACAAGTCCCTTGCTAACTGGTCTAACTGTTCCTGACTCGGTAATGATGACCCCATATCATGGCATGCTTTTACTGCACCGGCCCAGTAATCATCGTCATAATAACATTCTTTTATCGGATAACCGTCTGCTACTAATTGCTCACATTCTGCCTTTGTTATTGGTGTCGGTTCAAACGGTGCTGTAAAACATGTGCCGTCACTTAGTTCTATTGAACATTTTAATAAATTTGCTAATTTGTCTACATTTAAGCTATTAATATCTTTATCTGCGGTATTTGGATTTTTAAATCCGTCAACGTCATACAATATCGCTAAGCAGTCTGTGCCTATGCCTGTTTCACCAAATGTTATAACATTGTTGCTGAATTGGTTTTGGGTGCAATTGGGGTTGTATGCAATTATACCGTTCACTCCGTTTGCAAACTGTACTGCAACTGTATTTGTATCCCAGTCGTTTTGTCCGAAGTTTTTTGCTTTTTTAACTTTAGACATGTCAACTTCTTCATCACCCCAGGTTACGGTATCAGCAAAGCATGTTGTAATATCATCATTATCGCATATTCTTGATATTTTAATATGTTTAGAAAGTTCATCAACAAACGCTTCTGTTGTTGTATAACCTGCCAAGGTTCCCTGAACATTCATTACCCTTAATGCTTCCCCGAGTTTTCTCTGGAATACTTGTGATGCAGTGTTCCATGCTTTTTCTTGGTAATTCTGAATTAATGTCGGGATTGTCAGTGCTGCAACAATACCGATTATTGCAAGAGTGATTAATACTTCCGCAAGTGTGAAAGCGGCCTTTTTGACCCTCACCCGGCACTGCGTGCCACCCTCTCCCAGTGGTAGAGGGTTGTGCGTACTGTCATTACGAGCAGACGCAGTCTGCGTAGTAATCGCAAGGTTGATGCGTTTTGACGGTTTTGCGATTGCGACGTCGCTTCGCTCCTCGCAAAGACAGAACGCATTAGACCAATGTCCAATGTGATGTTGTGCCTCAGGCACTTCTGCTAAAGTGAAAGCTGATTTAACTTTTGGGGTTATTAAACTGCTGTATTCAGCGCGTGAAGCTGATCTACAGCCCCCCCCCCCCGCTCAAGGAGGTGATGTAGTCTGCATTTTTGGCCATTTGTTTTTCCTCCGTTTTTTCTATCATGGTTTTATTATATATTTTTTGATTTTTAATGTCAATTTGTTTGCGGATTGTTGCAATCAACCTGAAAATATTATAAAATATGCGTATGCAGAAAAAAACCTATTTACAGGAATCTTTACGCAACGGAAAAATTATGCGCTGGACATGCAAAATGCCCTTAAAGGTTTTTATTGCACCTATGCAGTTTTATTCAAAACAGGGGCAGGATGCGCGTTATCGTGCAATGGTGCGCAGAGCGCTTGATGCATGGCAGAGCGCAACCCGCGGCAAGGTTTCGTTTACTGTTGTTAACACTCTTCTTGAATCTCAAATTAATGTTGACTGGAAGCGTGTTGAGCGCAAAGCTCTCGGACACTGCTATTTTGATTATGACGGTGCAAACAGGTTATATAGTGCCGAAGTCAGTATCGGACTTACGGACGGACTTATTCACAGGGATTACATGGATGACGGCGAGGTTTATCATACAATCCTCCACGAAATAGGGCATGCCGTCGGACTCGGACACAGTCCTTTCCCGCAGGATATTATGTATACTCCCCATCAAAAAGGTATTATGACTGTTTCAAGCTGTGATGTTCTGACCCTCAACTGGCTTTATACATTCCCGCAGGGTGCTACGGTTTCGGACATTGCTTCCAAATACTCGGTAAGCGGTTCGGATATTGATGAGCTTGTGGTGAAAATTATGAACAAACAGGCCGGAAAACTTAATATTGAACAAAATAATGCGCCTGTGCGTAAAAAAAGAGATTTGCTTGAAGAACAGGATTCGATTGCTAATTTAAGAAAATACCACCTCGCAATCCAAAATGTTCAAATCCCCTCTGACGTCAGGGATTATCTCGCAAAACCAAAAGATAACAATTAAGATATTTGATAATCAATTTTGTATTTTTTAAACAGATTATTGTAAAAATCTTTGTTATTAATTACATCCTGACGCGTGAGTTTCATGTTATACATAAAGTTCTGGTCAAACGGGTCATCGGGAAAGTATATATCATCAGGGTCGATTTCTTTTGATGCTGAACATATCTTTAAAAATTTGTCAAAAATTTTGTTCGCCCTTTCAATGTATTCTTTTTCATCAGTAAACGGTGTTTGTTCATACGCCTGTGATGCCACATCTATCAGATCTTCACTTAAAAATCCAGTGCGCGATACCGCAATAAGTGCATTCTGCGCTTCTTTGAAATCTTTTATATCCGGTCTGAAACCGAATTTTGCATGAAATAATACGGCCGTGTTCATTGATTGTATTTTTATCGTTGAAAAATCGTTCTCCATCATTTCAATAATTTTTGTCAAATGCAAAACCGTCCCCAGTCCGCGCCTTTGCATCGGCTCGGGTACCTTTATGTAATCGCCGTATAATGTGTTATTACCGGTGTGAAACAGCATATAACCGCCTGATGTGCCGTCTATTCTGAAACTTTTGCGCCCCGAATCGGCATAGCTTACCGTGCAATTATAGCCTTCTCTGTCTGTGCATTGAAAGTCTTCGGGTACTTTTATATCCTTGTCCTGTCTGATTTTTAACGCCGTGAACGGGAGTTTGCCTGTCGAAAGTATTTTCATATCATTGTATAAGTACGGTGAATATTAAAATTTGCCAGTTGATAAGTTTTATTTTTTGTGTATAATGTACTTAGATTATATTTAGGGATATAAGGAAATTTTAATATTATGACAGTTCAAGATTGGTTTGAAAAGCGTAAAGAAGCACAAATTCAACGCCGTGCTCTGGAAGCTAAAGCAGCTCAAGTCGTTGAAAATCCTGATTTGTGGACTAAATGTGTTCACTGTGATGCGCAGTTGTTAAAATCCGATATTGAAGAAAATATGTTCGTCTGTCCGGTTTGTGACTACCATTTCAGGATTAATGCAAGAACCCGTATTAAACAGTTGTTCGATGAAAATTCTTTTGAAGAATTGTTCTCTGAAATAAAACCGACCGACCCCCTTGAGTTTGTTGATACGGAACCCTACAAAGACAGACTGGCTAAAGCTCATGAAAAAACAGGACTTGATGAGGCTGTTATTACCGGTCTTGCTTCTATTGAAGGCCATAAGGTTGCTGCGGCTATTATGGATTTTGATTTTATGGGCGGTTCAATGGGCAGTGTTGTTGGTGAAAAAGTTACGAGAATTATTGAAAAGGCCGTAGAATTAAGGCTGCCTGTTCTTGCTATCACATCTTCCGGCGGTGCAAGAATGCAGGAAAGCGCCCTGAGTCTTATGCAGATGGCAAAAACTTCCTGCGCATGCGCCAAACTTGATGATGCAGGGCTTTTGTATATAAATCTTTTGACAGAGCCGACATTCGGAGGAGTTACTGCAAGTTTCGGTACTCTCGGCGATATTATTGTCGCAGAGCAAGGCGCGCGTATCGGTTTTGCAGGCAGACGTGTTATTGAGCAGACTATCAGACAAAAACTCCCGTCTGATTTCCAAACTGCCGAGTACCTTTTGAAATACGGTCAGGTCGACGTAGTTTGCGCCCGCAAAGATTTGAGAAAAACACTGGCAAATATTTTGTCAATGCACGGTAATATTTAGTTGAGGTAAAAATGTCTACAATTTTGGATTTTGAAAAGCCTATCATGGAAATTCAGGAAAAGATTGAAGAATTAAAAAAAATAAGTTTGGAGTCCGGCATGGATTTAAATAAAGAAATAGAAACTTTTGAACAACAGGCTGACGATTACAGAAAAGAGCTCTATTCAAATTTGACGCCTTCTCAAAAAATGCAGATTGCGCGTCATCCGGAGCGCCCGAATTTTTTGGATTATGTCAGACTTATCTGTGAGGATTTTGTCGAACTTCACGGCGACAGAGAAGGTATGGACGATCGTGCCATTATCGGAGGGCTTGCTAAAATTGACGGCCGTCCGGTTATGATTATCGGTACGATGAAAGGCAAATCCACCAAAGAAAACCTTGAATATAATTTCGGCATGCCTCAGCCCGAAGGTTACAGAAAAGCGTTGAGATTGTTTAAACACGCTGACAAATTTAATATTCCTATTGTAACAATAATCGACACTCCCGGTGCTTACCCCGGAATAAGTGCCGAAGAAAAAGGACAGGGTTCAGCTATTGCAGTGAATTTGCGCGAGATGGCAAAATTAAAAGTTCCGGTTATCGCTATAATTTCCGGCGAAGGATGTTCCGGCGGCGCTCTCGGACTTGCTGTAGCAAATAAAGTTTATCTGTTGGAGCATGCTTATTATACGGTTATTTCGCCCGAAGGTTGTGCCTCTATCCTCTGGCGTGATGCTTCTAAAAATAATGAGGCGGCTGAAGCGCTTAAAATTACAGCTCCGGATTTGTTGAAATTCGGTATTATCGACGGCGCGATTAAAGAACCCGTCGGCGGTGCGCATTCAAATTATGAGTTTATGGCGGAAGAAATGAAACGTACTATTCTTTCAAGCCTTGATGAGCTTGATAAACTTTCTAAAGATGAATTAAAATCAGGCCGCTATGATAAGTTCAGAAAAATGGGTGCTTTTTTAGAATAAATGAATACGTATTTTGAACTTAAGATAAAAATTAATCCGGAAATTGAAGACATTCTTTCCGAAGCATGTTTTGAATTTCTTCCCTGCGAAGGCGTGGTTCTGGCGGAAGAAACCTACAAAGACCTTGAAATGGTTTCTACAACCGAAGGTACGTTAAAAGTTTTTTTATCAGAGCATGCCGATGTAAGTTCATTTTTAAAAAAAGAACGCGAACTCCTTTTGTCACGCGGGTTTTCTGATGAAGCTCTCGGCAGTTGGGAATTCTCGCTTGAAGAAAAAGAAAATCAAGACTGGTCAAAAAAATGGAAAGAAAAGTGGGATATAACAAGAGTCAGCGGCAAAATCGTCGTTGTTCCGGATTGGCTTGAATATTCTCAAAAACCTGATGAGGTTGTAATAAGACTGGAGCCCGGCTGTGCTTTCGGAACGGGTACTCATGCCACAACTCAGCTTTGCATGAAAGCTGTTGAAAAGTATTTGAAAAAAGGTGATTCGGTTGCAGACATCGGTACGGGTTCCGGAATTCTGGCAATTTGTGCAATGAAATTCGGTGCCAAATCCGCTTACGGCTGCGACAATGACGAAACGGTTATTGATGTGGCAGAAGAAAATGCGCAAAAAAACGGTGTCGAATGCGTTTTTGAACTTAATACCGCAGATAAATTAACCGCAAAATTTGATTTTGTTCTGGCAAATATTTTGCATAATGTTCTTGCGGATATCATGCCTGATTTGAAAAATATATTAAAAATAAACGGACTGCTTGTCTTGAGCGGAATTCTTGATGAGAAAAAACAGGTTGTTATTGACGCTGTTAAAAATTGTGATTTAAATATTGTTGAAGAAGCTCATCTGAATCAGTGGACAAGTTTTGTCGTAAGGAGAGAAAAATGACAGGAAGTACAGCAATTATAATTCCGGCACGATACGGTTCAAGCAGATTAAAAGGCAAACCGCTCATTGAAGTTAACGGAAAACCCATCATACAGTGGGTTTTTGAAAAAGCGGTTAAGGCATCTCTGGCGGACAGAGTTATTATCGCAACTGATAACGAAGAAATTCTGCAAACTTGCCTTTTGTTCGGCGCCGAAGCCGAAATGACAGCAGAAACTCACAACTGCGGCAGCGACAGAATACAGGAGGTTATGGAACGGCATCCCGAAATTTCTTATGTCGTTAACCTCCAAGGCGATGAACCCCTTATAAAGCCGGAAAGCATTGATCAGGTTATTAAAGATGTCCGCGATAATGAAGATGCTGATATTTCAACGCTTATCCGTGTTTTGCGGGACAAAAAAGATATCGAAAATCCGAATATTGTCAAATGTGTTGTTGATAACAACGGGTATGCGCTTTATTTTTCCCGTTCTAAAATTCCTTATGAACGTAATGAAGGTCATGCAACTTTTTACGGCCATCTCGGAATTTACGGTTATAAGCGCAAAGCTCTGGAAAAAATGACCTCTCTTTCGCAAGGTTCGCTGGAACTTTCGGAAAGTCTTGAACAGTTAAGAGCCCTGCAAAACGGTATGAAAATTAAAACCGGTGTTGTTGATTTTACACCGGTCGGGATTGATACTGTTGAAGATCTTGAAAAGTTTAGAAAAATTGTTTCGGCTCAATAGTTTTTTTACCGAAAAATTTAAAAAAAATGCTTGCAATTTTACTTTACTTAGGTTAATATATCGTTATAAAAATATAAAAAAATACAAATAAGTATATATTTGTTAATAATTTTTAAAGTAGTGGTGTAAGATTTATAAATGTAAGGAAAAGACTATGACAGAAAATGCTGAAATGCCTAATGAAACAGAAGACCGTCAACGTATTCTTTTAGCGGATGACGAAGCAAGTATCAGACGTATCTTGGAAACACGTTTGAAAATGGCAGGTTACGATGTTTATACTGCACAGGACGGAGAAGAAGCCGTTAATGCATTTAATAAATATAATCCTGATCTTGTGGTTCTGGATGTAATGATGCCGAAAATGGACGGTTATGGTGTAACCCGTGAAATCAGACGCACATCTGATGTTCCTATCATTATTTTAACAGCTCTCGGTGATGTATCAGAAAGAATTACCGGTTTGGAACTCGGTGCAGATGATTATGTTATTAAACCTTTCAGCCCGAAAGAGTTGGAAGCGCGTGTTAAGGCCGTTTTAAGACGTACTAATAATCGTGAAGCTGTTGCTCCTACAGGCAAAGTTACCAAAAATGTTATTACAACAGGTAACATTAAAATTGATACGGCCCGTCGTCAGGTGTTCAGAAAAAATGAACGCATCAGACTTACAGGTATGGAATTCAGTTTGTTAGAATTGCTTGTAAATAATTCAGGTCAGGCATTTTCAAGAAATGAAATATTGCAGCATGTCTGGGCTTATCCGCCGGATCACAGAATTGATACGCGTGTTGTTGACGTTCATATTTCAAGACTGCGTTCAAAACTTGAGGCAGATCCTGCAAACCCTGAATTAATCTTAACTGCCAGAGGCATAGGATATATGTTTCAGCGTATAAGCTAAATTTAAAATCCCGCTCAGGCGGGATTTTTTAAGGCTTGATTTAGATAATGTTTATGTTAATATAGAATTTGTGATGGCGCCTGTCGTCAAGCGGTTAAGACCTCGGATTGTGGTTCCGATATGCATGGGTTCGAATCCCATCAGGCGCCCCATTTTATAAACTCTCCAAAGCGAGAGTTTTTTAATGCGCATGATGAGTGTAATTTCACGTCCGGATTGATTTGTACGGATAGATTGATATTTTTGGAAAGCCCGCTTTGTGTGGGCTTTTTCAGGTCGGAATTTTAAGTATTCCAAAATAATCAAACTGCCGAACTGGACTTTTTTCGGACTGTACGGATAGATTGAGATTTTCGTAATATAGCTGAATTACGCACCGATTTTGAAGTGTACGGATAAAATGATTATTTTGGTAAAGTCCAGTTCCGCAAATAATTAAATTTTTGGTTCCTCTTTTTTTAGAAATTTGTAAACTATTTTTTACAAAAGC
>CALUUN010000012.1 GCA_944323995.1 Candidatus Gastranaerophilales bacterium | reverse complement strand
CAGTTTTCTTTGAAATACTTCTGATGCTGTATCCCATGATCTTGTTTGAAAGTTCTGCACAAGTGTCGGGATTGTTAGTGCGGCTACTATGCCGATAATTGCTAAGGTTATCAAGACTTCGGCAAGCGTAAAGCCTCTAGAGCAAAGTCCAATGTGTTGTTGTGTTTCAGTCACTTCCGCTAAAGTGAAGGCTGATTTAGCTTTTTGGGTTATCAAATCGCTGTATTCAGCACGTGAAGCTGATTTACAGCCCCCCCCCCACTCAAGGAGGTGATGTAGTCTGCGTTTTTGGTCATTTGTTTTTCCTCCGTTTTCTCTTCCATAAAACCTATTATACTGTTTTTTTTATTTTTTTGCAAGATATTTTTTTATATTTCAAATCCCGATTTTTCAGGAAATTTTTCTTCCAGAAGTTTTTTCATAAGTTCTCTGTCTTTGTTTGTTGTTCTATTGCAGTCATTTACGCACAAAAGTTTGCAATTTGCGGTCTTGAGTTCCGCAAGCGGTTTTGCAAGGCATTTTACATATCTGGAATCGCTTTTGAAAAACGGGTTGTACCACGGTTTTGCAACATGTTTAACTTCACACAGGTTATTTGCTGCCATATAATATGTTACAATGCTTCTTTGAACCGAATCAAATTCGCGGAACTGCTGGTGTGCTGTTTTTTCAAATTCTTCCCTGAATTCAGCCATACAGTCCAAAAAATATGATTTTCTGTACGCATCAATATTGTGGTGCGGAAAATACGGCATGTTAATCCCGTATCTGTGTTTAATCATGTCATAGGCCTTCTTCACAATATAACCGTACAAGTGTTTGTATTTTTTGTTCTTGATTCGCTGCCTTAATCTGCAAACAGGCTTTAAATCTCCGGTGAAAAAGTCGGATTTATCAACGTAATCCCAAAAAAATGTGTCATCGTTTGCAAAAAGAAAACATTCAGACAAATCTTTAATATAGGGTAATCCGGTTTCTATTGCTGTTGAATTGAAACACGGCAGAGCATCCGCCGGCAAAATCTCTTTATGGTCGACTATTTTAATTTTGGGGTTATTTATGTCAAGCCATGCCGGTTTCTGGTTATCTGTGACTATAAAAATCTTATTAATCCACGGTGCGTATTTTTCAACCGATCTCAAAGAGTATTTAAGTTCATCAGATTGAATAAATCTGCAATCGTCTGAGGCATCTTTGTCAAAACTTTTTTGAAGTTTTTGCATGGTGCAGGCTTTCTTCTTCGCCCACAATTCATCACCGGCGTCACACCACAAATATACAAGATCTATCTCCTGATTTTCCAAGCGCTCTTTTTCCATAATTCCAACAAAATTATTATAGAATATTTAAGTTTGAATGTCTATTTTTTAATCTCAATATCGGCAGGCAGGTGATTGTCGACTTTTTTCTGTAACTTTTTGTAATTTTCGTAAATTTTCTTTTTTAAATTTGAAGAACTTACACCGGCTCCGTATGGAAAATAAACCACTGTTACTCCCTGTTCTTTTAAGTAATCATATTTTCCCGCCCAGTCATCACCTACAACAAATATGTCAAAGTGAAGTTTGTCAACTTTATCAGTATGATCAAGTGATCTTTGCGGTATAACTATATCCGGCCCCTTGATTGCTTTCATCAATGCTATACGTTCTTCAAAAGGGATTATCGGCTGAGATTTGTATGATGCAACAAGTTCATCTGTGTTTACTCCGACAATTAATATGTCACCGAGCGCCCTTGCGTATTCAATCATTTTTAAATGATTGTAGTGAAGCATGTCAAATGTTCCCGAGGTATAAACAACCGTTTTGTTTCCGATCACTGTTCCAACTCCTTTAATGTTTCTTTCATCGCGTTTAAAAATCTTTCTATATCGTTTTCGGTTATATTGCCGAAATTTCCCACTCTGAAAAACTTTGTTTTTAATTCGCCGCCCGAAGGTGCGATTTCTATGTTGTGTTTTTCTCTCATTATTCTGACAATTTCGGAGGCGTCGTATTTTTCGGTCAAAACACCGGTGACACAGTTTGCCGGATGTTCCGCAAATACTTCAAAGCCGAATTCTTTCAACCCATTGCGGATTTTTGATGTAAGGTTTGTGTATCTGTGTCTGTAATTTTCAAGGCCTTCCGATTTTATTTTTTCAAGCCTTTTTTCCAGCTGGCTCAACAGGCTTACAGCCGGCGTAAACGGTGTCTGGTTCCGTTTTTGATTTGCTATGTGGTCAAAAATATCAAAATAAAATGTTCTTAAATCCGCCATTTTAGCAAATTCAAGCGCCTTGCCGCTTATTGACATAAATCCGAGCCCCGGCGGGATTGCCATGGCTTTTTGTGAGCTTGAAACCGCAATATCAATATTCCATTCATCCGTTTGCAAGGGTTCTACGATTAATCCCGATACGCAGTCAACAACAAATATTGTTGAAGGATAATTTTTTACAATCCTGCCTATAGACTCTATATCTGTCAGCGCGCCGGAAGATGTTTCATCAAGTGTTGCAAATACCGCCTTGATTTCAGGTCTTTTATTCAGTTCTTCTTCAACTGCTGACGGGTTAATGCTTTTGCCGAAATCAACTTTTAATTCAATTGCATTTACGCCGTGCAGTGTACATATTTTGCCCCATCTTTCACCGAAAGAGCCGCCGTTTATGTACAATGCGGTATCTCCTTTTGATAAAACATTTGTAACTGCGGCTTCCATTGCACCGGTGCCGGATGATGCAAAAAATATGACAGGATTTTTTGTTTGGAATATATATTGAAGGTTTTTGAAAATGCTTTCCAGCCGTTTGGAATAATCAGGTGTTCTCATATAAACCTGCGGTTCGGCGCCGGCTCTTAAAACATCTTCTTCAATCTCGGTCGGTCCTAAAACCATAAGTAATTTTTTATTTTGCATATATATCACCCGTAAATTTATCTAATTCTTCTTTGAGTTCGCCCTGAAAAATTTCGTTGCCTGTATGGCGCGGATAACAATCCTGCGGAAGTTTCATATAGTCGCCGAAAATCTGCTTCAATACAAAATCAGGATTATTCGGACAGGAAAATTCCAAACCCTCATAAAGTATTTTCTTGAGCGGAAATATTTTGTCGTAATCAAAAAAATAGTTATTATAACTGTGCGGATAATCAATACCGTAAAATAGGGGGGGGCTTACTTCCCTTTCAGGGATTATATTTTTCAGGATTTTTGCGTCCCTCAGTTTTTTAAATCTTTTTCGCATGCCGTCGGGATTGTTTATAAAAAACGGACAGAGCAGTTTGTAAAACGGATTGTGTATTATTTTCTTTATTTCTTTTGTTATATGTTTTTGTTCTTCCTGATTAATTTTTTTATGGTAAAAATCGTACGGGAATACGTCCACCGCAATATTCGGTAATTTTTTGTGCAGAATTTTTAAAAAACATTTGTTTTTTCCGTTGTTGTTAAATTTCAGATAAAGGTCGCCGTATTTCGGGATTCCGTTTCTAAAAAGTTCAATAAATTTTTCATAATCATCCCTTGTCATGCTGACGTCAACATCATCATCCCACGGAATAAAGCCTTTGTGTCTGACCGCACCGAGAAGATTGCCGAAATCAAGCCAGTATTCAAGCCCGTTTTCGGAGCACAGTCTGTCAAAAATAAGCATCATCTTTAAATTTGCAAGCTGGATTTTTCGTAAAGTTCCGGATGCTTTTGGAATTTCCGTCACCGGACAATCAAGTTTGTTGAATTTTTCTCCAGCCTCTTTTACTCCGGGCTTGAGATGCCGGAATTTTATCCCTAAAAAATATACGATTATTCTGTTTGTGCTTTTTGTATCAACAGAAAATATGTATTTGAAAATATTTTTAAAATTCATATAAAATCCTTGTTAAATTCATATTAGTACAAACAAAATAACATATATTATTTGTTCGTATGAATTTAACAAATCTTATATTTCCTTTTTCTGTATATTAAGCCGGTTTGTTTTTATGTCGCGGATAAGCTGTTTCAGATCATCTATTTTTACACTAATCGTATTGATTTTGTTTAAATAACTGCTGCTTTGCTGTGTTGTTAAGTGTTTGCCTTCATAAAATTTGTTAATCCGGTAAAGATCAATTTCCAGACGGCTGATATTATCCTGCAGGGCTGCGATTTTAGTTTTTTCCGATTTTGTAAGCTGCAATAAGGGGCCGTTGTATTTTTTTAGCGGAACCAATCCTGTGAATGAAATAGGTGTTATATTCATAATTTATCCTTTACGTTTTTCGACTATTTTGTCACGGAGTTTGTTGCCTGTATATGCCGCAAAACCGCTTACTAACGCTAAGCCGATATAAGTTGCAAAACCGGCAAGGTTTGCTTTTGTAACATTTTTCATTAAGGTTTTCGGAAGAACTGATTTTGCAAGTTTTTGACCTTTAACTGATGCCATGGCTTCTTCCGTAAGTATCGGGACAAATGCAATCGCGGTAAGTTTTCCGACATTTTCTTTTATAAATGCCGTTGTTTTCTGCCAAAAGTTTTCCGGCGGGTTGTTATCCGTGCGTTTGTTTGTCAAAAGCGCAACCGTCGGGATTATACTTGCCGCCATTGCTGACGGAACACGTATTGTCTGAAGAAATCTGCCGGAATGCGACAGGTGCCTGTTCATTGCATGTCCTATTTCGTGAAATCCCGCAAAGCCGGCTTTTTCGGAATTGATTAATATTTTATTCGTTGTCATCAGGTAGATTGCATTTTTGCCTTCCTTTAAAAGATAGGCTATTGTGTTATATTTTTTCTGCAAAAAGTTTTTTATTAAAGGGTTGTCGCAGTTTGCTATTATTTTGCTGAAAGGATGGTTTTTGTATTCTTTTTCAATAAATTCGGCTGTTTTTTTTAATTGAGCATTCTGACTTACGGAATTAAATTTTGCGATATCTATGAGTTCGGTATTTTTAAGTTTTGAGTTTTCAAGTGCTGTTTGTAATTTTGCCGAGATATTCAGAGCCGGTTCCGGTGCTGTTGCAATTAATCTTGCTATGGCGTTATTAATTGTTAAATTATATGCGGTTGTAATACTGTTGTCGGCTGCCGCACCCGCAGCATAAGCAAGCGCCGCGGTTTTAAAATTTTTCTTGCGGTCGTTGTTCGGTTGTGTGACAGGTTTTGTTGTATTGTTTGTTACTTTCATTTCCTGTCCGTTATAATATCGCTGAAAATATTAAATTGCTGATTTGTGAATAAAAATTTACAAATCAGTTTCTTATTGAACAGCGTTCAAGTGCTCTTACAAACCTTACTATTTTGGATTCGGTATCAGCGGTTATTGAATCTACAAGGATTGTTGTGCAGCCAAGGAGTTTTCCGCACAAAATATCGGTAAGCGGTCTGTCGCCTGTAAGCGCGCAGTCTTTTGCACAAAGATTGTGTTTTTGTAAAAATTCTTGAGCCGCGCGGGTCTTGGGTTTGCCGGCATCAAATAACAGCGGAAAATCAGACACTTTTTTTACTTTTTCAATGTAATCCGGATTTTTGTTGTTTGAAATTACTCCGATGAAAAAGTTTTGTTTGACTTTTTTAAGCCAGTCGTTCATTTTGTCTGAATAGCAGGCTGATTTTGACGCCATAAGCGTGCTGTCAAGGTCGAATAAAATTGCCTTAATGCCTTTTGATTTAAGTTCTTCAAGGTTGATATCATATATGCTTTTAAGGTTATAATCAGGCTTTAGAAACATATTCTTTTACTCCGATAGTTCGTGCAAGTGCGTATTTGTAATCTTTCGGCGCTTTTTCAAATTTCAGATAAACATCATCATTTGTGTTGCCGAGGGGCTGTTCTTCGCCGTTTTGATTTTTTATTTCAATAACTTTTGTTATAAATTGTTCGGACGGTGTTATAATCTCAACTTCGTCATTCAAGTGGATTTTGTTTTTAATTTTTACAAGATAGCTTTCGTCCTGCTTTCCGTGAAATTCAAACAAAAAATCCGCGCCCGCAAGACCTTTTGAAATGTTGTAACTGTAGCTGTCCGGCGTGTTTTCGCCGAGTGCAAATCCTGTTGTATAACCTCGGTTACCGACTTTTTGCAATTCAATAAAATATTTATGCATATCTGCAGCGGGGTTTTGTTTGAGTTCATCAAGCGCGTTTCTGTAAGTTTTTGCAACCGCCGAAACATAATAAAGACTTTTTGTTCTGCCTTCAATTTTTAAAGAATCCACGCCTGCTTCTATGAGTTCTTTTAAATGTTCGACAAGACAGAGGTCTTTGGGGCTTAAGATGTGTGAGCCGCGTTCGTCCTGATTGATTTCGTAATATTGGCCGGGGCGGGTGCTTTCAACGAGTTTGTAACTCCAGCGGCAGGGCTGCGAGCAGTTTCCGTGGTTTGCTTTTCTTTCGCCGTTTGTAAAATAATCGCTCAAAAGACATCTTCCAGAAAAAGAAACACACTGAGAGCCGTGGACAAAACTTTCCAGCTCAATGTCGGGAACTTTTTGTCTTATTTCAGCAATATCCGATATTGAAAGTTCGCGGGCCAGAATAACACGGCTTGCGCCAAAATCGCGCCAGAATTTTACGCTTTCATAATTCAGGGTGTTTGTTTGCGTGCTTATATGGAGCGGAGTTTCCGGCATGTATTTTTTTACCAGATTTATTATTCCGAAATCACTTACGATAACCGCATCCGGATTAGATTCTTTCAACCGTTCGATTGAACTTTCCAGAAGTTTTATGTCATTGTTGAACGCAAAAATATTCAGGGTTAAATATGCCTTTGCCCCTAATCTGTGCGCCAGTGAAACCGCGGTTTTCAGGTTGTCAAGCGTAATTATTTCACCTTTTCTCATTGCTCTGAGGCTGAAATCAACAACACCGAGATATACAGCTGTTGCGCCGTACCGGATTGCATATTCAAGTTTTTCCAGATTGCCCGCAGGCATTAAAAGTTCTACATCCCGCATACCAGAATGATACTCAAAAGACGATAAATAATCAACCGATTAGGTGATGTTGTTTTTTGATTTGTGTAGAAAATAGAATATATAGAGTTTATTTGGAGAAATAATATGCAAACAATAGAAAACGCTGCAACCACAATTAAAGAAATCTGGCAATACCAGCATCCTGTTATGCACACCTGGTTCCTGCTCAGCGCGGTTTCTCTCTGCTCTATGTTTGCAGTGTTGTATTTTATTATATAGTCGTTAAGACGATAAGTCTTGGATTTGCTCTGCGCTCACAGTGTTTCGCTATCTACCGGCCAGCGCTCCGTTCGCAAATCCGCTAAGTTCTTTAATAAAGCGGTATTCAAGAAAAATTCACGAATACCGCTTTAAGTAATTTATTTTGATTTGTTATGCATTAATTAGCCCCGCCGCCGGTATGGCCGCCGGTATGATTTCCGCAAGCCCAGCTTGTTTCCGAATTTTTAGTACACATCATAGCATTACTGCAGTGAAAGTATGTATAATCGCTCCCTTGCCAAGAGCAATTTTGATATGCAGACCAGCTTCCTGTTCCGTTGAATCTTGTAAATGAATCATCTGTCCATTCAAAAGAACCGGCAGCAAAGTAAGATGAAACTTCGTCCGGAAGCAGTACATCGGGTGTGTTGCTCAATGTAATTTCACCGTATGCTTTGATATCCTGTTCATAGCTGTTCGGGTTGCCGTTGCCGTTCACGTCATATAAAAGCGCAACACAGGATGTTAATTCAGCCGTGTTGTTTGAATAAGGGTCTGATAATGCGCAGTTTTTGTCGTATGTAATCAGTGCCGACACTCCGCTGTCAAACATCAAACCTATGACTTCGCTGTTCCAGTCCGGCAGACCAAGATTTGAACTCGCCTGTAACTCATCAGTTTCGTATTCTGTATCACGAAAAGTAAATTTTTGTCCGAAACAAGAACTTAATTCGTCACTGTCGCAGATTTTTCCTATTTTGAAATTTTTTGATAAAGCATTTACAAAATCCTTTGTCGTTGCATAACCTGAAATTCCTTGAGTAACATTTGTAAGCCGCATGGCTTCTTCAAATCTTGCTCTGAAAACTTTGTTTGCTGAATCCCAGCTTTTTTCATTGAAATTCATCACAAGTGTCGGGATTGTCAATGCCGCTACCACGCCGATAATCGCTAAGGTAATTAAAACTTCTGCCAGCGTGAATCCGTTCTTTTTCTTAACACTTTTTTTCATACTTTTTAACCTTTCTTCATATATAAACAATAATTTTACTGTAATTACATGAATTATAATGTGATATTTCAAAAAAGTCAACAGCGTATAGTTAATATTCGGGAAAAAATCAATTGTTAATTTTATAATTGGAGAATGAAAATAACAAACGCTCGTGAAATTGTTAAACTTCTGTTGATGAAAGAAAACATGTCTATAAGCAGACTTGCTCAGCTTCTTTCTACTGATGAAAAAAAGGTCTACCAGCAGACTTTATCGGCAAAACTTATCAACGGCACCTTGAAGTTTAACGAAATGCTTGAAATCTGCAATATTTTAGGTTATGAAATTGATTTTAAAAAAATCGTCTAGCAAAAAAAATTTTTTAGTGGTTTAATAAAAAAACAAAAGGAGTGTGTATATGAAAATTTTACCTGTATCACAGATCTCTTATCAAAACAATAATGTTAATTTTGAAGCAAAGAAAAAAGATGAATCTTCAAGCATGACAATGCCGTCAAGTTTGAAAAATTCCGGACTGAAAAAAGCGGTTCCGACAGCGGCTCTGGTGCTTGCAATGATAGGGAGTCCGGCTCCGGCAAACAGGGTTGATGCTGCGCCTTTGAATAATTCCATGACAGAAATGCAATGGTATCCGCATCATCCGCATTATCATATACCGCCTTTTATTCCGTGCCCTCCTCCGCCGCCGGTAATCTATTATTACAATCCTTATGCGTATGACTTTGTGCTGCCTACGTTATTGATGGTTCAATACATGCAGTCGGTTGCCGCATTGACAAATGTTTATACTGCACCTGTTACTCCGGTTTCGGTAGGCGGTGTTGCGTTTAATAAGCAGGATATAAAATCAGTCGGTGCCTATGAGCATGACGATGTTGTATATCACAATGTTGTTCTCAAAAACGGTACGAGCGTAAGTTTTCCGGAACAGGATGAGGACAATTATCCGGCAATTTACAGGGATAACAACGGTTATAAATTTGAAGGGCTTTACGGAGCGCTCGTCCAAGGCTCTGACAACCGCGACAGATACACATTGAACGGATGCAAAAATACTCTCGTTGATGTGGGCGGCGATGACAGAATTGACAGAGTGCTGGTTCAAAGATACCGTGTTTTGCCTGACGGTTCAAGACAATATACCGAAGATGTATCGGTTACGGCAGGCAAAAACGATATTGTAAATAACCGCAGAGTTACAATTGAGGATGAAACCTCAACATACAGCGGGTATAATAATTAATTTGAAATTCCTGCTTTACATGTCATAATACAGTTATGCAGGATACGATTAAAATTAAAGGTGCAAAAGAGCATAACTTAAAGGATGTTTCGCTGGAAATTCCCAAAAACGAACTTGTTGTTTTTACGGGGGTTTCAGGCAGCGGAAAAAGTTCGCTGGCTTTTGATACAATTTTTGCGGAAGGTCAGAGGCGTTATATCGAAAGCCTCTCAACTTACGCACGACAATTTCTGGGACAGATGGACAAACCCAATGTCGAATATATTGACGGACTTTCACCTGCTATATCCATAGATCAAAAGTCCACAAGCAATAACCCGAGATCTACGGTCGGTACTGTTACTGAAATTTATGACTATTTGAGGCTTTTGTATGCTCGCGTCGGAATCCCTCACTGTCCGGAATGCGGCTCTGAAATTAAACCCCAGAGCATTGACGAAATCGTAAACAGTATAATGAAACTTGAAGAGGGAACCAAAATCCAAATTCTTGCACCCATTGCAAGAGGTAAAAAAGGCGAATTTCAGTCAACTTTTGAAGAATTGCGGCAGGAAGGTTTCGTAAGAGTAAAAGTCGATGACGTCATTTATAACCTTGACGAAGATGAAATTAAATTGAATAAAACGCAAAAACACACAATAAACGTTGTCGTCGACAGAATTGTTGTGAAAGAAAGCGCTCAATCCCGTATCGCAGACAGTGTTCAGATTGCTTTGAAAAAAGCGGACGGAATTGCCATAGTTGATGTTATCGGGGATAAAGAAGTTATCTACAGCGAAAAACTTGCCTGTCCGAAATGCAACCTGAGTTTTGAAGAACTGGCGCCGAGGATTTTTTCGTTCAATAACCCCTACGGTGCCTGTGAAAGATGCTCCGGACTCGGTGCCGATTTTGTAATAGACCCTAATCTCATTGTGCCGGACAGAACAAAATCCCTTGCAGACGGTGCGATTTATCCCTGGGCAAAAACCACAAACACTTATTATGACGATGTTTTGCAATCGGTCGCATCTCATTACGGAATTGATATGAACAAACCTTTCGGAGAATTGCCGGAAGAACAGCAAAAAATTATTCTGTACGGCGGCGATGATGTTATTGCATTCCATGTAAAACGATTCGGTACAAAAAGATATTATACACAATATCACAGGCACATCGGCGTAATCCCTTATCTTGAAAAACGTTATAACGAATCAAACGGTGAATACTGGCGCGAAGAAATTGAAAAATATATGATAACTACTCCGTGTCCGGCATGTAAAGGTGCAAGATTAAAACCGTTTTCGCTCGCTGTTACTGTCAAAGATAAAAATATTTATGAATTTACTTTGATGTCGGTAGAAGATGAATATGATTTTATAGAAAGTTTATACCTTGATTTGTCGGATTATCACATTCAGATTGCAAAACAAATTCTTGATGAAATCCGTGCGCGTTTAAGATTTTTAAAAGATGTCGGGCTCGGGTATCTCAATCTCGCGCGTATGGCCGGAACTTTATCCGGCGGCGAAGCCCAGAGAATCAGACTTGCAACCCAAATCGGAAGCGGACTTTCGGGTGTTTTATATGTTCTTGACGAGCCTTCAATCGGATTGCACCAGAGAGATAATGACAGGCTCATAAAAACTTTGATAAAACTAAGAAACCTCGGCAATACTCTTGTTGTGGTCGAACACGATGAAGAAACAATAAGAAATGCAGACCATATTGTCGATATCGGGCCTGCAGCGGGTATTAACGGCGGCGAAATAATTGCGCAGGGTTCGGTTGACGATATTATTGCCGCAAAACGTTCAATAACCGGAAAATATTTGAGCGGTGAAAAGTTTATACCTGTCCCTGAAAAAATTCGAGAGGGCAACGGACACTTTTTGCATGTAAAAAATGCTTATCTAAATAACCTTAAAAATATTGACGTCGATATTCCGCTGGGTAAAATTGTTGTCCTCACTGGCGTTTCAGGTTCGGGAAAATCAACCTTGATGCAGGATTTAATTTACGAATACGCGCTTCACAAACTCCGCGGCAACAAACCCAAACCGCAGGGTGTTGAAGAGATTACCGGATTTGAGTATATTGACAAAATTATAGACATTGATCAGTCGCCTATAGGCAGAACCCCGAGGTCAAACCCTGCAACATATACTGATGTTTTTACCCATATCAGAGAACTTTATTCCAAAACAAACGAGGCAAAAGTAAGAGGCTACAAACCCGGAAGGTTCAGTTTTAACGTTAAAGGCGGCCGCTGCGAAGCATGCAAAGGCGACGGACTTGTAAAAATTGAGATGAATTTTCTCTCAGATGTTTACGTAAAATGCGATGTCTGCAAGGGTAAACGCTATAACCGCGAGACTCTTGAGGTTAAGTATAAGGGCAAAACAATTTCGGATGTGCTTGAGATGAGCGTAAAAGAGGCTCTGGAATTTTTTGACAGTATTCCTTCAATAAAAAATAAACTGAAAACTTTGAACGATGTCGGACTTGATTATATAAAACTGGGACAGAGTGCTACAACTCTTTCCGGCGGTGAAGCCCAGAGAATAAAATTGGCGTCTGAATTAAATAAACGCGCAACCGGGAAAACACTTTATCTGCTTGACGAGCCTTCTGTTGGTTTGCACTGGGCTGACCTTGATAAACTTATAAAAATTCTCCAGCGGCTTGCCGATCAAGGAAATACAATCTTGATTATTGAACACAACCTTGATTTGATTAAGGTTGCGGATCACATAATAGATCTCGGCCCCGAAGGCGGTAATAACGGCGGGCAGGTAATTGCTCAAGGTGCACCGCGCGAGGTTGCCAAAAATAAAAAATCGTTTACGGGACAGTATTTGAATACAATTTTCAACAAGTGAGGTTAATATGAAAAAATCATTTTTAGTTTTAGCATTAATGCTTGCAGGTTTGCAGCCGGCTCTGGCCTTGAATGTTAAAGTGCAGTCCATGTCGGATTTTACAACGGCAAATCCGCCTGAAACCTGGAAACTCAAGGTTGTCGAAGATGTAAAGACAAAAAGTGAATATGTAATTCCCGCAGGCAGTATTATTGAAGGCAAAGTTGTTGATGTTACCGATCCGAAAAGACTTAAACGCGACGCAACGTTTACATTTGTTCCGGTAAGCCTCTATGATGCCGGTAAAAAACAGACTTTTGCAATAGAGCAGAATGTTAAGGGTAAATATAGTTCGTTAAGCGGTGTCAGTGCCGGTTCCGTCGCTAAGCAGGGTGCCGTATATGTCGGTAACAAACTTGCTGACGGACTTTTCGGTCCGGGTATAGCGATTGTGGAAGGTGCAGTTAAGAATGAACACGGCAACAGGGCAAAATCAGCCGCGGTTTCTCTCTACGAAAGCACGCCGCTCTCTTATGCCAACAAAGGCAAAGAAATGGAAATTAAAAAAGATCAGATTTTTATAATGAGTTTTAAAACCAAAGACGAGCAGCAGGCTGACAAACCTAACTATGAATATACAATGGAAGAATAAAAAAACTGCGGATTGAGGTTTCCGATACAATGTTTTTCTTTTCTGTATATCAAATGTAACAAAATGTAAAAACGAGGTGCAAAGCAGCGGAAAAGCTGTCGTCCGGCTACGGGTTCCGGTATGCGGGAAACAGGTTCATGGCAATAATTTTATACAAAATGTGTTTACTAATGCATAAGCAGTTGTGTGCTTGAGAGATAAACACGAAAGGAGATTTATTATGTCTTTGATTCCGGATGGTAAAAACACGTATTCAAACCTGCCGAAAACAACGCAAACAAAAGTTGAAAGTTCTTACCCGAAACTTCCGCAGACGCCGGCTCAAAAAACACCACAGAACATTGAGCCTTCAATTTTTAACGCGGCTAAGCCGGAACTTCCTGCAGATGCGCTTCCTGATTCAGGAAAGGTTCCTGCAAAAGATGTTCCGCTTTCGGAAGAGGAACTTTTGACGGAAGCCTTCAAAATTTACGATAAAAATAAGGATTTGTATGTAACCGAGCAGGAATTTATTGATCATATTTTGACTGATTACATGACGAACGGCAAACAGGTTCCGGAAGGAATGAATATTTCCGATTATATTACGCAAATCACGGATAAATTCAGACGAAATGCGGGTTCTGACGAAAAGGCAAATATTGATGAATTTAAAAATCTATATGCTCCGGAAAGTCATGTACAAGGCGAAGAGCATAATGATGTATATCCGCCGATGCCGTAGTTTCAATTGTTAGAATACAAAAGCGGCGGCATATTTGCCGCCGCTTTGTGTTTACAAATATTGATTAGCCGTTAACCTGATTCATAACTTCTTCCGCAAAGTTGTCCTGACGTTTTTCAAGACCTTCGCCGAGAGTGTATCTGGTAAACGCTTTGATGGCCAATTTGCCTTCAATCAACTGTTGAATTGTGATATCGGGGTTCTTAACAAACGGCTGTTCAAGAAGAACTCTTGATGCCATAAGTTTGTTAACACGGCCTTCAACGATTTTGCCTCTGATTGTTTCAGGTTTTTTCTGGATGTCTTCTTTACCCATTTCAATTCTTGTTTCTTCATCAATAACTGATTGGGGAATTTCATCTCTTGAAACAAATTCGGGAGCATTTGATGCAATGTGCAGACAGATATCGTTCATCAATTCCGCATCATTTTTATCGGTATTCAAAAGTACGCCGATTTTGCCGTTGTGGATATAAGTTGCAACACAGCCTTCATAGCGGACAAATCTTCTGAAGGTAATTTTTTCGCCGATAGAAGCGATTTTTTCTTTAATTACGTCAGCAATTGTTTTGCCGCATTTCGGGCAGGTTGAGTTTACAAAAGCATCAACGTCAGCCGGATTTGATTCTGCAACAGCCTGAGCAAGGCAGTTTGAAAGTTCTTTAAATTCAGCATTTTTTGCAACGAAGTCAGTTTCGCAGTTAACTTCAACCATTGCGCCGACTTTATCGTCAACATAAGAAGCAACAAGACCTTCTGCTGCAATTCTGCCCATTTTTTTATCTGCAGAAGCCATACCTTTTTGGCGAAGGACTTCCATTGCTTTTTCCATATCTCCGTCAGTTTCAACAAGTGCTTTTTTTGCATCCATCATGCCTGCACCGGTTTTGTCACGGAGTTCTTTAACCATTTGTGCTGTAATGTTCATTTAATTCTCTCCTTTTTATATCCGCGGGCAAAATCCGCCCGCGGTAAAATTTGTAATTATTCTGCAGCCTGTTCGGCAGTTTCAGCTTTAACTTCTTCTGCTGTTACGCCTGCATCTTCGGCTTTTACTTCTTCGATTTTAGCTTTCTGGTTAGCGTTGTTTTCTCTTAACTGTTTGCCTTCCAGAACAGCATCGGCAAGTTTTGAAGTAATCAATTTGATTGATCTGATGGCATCATCGTTACCCGGGATAATATAGTCAATTCCATCCGGATCTGCATTTGTATCAGCCAGACAGATAACCGGAATGCCGAGTTTGTTAGCTTCTTTTATAGCAATATCTTCTTTTTTCTGGTCAACGATGAAGATTAAATCCGGCAATCCTCTCATATCTTTGATACCGCCTAAAGTTTTGCTTAATTTAGCTAATTGGCGGTTCAATTGAGCGATTTCTTTTTTCGGAAGTTTTTCGGCATGGCCTGAAGAGATAAAGTCTTCAATTTCTCTCAATTTGTTAACTCTTGAACGGATGGTGTCAAAGTTAGTCAACATGCCGCCTAACCATCTTCTGTTGATATAATAAGCGCCGGATCTTACAGCTTCTTCAGCAACAACTTCGGCCGCCTGTTTTTTTGTACCTACGAACAATACGTTTTTGTTGCGTGCAGCGAATTCTCTTACTACCGCATAGGCTTGATCAAGCAAATCTGTTGTTTTGCGAAGATCAAGAACGTAAATACCGTTTCTTGCACCGTAAATATACGGTTTCATTTTGGGGTTCCATCTTTGTGTCTGGTGTCCGAAATGTACACCTGCTTCTAAAAGTTCAATCATAGATGCTGTTGGCATCGGTTTTCTCCTTATGTTAAATGTGTTGTACTACGGGCTAAACCGCCCCATCCGTAAAAGTATCCGCTGCCGGTTTTGCTTTTTGGGACTAAGCTGTGCCTATCGGGCTGGTGTAACCAATATTATAGTATTACAAACATACAAATCTGCAAACATGTTTTTTAACTATGTTTACAAAATAAAAACGGACTCTCCCCAAATAGTTAAGTCCGGTATCTCATTTCTGAAACAAAAAGGATTTACATTAAGCTAATATTCAATGCCCTGTCTTGCCATAACGCCGATATCAAAATAGTGTTTTATCGGTTTCATTTCGGTTACAAGGTGGGCCATTGCCTTAAGTTCAGGGTGCGCATAGCGTCCCGTAAGTACGATTTCAAGGTTTTCGGGTTTATTCAAAAGTGCTTCTTTAACATCTGAAACTTTAATCATGTTCATTGCGGTGCAGATGTTAATTTCATCAAGGATTATAAGCTGGTATTCACCTGATTGAATTGCTTTTTTAGCAAATTCCCAGCCGCGTTTTGCTTCTTTGTAGTCATCCATGCAGACATTGTGTGAATAGCATACTCTGTCCATACCGAACTGAACAACATCAAGGTTGGGCAAAAATTTTGAAGAAGAAACAATTTCGCCGTAGGAAGTTGCGCTGTCGCCTTTTGTAAACTGGATAATAAGAACTTTCCAGCCATGCCCCAGAGCTCTCAGGGCAAGTCCTAATGATGCCGTTGTTTTTCCTTTGCCGTCTCCCGTATAAATTTGTATGTACCCGTGCTGTAACACAATAACCTCCAAGATTATAAAGACTATAAACTCTATCCGTATTTTAAACGATTCTTAAATGAATTTTAATCGTTCTTTGGATGGATTAATTGCGGAGTAAATAGAAACCAAAACCCCTTTTTGTTTCTGTTAAACTTCCCAAATCCCCATTCCCAAGATTTGTATATCCATCATAAGACAAATTTTAAAAAAATAAAGCGGTTTTACCCCTTCCATGCCAAAGTCTTTACATAATATTTTTTAACAAATCCGAAGATGGGGAGTTGGTCGGAATTTTAGCTTTTAAACTTTTTTTCGGAAAAATTTACATAAAAATTCTTAATCAATCTTAAAAATCTCTTGCAAGTCGCCGAAGAACTCATGCCCGAAAGGTTTCAGCCTGTTTAGAAATGTGAAAATTTTTAACATATTTTGTTGAATTTTTATGATTTACGGGAATAATACATACAAGGTCGAAATAAAGTTAAAAATTTGTTTTTATATATTAAATTTTGTAACAAATTAATCAAAAAATGAAATCGGAGGAGATCTAAAGTTTTTATCTATATAAGGATAAAACGATAGAGAGTAGAATATGTCAGAAACAAACAAGAAAAAACCGAGTATCAACCCGGGATTAGTGCGAAGTGATTCAGATTACAAACAATCAAAGTCTTCTGCAATTTCTAATCCGACAAAGCAGCTGGCAGTTGTAGCATTGCCGACGGCGGAAAAAGAAAGTACATTTACTGAAATGTACGCTGATTCATTGAAACTTACATGGCTTCCTATGACAGCGGACAACATTGTCATTCCGTTGGAAATCACAGACAAAGCGGAAGCAAAACCCAAACGTGTCAAAGCCGAATCTAAATCGGAAACGAAACATGCGGCTAAAACTAAGTTTGACAAGATTGAAAAGGTTAAACCCGAAAAGATTGCCGAGGTCAAACCGACGGATATGGAAATCCTTATGGCAAACACCCCGATACTTCAGGAACCGGTCAAGGAAAAATCTGCATTTACAGAGCCGGTCGAATTTGTCAATATTCCGGAAACACCGAAACGCGAAGAAAGCAATGTATTCGAGTCAATCAACGCAATTCCTGTTTCTCAGGAAACGCAATCGACGGCAAAAGAAGACGAAAAAGTCTTGAAAGAGGCTCCGCCTTATATGACAATAGACAAGGTCGAAGTAAGAACCTCGGTAAATTCAGAAGGCGAAACAATTTATATGATAGGCAAATCAGTCTATACAGAATCGCAGTTTGATGAATATATGCAGGGTGTCTACGGTAAAATCCTTGCAGCGGATTGTAAAAAACTTTCTGTTCAAGGAACGGTATATTCCGCACAGCGTGACGGCACTTACAAGGACAATAACGGTAATATAATAACCGCGGATGAACTTATTGCGCGGTTGAGTGCAAAATAAATTTAAATAATCTTGAAAGCAGCCTGTGTTATTTTAACACAGGCTGTTATTCCGAAAGACCTTTTGCAACCATATACAGCGTAAGCTGTTTTTCTTTGTTTAATTTGTCATAGATTTTCGTGATTTCAGCTTTGAAATCCTGTTCTTTTAAATTTGTGTAGCGGAATAGTTCATAAAGCTCAACATCAAGAGCCTGAGCTATTTTTTCAAGTGTTCCTATTGTCGGAAAATTCTGTCCGATTTCAAGTTTGCTGATATAACCGTTGTCAAGTCCTATAATTTCCGACAGCTGTTCCTGCGTCATTTTTTTACGACGGCGGAACTCTTTTATTCTTACTCCTAAAAGTTCTTTAGTGTTCATATCTCTATAATAAATATTCATGACAGATAATTTTATACTATATAACATCTAATTTTAAATAAATCATCAGTATATTTGACAAAATAATCAAAACATGTGATAATAATTTTAAAAATAGCAAAATAAAGGAGAAAAATATGAAGAGAAATGCTTTCACACTTGCAGAAGTATTAATTACACTGACCATAATCGGCATTGTTGCGGCATTAACAATCCCTAATTTAATATTGAGTTATCAAGAGCGGGCATGGAGCACTGCATCAGCGGTTTTTGAACGTAAACTTGAAGAAGCCTTAAAAGTTATGAATGTGCAAGGAACTCTTGCGGGATATCAAACAACCGAAGACTTTTTAAATGAACTCAAAAATCATTTTAAAATAACCAGAATGTGCGATTCTGACAGTTTGGATGAATGTTTCAGCGATAATGTGGTTTGGAATGTAATTGATGTGGGAACAAAAAGTTTATCAAACAATCAGGTTGACATAAGTTCAATAAAAACAGCCTCTGATTTAGGAAAAGATGATTGGACAACTGAAATATGGGGTGTGCAATTTGCAAACGGAATATCAGGATTGATTGCTTACAATAATAAAGATTGCAAACAAGATCAATACAGTAATCAGGTTACCGGTTTAAGCTGTATTGCATTAATTTATGATACTTCGGGGTTTAAAAGTCCAAATACCTACGGAAAAGATTTAAGAGGGTTGAATGCTGCATTAAAGGGGCAATGCGCATTTAAGGTTGACGGGGCATGTTTCGGAACTCCGTTTTATGCCGGTGCATTATCAATTGCAGAGTGTGAGGCTGTTAAAGATGATTTGGGCATAGACTCCTGTCCTGTTGAAAATGATAATTGGGCTGCTGCGGTAAAAGCATGCGGCGGCACAGCCAATTTGTTGACAAAAGAGCAAATCGCGAAAATAGCTGATTATGTTTATAATACTTCAGGGTTGCCTATTCCGGGTGATGTGGCGGATTTACAGCGTGAGGATAAAAAGTTGTCCGAATTGGGATTTTCGTTTGAAATCCTTGTTGATGATGCTGTTTCTTTGTGGGGCTCTGATACCGGTATTGTCAGCAGCAGCGGTGATATTGAGGGAGCGATTCATGCAGCGTTCGGGCCTACATCATCACATGGGTGTTATACAAATAGGGCAGGTGTCACAGAACAAACGGTATGCCTGATGAAGTAAACAAATATTTGCAGAAACTCTAATAAAACTCTTTACTTCTCCATATCCTTTGTGAATAAACAGTGCGAGAAACGGGCATAATAATTATCAGGTCGGAGTATAAATGTCCATAAAATTGCATGTTAACTTTTGTAACAAAACGGGCAAAACATGAAATCGGAGGAGTTCTCAAGTTTTTATATATATAAGGTATAAAAACGAGAGAGCAGTATGGCAGGTCCAAACATCGGAAAATTTAATAAAACCGTAACTGTGGGCACCCGTCCGTTAGGCGGGGGAAATGTCCCTGCGGCCAGAGGGTTTAATCCTTATGACCATACGACCAATTACGCTAATAAAATAGCCCGCATGAGAGCTGATTCTAACATATTTGCAGGCAGAATTAACATGCGTGCCGAAATGGCAGGTGTTGTGCCTTCATCAAATGCGAATGACATGGCAGGTGCAATTATGGGTGTACAGGTCGGTATGGCGTTAGGCAAGGGCATAGTCGGATTGGCCGCTGCAATAAAACAAGCGGTCGGCAATAATAAGGCTGACGGCCCCGGTAACAAGCCCGCAACCATGACGAATGTAAACAGTAATAACGGTAATGCACCGGTACAAACCGCAAATACACTGGCAGGTACTTCAGCCGGTAATTCTATTACTGCGATGAAAGGCGCTCAGGATTCTGTTTCATTGCGTTCTGCTATTGAAACGGCGCAGGGTGAACTTTCAAAGATGGAATCCGAGCATGCTGCAGGTAAAGCTGAATATGAAACTGCAAAACAAAGTCTTGAAGGACTTAAAAAAGATATTGAAACAACCGAAGGCGAATTGAAAAAAGCAAAAGACGCAAGACAGAAATACGATTCAGAAGTAACTAAAAAAGAATCGGCTCTTGCTCAGGCCAAAAACGATTACGGTGACGCCACAAAAGATTTGTCAGCCAAGCAGAAAGAATATGCATTCGCAAAAGAAGAACGAATGAATGCGGAAGCCGGAGTCGCAACTGCACAAAGCAGTCTTGAGCTTGCAACGGCAAATTACGATACTGCAAAAGCAGCTTACGATGCTTGTCCTGCAGACAGTCCGCAAAAATCAATTCTGCAGGCACGAATGCAGGCCGCTGAGCAGGCAAAAACGCAGGCCGAAACAAAACTTGAACAAGCACAGACAGCTCTTGAGACTGCAAAACAGGTAGAAGCTGATGCTCAAAGCGCAGTTGAAGCCGCAGGCGAAAGTGTTGATCAGGCAAATGAGAAAATGAAATCTGCGGAAGAAAACTTAAAAGCCGCGCAGGATGCCCTTGTTGAAGCCAAAGAAAATCAGGAAAAAAATGAAAATACTATAAAAACAAAAGAACAGGAGCTTTCTGAGCAAAAATCGCAGCTTGAAGATTTGAATGCGACTATAAAAGAATACGAAGACGGTTCAAATTCCATTAAAAAAATGCAAGATGAAATCAAGTCGCAGCAAGACAGGTTAGAAAAACTTGTAGAAAAAGATCAAAAGGCTGAAACCGATCTTGGCGACAAAATAGACAGGAAGAATGACCGTCTGCAGAATAAAAAGTTCGGCGGTAATCGGCTTGCAGGAAAGATTGATGATTTAATCGCAAAACAGGATCCTATCCAGCGCAGAAACGATATAACCGCACTGCTTCAAAAACCCGGTATTGAAACTGCCGAAGGTACGTTAAGATCTACTATTGACCGCAACGGTGATGCTATATTTATGTTGAACAACCATGAAATAGACCACGCTGAATATCAGAGAATTTTAGATGAGCACAATAATGAAGAATAGGTGTTTTGACGTAAAGATTTATAACTAAAAACTTTACAAACAGAATTTACTATATTATAATTATCTCATAGCAGTATTGCAGCAGAAAAAAGAACGGGAACCCCCGTTCTTTTTCTTTCAAGGAAAGGTAGTGTGTTATGGCAAAACAGGATATTAACAGGCATGAAATTATTGAAAAGATTACACCGTTAATTGAAAACACGGCCATGAGATTTAACACAATACCGATTGAGATTGATTTTTCAAAGGAAAATCACAGGTGGTTTTTGAGAATTTTTCTTTATTCAAAAGAAAAAGACATTACACTTGACGACTGCGAAAATGTCACAAGAAGTCTTAGCGATTTTTTAGACGAGATTATTCCGGTTAAATACTATCTGGAAGTGTCATCGCCGGGGCTTGAGAGAAAATTCAAATCTGAAAAAGAATTCATAATTTTCAAAGGCAAAAGGGTCAGTATTAAGCTCAAAAATCCTCTTGAAGGCGAAACAGAAAAAGTGTTCAAGGGCGAAATCCTTGATTATGACACAAATACCGGATTGAGGTTCTTCCGTTTCGATGACGGTCAAGAACTCTTAATTCCGAAAGATAACATCCAGTCCGCTAAGTTGTATATTGATTAAGGGAATAAGTAAATAAGTAAATAAGTAAATAAGGGAATAAGTTTTTAATAAAGAGGATACAATGTACCATACGGACTTAGAAGTTAATAGATGTATAAGTAAATAAGTAAATAAGGGAATAAGTTTTTAATAAAGAGGATACAATGTACCATACGGACTTAGAAGTTAATAGATGTATAAGTAAATAAGTAAATAAGGGAATAAGTTTTTAATAAAGAGGATACAATGTACCATACGGATTTAGAAATTTGGAAAAAATCAATAGAACTGGTTAAGTTGATATATAAGTTAACAGAAAAATTTCCGGCAAAGGAACAATTCGGGCTGGTTTCTCAAATACGCAGAGCCGCCGTCTCCATCCCTTCCAACATTGCTGAAGGCAGCGCAAGATCTTCACATAAAGATGCCATCAGGTTTGTGGATATTGCACTCGGCTCCCTTTCAGAATTGGAAACCCAGTTAATTATCGCCAAAGAACTGGTTTTTGTCGATTCTGTACAACAGGAATTGGATTTGCTAAAGCAGGTTAATGCCCTGGCTATGGGACTAAGAAAATATTATATTGAGCGAAGCGAATGATAAAACTTATTCCCTTATTTACTTATTAACTTATTAACAACTATAAATAGAAAGGATAACAAAATGATTAAAATCGGAACAGCACTATTTGAAGCATGCGAACAGTTGGAAAGAGAAAGAGGAATTTCAAAAGAAGTTCTTATAGCTTCACTTTGCGACGCAATGGTAGCAGCTTACAAAAAACACATGAGAACAAAAGAAGCAACAAATATTGAGGCAATCCTCGATGAACAATCCGGTGAAATCGGTGTTTTCAGCACAAAAGTCGTTGTTGACAAAGTCGAAGACCCGGAAACCCAAATCTCTCTCGACGATGCAAAAGAAATCGACGAAGATGTCGAACTTGATGACGAAGTTAAAATTGAAGTTACACCCGACCAGTTCGGACGCATCGCCGCTCAGGCAGCAAAACAGGTTATCACTCAAAGGATCAGAGAAGCTGAAAGAAACCTCGTTTTGCAAGAGTTTATGGATAAAAAAGGGACCTTGACAACAGGTATTATCCAGCGCGTCGAAAACCGCAACGTTATAGTTAATATCGGCAAAACAGACGCCATTATGCCCCAAAAAGAACAAATCCCCGGCGAATATTACAAACCCGGTAACAGAATAAGAGTTTTTGTTCTGAATGTTAAAGAAACTACAAGACTTCCGCAGGTAATAGTTTCCCACGCACATGCCGAAATAGTCAGAGAACTCTTTGAACTTGAAGTACCCGAAATTGAAGACGGTATCGTCGAAATTAAATCAATTTCAAGAGAAGCCGGCTACAGAACCAAAATCGCCGTCTGGTCTAATGACCCTGAAGTCGACAGCGTAGGTGCCTGCATCGGCCCGCGCGGAAGCCGTATCCAGACAATTGTCGGTGAATTGAAAAATGAAAAAATCGACATCGTAAGATACTCCGATGATCCGGTAGAATATATCGTAAATGCGCTTTCTCCGGCAAGAGTTGTTTCAGTCGATATTCTGGCAGATGATGAGTATGCTCACGAAGCTATGGTCGTTGTTCCCGACGATCAACTCTCGCTTGCTATCGGCAGAGAAGGCCAGAACGTAAGACTCGCTCACAAACTTACAGGCTGGAAAATTGACATCAAGAGCGTTTCCCAGATGGAAAAAGCTGAAGCTCAAAATTTTGAAGATAATTACTCCGATGAAGAAATCGACGAAACCCCGTCGGTTGACGAAGATGAACTTCAACAGGAAATCGAAGAAGAAATGAATCAGCAGGCGCTTGATGAAGAAGACCTTCAAACTGAAGATACCGTTGAACAAGATGAAACTTCTGAAGAAGAATAATATCCTGTTGACAAAAATATTTGAGCAAATATTATAGTATTATGGCATAAAAACCAAAAATAGTAGTATATAGGTAAAAAAAAGGAGATTAATCTCATGGCAAGAGAAAAGTACGAACGTACCAAACCGCACGTTAACATCGGTACAATCGGCCACGTTGACCACGGTAAAACAACATTGACAGCAGCTATCACAGGTGTTATGGCTGCAGCAGGTAAAGCTCAAGCAAAAAAATTCGATGAAATTGACGCTGCTCCTGAAGAAAAAGCAAGAGGTATTACCATCTCTACTGCTCACGTAGAATACGAAACAGATTCAAGACACTATGCACACGTAGACTGCCCGGGCCACGCTGACTATGTTAAAAACATGATTACAGGTGCTGCTCAAATGGACGGCGCTATCCTCGTTGTTGCTGCAACTGACGGTGCTATGCCTCAGACTCGTGAACACATCCTGTTAGCACGTCAGGTTGGTGTTCCTAACCTCGTTGTATTCCTTAACAAATGCGACATGGTTGATGATCCTGAATTGTTGGAATTGGTTGAAATGGAAGTTAGAGAACTTCTTTCTTCTTACGAATTCGACGGTGACAACATTCCGTTCATCCACGGTTCAGCTTTGAAAGCTCTTGAAGCTGTTCAGAAAAATCCGAACATCCAGCGCGGTGAAGATCAGTGGGTTGACAAAATCTGGGAATTGATGGATGCTGTTGACTCTTACTTCCCGACTCCGGAACGTGACCTTGACAAACCGTTCTTGATGCCTGTTGAAGACGTATTCTCTATCACAGGTCGCGGTACTGTTGCTACAGGCCGTGTTGAACGTGGTATTGTTAAAGTTGGTGACGAAGTTGAACTGGTTGGTCTTGGCGAAACTAAGAAAACAACCGTTACCGGTGTTGAAATGTTCAGAAAACAGCTTGATCAAGGTCAAGCAGGTGATAACATCGGTGCTTTGCTCCGCGGTATTGATAAAACTGAAATCCAACGCGGTCAAGTACTTGCAAAACCGGGTTCTATCCACCCGCACACTAAATTCACAGCTAACGTTTACGTTCTGACTAAAGAAGAAGGCGGACGTCACACTCCTTTCTTCCCGGGTTACAGACCTCAGTTCTACATCAGAACAACTGACGTTACCGGTTCTATCCAATTTGACGGTCAAATGGTTATGCCGGGCGACAACGTTGTTATGACAGTTGAATTGATTGCACCTGTTGCTATTGAAGAAGGTATGAGATTCGCTATTCGTGAAGGCGGCCGTACGGTTGGTGCCGGTGTTGTTGACAAAATTATCGCTTAATAACACTGTAAAGATAATAAAAAAGGACTTGAATTTTTCAAGTCCTTTTTTTATTGTTTAACCATTTTTATGCTAAAAGCGCTTCTACGATTTTGGCATTTGTTTGTGCCTGACGGGCATTAATAACGTATTTTTTTAATGCTCTGGTTACAAGCTCCTGTCTGTTTTTAGCGTTTTTGACAGCTTCAATTTCATTCAAAGCTCTTTGCGGCAGTGCGATAACAAGATTAGTGTTATCCTGCGGTATTGCTAAAAATTCTTCAATTGTTGCCATTGCGTAGTCACGATTTTTCATTTTTCCCCAATCCCTTTTTTGAAATATTTTTGTCGGCCTATCCGAGAAGTGCGTCCAAGAGTTCTGCATTTGATGCTGCTCTTGTGTTGTTTCTGATTTGTGATCTGTACATATAGGATCTTAATGCTTCCCTGATTAATTCTGAGCGAGTGCGGTTTTCGCTTGTTGCGATTGAATCAATTTCGTCTAAGAATTTTTCAGGCATTGAAATTAGAACTCTTGCCATTGTGTAACTCCTTTTATTTTCCGATATTCCCCTTGTATTTATATAAAAAATTTTTCAGTTAAAAAATTGCCGGTAAGGTGTTATTTTGTTAAATAATGCTTAACAAAACTTTATATAAGGAGTATATAAAAACGGTTAAAATCTGCGCACGTAGTAGTTTTTATCATTTTTCAGCATATTGCGTAATTTATCAAGTTCGGGGACTGCAGGATTTTGGGAGAGAATTTTTGCGGTTTTTTCGCGGATGGTATATTCGTTGATGAATGCGGTTTGGCAGGTAATTTTTTTAATTATGGCGATATCAATGTATCCTGAAAATTCACAGATTGTTTCAAGGCACCAGTAGAGTTTAAAAACTTCTTTGTTGACTTTGTATTTGCCGTCTTGAAAATCAAATTCTTTAACTTTTTCAATAAGGTTTTCGGTGAGGCTGACTAATTTATTTGTAAAATACTCTGTGAAATCAGGGTTGATTTTCATCAATTTGATTGCGGAAATTATGTTGCGGCAGACATTTGAATTGACGTCGATTATGGCGTTAAGGAAGATATCATAAACGGTTCTGTCATAAAAATACCGAACACATTCCTGATTTTGCATAAGTTCAAAGATTTTCAAAGAAACAGCTTCTCTTATTTTTCCGTCCTGACCTGTCAGGTTTTTGGCAAGGATTTTTGCCTGATTTGAATTTTCGATGTGCGAAAGTTTTAAGGCAGCGATTTGTTTTTGTACGATATTGCCTTCTTCGAGCATTGAAATAAGCTCATTTTGCGAGAGATTTTTTTCAAAGAGGTTCAGCGCCTGATTGAAATTTTCATCTAAAGTTTGATAATAACCGGTATTCAAATTTTGCATTTCTTTTGCCATACATATTTAATATAACATAAAGTTTAATGAAATTTGCACTTCTTGAGGTTTTAATGTATTATATATATTAAGGAGATTTACCCATGGACGATTTAGTAAAATTTTTCAAAGATATATTTATGATAAAAGAGTGCAATGACAGAAAAGTAGGATTGTGTCAGTTCAAGACCGAAGCTCCTGTTGAAAAGCCCCGCAAACTGGTTTTGAAAGCCTCAAAGGATATAAAAATTTCCGATCTGATGCGCAGAAGTGCTTAGAACGTGACAGTTTTCATAAATTTATACAAAAGTACGGCCAGCTCGTCATTTTGTTGAATAGAATCAATCAGTTCGGCTTTAATAGAACTTAAATCTTTGTGGTGTTCAAAATCAAAGAGGTCTTTTGGCTGTACGTTGAGGGCTTGGCAGAGTTTTTGCAAAGTTTCCGCTTTGGGATAGGAATATCCCGTTTCAATTCTTGAATAATTGGACGGATTTATATCCAGTTTATTTGCGACGTATTCTTGTGAGAGGCTGCGCTGCAGTCTGATTTCTTTTATTCGTTTGCCGAGTTTTTTTCTTATGTCCATTCTTTTATTAAACCCTATTCGGGGCAAAAGAATAATCATGTAACACATTATATAAAATATAATTATTGACATATTATATCAAATATGTTAATGTTATACATAAAATAAGAGTTAAAAAATGATATATTATATGAGGTGCGACATGGAAAAAGACTTAAGTGCAATCAATAAAGAAAATTTAAACCTGAACGGAGATTATTACGGGGCGGCAAACTATGCGTTTACGCTTGCGGAAGTATTAATAACAATCGGCGTAATCGGTATTGTCGCAGCAATTGCACTTCCGTCATTGATAAATCACTATAACGACAAAGTGCTTGAAACAAGATACAAAAAATCAAAAAATATTCTTATCAACGGTTACAAGCTGATGATGGCAAAAGAGCAGGTTTTTGATATAAAAGATTTAGCCTTTTTGCAATGTCAGGATTTTGATTGTTTTATAAATGCACACAAAGAAGTGTTTAAAACAACAAAGGATTTTACAAACGCACAATTATCAGATGCTTTTGCAGATGAATACAGTATTCCGAATACTGACCAAAAATTAAATTTTGCAAGTGCCTTCCCGAATCAAATTCCTTTTTTTCAGATTACAGACGGAATGTCTTATATTGTTTTTGGCCAAAGCTCTGTAGATACTGACGGTAACGTATTATCTAAATCAACTGGTTTCTATGTAGATACAAATGGTAGAAGCGGTCCGAATATTGTTGGTAAAGATTTCTTTATGTTTGAAATGTCCGGCAACGGGGTATTCGTTGACAGGACAAGCGAAATGCTTCCTGACCCACCGGAAGAGGAAGAAACACCTCCCGCAGATTTGCAGGCGTGTGTTGACAATCCTGATAATTGCACGACATTAGAGCAGTGTTATGCCTCAAATGACTGGCTTGGAGAAAGAGGGAGTAATGGTCGAGGTTGTCGTACATGGTATTATAGTTACGATTTTTCTACAGGGACTGGTACTTACAGTTGTGTAAATATGTATTGCCGTTAATATTCAATACCTTTTCTTGCAGCGATTCCGGTATCCCAGTAGTGTTTCACCGGTTTGATTTCCGAAACCAGATGGGCAATTTCGACGATTTTAGGATGAGCATTTCGTCCTGTCAGGACGATTTCCATTTCTTCGGGTTTGTTTTTCAGCACGTCTACAACTTCGTCAACGTCAAGGATTCCCATATCAATTGCGATATTTGCCTCATCAAGAATTATGAGCTGATATTCGTCATTTTTGATGGCTTTTTTTGCAAGTTCCCAGCCTTTTTTAATTTCTCTTACGTCGTCTTCGGTTTCGTTATTTTTGTATACAATTCTGTCCAAACCTGCCTGAACGATTTTCAGGTTGTCTTTGATTGAGGGCGAGAGATTCATGAACGAATTAAGTTCGCCGTAATCGTCCCCGCCTTTTGTAAACATTATTATAAGCACTTTCCAGCATCTGCCGAGCGCCCGCATTGCAAGCCCGAGTGATGCGGTTGTTTTGCCTTTTCCGTTTCCGGTATAAACCTGAATATAACCGTGCTGTGCCCAGTTAGGATTTATTAAATTGTTTTCGCAATTTTCCATTTTGCCCTCATCCTGTTTTTATTATATATTAAAAAAGTGGAGAGTAAAACCGACTATCGTTTATATGCTAAAGAATTAAGAAAAAAACTTGACATGAAAGCGGAAAGTGCAGTTCTTGCCGCAAAAATCCGGCAGAATGAATTTTATGTCAAGGCAGAGCATGTCATGATTTTTTATCCTGTGAAATACGAAGTCGACCTGCTGGAACTTTTAGATGATAAAAAAAACTTCTACCTGCCGAAAGTTTCAGGTAAAGAGCTGCTTGTTTGTCCGTTCGGGCAAAACCTTAAAAAATCGGCGTTTAATATTATGGAACCATGTTCAAAGCCTGTTAATCCGGAGGTTTTGGATCTTGTTATCGTACCGGCATTGATGGCGGATAAAAACGGTTTCAGGCTCGGTTACGGCGGCGGGTTTTACGACAGATTTCTTGCGGGCTGCAAGGTCAAAACAATTACCGCGATTCCTAAAGAGTTGTTTGTTGACTCTTTGCCGTGCGAAAAATTTGACGTCAAAATTGATTTTGTCATAACAACGTAAAAAGGACCCACGTTTAAGTGAGTCCTTAAAGGTTAGTTTAAGGATATGATAAAATTTGTTTTGCTAAATTATTAACCCGTATATTTCGGAGCAAATGCCTTAATTCCGGCTTCTTCAGCTTGTTTTACACTTTCAAGCTCCTGCTCAATCATTTTTAACTGAGCTTCAATCTTTTGTTTTTCCTGCATGATTTCCTGCTCTTGCTGATTCATTAATTTAGCTTCAATTTTTGCCATGCGTTCACGTTCCTGCTTGTACAAACTCTGCTGAATCCATTGCTGATACATCATTTGAGATGTCGGATCCATCTGCATCATTTGCTGAGCAATCATCGGCTGCATGTTCATAAAGTTCATCTGTGCATTTTGAACCGCCATGTTATGAGAATACGTCATGTACATCATTGTACGACCGAACATTGATGCCGGCGTATTCATCATGTCAAACATTGAAACAGATCCGTCAGCAATATTTGCGGCATATTGCTGCATGTCGCTTAACTTTCTTGTTAACTCCTGCAGCCTTGCCTGATACTTGTACTGCTGACTGATTAAGTCATGTTTGCGAGCGATAAACATTAAAATAGCCATCGTCGTAACTCCTACCTTTAAATAACTAACCTTTTAACCTTTACAAATATATAAAAACATGCAACTTAAGGTTATTGCATGTTTTTACGGGTTTTATTAAGTTTTGTTACAGAGTTACTTTTTATCTCTTGTAATAACTTTGTCAATCAAGCCGTATTCAAGAGCTTCCTGAGCGGTTAAGAAGTGGTCGCGTTCGCAGTCTTCTTTAACTTTTTCATAAGGTTGTCCGGAATTTTCAGCCATAATTTTGATTAACATATCTTTCATTCTTAAAATTTCTTTGGCTTCAATTTCGATATCGGTAGCCTGACCTTTAGCACCGCCCAGAGGCTGGTGAATCATAACGCGCGAATTAGGCAGCGCCATTCTTTTGCCTTTGGCGCCTGAACACAGCAGAAATGCTCCCATTGATGCGGCATCGCCGAGGCAGATTGTTGAAACATCGGATTTTATCAGCTGCATTGTGTCATAAATCGCCATACCGGCCGTGATTACGCCGCCCGGGCTGTTTATGTAAAGCATAATGTCTTTTTCGGAATTTTCGCTGTCAAGCAGCAAAAGCTGTGCTACAATTGAGTTTGCAACTTCGTCATCAATTTCGGTGCCCAGAAAAATTATACGTTCTCTGAGTAGTCTTGAAAATATATCAAAAGACCTTTCGCCTCTTGATGATGCCTCTATAACCGTCGGGACATAGCCCATAATTTTTAAATAAGTTTGTTGATCCATATTTTTCTCTCCTAATATATTTATTATATCACAAATCCTTAAAAATCATCATCCGCGGGATGTATTGTAATATGTTAACAATTGTAAAGAATTGAACAACTCTTGAAATCAGGCATTTTTAAATGTTTTTATATATGTAAGAGATAAAAAATAAGAGGACAGAGCGATGGCTATTTCAAACATTCATGAAACATTGTTAATGTACACAAAGCAAAAATCAGCTATTAACGAGCAGTTATCGGGTGTTATGTTCGACTTGATGGCAGCATCAAGAAAAAATGCCGATATTCAGCAGCAATATAATCAGAAACTTCAAAACGCTTACTATGATCCGGATTACGGTTACGGAACGGATGAGTATATGATTATTGTTGAGCAGTATGAAAATGACCATGAATTTGAGCTTGCAAACCTTGAATCATGGGAATCTGAGCTTGAACTTGAAAAGAATAATCTTGAAACCAGATTGAATGAGATTACTTCTTTTGAAAACAGCTGGACAAAACTGCTGCAGCAGAATATCAAAAACGATTTCTCTTACGGAGGAGCAGGTCAAGGTTAAGTAAATGTGATTATAAGAAAAAATCGGATTTTGTTCAAAATCCGATTTTTTTACGTAAAAATTATTTAATCTTGCCAAAAAACAAAAAATCTGATATATTAAACATGTAGCACATTAACAAGAAGGAGAAAAGCAATGTTTAAAGATGTTAAGAAATGTAAAGTTGGGGGGGGGTAAATAATAAACCTCTCTATGACAGGGTTTCGGGGGTTTTTGAGAATAAGTCATGTTTTTCGGAAAGTGTCGGGCTGAACGACGCTTTTGATTACTATAAATCCGCAAACTATGCATTTACTCTCGCGGAAGTTTTAATAACAATAGGCGTAATCGGTATTGTCGCCGCAATTGCTATTCCGTCGCTGATAAATCATTACAACGACAAAGTTCTTGAAACTAAATACAAAAAGACAAAGAGTATTTTAATCAACGGCTACAAATTAATGATGGCAAAAGATCAGGTATTTGATGTATCACAACTGCCATTCACAAACGATTTTGATGAATATGTGGCGCAGGCGCATAAAGACGTATTCAAAATTTTATCCGATACAAAGGGCGGTCTTGATGCGGAAACATTGCCGAAAGATTATGCGATAGAAGATAACGACAGCCCTTCACAGTTTAACTGGGAAGATGTATCGTACGCATTTCAGACAACTGACGGAATGCTGTACGGTATAGAACAGGGAGAAGAGTTAAATAACTTATACATATATGCTGATATAAACGGAGCATCTTCTCCGAACATGGTCGGGAAAGATTTGTATAAATTCTCGATTTCCGGAAACGGTTTGCTTGCGGATGTTTCCGGCGAGTTAAAAGAAGTTTCTGCGTGTACCTTGGAAAATCCGGATGGCTGTAAAACAGAAGATGAATGCAAAAGTATGGCAGATGCTCACAATGGTTCTGAATTTTCCTGTTGGATATCGGGCGTGTGGTGGCTAGATGGTAAGTGTATTAAGACTACAGGTTATGGCTTAGATATTTATTGCAGGTAAGTTTATTAAAAAAGTGCGCCGTCAGGCGCATTTTTTTTTGAAATATTTTTGTTGTATTATAAAAATATGCTAAAAACAGGTGAAAAACTCGGGGCATTTATCGTGCCGACCGGCATAGGAGCTTCTGTCGGCGGTTATGCGGGCGATGCAAGCGTTTGGGCACGTCGTTTTGCAGAACACGCAAAACTTATTGTTAATCCGAATGTCGTGAACGCAGGCGGATTCTCAGGAATTACGGGTAATATGCTCTATGTTGAAGGGTATTCGCTCGACAGCTTTTTTAAAGGCGAAATTTCATTGAAGCAGTCTTACGGTAACAAAATCGGAATTGTTTTTGACAAAGCTGTTCCTCAAGATGTTTTGAATGTTCATATAAATACGATGAATGCTGTCAAAACAGTTTACGGAGTTGATATTACAGGGTATGAGATTACATCTGAGGATGCAGGTGTTGAATTTTTTATGTCTGATGTCGGAATGTCATCAGGCAGAGTTAAAAATATTGAAACTCTCAAAGCCGCTGCTCTAAAACTCTTAAATCAAGGTGCTGACGCTATTGCGATTGTCTGCATGTTTGATGATCCGCAGGATGATAATCCGGATTACGCAAACGGTATAGGAACCGATCCTGTCGGAGGGGTTGAGGCCATTATTTCGCATTATATTTCTAAAGAATTAAAAGTTCCATGCGCGCACTCGCCGGCTTTTGCCGATTATTCAATCTCCTCTGAAATCGTTAATCCGAAATCAGCGTCTGAATATATTACTCCGACATTTCTGCCCTGTATACTTTTAGGACTTTCAAATGCTCCTTTAATCGGCGGTGATATTGATGTTTCACTCCTTGATTTTCTTGTTATGCCTTATAATTCTCTGGGTTCAACTCCGGTTTTTGAAGCTGTAAAAAGAAATATTCCGGTGTTCGCGGTTAAAGAAAATACAACCGTACTTAATGTTACAAATGAAAATCTGTTTAAATCAAGTAAAATTACGGCCGCCGAAACTTACGAAGAATGTCTGCAATTAATCATTCAAAGCTAATTGCGGAAGTTCTTTTATATCATAAAACATTTTTGCCGACTGTTTAAAGTTTTCGGGTGAGGAACTTACGTAGATTTCTTCAACAGATTTGGAATTTTCCAAAAGATGGTTTTTCTCTAAATCGTTTTTAATGTATTCCGCAAAATAAACTGCCGGATCTATAAACATATCACGCGGTGCAAATTCAGATAATACGTTAATCAAATACGGATAATGCGTGCAGCCCAAAATTATTCTGTCAGGTTTGAATTTGAGCATTTGAGTAATTTTTTCTTTTATTTTTTCTCTGCTTTCCGGTGCTGAAATTCTGTTCCCTTCAACAATTTTGACCCATTCCGGACAGGCGATTTGGACAACCTCAATATCCGGATTGTATTTTTGAATTTCTCTTTTATAAGCGTTTGAATTTACGGTTGCATGTGTTGCAAAAACTCCGGCTGTTTTTATCGGAAGGTTTGCAATAATTTTTGCGCTTGATTGAATAATCGGATAAATTTTTAAATCATATTTGTCTTTGACTTTGTCATAAATAACCGATGAGGTTGTATTACATGCCATGACAACCGCTTTGGCATTTTTTTTGACAAAAAATTCAAAAATTCTTGCTGCATATTCAAGCAGTTGGCTTTCTGTTTTTTCGCCGTAGGGCATGTGTTTTGTGTCGCCAAAGTATATGTAGTCCTCAAGCGGCAGCAGCTCTTTCAGTTTTGTATAAACTGTCAGCCCTCCCACTCCGGAATCAAAAAATGCTATTGGTCTGTTATTTGTTATTTTTGAAGTAATTTTCGACTCCTTCCGCAATGGCTTTTGCGGTAGCTTGTTTGCGTTTGCTGCTTACCAGCTCTGCCCGCTCAGAGTCATTTGAAATAAATCCGATTTCGACTAATATTGCCGGACAGGTAGTATGATTTATAACATAAAATTTGGATTTGAACAAGCCTCTGTTATTGCTGTCAATATTGCTGGCAAGTGATGCGTGAACCGTTTGCGCAAGCGACAAACTTTCCTGCCTGTAGTAATGGGTTTCTATGCCGGTGATTTCCGGCTTTTCGCTTGAGTTTACGTGAATGCTTACAAAAATATCAGGTTTCCGTTCTTCGCTGAATGCTACTCGGTCTTGAAGTGATACTGTTTTATCGGTATCGCGTGTCATTTCAACCGTATAACCTTTCTTTTGCAAAATTTCGCAAACGCGTTTGGAAACATCCAGTGTTATTGATTTTTCATCAATATCACCACGGATTGCACCGACGTCAGTTCCGCCATGGCCCGGATCTATTACGATTTTTCTTGTGCCGTGTGATGTGACCGGCGGTTTTGTCTTTTTCGGCAAAGTTATTTGAACTTTTAAGGTTTTGCTGTCTGTTCCCAGATAGGTGTTCACAAGTGTATCCGGCTCTGTCGGAATGACAAGTTTCATACCTACCTGCGGTAACAGTGTCAGACTGCTGTTTTCAAATGCTGTGTTTTTGTATGTCGTGTTGTAGTTGTCTTCGTTGTACCTTGCTACGTTATACAGATAGATTACAAGCCTTGAATTGTTTCTGTCTATCCCGTGTACTATAGGGTGATTGAATGAAAGAATCATTGAGCTTGTTCTTGAGTCATTTTTTTCTTTGTTGTACGAAATTATGTCGCTTGTGTTGTTGAAAAGTGATGTGTGGTTGAGTTTGTCAAGACGAGCAAGCAATAACGACTGGTTGTCGGTTGAATATACCGGAATGTATTTTGTTACATCAGGTGTTGTTATAACGATACGTGCTTTATTGACTTCAAACTGACCGATTTTCACTTTATCGGTTTCGTTAATCTGGTATTCGGAATTTCTTATCTCCCTGTTAACAAGGGTGTTTGGAATATCATAGACAATTCTTTGCGGATTTTGCAAAATCATGGGTTTTTCAATTGTAACCGAGCCGAAACCGCTCAACAAAACACCGTTGGGGCGCGGAGTTATCTGGCTTATGTAGTATTTTGTATTGAGTTTTAAATCTTTTTTAACACGGGGTTCCGAATCCATTTTCGGGGTTTGCTGCACTGTGGTGTTAAATGCCTGATGAATTTGATCAGCTATGGATTCTTTCGGGGTATCGTCAGGAACTTCTACCGTTAAATATTCGTAAAAATCGCTTGCTGAGGCGTGTTCGTCCCTGTAGGTTCTGTGAAAATAATTGTCGCTCCATTCCGGATTTTTTAGTTTTATTATTAAATTATTCTTGATTCTTATGAATTTTAAGTCCGACGGGTTGAAATCATCATCATAATATATTACAACCCGAACGGTATTAGGGTTTGTTGTGAACTGGTTTATTCTGACCCGTGTGATGCCTTTGCAGTTGAAGTTCCAGTCCTGTTTCGGAATTATTAATATCGAAGAAGGTATGTCAAAGTATGCTCTTCTGGGATTTTCCATCTCAACCAGTTTTATTTCGTCTAAAACCGGTTTTTCGGATTCGTCAGGTATGTTCAATACTATCAGCGAGTTTGAAGTGTCAAAATTCGCTGCCGTTATTTTGAATACATCCTCGGCAAATACATTCTGTGTAAATATTGATATTAAAAATAGGATTATTGTTATAAAAATTTTTTTCATATTAAGAAATCTCAAATTTTATTATAACCCTATTTCTTTATACAATCAAATTGTAACAATATTAGTATAAATTATATTTGCCCGCCCAAAATGTGGCATGACTGCGTGAACAAACATTGAGTTTCTTGATTATTACACTTACGTGCGCTTTTGCCGTGTGCCGGCTTATGCACAACTTCTCCGCAATCTGAGTATTTGACAGCCCTTGTGTCATTAGTCCCAATACTTCCTGTTCTCGTTCTGTTAAATCAAACATGCCGTTTCCTCCTTATATTTAAAGAATAACATATATTTTTTTAAATACATTAATAATAATTCCCCTTTAAAAAAATTTATTTTTTTACTTGAAAAAAAAATATATTTTATATAAAATAAGACGGTGAGCGTGTGTAGCTCAGTTGGATAGAGCGTTTGGCTACGAACCAAAAGGTCGGGGGTTCGAATCCCTCCACGCGTAATAAAAAACTCCGGTATCTCCGGAGTTTTTTTCATAGAGGGATATCTCACCCTGTTCGCAGATGACGTATTTGCTTTCCTGTTGTAATATTCGTCTGTTCCTGGTTCAAAATAGTTTCTCCTCTCTGAT
>CALUUN010000011.1 GCA_944323995.1 Candidatus Gastranaerophilales bacterium | reverse complement strand
CCGATATTTTTTCGGCTTACTTAAAATTTCCCCTTTTTCCCTTTTTTTCCGGCGGCCGTTTTCGGTCGTTTTTTTTTGGCTAATTTTCAGCTTTATAAAGCCGTGCAAAAAAACATGCAACGTGCTGGATTGAATCCACACGAACCCATTGCCGCGTAGCTTTAAATCTTATCGCATTAAGCGATTTTACGGGATTCATGTGTGAATAAGTATAGATTTCATTGTTAAAAAGAGAAAATTGTGACTTTGCGGCCAGTTTACAGGCATTTAAAAGAGCGTTTGCAACATCATTTAACTTAAGATACTTAGCGAGATAATAAGCCGCGACAAGGCCTTCCGAACGGGCTCCGTCCGGATAATAATGGTCGCCGTAAATATAATAATATCCGCCTTCATAATCAATATACGGAGAATCATCGTGTTTATACATTTTTTCAAGCATAGTATTTGCATCATTAAAAACAAAATTCAAGTAGCTGTCTTTTTGAAAACCGTCAATTTTAACCCATTCTTCAACAGCCTGCATAAGCCAGGCATCAGACGGCAGTGCAGTGAACAGATCTGAATAAATTTTCGGTCTTTCATCAACGATCCAATCAAGTGCTTTTTTCGAAATTCGTTTGGCTGTTTCAACCAGTTCATTATCCCGATCAAAATTATTAACAAACAGACCGAGTCCGAAAAGCGCCTCACCCGGATAATAGAAAGAAAAAGTTTCTCTGCGTTCTTTATCTGACATCACAAGAAGCGGTTCACCGTTATGATAATCAGGATGGATATAATATCCCAAAAATTCACCGTCAGCGGTTACACGGCTTAAAAGGTGGCGTACGCAGCCTTTTATATACTCATCAAAACAGATGTCGCCCGTAAAGTTACGGTATTGCATGAATGCAGCCAGCAAAACACCGGTTCCGCCCAATTTGGCTTTTTTATTACAAAATGCATAAAATCCTTGCCCGAAATCGGTTTCGTGGGTATCTAAAACAGATACGCTCCAGTTGAGAGCTTTTTTAGCAGCTTCTGTATATTTTTTATCTCCAGTAAGTTGATAAGCGCGCACAAGAGTAATAATTCCGCCGCAGTGACGCAAATCATTATAATAAAGATTATCTGCCGATCTGTTCGGATGTTCATGGTCTTTGAATGTATCATCACAGCAATCGTAATAGTAAAGGAATCTGCCGTCGTCATACATATTTTGAATAAGCCAGTCCGCAGACTTCAGCATTTGATAACGCAAAGTATCATAGTCAAACTCATTGTATAAAATATTACCTCTGTATAGGGGAACACATGTATTTTTATATGATATAAGAGCACGGCTTTTAAATATATAAAATTCGTAATCTTTTGCTTGCTGCAGCAGTTTAATCCGCTCTGAAATTTTATCGGTAAGTTTTGCAATAGGGGTTTTCTTAACAAGAGTCTGCAAAACACTGCCGATTGAAAGGTGGCTCATACTGACTGCATCAGTCGGCATATAGTAATAAGAAATTCCGTCATGCCTTGCTTCAAGCCCGTTTACACCAATTTCAAACCTGTCCTCATTAAAATAAATAGAATTAATTTTATCAAGAGAAGTTTTTTTTCTGTCGTACATATATTCAAGCATTATACGGCATTTTGCTGTGTCCTTTATATCAAATTCAGCAAATCTTTTGTGTTTGCGAAGCATTTCAATATCACGGTTAAGCGTGGCGCCGAAATTGGCGCGTTTGCTGCCGTATCTTATAAACTTCCTGCCTGCTTGAAAAAGAGTAATATATGTCAGCGTTTCTGACGGGTAATAGTTTATAATACCATTAAGATTGATATCGGAAAGCTCAACCGGCTCGCCTGTTAAAAGTGATTTTCTAATTCTTTGCAAAAGTTCCGCAGCAGGAGAAAAATCTCTGCCGAAATACTCTCTGTCTACGCTGTTTTGTTCTGAAAAATCCTGCATAATTCACCCGTTTTTTTACGATTTTAACATTAAACAAGTCATATAGCAAATGGTAAACGTAAAGATTTATTTAATATTTTGACATGACAGAAAAGTTATAGTTCAATAATAATGAGACTTGGTAGGAAATTTATAAATTTATGTACATAAAACAGCTCGAAATAGATAATTTCAAATCATTTGCCAATAAATCGGAAATCCCGTTATTAAAGGGTTTTACGACAATTTCCGGACCGAACGGTTCAGGTAAAAGCAACATTATTGACAGTGTGCTTTTCGCGCTCGGACTTGCAAACGCAGGTGAACTTCGCGCGGAAAATTTGTCGCATTTTATTTCGACTTACACAAAACGCAATGACGCACTTGTAAAAGTTACTTTCGGCGACATGGAGGGCGGCAAAGATCTGAGCATTGCAAGAAGAATACGCAAATCCTCTCAAGGCTATGCAAGCACCTACTATCTTAACGACAGTGTAACAACACTTTCAAATATCCATGCCGTTCTGGAAAAATATAACGTAACCCCAAACAGCTACAATGTCATAATGCAGGGTGACGTAATGGGGATTACCGATTGCACCCCGAAGCAAAGACGAAAAATTATTGATGAAATCGCCGGTATTGCAGATTTCGACAGAAGAATAGAACAGGCAACCAATGAATTAACAACCGTTGAGCAACGCGTTGAAAGATCTTCGCTTATTTTGAATGAAGTGGATGCAAGACTTGAACAGCTTAAAGAAGAGCGCGAAGTTGCTCTGAAATACCAGAAACTGCGCGAAGAAAAATCCTCACTTGAAGCACAAATCAGCACCGTGAGATTCTTTGACATAAAAAGAAACCTTGAACTTGCGCATGAAAATATCTTAGAATTTACAAAAAAGAAAAAAGAAGAAGAGCTTCAAAGCAAGGATATTGACGAAAGACTGGCATTAATAAAACAAAAATATCAGGAAGTTTCCGACAAATTAAAAGAAGAAGGCGAACAGCAGCAGATAAACCTCAAAAAGCAGGAAGAAGAACTTAAAGGGGAAATCGACAGAAAAAACAACGCTGCAATTTATGCCGACAAACAAATTCATGACGGCTTGCGCTCAATTGAAAACGCAAAAAACGGCATTGAAACTTACAAACATAAAATTGAAGATTTAAAACTCAATATAAACCTCAAAAATGACACGATAAAAAATATTGAAAAAAATATTGCCGAAAAAAACGAAGAGCTCAAAAAAATTCTTGAGGACATGACAGGCCTTAATGTGACGGCAGACCAGCATATCAACCGCAGAAACGAACTGCGTAAAGAGCTTGAAAGCCTGCAAGATGCGGAAAACAACCTTATAAAAGAACGCCTTCCGCTTGAAAATGAACTTAAGGTGCTTCAAAAAGAGCTGGACGAGGCAAGAGCAAAGCATGCCGAACTTGAGGACTTAAAGAAAAACTTCAGCGAAAATCAGGCAATGAAAAAGGCCTTAACCGAACAACTGGAAAAAGAACTGCAGGACTTTAAAACAATCCAGCAGGAAACAATGCATGATCTTGATACGACCAAAAACGAAATCAACGACCTTGTTTATGATATTCAAATGGCCGAGCGAAAAATAACTTCTATGGAAGTAAAAAAGCAGACATTTGAAGACATAAACTTCGGCCGTGCAATTGATACAATAATGAGTGCAAAACTCAAAGGAGTTCATGCTCCGCTCGTTAAACTCGGCACTGTTGACAAAGAATATTCAACCGCAATGGAAGTTGCTTTCGGCGGCAGAATGTCGCATGTTGTGGTTGATGATGAACATGTAGCCTCAGTTGCAATTGAACTTTTGAAATCTTCCGGTGCCGGCAGAGCAACATTTATTCCTTTGAATAAAATTCAAAGAGCACCTTCAAAATTGCAGCTTCCAAAAGACAAAGGCGTTATTGATTTTGCAATAAATCTTGTTGATTTTGATGAAAAATATATAAATGCGTTTTTCTACGCAGTGGGTGATACACTTGTTGTTGAAGATATGGAATGCGCAAAAAAATTAATCGGCAAATACCGTATGGTAACACTTCAGGGCGAATTATTCGAAAAATCAGGTTCAATAACCGGCGGTACCGCAAGACGTTCGGGCTTGAGTTTCAGCCAGAACGATGACGCTGAGCTTGAAGCGTATAAAATCAGGTTAAAAGATATGGAATCAAGGCTCTCAATGCTTAACGGCAGAAAAACAGAACTTGAAAAGAAACTTGAAACCGTCCGCACAAATTATACTGATGCGCTCACTGAATTCAGACAGGCGGGTATTGACCTTGCTAACTTAAACAAAAATTACGAAAACAGCGAAAATGTTTTGACCGAAAAAACTGATTTTATTAAAATTACTGCGCCTAAAATTGAAGAATTAAATAAAAAACTCGATAAACTTGAAGAAAAACATATCGGTATACTTGATAAAATTTCGACAACCCAATCTCAAATTGAAGAAGTTGAAAAACTTATAAATGACAAAGATTTAAAAGAATTAAAAGAAAAAACCGAAGGTGTCGAAGCTGATATTAAACGTCTGCAGGCTAATCTTATGACTGCAAACAACGATATAAACGATTTTAACCGTCAGATAAACTTCAACATAAATCTGATTGATACCAAAAATGAAGAAATATCTCAAACCGAAAAAAATAATCTTAAATTGGAAGAGGACAAAAACGGCTACAAAAAAGATATTGAAGAACTGAACAAAAAAATTGAAGAATTAAGAGAACAAATTGCGGTTATTGAAGAAAAACTCGGCAAACTGCTGAAAGAGCGCGACAGCCTCAATAACGATATTATAGAACTTGAAAAACAAAAACATATCAAGCTGTCAGATATAGAAAAAATAGCGGAAAGCATTGAATCGTTCAAAGCACGCCGCAGAGAACTTGAACCTCAAATGGACGCAGCACGCGAAGAACTTGAAAATTCAGGTGTTGAAATAAATAAACTTGAACCGGTTAATATTTCAATTGATGAGATAACCTCAAAAATCCAGCGCCTTGAACGCAGAATGGAAGAATTGGGTGCGGTCAATATGCGTGCTCTTGAGGCCTATGAAGAGGTTCTTGCAAGACAGGAAGCACTGAAACTTCAAATTGAAACTCTGTCAAAAGAGCGTAAGGAAATTCTTGAAAGAATGCAAGGATATGAACAGCTTAAAAAAGAAACATTTATGAAAACATTTAACAACATAAATGACAATTTCAAAGAAGTATTTCACAATCTCTCCGAAGGCGAGGGTGAATTAAAACTGGAAAATCCTGACGATCCGCTATCAGGAGGCCTTACAATTGAGGCGCAGCCCCGCGATAAAAAATTGCAAAGACTTGAAGGTATGTCAGGCGGTGAAAAATCCCTGACTGCTCTTGCATTTGTTTTTGCCATCCAAAAATATATGCCGGCTCCTTTCTATGCTTTTGATGAAGTTGATGCCAGCCTTGATACCATGAATGTGGAACGTATCGCCCATATGGTGCAGAATCAATCAAAAAATACGCAATTTATAGTAGTTAGCCACCGCAAACCTATGATAGAATCAGCTAATAGAACAATCGGAGTTACTCAAAAAGAAAAAGGCATCACAAGGGTTACGGGGATTAAACTAAGAGACGAAGAATAATGACAGAACAAGCAATAAAACATTACGACATAAACGGTGAAAATTTACCCGAAATTGTACATTCGAACGAAGATGAAGGTATCGGTATTCTTGTTTCCATGGCAAAAGCCGGTAAAATTGACCCGTGGAATGTTGATATTATTGATGTTACGGACAAATATCTCGCGCATATCTGCGAAATGAAAACCCAAAATTTGAGATTAACCGGCAGAACCTTTTTATTTGCGGCAGTTTTGCTTAAGTTAAAATCAAATATTCTTGAAGGCAATGATATATTACAAATCGGTGAACCCGATTACACAGAAGGCCTTGAATACGATGATGACGGATTTATAGTTGAATATCCGGAAGAAGATGAGTTTACGCCTGCAAGCAATGTTGTTTCAATTGATGATGTATTGCAGAGAAGAACCAGCGTCCGGCTTAACCGCAACCGCGTAGTAACTCTGCGTGACTTGATAAGACAATTGCAATTTTATGAAAAGCTGGAACAAAAACAGTCGCTGCAGCAGGCTCATGAACGCGCAAAACGCAGAGTTCAGTCTTACTCCAGATTTACACCGGACGATATCATAAACCTTGCGCACGAAGAATATATTGAAGACTGTGTTCTTAAATTAAAAGATAATCTTGCGCAGATTTTTGAACGCGAAGATAAAATTGAATTAAATGAACTTACACTTCTCGGAATGGATAAAATAAGCGCATATATCGCACTTTTGTTTTTGACTGCGGATACGGATTACGATCTAAAACAGGATGAATTTTATTCGGATTTATATGTAGTAAGAGGTGAACATGGAACAGTTGAAGTCGAGAATTGAGGCTGTTCTGTTTACGACAGCCAAAGCGCTTAGCGCGAAAGAAATAGGTGAAATCCTTGAAGCTGATACCGAAACGGTTGAAGAAGCTCTGCTTGAACTTATAATGGATTATTCATCCCGTGACGGTGCACTTGAAATTGATGACGAAAACGGTTATATTCTTCAGGTCAAAGAAGAACACATGGATATAGTTGAAAAACTTTGTCCGGTTGAATTAAAACCTGCAGTATTACGCACGCTCTCGGTAATTGCGCTGAAAGAACCTATACGACAGGCTGTATTAAAAGATATGCGCGGCTCAAATGCCTATGAACACGTTCAGGAACTTCTTGAAAAAGGCCTGATTTCACGCACAAAAGATAAAAACGGCAGGAGCTACAATCTTAAAACAACTCCTAAATTCGCAGAATATTTTAAACTTAAAGGTGATACAAAAACTCTTGCGAAAATGCTGGATTTGGAAAAAAGGATACCTGATGAAGAATAAAAATTTACTATACGGGGTTGTGACACTGGTTGCGGCATATTTGTTCGGGACTTTTCTTGCTCCGGGATATTTTTATCTGCGCGGCAAATCAGCTTACGAACATCAGAATTATGTAAAATCAGCAGCCTTTTTAAGCCGTGCACTGATGCTTAGACCTCACAACAAAGATTTCCGGTATTATTACGTGAAATCACTTTCCGAACTCAAACCGGTATATAGCGTTCAGAAAAAAATGTACAAAATGGCAAATTCAAATCCTGACGACACGGCAAAAATGCTTGCTAATGAAAAACTTGCGGAATGGAAAAGAAATATAAATTTGAATGTCGGAAGCAATTATATTGATCAGGCTCCCTCGGATGCAAATATAATTCGCTGGAATAAAGATTCGTTTCCTTTAAAAACCTATATTGATGAAAAAAATCTGGCAAACCTTCCGGATTATTATAAGGAATCAATTTTAAGAGCCCTTAATCAATGGGATAATTCTGTCGACTTTATAAGTTTTGAAATTGTTCCGAAAAAATCACATGCACAGATTATAATAGAATTCAAAAACCTGCCCGAAGATGTCTGTGACGGCGGGATGTGCAAATATGTTGTCGGATATACCCGGCCGAAGATTTCGGGAAGAAAACTCAAAAATATGACTGTAACCGTATACAAAGCAAATCCAAAAGGGGAATATCTGTCGGACAAAGAGCTTTATAATACTGTCTTGCATGAACTCGGCCATGCACTTGGAATTATGGGACACAGCTACAGCACAGATGATTTAATGTATTTGCAAACTCACGACAAGGATAATTTTTTTGTCCAATATAGAGGTGATTTTCATTATCTTTCGGGTAGCGATGTCAACACAATGCACCTGCTTTATATGCTTGACCCGACAATTACGGATAAAAGACAGGATGACAAAAGCGGACTTATATACACGCCTATAATCCTCGGCAGCCCTGAAGAAATTGCACGTAAAAAGGTGGAAGAAGCACTGAATTACATCCAAACTTCTCCGGAACTTTCCGTGGGTTACATCAACCTTGCAGGAGCTTATGCGGATCTAAAAGAATACAATAAGGCGATTTCCGCACTTGAAAACGCGCTTGATACAGCAAAAAATGATGATGAAAAATTTATAATATACTACAACTATGCATATATTTATATGAATTTGAAAGAGTATGACACTGCACTTGAATATGCCAATCTTGCAAAAAACATTCAAACTTCGCAGGATGTTCTGGAATTAATCGGCATAATCGAGCATGACAAACGCGTTTCTAAATAATTGTAAACAATTACTAATAATGTAGCAAGTTTATATTTCAGGGGTTTTAAAGTTAAAAAAGGAGTATTCTGCATGAACGTGAACAACAACATCAGTTTCAGCGGCGTAATACCTGTTAAGGTAATTCTTGACGGCAAAGAAACGCTTAACAAAAAAATAGTTCACAAAGCATGCCAGAATGCTGTTAAAGGCCTGTCAGGCCCGCTCAGAGAAAAACCTGACTTCAAGGTTGCGGCGGCACAATTATCAGTAATGGATAATGACTATAAATACGCACGTGCATTTTTTGGCTATGACAGATTAATTCCGGACCAAAAATTAACAGCGTCAAAGTTTTTCAAAATAATATTCGACAAGCACAACCGCGGATATATTGTAACCGGCAAACCGTCCGAAAATCTTTCCGATCTCGGACGACAGATAGGACTGGCGCAGAGAGAATGTAATGAATATAACGTTTCTACATCGCCAAAACTTGAACAGGCAAAGAAGAATTACTGGCAATACGTCGCAGATGTAGGTAACAATCTGCTTTACCGTATAAGAGAAACATTTATACCAAACACGCTTGAAAAAGCAGGGAATTACCAGCAGATGAACCTTAATGTATCGGCAAAACCCGTTAAGAGAAAAGGTGCGGAAGATTTTAAAGTTACCATTGATTCAATTACATTCAGTGATTATAAGTAACTAAAACTTCACAATAGCTTTAAAAAAAAGTTTTTTTGAGTTATATTTAACAGGTTGAAACAAGAAAAGCGGAGAGAATAAATGTACAATGCAGCGATAATCGGTGCGGGCCCCGCCGGAATATTTGCGGCTCTTGAAATCACAAAGTTAAGACCTGACTGGAAAGTTATATTAGTTGAAAAAGGCAGAAAAATAGAGGAAAGAAAATGTCCCCTGCGTGAAGGTTCACCTGTGTGCACAAACTGCAAACGCTGCGGTCTTTTATGCGGCTGGGGCGGTGCGGGAGCCTTTTCAGACGGCAAGTTAACACTTACACCGGATGTCGGCGGGCACCTTGTTGACTATATGCCGCGCAAAAATGCTGAAGACTTAATTGATTACGCAGACAAATTGTATCTTGAATTCGGCGCTACGGATGAAGTATTCGGAACCGATATGAAAACATTCCATGAAATTGAACATCAGGCAGTGCTTGCAGAATTAAAACTTGTACATTCACCCGTAAGACACCTCGGTACAGAAAGAAGTCTTGACGTTTTGAAAGCAATGCAGGACTATTTAAATGAAAGAATTACTATTTTGAATAACGTATCTGCCGACAGTCTTATTGTAGAATGCGAGCAAGTTAAGGGTATAAAGTTAAGCAACGGTGAAACAATTTGCGCGGAATACACAATTATTGCACCGGGCAGAGAAGGTGCAGACTGGCTTACAAAAGAATTTGCCGAACACAAAATCGGTATGGTAAATAACGCGGTTGACGTCGGTGTCAGAGTGGAACTTCCGGCGCCTGTGTTTGAGCCGTTGACATCAAAATTATATGAATCTAAACTCATATACCATTCACCGACTTTCGGAGATGAGGTCAGAACCTTCTGTATGAACCCGAACGGTGAAGTCGTTCAGGAAAATTACAACGGAATCGCAACGGTTAACGGACACAGTTATGCAAATTACAAAACTCCAAACACAAACTTTGCGCTTCTTGTAAGCGAAAAATTTACCGAACCGTTTAAAGAACCCATCCAGTACGGCCAACATATAGCAAGGCTTGCAAATATGCTGGGCGGCGGAATCCTTGTTCAAAGATTCGGCGACCTGCTTGAAGGCAGACGCTCAACTCCCGAAAGGATTAAAGCAAGCATAATAACTCCGACTTTATCCTGCGCTACTCCGGGTGATTTGAGCCTTGTTATTCCGTATAGACAGCTCACAAGCATTAAAGAAATGCTCTTTGCACTGGATAAAATTGCCCCCGGAACCGCTTCACGCTATACGCTTTTATACGGCATAGAAGTAAAATTCTATTCTGCACGCGTAAAATTAACCGACGAGCTTGAAACAGAAGGCGTGAAAAATCTTTTTGCAATCGGTGACGGCGCCGGTGTCACAAGAGGTTTGATACAAGCCTCGGCATCAGGTGTTCACGTTGCAAGAACTATTTGCTCACGCGGTTAAATGGTGGTATAATTTTTGTATGGATAAGAAAGTAAGTTTAACGACACAAAACCGCTTAATTATTTTCGGACTTCTGTTGAGTACCGTACTTATTATGGCTATTGCGGTATTTTCTGTCCTGAATATCCAGAAAAAACTTAACGAAGGTTATCAAAACTTCGGACAGGTAATCTCAAAAACTCTGGCTATTGAAAGCAATGAACTTACTAAAAACATTCCGGATGAAGAAATTTATAACACTCTTAAATCACATACCGATTCCATATTAAAAAGCCACAATGACATTGTATTTATAGAATTTACCGATAACTCCGGCAACGTAATATATTCAGGCAAAAACGAGGCGCATAAAAGCACTCAAAGACCAAATATAACCGTGAGTTCGCCCCTAACCGACGTCATTAACAATTCACCCATAGGCTCTGTCACAGTCGGTTTGTCAGGTAATATCATAAGCCAGATATCTTCAACAACAAGGGCGTCTTTGCTGTTTGTTTTTGCGGTTGCATGGCTTGTGTTTGCGTTTGTAATACTTGTGAATACCTATCTGATAACGCGTGAACTCAGGATTTTGCATGACGGCGTTCAAAAAATTTCATCCGGAAATTTCGGTTACAAAATTGAAGGTGAAAATGTCAGCAGCGAAGTTCAGGAGCTTTTTAATTCTTTTAATGACATGTCCGCAAGACTTCATATATATGAAGAACAAAATATTGAACAACTTACTCTTGAAAGGAACAAACTTGAGGCGGTTTTAATGAGCATTGCAAACGGCGTTGTTGTATGCGATAACAACGATACTGTTGTGCTTGTCAACAACCACGCCCAAAACCTTCTTGAAGTAACCGAAGAGCAAATGCTCAATACATCAATTCAAAACTACATTGATACCGAAGGCAATTTCTGCTTTAAAGACAAAATTGAAGAGTTTAAGGCAAGCGAAAATAAATTTGTAACTTTCAACATAAATGTGGATAAACGCGTTATCAAATCAATAATATCACCAATGTACACAAGAAGCGGCGATTACGTCGGATATATTATTGTCCTGATTGATGTGACCAAAGAAACCGAAATGGATCTTATGCGTTCGCAGTTTATTTCAAATGTTTCGCACGAATTAAGAACACCTGTCACGGTTTTAAGGAGCTATATTGATACCTTGTACCATCTCGGCAGTGAATTTGACTACGAAACCCAAAAAGAATTTATAGGAACAATAAACAATGAAATCATAAGATTGCAGAACATGGTTAACGACATTCTTGATTTTTCAAGAATGGATTCGGACATTGAACTTGAAAAAACATTTAACGATATTGTTCAACTTACCGAAAACTGTGTTAACCAGATACAGGTACTTGCGCAAGAAAAACATCTTACCATAGAAATTTCAAAAGATAATGAAATACCTGAAATCCTTTTCAATTACGACAGTATAGAACGTGCGCTCAGGAACCTGCTTTCAAATGCCATAAAATATTCACCCGAAGGCAAAAAAATCCGCGTACACATATCAAAAGATGCGGATAACGTAACCTTAACCGTTCAGGATGAAGGATGCGGAATAGCGCCTGAATATCAGAAAAAAGTATTTGACAGATTTTTCCGTGTTGAAAATGATACACACACAATAAAAGGAACAGGACTCGGTCTGCACCTTGTAAAAACAGCAATTGAAAAACATCACGGCGGCAAAGTTTTTGTCACCTCTGAAGTTGGAGCCGGTTCAACCTTCGGATTTACACTGCCCGTAAATTCGGCTGTTACCGTATAATTTTTTTAACGCTTTTTAAAAGTTTTTCAGCAGTTTTGTCAACTTCTTTGTTTAAAAATCCGGTGCAGTTAAGAACAAAATCCGCATAATCCTGCCCAACATATTTCGCTGCATTTTTAAGTTCTGACATAGGACTTTTCATAAGCGACCTGTAATTCAATTTCACAAAAAGACTCGTCCGACTCGGCACCGCTTTATAAAGCTGTTTACCCGAAAACATATCGGTTTTCAGCAAAAATGACGGTTCACCGTTAAACAGCCTGAACCCTGTATCAAATTGAAAACCGTCTTTTATTACACGCTTTGAAACAAGCCTGCCCTGCTCATTAAAATTTTTAATCCATATTGTACCCTTTGGAGTAATACCGCTGACAATTGACATTTTTAGCTCCTTTTGAGAATTTAAAAAACAGTAAAAAAATAATTTGTCACCTGCGTTACAAAATGTAACTAATCAAACAGGGCGTTTATTTTGTCAGTAATATCTTGCGGGTCAATTTCGCCGGTAACCTTATTGATATCCTGAGCAATTTGATAGAGCTTAGCAGCCTCAATTTTATCGCCCGTAAGCGCTATACATCTTGCCAGATTAAAATGTGCAAGAGCATAATTCGGATTACACGCAACAGATTTTTTAAACAAATCCATCGCCTTTTGCACCCTGCCTAAATCATCAAGATAAATTACGCCGAGATTGTTGTAAGCTATATCATAATTATTATCATACTCAATTGCAAGTTCATACTCTTTAATAGCCTCATCGATGTCACCTTTTCCCCAGTATAAAAATCCCAGATTACAGTGAATTTTTGCATTATCCGGCTGAAGGTCAAGCGCATTTCTGTAAACGGTTAAAGCGTTGTTATAATCTTCTTTGTCATAAAACGCACTGCCGAGATTTATGTAAATATCAATATCCTCGGGCGTAAGAAGATAAGCGCTTTGATAAGAACTTATTGCCGCGTTTAAATCAGACTTGGCTTCCTGAAAAACATAACCTAAAGTCTGGTTTATAACACTTGTCCATTGTTTATTCGGGTTCAGCGTAACAGCTGTTTGAAAATGCGAAACTGCTGCGTCTGCGTCGCCTTTAATATACAAAATATTTGCCAGATTGGAATGAAATTCCGGAATATTCGGCATGATTTGAATTAATTTCTCGTAAATTTCAACCGCACTGTCATAATCGCCAATTTCCTCATAAGCCTGGCACAGATGTCTATAGGCAGGAATATTCAAACTGTCAAGCCAGATTGCCATTTTGTATTCAGTGATTGCATTATCAAATTGTCCGACAGAACGGTAGATGTCACCTAACAAACAGTAAAGCGGAACAAAGCCCGGAGCTTTTTCAATCGCCTCTGCGTAAATTTCTATAGCTTCGCTCAACCCTTTTGTCTGAACCCTGTAAAAACCTTTTACAAGAATAGGCATAAATTTAAGGTAAGAAAGCGCTTTGAACACATTTTTCACTGCCTGCATATCAAACGGAAGCGTAAGCCATGATAAAACCAGTTCAAAATATGCCTTCATTGTTGTTTTAAAGCACCTGAAAGAAGAAACTCTATACAGAGAATACAGTAAATAATGCGCGCAGGAGTTTCTGAACGGTTTGAATTTAACCGCTTTTTTAGCATTTATTGATGCCTCAAGAAACCTTGCTTTTCTTGTATAAGTTTCAGCAAGAAGATAATAAGCCGCCGCAAATTTTTCATTTTTTGCAATAGCCATATCAAGATAATTTATCGCCTTATCCAGATCCCCTTTATGGAATTGGGCTTTTCCTATCTTATAGTAAATTTCGGCTGAATCAATATAAGTTTCAAGCGCTCTTTGGTATTCCGTTATAGCCTCGTCAATATACTGGCATGAATTGTAAATATCAAGATGCCATGCCAGAAACAAATCGCCCAGGCGGACATGCAAATCCGCGTTTGTCGGATCGTTCTGCAAACCGAGCTGACAAAGCTCAATTGCCGATTTTACGTTACCAGTTTTGAATTCTTTATTAATTTTTTTTTCTAACAACTTATCCATCTAAGTATATTTTAATTAATTTATACAAAAAAAGCAAGTTATTAAGCTATAAAACAACCGCCGTTTCTGATTTTAACTGAAAAAATATAACCACGCGGATATGTAATAAAGAATGAGAAATTAAAGGCAGGATTTCATTACTATGGAAATAAGGAGAAGCAAATGACAACAAACAAGCCAGCATATAAAAAAATGACGATTGAAGAGCTTGTTGTACTGTCACAAAAAGACGATTTCAAAGCGCTTGAAGAACTCATCAGACGCGAGCAGAAGAATGTTTTTGCTGCATTTTCATACCTGAGTAAAAAACGCGAAAACGTTGCAGATTTAACGCAAGAAGCATTACTACGGCTTGCACGCAGCATTCACACGCTTAAAAATCCGAAAAACTTCAAAAGCTGGCTTAACCAGATTATCTCAAATCTTTTTTATGATGAATTACGCAAAAAACAGCGCAGACCTGATATCGTATCAATTGACGAAGAAGAAAACGAAAATTCAATAAAAAACCGCCTGCCCGATAAAAAATGCAAACCTCACGAAAAATGCTTATCAATAGAACTTGAGCAGCTGATAAAAGAAGCCATACAGGATCTTCCGGAACAATTCAAAATTGCAATAATCCTTCGCGAGCTGCAGGGCTTAAGCTATGAAGAAATAGCAAACGTAACAAACACAAGCGTGGGTACGGTAAAATCCCGTATTGCAAGAGCAAGAGGCAAACTGCAAGGTGAACTTAAATCGTATATATAGGAGAAAATTATGCAAAACCAACTGTCATGTAATCAAGTTATAGCACTGATGAGTTTTTATGTGGAAGATAAATTAAATTCACGGCTCAAAGAATACGTAGACGACCATCTGCGTAATTGTCCAGAATGCAGAAAAGTTTATATGCAGTCTAAAAAAATCATGCCGCATATCATTTCATTGACTGAAAACCTGAATGACAGCGAATACCAGACAAAACAGTACGAGGACTTCAAACTGAATCTTTCTGCCTACATTGACAATGAACTCGATGAACACGAGAGTATAAGGATTAAAAAAATAGCAATTTCAAATCCGCTTGCAAGAAAAGATCTTGAAGACATGTACACCTTCAAACGGCTTTTGCACAATTCATTTGACAGGACAAAGACCGAATGGAAAAACGACTGTTCCAAAACGGTTATGCATAAATTAACAGACAATGCAACCGCAGCAAAAAAAGACCCTCTGACAGGAATCATTTTCGGCTTTTCAGCACTGATAAGCATAATTGTTCTCGGTTTTATCGCTGCTTTATATTTTTAAAGAACCCGAATAGGGCGATGAATATTTAAGCGCTGCGGATTTGCAGTAGTTATCCATAGAAATACCGCGCGGGCTTTTGAGTTTTGCCTGCTCAATTTTATGTAACTCGGCAAGAGTTTTTTGCTGTCTGTCTGCAGCAACTTTGTTTCTTAAAATAGGAGTTATGATATTGCAGGACAAAATTGACCCTAAAGTCATACCGATTACGTCAATACCGTTTTTGAAGCTCTTGTAATCATCCTTTATCTGGTCATAATTTGCAAGTTTTTCAATGTTAAATTTTGTCTGGCCTAAACCTTTTTTAACATCAAGTCCGGTTTCATTTAAAAATTTTCTGATTTTAGGATTGGCAAGTTTGCCTGTTGAAACAAGTTTTGATGCAAAGTTCTTAATTGCCGAGGTAACAAGGAAAAACGAAAGCACGTTGATTGCACCGTCGCTTATCTCCTGCGGAATTAAAAACATTTTCTGCTCTTTAGGAATTTTATCATTTACCGCAATTGCAACAACCTGCGCTGCAGAGGACAAAAACCATCCCAAAACACCTGTATAAATAAGCATTTTTGCAGGATTGGGGCCGTATTTTGTAAGTATTGTATTTTTGAAATTCCGGAAAACCGTATCGGGTCTAAACATTTTTATCCCCCTTTCCGGCAAAAACATTTGTCAAAAATTTGGTAAGCGGGGCATCAATCAGGAAGTTTGTAAATACCATTACACCAAGCGCAAGCAGGGTGCCGAGTGCATTTTTATACTGCGAAAGTTCATCCGCAGTATATTTCAGTGCAGGAAGCAGGCATGTCCTTAATTTGTTGAATTTTGCCCCTTCTTTCAGCTTGGCCGGATCTTTGGTGAATGCATCAATGGTTTTTATACACAGTTTTCGGATAGAATAACCGGTTGCGGTACCGGCAATAATTTTAGCCACTGTGCGGCAGACTGAAATTCTTCTGGTTTCCGAATCAACGTCTTTATTTGCAGCATCAATAAACGGCTGGGACATTAAAGCTGATGCACCTAAAATCAAACGGTTTTCAGCGGATGATAAATTTTTTCCTATCCAATCAATGGCTTTATTTTTTCCCTCTGAATTGATATTAAGCAGCCTGTTTTTTCCGCCGCACAAGTCCAGCCCCAATTGAGTGGCCTTGCGAGCAAATCTCGCATACCCTCTTGAAAAAGAGATATTTCTTAATTTATTTACACTTACCATTGAGCCACCCAAGTATGTAAGTACGGTGAAGTTCATGAATTGCCTGAAATCAGTCTTTTATTAAGAAAAATTAAGCAGCAAAAATCCATGCTTTACAACTATAAATAAAACAAAAAAATTTTTCATCAAAAAATTATAAAATAGCCCCTTTGGGTACAACGGTAACGCCGCCCGGAGAAACATGGAAACCGCGTTTCACATCTTCTTCCCAGCTGTAGCCGATGCGCGTATTAGGCGGAATTTTAACGTTCTTGTCGATAATTGCTTTACGGATTTTTGAATATCTGCCGACTTCAACATTTTCCATCAAAATACTGTCAACAACTTGAGAATAACTGTTAATTCTGACTTTCGGCGACAAAACACAGTGAGAAAGCATACCGCCTGAAACAATGCAGCCTTCGGATACCATTGAGTTTGTAGCCATACCCACACGATCACCCTCCTGCCAGATAAACTTAGCTGGCGGATAATTGTAATTAAAAGTCCTTATAGGCCAATCTTTGGAATACAAATCCAATTCGGGAGATGCCTGCAATAAATCCATATTTGCCTGCCAGTAAGCATCAATACTTCCTACATCACGCCAGTATCCGCGCTCTGCATCTGACATTCCCGCAAAACTGTTGTCATGAAAATTATATACAAAAATATTTTTCCCTTCATTCAACAGCATCGGAATAACGTTTTTACCGAAATCATGACTTGATTCTTGAATTTTATCGTCACGGTAAAGCGCATCAAGTAATACATCTTTGTTGAAAATATAATTTCCCATAGATGCAAGGCACATATTCGGATTACCCGGAATAGTCTTCGGTGCGGTCTGCGGTTTTTCAACAAAATTAATCAAACGCCAGTTTTCGTCAACTTCCATAATTCCGAATTCCGATGCTTCTTCAACCGGAATGGGAATTGCCGAAATTGAAAGATCCGCACATTTATCCTTATGAAAATTAAGCATTTGAGAAACATCCATTTTATAGATGTGATCACCGCCGAAGATACAGACAAATCTCGGATCCTCATCTTCAATATGGAAAATATTTTGATAAATTGCATCGGCAGTACCTCTGTACCAGTCATTGCCGGTTCTCATCTGAGCGGGGGCAAGATCAATATACTGATTCAAAAACGGCGAGAGCATCCAGCCGCGCGTGATGTGTTTGTTTAAAGAATCAGATTTATACTGGGTTAAAACTTTTATTTTAAAGAACCCTGAATTAATAAAATTATTGATTACAAAATCAATAATTCTATATCTGCCGCCGAACGGCACAGCAGGCTTTGCCCTGTCTTTTGTGAGCGGGTAAAGTCTTTTACCTTCACCGCCTGCAAGAATCATAACCAATGCATCATCTATTGACATATAAAACCCTCAACATTTATATAACTATTATACACAAGACAACAAAAAATGTTAATATTTTTTTTTTACGAATGTGAACAGCCTTTGCAATTGCCATGACAGCCGCTGATTAAATCGCCAAAGTCAAAAACTTCATCTTTTAACAATTTATCAATAACAATCGGATAAAGTAAATTCTCCAGATTGTGTATTTCTGCTTCAAACTCATCAAAATGCATGTCATTTCCGATTAAGACGGGATACTGCGCAATTATCTTATAACCTTCGGGCTCATCTACAACCCGGTGAACTGTGACACCGCTTACTTTAACTCCTGCGAAATAAGCTCTTTGAACAGCATCAGCCCCCTTGAAAGCAGGCAAAAGCGACGGATGTACATTCACAAATCTGCCGAGTTCCAGAATTTCTTCGGTAAGTTCTTTTTTGTAATCAGACAACACAATCAAATCAAAATCGTTTGCTCCAAGATACCCCGCTGTCTCTTCAAACGGAAGATACTGATGTTTTACTCCGAGTTTTTCAGCACATTTTAAAATATCGGAATTTAAATTATCAGAAAGACAGGTAATTTCAACACCTGAATTTTTGAAATATTCAACAATTGCGGAAAAATTATTTCCTCTGTCAGATCCCATTATCGCAATTTTTTTGGACATAAATTAAAACTCCTTTCTTTGTAAATTTTATTACGAAAAAATTTAAAAAACTAGCAAAAAATATTTTTATGAGTTTTAATCGGATATGCAAATAAATAAAACAACGCCTTCTTTCGGCGCAAAAGTAGACACAATAAGAGTGCTCGAGGCTGCTACATTCAAATCAATTACGAGAGAATCCGTATCCGATATGAAGCCGCTTATAGATGCGCTATGGCCGAAAAAATTAAAAGCGACAGGCAACCGCGGCTACAGGTATTACCTGAAAAACATAGGCGACAAAATAGTTGAAAAGTATCCCGAAGTCGCCGATGCCGCATTTGATATACTTGAATACTGCGACAAAAATCCAAATGCCGCAAAAAAAGAACTTCAGGAATTCGTACAACCGTACATAAAAAAATTAGGCAAAACAATGGACATAACAATATAAGGAGTTAATATGAAAATTCAACACGCACACACACAAAGTTTCGGGATGAAAATTCCGGCAAAAGAAGCTCTGCAGGCAGCAACAGCAAGAAACCTTTTCGGCACGGACGAAAGTATCAGATTGCAAAAAAGAGTGATTTCCAAATTAACTAATTACGATGTACAATCGCTTGAACATGCGGAATTCGGCCGGGCAGTGAACAAATTAAGCGTAGTTTTGCGCGAAAAATACCCTGTGCTTGATAAAATTGCAACAAAAATAGACACACTCTGTGCAAATTTCTATGACACACTTTATCCCGTAAAAACACAAAAAGAATTCAACGAAGATTTAAACTATGTTGTTACCAGCGGCCTGAAAGAAATAGGAAAAGAAATTGACATTGAACCTGTTGCCGCAAAAACTTTAGGATTAGCATAGAAAAAAAGCTCCTTTAAAGGAGCTTTTTTTATCAGCACAAAGCAAGCAATATACCGGCCGCCACGGCAGAACCGATTACGCCTGCAACATTCGGCCCCATTGCGTGCATCAAAAGGTAATTCTGGTCATTTGCCTCAAGTCCGACCTTATTGGAAACTCTCGCTGCCATCGGAACTGCCGAAACACCGGCTGAGCCTATCAACGGGTTAATTTTATTTTTAGAAAACAGGTTCATGATTTTTGCAAATATAACACCGCCGGCTGTTGCAAGAGCAAATGCCGTAATACCGAGAACCAGAATAAACAATGTCTGCAAGGTTAAAAACTGATCCGAGGATAATTTTGAACCTACAGACAGCCCCAAAAATATTGTAACAATATTAATCAAAGCATTCTGCATTGTATCGGATAATCTTTCAACAACACCGCACTCTTTACACAGGTTGCCGAAAGTTAACGCACCAATCAACGGGCAGGCATCCGGCAAGAAAATTATACATAATCCCAGAACAACAATAGGGAATACTATTTTTTCGCGTTTTGTAACATTTCTCAATTGCGACATCTGAATTTTTCTTTCTTCTTCAGTCGTAAGCAATTTCATAATCGGTGGCTGAATAACAGGCACAAGCGCCATGTAAGAATATGCGGCAACCGCAATCGCACCGAGCAATTCAGGAGCCAATTTTGAAGTTACATAAATAGATGTCGGGCCGTCAGCGCCGCCTATAATACCGATAGCGGCAGATTGCGGCAAAGTAAATCCGAACACGCACAAAGCAAGAAGCAATGCGCCGAATATACCGAATTGAGCCGCGCCGCCGAGAAGCGCTGTTTTCGGATTGGCAATTAAAGGGCCGAAATCTGTCATTGCGCCCACACCCATAAAAATTATCAACGGGAATAATCCCTGATGAATACCCGCTTCATAAATTATTCCCAAAAATCCGTGCGGGCCTGCAATATCCGCAACGGGAATATTTGAAAGCAATCCGCCGAATGCAATCGGAACCAGAAGAAGCGGTTCAAATTGTTTTTTAATACCGAGCCAGAGTAAAAACAAACATACAAGTATCATAATCGGTGAACCGAACTGATGCAGGAATTGTTCAAACCCGTTGGTAATATTCGGATCAACCGGCTGTATAAAGTTTGCAATACCGGTAGATGCCCATAATTTACTTAAACTTTCTACTATATCCATTTTTCTATTCCTTCTAAACTATGCTTACCAAAACCTGACCGGTTTGAACATGGTTTCCTGCTTCAATTTCAACAGATTGAACCGTACCGCCCACCGGAGATTTAATTTCAGTTTCCATTTTCATTGCTTCGACAACGGCAATAACATCGCCGGCTTCAATACTGTCGCCCTCTTCAACCAGCACTTTTAAAATAGTGCCGGGCAAAGCTGCTTTAACCGGAGTAGCTTCGCCGCCTGCAGCCTGTTTGGCTTCAATACCCGATTTAATCATAAAATCGTACAGCTTGCCGTTAACCGTTGCTTTATCGCCCTCAAGCGCAACGGCATACTTTTTACCGTTAATAGTAACCGTATAAGCATTTGAAGCATCGCCCGAAGTTTCCGCACTCTGCTCGCATTTTCTTACGCCGATTGTACCTTTGCCTTCAAGGAACAAAATTCCCTTTTCTTTACATGCCGCAGCAATGAAGATGTTTTCGTCGGTTTCTTCAAGATTTGCATCCTTAAGCATTTTTCTGGCTGCTTCAATACCTTTATTCGGATCTTTGTCGTTAATGTCAACAACTGTTTCTGTTGTAGGCTGAAGATTTAATTGATCGGCTGCCAGCTTAACAACTTCACTGTCAGGTTCACACGGAGTTTTGCCGAAATATCCGAGAACCATTTTTCCGTAACCTTCTGCTATTTTCTTCCATTTTCCGAACATAACGTTATTAAATGCCTGCTGGAAATAGAACTGCGAAACAGGAGTAACCGATGTTCCGAAACCGCCCTTTTCCACAACTTCTTTCATAGCGGCTACAATTTCGGGATATTTATCCATAATGCCGTTATCACGGAGCATTTGAGTATTTGCCGTCAATGCACCGCCGGGTAAAGGCGACTGGATAATCATAGGATTAACCGCAAGAGCCTCAGGCGGCAAGAAATAATCTTTCATACAGTCTTTAAATACTTCTTCTGTTTCAAGAATTTTTTCAATATTAACGCCTAAATCATAATCGCTTCCTTTTAGTGCATGCCACATAGAAACAATATCGGGCTGTGCAGTACCGCCTGAAACAGGCTTCATGGATAAATCTATACCGTCGGCACCACCGTCAAGGGCTGCAAGATATGCCGCCAAACCGGTACCGGCAGTTTCATGCGAATGGAACCTTATGTGCATGTCATTGCCGAGGATTTCGCGTGTACGTTTAACCGTTTCGTAAACTTTTCTCGGTGCAGAAGTTCCCGAAGCATCTTTAAATGCGATTGAATCAAACGGTATTCCCGCATCAAGGATGTTTCTCAGAACTTTTTCATAGAAATCAACGTCATGCGCTCCGGTACAACCAATCGGAAGCTCCATCATAGTAATTGTGATTTCATGTTTTAAGCCGTTATCTTTAATGCATTGACCTGAATATATAAGATTGTTAACATCATTCAGCGCATCAAAGTTTCTAACAGTTGTAATACCGTGTTTTTTAAACATTTTTGCATGAAGATTAATAATATCTCTCGGCTGTGAATCAAGCCCAACAACATTCACACCGCGTGCGAGCGATTGCAAATTTACGTCCGGGCCGACCGCAGCTCTGATTTTGTCCATTGTTTCAAAAGCATTTTCATTACAATAAAAAATAGGTGACTGGAATCTTGCTCCGCCTGCCACTTCAAAATGATTAATACCTGCCGCAACAGCAGACTGCAATGCAGGAATAAAATCATCAACGAATACTCTTGCGCCGTATACGGATTGAAAACCGTCCCTGAACGAGGTATCCATGACTTTAATAAGTTTTTTTCCCATAATTTTTCCTTTCACTATATTTTTCGTACAATAATTATCAAAGAATATCACCTATATTTAGAACACATTGCCCGTCAGCAGCGTCTAAAACAAGCTCGCCAAAATCGTTAACACCCTTCGCAATTCCGCATTTTTTATCGTTTATGCCCTGAACGCAGACTTCGGTATCAATAAATGATGCCCGCGAAATGTAATCCGATTTTATAAAACTGAAACCTTTATTCAAAAATTCATCATAGCCGGCAAAAAAATCCGAGGTAAGTTTATGCAAAAAATGTTCCGCAGAAATTTCCATGTTTAATTCTATGTTTAACGCGGCAGCTTCCCTGCCGGTTATTTTTGAAAGAGAAAGCGGATCAGCATTCAAATTCACACCTATACCCAGAACAAGCCCTTTAAAAATATTACCCGACATAACTGTTTCCGCAAGTATTCCTGCAATCTTTTTACCGTTAACCAGTACGTCATTCGGCCACTTAATTTCACATGCCGCACCGTATTTTTCAAGCAATTTGCAGAGCACCACGGACAAATACTGCGTAAGGTTTGAATAAACAGGGTCAAAAGAATCCGACGGTTTGAGTACAAAAGAAATAAACAAATTCTCTTTGCCTAAATCAATCCAGCTGCGCGAAAAGCGTCCTCTGCCGGCACTCTGCCTGAGTGCTCTTATAACCGTTTTGTCAGCAAAAGAGGCTAAATTTTCTTTAGCATAAAGGTTTGTTGAATTAACTTCTTCTAGGGTTATAACCTGCATTTCTCACTCTTAAAAAATTGAAATATATAATAATTGTACAACAAACACAAAATATTTGTTAAAAATTGTACAAAAAATAAACTTGGAAAAATATATTTGCTAATTTTTTTTGCTTGAGTTAGAATAAATTTTGTAAGGAGAGAGATATGAGTGAAACCGGACACTGGGTTTATAATACGGTAATAGCAGGACACAGCATGTCATTCAATCTGGATACCATTTTCACAATGTGGTTTGCGATGGCTGTTGTTTTATTATTTGCATTTGCTGCGACCCGCAAACTTTCAATAATTCCGGGGAAATTGCAGGCTGTATCGGAGAGCATGATGAAGTTTTTCTGGGGCACGCTTGATACAATGATTCCGAATGATAACAGAAAGCATGTTCCGCTGGTTGCATCACTCTTTCTTTTTATATTAACCGCAAACCTTATGGGGCAGCTGCCTTTGAAAATTATACATTTAAAAAGCGGCGAATTAGCTTCTCCGACAAACGATTTAAACCTTACGGCGGCAATGGCGATAATCGTCTTAATATATTATGTTGCCATGGGAATTATGAAAAAAGGCCCGAAGTTCTTTTTGCATGAATTCAGCTTTACGGGGATTATAATGATGCTTGTTGAACTTCTTGAAATGATTACAAGACCCTTGAGTCTTGCAATCCGACTTTTTGCGAATATATTTGCGGGCGAAATTTTGGTTACGGTAGCACTCGGAGTATTTGCATACTTTTTGCCGCTGCCGATAATGTTGTTTGAACTGCTTGTGGCATTTATTCAGGCAACCGTATTTATGATGTTGACTATAGCGTATGTTTCATCTGCTACAGGCGATGAACATTAATTAATAAGGAGATAAAAATGGAAGAATTAAAAACAATTTCTGATTTGGCACAATTGGGCGGCGGTGTCGCAATTGGTTTTGGTGCAATCGGTGCAGGATTAGGTATCGGTTTTGCAACAAAAGGGCTTATGGATGCAATTTCAAGACAACCGGAAGTTTCGGGTAAAGCATTCGGTTTCTTCCTTCTTGGTGCTGCATTATCAGAAGCCTGCGCACTTTATGCTTTCGTTATCGCAGCTAAATTAGTCGGCTTGATGTAGAGGTAAAATATGGAATTTAACGCAACATTTTTAGTATCAGCAATAAGTTTCATTTTGTTCGTATTTCTTATGAACAAGATTTTCTATGCGCCTTTGACTGATATCATTTCAGAGCGCGAAAAACTTGTTGATGATACTTTAAATGAGGCGAAAAATTCGCGAGATACCGCATCAGGACTGCTTGCGGAACGTGAAAGCAAACTCAATAAAGCATACGATGACAGTAAAAAGTTGATTTCAGAAAGCGTTGAAAATGCGAATTTGCAGGCAAAAGAACGTACACAGCAGGCAAAAAACAATTCGGTCAATGAAATCAACCGCCAAAAAGCAAACCTCTCGGATGAGAATGACCGGATTAAGTCAAATCTTGATAATACAGTAAAAGATTTGGCGGAAGTTATAACATCAAAAATATTAGGATAAAACATGGCAGATCTGTGGAATACAATAGTACAATCAAATACATTTAACTTTGCAATACTGGTAATAATAATTGCCGCTGTTTTTGTAAAAATTGACATTGCAGGTATTATTGAAAAAATTAAAAATGATGCCGCTTTTGCCATAGAAAACGCCAAATCCGAAAAAGAAAATGCACAAAAAGAATTGATAACGGCGCAAAAAACAGCCGCAAATACGGATAATGAGGTTAAAGAGCGTCTTGAAAACGCAGAAATAAATGCCCGTAACCTCACCGGGCAGATTCTTAAAACAACCGAAGAACAACTCAAGCATATTGAAGAAAACGTTCAGCGTGTACTATCGGCCGAAGAAAAAAATTTATCGCTAAAATTGACTCAAGGCGCGGTTGTTGATTCAATGGAACTTGCAAAACAAAATATTGAAGCAAGACTCAACCAAGAACTGCACGAAAAATTTATTGACGCAAGTCTTAATGAACTGGACAAGGTAAAATTATGATTACAAAAATTTCAAAATCAGCAAAAATATATGCGGACGCCCTGATTAAAACAGCACAGGACGGTAAAATGCGCTATGAAGATATTTCAATTAACCTTGAAACAGTTGAAAAAATTTTGGAAAGTTCAACGGAACTGCGCAGTGTTTTAATTTCACCGGCAGTTTCTACCGAGCAAAAAGCTGCGGTCATAGACGATGTTTTCAAAAATCAGGTTCATCCTGAGATTTTAAATTTGCTGAAACTTCTTGCGGAAAAGAAACGTTTCGGCGAATTTGATTCAATTGTCAGCGCATATAAAAAAGAACTTGACGAAATACAGGGCATAAAAAATGTTACGGTTATTTCGGCAATTGAGCTTTCGGAAGATTACAAAAATAAAATCTCCGCAAAATTAGCGGAAAAACTTCAAAAAACAATACGCGCCGACTGGCAGCAAGATTCTTCGATTATCGGCGGTCTTGTAATTCAGATTGACGATAACGTGATTGATACAAGCATAAAAAACAAACTTGAAAGTTTAAGTAAAAATATTATAAAGGGGAACTTATGACACTAATACAACCTGATGAAATCAGTTCTATTATTAAGAACCGAATTGAAAATTATGAGCTTCAAACAGAAGTTGCAAATACCGGCAGTGTTCTTGAAGTCGGTGACGGTATTGCCAGAATTTACGGTTTAAGAAACGTAATGTCAAGTGAACTTGTCGTATTTGAAGACGGGCATGATACCCTCGGGATTACAATGAACCTTGACGAAGATAACGTAGGCGTCGTAATTCTCGGTGATTACACGCAGATTAAAGAAGGTATGACGGTAAAAACAACCGGCCGCATTGCATCTGTTCCAGTAGGCGACAATTTAATCGGAAGGATTATTGACCCTACAGGCAAACCGCTTGACGGCAAAGGTGAAATTGAATATACAAAAACACGTCCTATTGAACGTGTTGCGCCGGGTATTGTTGCAAGAAGATCGGTTCACCAGCCCCTTCAAACAGGTTTGACCGCAATTGACGGTCTTACACCTATAGGACGCGGACAGCGTGAACTTATTATCGGCGACAGACAAACCGGTAAAACAGCAATTGCCATAGATACAATAATTAACCAGAAAGATACAGACGTTATTTGTATCTACGTGGCAATCGGACAAAAAGCATCAACTGTTGCACAGCTGGCAAAAACATTAGAAAATCACGGTGCAATGGATTATTCAATAATTGTTTCGGCAACAGCGGATGAATCTGCTCCGCTTCAATATATTGCTCCGTTTGCAGGGGTTGCGATTGCCGAAGAATTTATGGAACAGGGCAAATCAGTTTTGATAGTCTATGATGACCTTTCAAAACACGCTCAGGCCTACCGTGCAATGAGTTTGCTGTTAAAAAGACCGCCGGGACGTGAGGCTTATCCGGGTGATGTATTCTATCTTCACTCAAGACTGCTTGAACGTGCGGTAAAATTGAATGACGAACTCGGCGGCGGAAGCATTACCGCTTTACCGATTATTGAAACTCAAGCCGGCGACGTTTCGGCGTACATTCCGACAAACGTAATCTCAATTACAGACGGCCAGATATTTTTGGAATCAGGCTTGTTTAACGCTGGTGTAAGACCGGCAATTAACGCCGGTATCTCTGTTTCACGTGTCGGCGGCGCAGCCCAGACAAAAGCGATCAAACAGGTTGCAGGCCAGTTAAGACTTGATTTGGCTCAGTTCAGAGAACTGGAAGCGTTTGCACAATTTGCGTCAGATCTTGATCAGGCAACTAAAAACCAGCTTTTAAGAGGTGAAAAACTCACTGAAGTTTTGAAACAACCGCAATACAATCCGTTAAGCGTTGCAGAACAGGTAAGCATACTTTTTGCGGCTAACGAAGGTCTGCTTGATGATGTTAAAACAAGCGATATCGGCAGATTTAAAAAAGAATGGTTTGTACATTTAAAAGCTAATTTGGCTGAACTTGCGGACAGACTCAACAAAGGCAGTGCTCTGTCAGACGAGGATAAAAAACAGCTGAAAGATGCAATTGAAAACTTTAAAAAAACATTCTAAAAAGGTAAAAAATGGCTAACTTAAAAGATATCAAAAACAGAATACAGAGTGTTGAAAGCACCAAAAAGATTACCCGTGCAATGAAAATGGTTGCAGCGGCAAAAGTAAAACGTGCCGAAAATGCAGTTAAGGCATCAAGACCGTTTACGGCTGAATTGAACACCATGTTTGCAAAACTTTTAACCTCTGTGGGCAGCCTTACCGACTGCAATGTAAAAGTTAAATCAGCCATAGACAATTATCCCTGTCTGCTGGCCGAAAGACCGGTAAATTCCGTTGGTATTCTGGTTTTGACATCAAACAAAGGGCTTGCCGGCGCATATAACGCAAATATTATCCGTAAAACCGTGAAAATTATTGAAAATTATTCACAAAGCGGTATAAATTGCAAGCTCTTTATTGTCGGCCAAAAAGGACTTTCGGTTTTAAAGAAAAAATGCAAAGATTTTAATTGTGAAATTGCCGGCGAATATTTAGGGGTTGCAAACAATCCGACTCCTTCCGGAGCTAATATAATAACCGAAGATATTGCAAAATACTTTGTCGAAGGTCAAATAGACAAAATTGAAATTGTAACGACAAGGTTTAAAAATATGATGAGTTATTACACCGAGGACTGGGTTGTACTGCCGGTTCAAAAACCGGAATCGGATGAAACTATCCGCAAAATAGATCCTCTTATGGAATTTGAGCCGAATACCGAAACCATTTTGCAGCGAGTTGTGCCTTTATACATTACAAATATTATTTATCAGGCACTGTTGGAAGCTCAAGCCTCTGAATTGGCTTCAAGAATGACTGCAATGTCTGCTGCGACTTCCAACGCGGAAAAAATGCTGCATGATTTGTCGATTGAATACAACAAAACAAGACAAACCGCGATTACTCAAGAACTCATCGAGGTTGTTTCCGGTGCAAACGCACAGAACAATTAGTCTTTTCCGAGCAATTTATTTGATGTGAAACTCATCTGGCTGCTTAAAAATGCTATGTTTTCGGGTTTAAGCATATTGTTTGCCGGATTCATTGCTCGGAGTTGAGCACGTTTTTGTTCACTTTTCTTCGTCATATATATATTCAATTTCGGAACACCGACACCGAGCACGATTCCGGAGAATGCATAACCGGCAAGCTGTGCAATATTTAAGTAACGCAGACTCTTTCTTGCAGCTTTATCGGTTTTCGGCAGTAATTTCAATAATTCTTTGAACGGTAATGCTTTACCGTCTTTAACGGTTGAAATACCTGCTTTTTTCAATGCACCGTAGAGGACTTCATCTCTTGTTTTGCCGATTAGGTTTTTATCAAGAGCTTTTAATGTGCCTCTTGCAACAAAGTTACCGAATACAAGCCAGCTCAGGTAACCGAGCGTGTCTTTTACAGTTGCTTCGCGCAATTCATCTTTATCACGGGCAGCTAAAAATCTTGACATAATAGTCAAACCGTAAACAAGTTTGAACTGATTCAAAGTCGGCGTAATGCCTTTGTATTGGATGTTAGGCAGGAAGTTTTTCGGATTGAATTTTGTAATCAAGCCGTAAACCATAGTACCGAATGCGGCCGCAACGCCAGTTTTCAAAGCCATAAATCCGGCTGATTTATCTTTTTCACGGCCTTCTACACCGACAAATCCGTCGCTGCCTGTTTTCTTTTTAGTCAAATAAATATTAAACGGCTGAATACAGCAGCCAATTGCTGATGCAATTCCGAGGCCGAGCAATGATCTTCGAAGCCCGAAATTCTTTAATGTTTTTACAAAATTTACATCTTCAAATTTTGCTGCGTGATTAAAGGATTCAACAACTTTATCCTTAAACAGCGCTTTTGACATTGAAGTGATGTTATCAACAATATCGTTAAGAGAAGTTTTAACCTCTTTTTCACCCGATTTTAAAAGGATGTTCGCTTCTTCGCCCAAATCGGAAAGAACAATATTTTTAAGCATTGCTTTATTGGCTTTGTCGGGTGATTTAATTTCTTTAGCAAGAGTTCGGGCAAATTTTTCACCTGCATCTTCAGATAAGAATTTTTTACCGTCGCCTGAAGAAATACTTGAGGCAACGCGTTTTGCATAATCAATTGCGTTATCCGAACTGTCTGACTTCAAAACATCATAGCGGAACTTGCTCAATATATCTACAGCATCAGAATCAGCATAAATATTTTGAGCTTTTATACCGTATTTTGAATTTACTGCCGCAGCAAGCAGCATACCTGCAAGAGGCCCGTATACAAGACCTACGGCCGCATGGTTAACAGTACCGCTTGCCTCACGGCGCAATGTTTCAACACCTGCTGCAGGACCTCTTGTAAAATCGGTTAAAGTTCTCGGTGCAACCATGCACGAAAAGTCTACCGCTGTTGCACCCCATGCCTGATTCGTATCAAGAAATCTCAATAACTGAACAGCTGTATCCGCAGCACCGGTAAAGGTTTGACGGTTATTATTCTTATTGTAGTTTTGTTGTTGATTAATTTGTTGTACTTTCATGTTCTATACCTATTGTAAACTAAAAAAAGATTTAAATGCGGGTGAATTATTTTTGATTTGGTCTTTCAAAAATCCGTTTGTAGAACTAACGGATTCCGCCAGCTTTTTCAACTCCGCTTCACGTTTTTTGTTAGTTTGTGTACGGGTATAAAGCGGGATAAATATACCAAGGGCAAGCAATGAGAATGCCAGATTGCCGAGCTGGCATACGGAGCGGAAGTTTTTGGCTGTTTTGCCGGCAACTTCATCCGAGGATTTCAGACTTACGTCTTTAACCCAGTGCAAGAATTTTTTCATTGCATTTGCATCTTTCGGGGTTTCTTTTAATCTGTTCAACAATTTTACATCCGGTCTTACTTTTTCAATAAGCGTAGCAACACCTTTTGCGGCGTAATCACCTAAAAAGTAAAGACTTGAGAAGGTTGCTATATCACGTATGGTTGCTTCTCTGAGTTCGTTTTTATCTTCAGATGCCATCATACGGCTTGCAAAAGTTGCTGTTGAAATAAACCTTGCCTGATCCATTGTCGGGAAAATTCCTTTGAATTGGAGCATCTGTTTATTAGGCAGTTTAAAGCCCATTGACATAAGCATAACTGCAAGCATTGAACCTACGGATATAAATTTTTGTTTTAAAAGTGCAGCTTTTTCATTTGAAGAAAGTTCACGATTGTCCTTATTTTGTGCAAAATCTTTGTAAATAGGCGCGCCTTTTACACCGGAGTGTCTTGCGGTAAGCCATCTGTTCAAAGGCTGCATTGATATAGCAAGCGGCAAAATGACACCCAAACCTGCAAAACTTTTCCAGTTTACCAGTTTTACTGATTTATTAATAAATTTAGAAAACTCTTCAGCGGTTTTTATGCCGTTCTTTTCAACCGCTTTATGAACATAAACGAAATCTTCCATAAATCCTTTAAGGTTTTTAGAAAGAACTTTACCGTTAAGTTCAAGGTGTTCGGTCATATGGGTTTTGCCTGCAATTTCCGCATAACCTCTGTTGAAAAGTTTTTTGCCGTTTTTGAGACGGGAAGATTTTGCAGCGGCTTTTATGCCGGATTGCAAATCAAAATCTTTAAACGCTTTTTTAGTATTTCCGTCAATACCTGACAAATCGTTAACGAAAGATTTCAGAGCATGTTCAAGTTTTATTGAACCTTTGCCTTCTGCATTTTGAAGATATTTTTGAACTATTTTCAAAGATTCTTCGTTTGCCCAGACATTAGACATACCCTTAATATCTTTGAACATACCTGTTTTTTGCAAAAGCGCAGCCATACCCATAACAATAAAGCTGGGCAAAAGACAGTTAACAATCAACCCTGAGGATTCACGGCGGAACGCTTCCATACCGGCATAAGCATTAGATTCTTTGGTTTCTATAATTGTACGCGGAATAATCGCAGTTGACAAATCCAGTACAGATACGTTAACCATCGGCATTTCTTCGCAAAGCTGAATGCCGCGCAACAAAACATCGCCAACGCCTTTGAAAGCCGGTTGATGTTTTACATCCCGATTAGGGGTATATTTACTGTTTTCTACACTGCTAATTCTGTTAATCATAAATTACTGTCTGGAAATTAACCTTTTAATATTGTTATTATAACAACAGTTCATTAAAATTAAAAGCGGTCAATTTTAAAAATTGCCCCGTAAGGCAAGATTGTTAAGTTAATGTAAAGAGGAATTTTTAATTTTTTTTATAAAAATACGTTTTTTAAAAACAAAAATCATAAAAAATAAAAATAAAAATAAAAAAAACAGACGAAAAAATGTAAAAAGTACAATTTATTTCAGAAAAAAAATTGTAAATTTTTGTAAATTTTTTGCAATATAAAGAAAAAATCACCTGAATTTTCGAATAAATTTGAGCGCGTCATCACATGTCATGACATCACCATTCAGTTGAGCTTCATACAAAGCATCCATAATTTCGCCCAATTTTGGAGACGGTTTTATATTAAGTTCGCGCATAACATCGTTGCCGGAAAGCAATTTGGGCAGAGGCTTAAGGGAATCTTTAACGTTGAGATAAAAATCCTGCAATTTTGAAAGCGAAGAAATATTATTCACGACAATTTCATCAGTAATCAGCGGGCCGCGCGCAGAGAGGCGGTCAGCTTTTGCAAGAATGATATTATCAATTGCACTGTCATTCATACGTCTTACAAACCGCATCATAATTTTGTCGGTAATTTCCGGCGAACACATAACATGCGAGGGATAAATGTGGTATTTAATCAAAGTTGAAATATAATCAATCTGCTTGTTTGAAAAATGCAAATCTTTCAAAAGTTTGAGAGAAAGTTTTGCGCCCGCATCATCATGTTTTATAAATCTGTGCCTGCCTGTATCGGGTTCAATCATCCAGGTAGAATACTTTCCTATATCATGCAAAAAACCGGCGAGCCTAAGATGCGCGATTCGCGGAAAACCTCCGAAATCAACTTTTTCCAGATGCTCCCTTACCGCATTATCGGAATTTTTATAAATTTCGGTGATATTTCTGACCGTTTCAACACTGTGGTGAAAAAGGTCGAGGTGATGGTGAGAGTTTTTCGGAACAAGTTTTAATTCTTTCACAACCGGAAACAACTCTTCCAAAAGTCCGCACCCATCGCAGAGCAAAAGTGATTGATGAACAAATTCGCCCGAGAACATTTTCATAATTTCATAATTAACGCGCTCAACCGCAGGTTTGTGAATTAATCGGGCATGTTTTTTAACGACTGCAGACAGTTCGGGAGTGATATCAAACCCTGTATTTGCGTGAAATCTGAACACTCTCAAAAGTCTTAGCGGATCATCAATGAAATTTTTTTCCGAAATTAAATTTAATTTTTTATTTTTCAAATCCTCAAGACCGTTTACAAGGTCAACAACTTCAAAAGACTTAAGATTAACCGCAACGGCATTAATCGTTAAATCACGGCGCAGCAAATCAGCTCTGAGAGAATTTTCGACAGGGTTTGTTATATCAAGAAAATTCGCTTTATCCGGAAATACAAGCCTGTATATTTTATTTTCTTCATCAAGCGGAATAAATTTTGCATCAAATCTATCCGCAAGTTTAAGCGCAAAATCTTTCGCATGGCAATCGCATACAATCAAATCGCGGTCCAAAACTGATTTATTCAGCACAAAATCTCTGACGGCACCGCCTACGACAAAAACATCGTTGTCAAATTCTTCAGATATAATATTCAAAATTTTGTCATTTTTAATTGTTTGAATTAAATTCATATATAATATTCCCGAGTGCAACCGTAACCGCAGTTTCCGCTTTCAAAATTAACGAGCCGAGCGTAAGCATATCAAGATTTTTGTCTTTAAAAAGTTTAAATTCTCTCTCGGAAAATCCGCCTTCAGGGCCGATAATCACAAGAACCTCATCACCTTTATTAATCGGCTTGATATCTTTCAAAGTTTTTTCTGCAATACGCTCGCAAAATACGATTACGCGGCTGAATTTTTCAATAAGGTTTTCAAGAGTTTCCGGCTGAAAGCAGACCGGAACATCCGCGCGTTCGCACTGTTTTGAGGCTTCGTACATAATTTTTTGCCACTTATCTATTTTCTTTTTAATAATTTCAGGACTGAGAGCACAATTATCAGTATGAACGGGATAAAGTCCTTTGACGCCAAGTTCTGCAGCTTTTTCGACAACAAAGGATTGCGCATCACTTCTGAGCGGACTTTGCGCAAGATATAATCCGAAATCAAGGCTTCTATCAGATTTATAACTATTTTCAATTTTTACCAGCACCTCATCAGTTGTAACGTTTTCGACAACAGTTTCGTACTGAATTTTGTTTTCGTCAATTAAAAGCAGTTTTTCACCTTTTCTTATGCGCAAAGATTTTGCAATATGCCGGTAATTTTCTTTATCGGATATTGCAACGCGGCCGTTATTAACATCTTTTGACGAAATAAAAAAGTGTGGCATACCAAAATAATACAACAAAATTGTTAAATTTTATATTTTTATCTGTCAAATAATTAAAAGTTGTAGTATTATAAAAGTAGTAGAAATTTTAATCGGGATATGAACATGACAAACGAAACAAAAACAGAAAAAGTAATAGGCATTCCGCGGGCGATGTCTTTTTATAACAATTACCCTTTTTATTACGGATTTTTTACCGATCTCGGGATAAAAATAGTTTTATCTGACATAACAACAAAGCAGACAATGTCAAACGGTTCTGCGCTTGTTGTAACGGAAACCTGCCTGCCGATTAAGGTTTACATCGGACATATATTAAACTTGATTGACAAAGGCGTGGACAAGATTCTTGTACCGTCAATCCAGTCAATAGCGCCGAAAATTTATAACTGTTCAAAAATCAGAGGGCTGCCGGATCTTGTAAGAAACGTTGTTAAACGTGATTTTACAATGGTTGAGGCAACGCTCGACAAATCGGAAAAAAATCACGGGCTGTATGAATTTCTGACTGAAATGGCTGCACCGTTCGGGATTACGGACGAAAAAGTTATCAAAAAAGCCTCAAAAGCCGGCTGGAGATGCTATAACAACTTCCATATAATGGCTAAATCCGGCATGAGCTATAAAAAAGCCATAAACTACGCCCTGCAAGGCAAAGTTTTCATTGAAAATCAAACAAAAGAATACCCGATTTCAATTGCACTTGTATCGCACGGATACAATATTTACGATGACAGAACCTGCATGAAGATATTTGATAAACTTGAGGCAATGGACGTAAAAGTTTACACCTCGCTTCAGCTTTCAAACGAACAGCTTGACGACGGTATTGCCTCTTTGGGCAATGAGCAATACTGGGCAAACGAATACGACATGACAGGAAGCGCAGGCCACTATCTTAAAGACAACAAAATAGACGGCGTAATAACTCTCACTGCCTTCGGCTGCGGGCCTGATTCGCTGATGGTTGAACGTATCACGAGAAAAGCAAAAAGATTTAACAAACCGCTCTTGAATTTAACAATAGATGAACACACGGGCGAAGCCGGCTTCATAACACGTTTGGAAGCCTTTGTCGACATGCTTTTCCGCAAAAAACGCGCTAATATAATTAATAAAATTGAATTGAGCGGCCATAAATCCGAATATATCCCGAATACTAATTTTATTGAAACGAAATAAAAAAGTTGTTAAGTCGTGTCTTGGATTTGCTCCGCTCAATAATATGCCATTACGAGGCGGATTTTCGGTAGGGCGCCGTGTGAGCGAAGCGAACCCAGCCCGTAAGGTGCCGGTCGGACGTTACTCCGCCGGCACCCCGAATAATCCGATACAGACGCAAGTCCGACGTAGTAAACGCATTGTCGTCGCAATAATGTGCCTGAAACTCCCTCCCACCCTTGAGGAGCAAAGTGAACCAACAGCAAAATAGCCTCGCCCCTTGAGGAGCAAAGCGAACCAACGAGGAACGAGTTGTGTGAGCCTGCTTCCGTAACGAAGTGAAGGTGAGAGGCCGCAGTTGTGTGAACGCAGTGAACTACAAATGCGGGTGAGGGGTCAATATGCATAAAGTTCTCAAATTACCCCTCACCTGAATTTCTAACACTCGTTCTTCGTGTTGAAATTCTGCCTCTCCCACAAGGGGAGAGGCTGTTCTATTGTTAAAAAGCGGTACTTGTGGAAAGTTACAAATACCGCTTTTTAAACATATATTTTCCAGCCTTGCAATACTCACGCTATTCAGCTAAGCACACCGCCTAAGCGTTGCTGATGTCGCGGATGTTGCTGGTACGGTACGTGCTCGTGGGGCTGAAGCAGCGGTAGTACGCGTAGGACTTGCTGTTCTCCTCACTCGACCACAGCCAAAACGTATAGCCGGAAGATGAGATAAAGCCCATTGATACTGCAAGGTCGTTATCTCTGCTGCCACCTGTACTACTTACTCCTATGCCCGTATTTATTGTTGCTCCGGGATACAAGTCTCTCGCTAATTGGTCTAACTGTTCCTGGCTCGGTAAACTTGAGCCCATATCATGGCATGTTTTTACTGCACCGCCCCAGAAATCATTATTGTCATCTTTACAATATTCTATGCCAAGTTCTGATTGTCTTTCTATACATTCTGCATGGGTTAATGCAATATGATAGAAAGGTGCAGTAAAACATGTTCCGTCACTTAGTTCTATTGCACAGTTGCTGCCTAAACTTATTACGTTTAGGCCTCTTAAATCTTTTTGCTGGGTATTAGGGTTCTTGAATCCATCTACATCATACAGTATTGCAAGACAGGTTGTTCCTATTCCGTTTTCTCCTACTGTTATTACATCATTACTGAATTGGTTCTGTCTGCAATCCGGATTGTATGCTATTACACCGTTCACACCGTTTGCAAATTGTACGGCAACTGTATTTGTATCCCAATCATTTTGTCCGAAGTTTTTAGCTTTTTTAATCTTAGACATATCAACTTCTTCATCACCCCAGGTTACGGTATCTGAAAAGCATGTTGTGATATCATCATTTTCACATATTCTTGTAATCTTAATATGTTTAGATAATTCATCAACAAATGCTTCTGTTGTTGTATAGCCTGCTAAGGTTCCTTGAACATTCATTACCCTTAATGCTTCACCGAGTTTTCTCTGGAATACCTGTGATGCTGTGTTCCATGCTCTTGTTTGATAGTTCTGCACTAACGTCGGGATTGTCAGTGCCGCAACTATTCCGATGATTGCAAGAGTGATTAAAACCTCCGCAAGCGTAAAACCTTTACTCCAAAATACCCCGAAACCAGCACGGTGAGAGCTTAAAGAAGTACCCCCCCCCATTTAGGCTGAAATTCACTATCCATCATACTTTTAGCCCCTTTCGTTATTCATGTGTCGCTCTACTGTTTTAATATAGCATATTTTTTTAATTTTGGCAATAAAAAAAAGTTCCTTTACAGGAACTTTTTTTTAAGTTTTTTTTATTAAACTTTTCTCTTACGAGCAGCTTCTGATTTGCGTTTTCTTTTAACGCTCGGTTTTTCATATCTTTCACGTTTTTTAACTTCGGATAAGATACCGGCTTTTTGAATTTTTTTCTTGAAACGTCTTAATGCGCTTTCAATTGATTCGTTTTCGCCGACTTTAACTTCTGCCATTTATATTTTCACCACCTTTATAAATCTTATCGGGTACAGGTTTTACAATACCACAAAACAAAATAAATATCAAGCATCAGGCTGAAAGCGTGAATATATTGTAAATTTCCTCGTCCGAAAGTTCGGTAATAATCTTTTCGCCTTCGTAAACCGCAAGGTCTGCAAGTTCTTTTTTAGACTTAAGCATTTCGTCAATCTTTTCTTCAAAAGTTCCGAGCGTAATCATCCTGTGCACCATAACGTTTTTATCCTGCCCGATACGGTATGTTCTGTCGGTTGCCTGATCTTCAACCGCAGGGTTCCACCACAGGTCGTAATGAATTACGTTTGTCGCTTTTGTCAGGTTCAACCCCGTTCCGCCGGCTTTTAAAGACAATATCATAACTTTAGTATTATCATCATTCTGGAATTTGTCAATCAATTCTTCCCTCTGCGGCACGGTTAGCGAACCGTGGAAGAACAGAGGCTCTGTATTGCATTCTTCTCCGATAATCTTTGTCAATATATCGCCCATTTCTTTGTATTGAGTGAATATAAGCGTTTTTTCATTGTTATCAAGAATTGTCTGTACCGTTGAAATACATTTTTCCATCTTGCCGGAAAGCTCTTTATTCATCTCACCCGATTTTAAGAACTGGTAAGGATGATTGCAGATTTGTTTCAAAGCCGTAATGAGTTTGAAAATATTTCCGCGTCTGTTGATTCCCGTAAATCCGCTTATCTTGTCCATCATTTCATTAAGAGTTTTTTCGTAAAGAACCGCCTGCGGTTTGGAAAGATAACAGTATTCGTTAAGTACCATTTTTTCGGGAAGATCGGTTATTACGTGTTTATCCGTTTTCAAACGTCTTAAAACAAACGGCGACACCGACATTTTTAACTTGGCGGCACGCGAAGTTTCCTTAAACCGCTCAATCGGAATTGCATAACTCTTTTGAAAATCCTTCAGCGAGCCAAGATAACCTTTATTGATAAAATCAAAAATACTCCACAATTCAGTCAGTCTGTTTTCGACCGGAGTACCGGTCATGGCGATTTTAACATCGGATTTAAGCATTTTTATTGCAAGTGTCTGTGCTGTATCGGGGTTTTTGATATTTTGTGCTTCATCAACAATTATAACGCCCCAATCCTGTTTTTTAAGCTCCTCAACATCAATACGCATAATTGCATAAGTCGTCATTATAACATCATGTTTCACATCGAGCTTTCTTTCAGCGCCGTGGTAAACAACAGCGTCAAGAGAAGGCGCAAACATCTGCAATTCTTTCATCCAGTTTCCTATAAGCGTTGTCGGACAAATAACAAGAACCGGCTTTTTCAAAGTGCCTTCTTCTTTCATTTTCAAAATCAAACTTATAACCTGAATTGTTTTGCCGAGCCCCATATCATCGGCCATGCACGCGCCGAATCCTTTTGTAATATTTGTCCAGAGCCATTTTAAACCTATTTGCTGATACGGTCTCAATTCACCATGCAAGGATTTGGGAACGGTAACCTCTACGGGTTTTGTAAAATCTTTTATAACTCTTGCAAACGCATCATCATAGTCAAAATCGTATTCATCAATCTGTCCGGACATCGCTGCATGGATTAACTCCATTCTCGACATTGATTTGAGATTTGCCTTTGCAACCTGCTCAAATATTTTCTTGCTTTCGTCTTTATCGACAAGCACGTATTTATTTTTGTATTTAATAAGCCCGGTACTGTTTTCAACAAGTTTGTTAAATTCTTCAAGCGAAATCTTGTCGTTTCCGATAGCGATTTCGTAAGAAAAATCAAGAATATCGTCGAGCGAAATTTTGCCTGCTGTACTGCTGTTAAATATATCCGCAAGGTCAGCCGAACGCGATGCCTTGACTTTTGCGTTAATGGAAGCGCGGGGAACAACAACATTCACAAGTTCATCCGGTAAAACAACGTCAATTTGAGCCTTTTGAAGATAATAAGCGGTCTGGGTGATGATTTTATAAACTTCATTCAAATTCAAATCAAGCGCGAGTTTTTCTTCATCTTCAAACAAATCCTCAAGTTCCGGCATGTAACGGATAGCGTAATTGAGCTGCTTTTCGACAATTCTTGCGATATCAGAAGAATTTGCGCCGAAAACTTCTTCATCTGTGTAAAGTTTATCTATCAAAACACTTTCATCTGTTTTGCGGTTTTTGATATAAACTTTCAGCCTGAAAAGTTCGTCCTCAATTTTTTCGATTTTAAAGAAAGGAATAACGTCATATTTGCCAAGATAAAGTTCATCAAACCACTGTGAGAAACTTTCGGCGATATCAAGTCCCTTCATAACCGAACGCTGCTCAAGGTCTTTTATAAGATAAGTTCCTGATTTAACATCTTTGAACCTGTATGCCTTTATGCCCAAAAATTTATAAATAACATAGTTCAAATAATTATAAATAAATTCATACACAAAGTTTTTCGGTTTTTCACCTTTGATAAAAAGGTTTTCCGGCATGTTTTCTTCAAACTGGTTAACAATCCGCGCAAGCTGTTGATTTGAAATAATCGGCTCGTAAATAATCCTGAACATCTGTCCGTGACGTTTGATTGTCGGGATAAAATAGAGTTTTTCAATCAGCTTCATGACAAAATAGGTAAGTTTGTTCATATAAACAAACGTCGGCGTCAAAGATTCAATATCCACAATATTGCCGAACCCGCCGAAATAATCCAGCACGACATCCAAACTCAACGCATATCCGACATCTTTGCCCAGAACCTGCGAATTAAATCTGAAAAGCGAACCTTTTGATTTTAAATAATATTGAAAATTATTTGTCGGAGTAACGAAAAAAGAGAGTTTGTCATTATCGTTCACAAGGAAAAAATTAGTATTTCTTGCCGGCGTATAAGGACTCAAAAACACTCCCGCAAATTCATCTTCCACAATCTGATAAATCAAACTCAAGGTGTAGCGGAAATCCTTATTTTTAAAGCCTTCCGGATTTTCACTCAAATTAAAAAATAACTCGTCTATATTATTCTTTTTAAATGAAAAATCAATATCCCAGTTTTCAGTCATACTTACCTATTTAATTAAAGATTTACCGGTCATTTCTTTCGGTTGATTAATACCCAGCAGCTGCAAAACAGTCGGTGCAATATCGCAAAGCGCGCCGTCACCCGGCTTCAATTCTGTTCCTGCCGGAGCGTTAATCAGAACAAACGGAACTTCGTTTGTGGTGTGAGCAGTATGCGGTTTGCCTGTCGTTTCGTTAACCATAACTTCTGAATTTCCGTGATCAGCCGTCAAAAGCATTACAATATCGTGTTTTTTACAGGCATCGGCAATTTTTCCGACACATTCATCGACAACATGACATGCTTTTTTCGCAGCTTCAATAACACCTGTATGGCCAACCATATCAGGGTTTGCAAAGTTTACGAGAATAAATCCGTACTGCGGGTCATCAATTGCCTTCAAAACATTTTCACAAACCTCTGGTGCGCTCATCTCGGGCTGCAAATCATAGGTCGCAACTTTCGGAGATGCAACAAGAACACGGGTTTCGTGAGGCTGAGGCTCTTCAATTCCGCCGTTAAAAAAGAAAGTTACATGAGCGTATTTTTCGGTTTCAGCCGTTCTGAACTGCTTAACCCCGTTTGCTTCAAGAACATCGCCGAGAATATTAACGAGATGTTCTTTTTCAAACGCAACAGGGAAAGTGAAAGTTTCATCGTACGGTGTCATTGTAACGTAACAGATGTTTTTGAGGACTTTTTTTCTGTTAAATCCGTCAAAGTTTTCAAAGTTAATTGCTTTTGAAATTTCTCTGGCTCTGTCAGGACGGTAATTAAAGAAAATAATCGCATCATTATCATGAATTCTGGATTCTTCACCTCCGATAACCGTCGGCAGAACAAATTCATCGTTATCACCGCGTTCATAGGATTGTTTTACACCTTCGCAGGCAGACGGGGCATGTTCGCCTTCGCCGAGCAAAAGCGCGTTATAACCCTTTTCAACTCTTTCCCAGCGGTTATCTCTGTCCATAATATAATATCTTCCGATAATTGTTGCAATCGGCGGAAGTCCGTATTTTTTCAATTCATCCTCAACCGGCTGCAAGAAAGTGCAGGCGCTTTGCGGAGGAGTGTCACGCCCGTCAAGAAACGCATGGACATAAACTCTTTTCAAACCGTTATCTGCGGCAAGTTTAATCAATGCCATCACATGATCAAGTGATGAGTGCACGCCGCCTGTAGAAACAAGGCCGTATATATGCAAAGCTGAATTGTTTTTCTTTGCGTGATCTATAGCCATTAAGAATTTGTCGTTTTTAAAGAAAGAACCGTCCTTAATTGCGTTATTAATTCTTGACAAATCCTGATAAACAATTCTGCCGGCGCCGAGATTCAGGTGTCCGACTTCACTGTTACCCATTTGACCTGCCGGAAGTCCGACAAATTCACCGTCTGCGTGAAGTTTTGTAAAAAGTTCTTCTTTTTCAAGTTTATTAACATGCACAGGATTGGCAAGTTTGGTTGCATCGTGTTCCGGATGGTTTAAACTTATTCCCCAGCCGTCCATTATACATAACAATACTCTCTTAGACATATCAGATCCCCTCTTTATATTTCGTACTATGAGAAAATTTTAACAGGAACATAAAAAAATTTCAACAGAGAAAAAGCCGGAGTCGCCTCCGGCTTTGAGAAGATATGAAAAAGAATTAAACTGCAACTTTCATAGTGTTTGCAATAATTTCATTGAAGCTGTCAGCTTTCAAAGAAGCACCGCCGACAAGAGCGCCGTCGATGTCTGATTGTGACATTTGTTCTTCAATGGTTGAAGGTTTAACCGAACCGCCGTAGAGAATTCTGATAGAATCAGCGGCAGAAGCACCTGCAACATCACTAACAACACTTCTAATCATTTTAATAACTCTGTTAGCTTCGGCAGAATCGCAGGTTTTGCCTGTACCGATAGCCCAGATAGGTTCATAAGCGATAACAGATTTTGCAACATCTTCAGAAGAAATTCCAGACAGAGCAGCTCTGATTTGGGTTGCAATGTGTTCATCAGTGATACCTGCTTCGCGCTGTTCAAGAGTTTCACCGCAGCAGATAATCGGAATCAAACCGCCTGCAAGAATTGCTTTTGCTTTTTTGTTAATCATTTCATCAGTTTCTGAAAAATATTGTCTTCTTTCGGAGTGACCGATAATAATATAGTCACAGCCTGCATCTTTAGCCATAGCAACCGAAATTTCACCGGTATAAGCACCTGAATTTTCCCAGTGGCAGTTTTGAGCGGCAACCGAAATTTTATTACCGCCGCATCCGCAGTCACAAGCAACAGAACTTACGGCACACAAAGATGTGAATGTCGGTGCAATAACAACTGTCGGTAATTGAACCGCAGTGTAATCTTTTACAAAAGATTTAATACCTTCAAAAAGTTCTCTTGCTTCTGATTGAAGCAGATTCATTTTCCAGTTTCCGGCTATAATTGGTTTTCTTGACATGATAATCTCTCCTTTTTTTAGTTACCATTACAAGCTGATTTTACTCCAAACATATAAATAAGTAAAGACATTAAGTCGTGTCCCGGACTTTCGCATCGCACAGGATAGGTTATCTGCTTGAAACTCCCTCCCCACTTGAGGAGCAAAGCGAACCAACAGCAGTAGCCTCTCCCCTTGTGGGAGAGGCAGCAGTTGTGTGAACGCAGTGAACTACAAATGCGGGTGAGGGGTCTAAATATGCATGAAGTTCTCAAATTACCCCTCACCGAATTTCTAACACTCGTTCCTCGTGTTGAAATTCTGCCTCTCCCACAAGGGGAGAGGCTGTTATATTGTTAAAAAGCGGCACTTGTGGAATGTCACAAATACCGCTTTATTAAATATATCTTCACCAGCCTTGCGGCACACATGCTATTCCGCTAAGCACACCGCCTGACCGCGGCTGTTGTCGCGGTGGCGAGTGTAGCCGGGGTCATTCCGGTATGTGCGCGTGGATAAGAAGTAGCGGTAGTACGCGACGCTACTGTTGTGCTCCTCACTGGACCAAACCCAAAATTCGGAGTCGGGCGAGGTGATGAATCCCATTGATACTGCTAGGTCGTTATCTCTTGCGCCGTAGCTTTTTGTAGAATCAGTGTATATTGTTGTGCCCGGATACAAATCTCTCGCTAATTGGTCTAACTGTTCCTGACTAGGTAAACTTGAGCCCATGTCATGGCATGCTTTTACTGCACCTGCCCAATAGTCCTTGGCAAAATTACACTCTTTTATCGGATAACCGTCTGCTACTAATTGCTCGCATTCTGGTACTGATAATACTGGTGTTGGTATGAATGGCGCAGTGAAACATGTTCCGTCACTTAGTTCTATTGCACAGTTGCTGCCCCCTAAACTTGCTACGTTTAGATTCTTTAAATCTTTACCTTCGGTATTAGGGTTCTTAAATCCGTCTACGTCATATAGTATTGCAAGACAATCTGTGCCTATGCCGGTTTCTCCTATTGTTATTACATCATTACTGAATTGGTTTTGTCTGCAATCAGGATTATATGCTATTACCCCGTTTACTCCGTTTGCAAATTGTACTGCTACCGTGTTTGTATCCCAGTCGGTTTGTCCGAAGTTTTTTGCTTTTTTAACTTTAGACATATCAACTTCTTCATCACCCCAGGTTACCGTATCTGAAAAACATGTTGTAATATCATCGTTATCGCATATTCTTGTTATCTTAATATGTTTAGACAATTCATCAACAAATGCTTCTGTTGTTGTATAGCCTGCTAAGGTTCCTTGAACATTCATTACCCTTAATGCTTCACCGAGTTTTCTCTGGAATACCTGTGATGCAGTGTTCCATGCACGCTCTTGGTAATTCTGTACAAGGGTTGGTATTGTCAATGCTGCAACAATGCCGATTATTGCAAGAGTGATTAATACCTCCGCAAGTGTAAAACCTTTACTCCAAAATACCCCGAAACCCGCACGGTGAGAGCTTAAAGAAGTACCCCCCCC